>NZ_LXIE01000008.1 GCF_001641085.1 Aequorivita soesokkakensis | reverse complement strand
CCTTGGATTTAAATCCAAGGGTTTTCAATTTTATATCTATTTTAAATTATGCTTCTATAGAAATCCCTGCAGTTTTAATTGCCGCAAAACCTCCAGCAACATCAACAACATTATGAATTCCTCGGCTTTTCAAAATGGAAGCAGCGATAACCGAGCGATAACCACCCGCACAATGTATGTAGCATTTTTCGTTAGCAGGAAAATCATTTAAATAATCGTTTAAAAATCCAAGAGGCGCATGTTTTGCCTCTGGAATATGCGCTCCTTTGTATTCTCCATCGTTTCTGACATCAAAAACCGGAACGCTCTTTTCCAATTCTTCCTTAAATGTTTCCGCAGAAACCGATTCTAAGGTATCAATTTCCTTACCTGCGTTTTTCCAGGATTCAATTCCCCCACTTAAATACCCTAAAGTTCTGTCAAACCCAACTCTCGATAAACGGGTTACCGCTTCTTCTTCCCTTCCGGGAGAAACTACCAAAAGTATTTTTTGTTCAACATCGGCCAGCAGTGCGCCTACCCAGGGGGCGAAACCGCCATCAAGTCCAATAAAAATAGAACGTGGAATGTGACCGTCAATAAAATCGATTTGATTGCGAACGTCCAGTACAATTGCATCGGTTTCATTTGCAATTCGTTCAAAGGTTTCGGGATCCAACGGTTTTGTTCCTTCGGCAATAACTTCATCGAAAGAAGTATATCCTTCTCTGTTCATTTTTACGTTCATCGGGAAATAAAGTGGTGGTGGAGCCAAACCATCCGTTACTTCTTTAATGAACTCATCACGGGTCATATCTGCGCGTAGGGCGTAATTCATTTTCTTTTGGTTTCCCAAAGTATCCACGGTTTCTTTCATCATGTTTTTTCCGCAGGCAGAACCGGCGCCATGGGCTGGATAAACAATAACATCATCCGCCAAAGGCATTAATTTGTTGCGAAGGCTGTCAAACAATATTCCCGCAAGATCTTCCTGTGTAATTTCATTCGACTTTTGTGCAAGATCTGGACGGCCCACATCTCCTAAAAACAAGGTATCACCGCTGAAAATTGCATAATCCTTCCCATTTTCATCTTTCAACAAATATGTTGTGCTTTCCATGGTGTGACCGGGTGTGTGAATTGCAGTAATAGTAACATCACCCAATTTATATACCTCTTCATCCTTTGCCAATAATGCATCAAAAGATGGATTGGCGTGCGGCCCATAAACAATAGGTGCTCCCGTTTGCTGTGAAAGGGTTAAATGCCCACTCACAAAATCTGCGTGAAAATGTGTTTCAAAAATATATTTAATGGTAGCATTGTCATTTTTTGCACGTTCCAAATAGGGCTTCGTTTCGCGTAAAGGATCTATAATAGCAGCTTCGCCATTACTTTCAATATAATATGCCCCTTGTGATAAACAGCCTGTATAAATTTGTTCAACCTTCATTGTTTTCTATTTTCAGCAAATATAACAATTGTATTAGCTATAACTTTCAGAAGGAATGTCCAAAAATTCTATTTTCACAAAACTTTTGCATTAAGACATTTAACTTATTTTATCTTTACCCGGTAACTTAAATTAACTAATTATGAAAAAACTAGCATACATACTAATAACACTGCTTATCGTTTCCTGCTCTACAGAAAACAAGCAGGAAGAAGTAGTTCGCGAACTTGCCAAAAAAGATCTTGTTGAAAAATTACAACTTCCGGAAGGCACAAAATTCAGCGATGAAAATATTGAAGTTAAAGAAACCAGTACCGGAGAAGCTTCGTTGGGAGTTACTTATTTAATTAAGATCACAATAAAATCACAGGACAGCGAAGGAAATGAAATAGTGAAAACCCATACCATGAATTATAAAAAAATTGGTGAAGGCGGATTGGCTCCTGAGGATTACGAACTAATTTCTTTTGAATAAATACACGATAGCATTTCTATGAAAATTATACTTTTTTTTCTTTTTTCGCCTTTTATTTTTTCGTGTAATTCCACACAACATACCTCAGAAATTAAAAAAACCAATGTTGATTACGCAAATACCATAACAGCCCAAGACCTTAAAAAGCATCTTTATATTTACGCAGGCGATGAAATGGAAGGCCGGATGACCGGCACTAAGGGGCAAAGATTGGCTGCAGAGTATCTTCGTAATTTTTATATGGATGAAGGTATAGAATCTCCAATAGAAAAAAATAATTATTACCAAAACATCCCAGCCAGTTTTTTCGGTGGCAGAAGAGACCCTCAGCCCTCGGAAAATGTGGTGGCCTTTATTAAAGGCTCAGAAAAACCGGACGAGATTGTAATAATTTCAGCGCATTTAGACCATGTGGGGACAGACAAAGACGGAAATGTTTTTAATGGTGCCGACGACGATGGTAGTGGAACGGTTTCAATTTTGGAAATAGCACAAGCATTTCAGCAAGCTGTGAAAGACGGGAATGGCCCAAAACGCTCCATATTATTTTTACATGTTACAGGTGAGGAAATTGGCTTATATGGCTCAAGATATTACACAGAAAATCCAATCTTCCCATTGGAAAATACTGTTTGTGACCTTAACATAGATATGATAGGAAGAATTGACCCTAACAAAAAGGAAAATCCAAACTATATATATTTAATAGGGAGCAACAAACTGAGCCAAGAATTGCAGGACGTTTCTACTGAGGTGAACAACAAATACACAAAACTGGAATTGGATTACAAATATGACGATCCCAACGACCCAAACCGTTTTTACTATAGAAGCGACCATTACAACTTCGCGAAAAACAATGTTCCAATTATTTTCTATTTCAATGGCGTTCACGAAGATTACCATAAAATGACGGACACACCCGATAAAATTGAATATGATTTAATGGCGAAAAGAGCTCAGTTAATTTTTTACACTGCTTGGGAAATTGCCAATCGCGATAAAAGAATTACTGCTGATAAATTATAATATTTAAAAACAAAGAAGTGTTTTAAACGAAAAAATCCTCCCCAAAAAGGGAGGATTTTTATTTTCGGGTGGAAGACCGGTTTCGAACCGGCGACCTCTTGAACCACAATCAAGCGCTCTAACCAGCTGAGCTACAACCACCATTTATTGTGTTTTAAAACACAACTTCGCTAAGCGGACGCAAATATAAATCAATTATAACGGTTGCGCAATACTAACTTTGAAGAAAATTAAATTAAATCGAAAATTGAATTCACAGCAGCATAGCGTTCCACTGTAAAACCTTCTCCGTATTCAGTGCCGATAAGCCTGCCCAAATCCTGTGCTCTGTATGTTATACTATCCCTAAAATTGGTTGAAGAAATCGGCGTTTCTGGTTCATCTGCTTCTTTTTGATGGAATTGGCTTTTATATGCAAATACCACTTCCAATTTTTTCTCCAAAAAACCAGTTACATCAACTACAAAATCGGGTTCAATATTTTTCCATTGAATATAATGGTAAACGTGTTTTGGTCGCCAAGCTTTTTGATGATTGCCGTCCTGTATGGTTTCAATTTTTTGCAAACCACTTAAAAAACAAGCATCGCTGGCAAGTTTGCTGGCTTTTCCGTGGTCAATGTGGCGGTCATCAATAGCGTTGCAAAGCACTATTTCTGGTTGGTATTTTCTAATGATTTTAATTATTTCCAATTGGGATGCAGCGTTATTTACCAAAAAACCATCGGAGAATTCAAGATTATGCCGAAACTTTACGCCTAAAATTTCTGCCGCATTTGCAGCTTCTTCATCGCGTATTTCAGCTGTGCCTCGGGTTCCGAGTTCGCCTCTTGTAAGGTCTAAAATCCCAACTTTTTTTCCGTTTGCAATTTCCTTCGCCAGTGTTGCTGAACATCCCAATTCTACATCGTCTGGGTGTGCGCCAATGGCTAATATGTCAATCTTCATAAAATCTATTTTAAATTTTTTCCATTTTTGAAACTTTTTGAAAAGCCTCTTCCAAATCGGCAATTATATCTTCCGTTTCCTCAATTCCCACTGAAAAACGAAGCAAACCATCACTTATGTTTTGGCGTTTCCTTTCTTCAGCGGAAAGCAAAGCGTGCGAAGTTTTTGCAGGCGAAAGAATAGTAGATTCCACTCCCGCCAAACTCATTGATGGTTTTATCATTTTCAAAGCTTTTAAAAAATCTCCAACATTTAATGATTCATTTATTTCAAAAGAAAGCATCCCTGTGTAACCGTTCATTTGCTTTTTTGCAAGCTCGTGATCAGGATGGCTTTTTAGGCCTGGATAGTAAACTTTTTCAACCAACGGATGTTTATCAAGCCATTTCGCCATTTTTTTGGCGTTCATGTTTTGGGCTTTAACGCGAAGAACCATTGTTTTCATGCTGCGCTCCAACAGCCAAACTGTATAATCACTCAAGCTACCACCTAAGTTTTTTGCAAGGTTCCAGATTATTTTAATGTGTTCTTCACTTGCGGCCACCGCTCCCGCCAAAATATCACTATGCCCACCCATATATTTTGTGGCGCTGTGAATCATAATATCTATTCCGAAATCGGCCGGGGTTTGATTTACTGGGGAAGCAAAGGTATTGTCTATCATCGTTACAATGCCTCGTTGTTTTGCTATGCGCGAAATCATTTCCAAATCCGTGATTCGCATCAACGGATTTGAAGGTGTTTCAACAAAGATAACCTTGGTATTCTTCTGAATTTTTTCAGAAAAATCAGCTTCAGAAAAACCTTCGGCAAAAGAATATTCTATTCCGAATTTATGAAACTCTTCAACCACGAAATTATAGGTTCCACCATACAAAGTCTGCGGAAGTACTACGTGATCACCTTTATGCAAAAACGCTAGCATCGTGGTGCTCACGGCCGCCATTCCACTTCCGAAGATAAGTCCGGCTTCACTTTTTTCAAGCATTGCTATTTTTTTACAAAGCGCCTCTTGGTTTGGCGTATTGAAATAACGCGGATAGCGCTTTACATCAACATCTTCATAAGCGTAGCTACTAGACATATACAAAGGCGAAACAGCCCCTTTAAATTGCTTGTCCTCTACTTCGCCAATGTGTGTACAGATGGTGTTAATTCCTATATTTTTTGATTTCATTAAATAAAATTTTTCAAGGTGCTTAAAGGTATAAATAACTGGGAAGAAAATCCCAAATTTCAAAAACCAAATCCCAAATAAATCTCAGATTGGAAATTTTAAAGCAAACATTTTCGATATTGATTTATTAGGATTTACTTTTTAATTGGAATTTGGGATTTCATTATTGGGATTTACTTTTCCTATCTTTATAAAAAATTATCGCTATTAAATTCTCAAAATGAAATTACTGTTAACTCACATAAAAGAATTGCTTCAAGTCCGTGAAAACTGCCCCGCAAAACTCAGCGGAGAAGAAATGAAAGTGCTTCCAACCTTAAAAAACGCTTGGGTTTTTATAAACCATGGCGTGATTGAAGATTACGGAACTATGGATAAAATGGGGCCACACCAAGGTTTTAAGACTTTGGATTGCAGCGGAAAAATGGTGCTGCCAGCGTGGTGCGATAGTCACAGCCATATAGTTTATGCAGGAAATCGGGAACAGGAATTTGTGGATAGAATTAATGGCTTAAGCTATCAAGAAATCGCTGAAAAAGGCGGCGGAATCGTAAATAGTGCCAAAAAATTGCAAGAAACTTCAGAAGAAGATTTGTATCATCAATCTGCGGCACGTTTGGAAGAAGTGATGCGCCTCGGCACTGGTGCCATTGAAATAAAAAGTGGTTACGGACTTACAACTGACGCGGAATTGAAAATGCTACGCGTTGCTAAAAAACTTTCGGAAGAATATCCCATAACAATCAAAACCACTTTTTTAGGTGCGCACGCAATTCCAACGGAATACAAAGGCAATAAAGACGGTTATCTGGATTTGTTGTGCAACGAAATGCTTCCAAAAATTGCGGAAGAAAAGCTCGCTGACTACGTGGACATTTTCTGCGAAGAGGGTTATTTTTCAGTTGCAGATATGGAACGAATTCTTTCCGAAGGAAAAAAACATAACCTCATTCCTAAAGTTCACGTAAACCAATTCAACAGTATCGGCGGAATTGCCGCTGCGGTAAAACACAACGCTTTAAGCGTGGACCATTTGGAAGTTTTGACCGATGAAGATTTGGAAGTATTGAAAAATAGTATAACTATGCCCGTGGCACTTCCCTCCTGCTCTTACTTCTTGAGTATTCCATACACGCCGGGCAGAAAAATTATTGATGCAGGTTTGTCATTGGCGCTCGCCACAGATTACAACCCAGGTTCCACGCCCAGCGGAAATATGAATTTTGTGGTTGCAACAGCCTGTATAAAAATGCGTTTAACGCCCGAAGAAGCAATAAATGCTGCAACTATAAACGGAGCATACGCAATGGGGTTGAGCAAAACCCACGGCAGCATTACCAAAGGGAAAATGGCAAATCTTATCATTACAAAAGAAATTCCTTCCTACGGATATTTGCCCTATGCTTTTGGTAGTAATTTAATAGATTCAGTAATCATTAATGGCAAGGAAGTAAAATGAGTCTTTTGAAAATATATTCAGAAAAAGACATTGCTTCCTTTATAAAAAAGAGAGCTGGGGAATCCAAATTTGGTGAAAAAGTAAACTTTGTTGAAACGCTCGAAAATTTAAAAAATCACCCTGCAAAATATGTGCTTTTAGGAATTCCCGAAGATATTGGCGTTCGCGCAAATTATGGAAATGCAGGAACTTCAAAAGCTTGGGAAGCCGCTTTGGGAAGTCTTTTGAATATTCAGCATAACCATTTAACGAACGCTGAAAACGTGATTCTATTGGGTGAAATAGATTGCGAAACCCAAATGAAACAGGCTAAAGAAATTTCAAAAGAAGAACCACATTCAGTTGAAAAGCTTGGCGAACTTGTTACTCAAATTGACCACAAAGTTTCCGAAGTTATAAAAAAAATTGTGGAAGCTGGTAAGTTTCCAATCATCATAGGCGGCGGACATAACAACAGTTTTGGGAATTTAAAAGGCACTTCGGAAGCGTTGAAAAAGCGTATTAATTGCATCAATTTTGATGCGCATACAGATTTTCGAGCTTTGGAGCATCGTCATAGCGGTAACGGATTTTCGTATGCTTTTGAGGAAGGTTTTTTGGATAAATACTTCATCTTCGGACTCCATAGAAATTATACTTCGGAAGCGGTTTTCAATTCAATTAAAAAAAATTCAGAAAGGGTAAAATTCAATCTTTTTGAGGATATTTTGGTGAAACAAAAACTGTCTTTTTCCGAAGCAATGAAAGATTCTGAAAATTTCTGCTGCAAAAATAACTTTGGAATTGAGCTGGATATGGACGCTATAGAATTTATGGGAAGCAGCGCCATTTCACCCAGCGGATTTACTTTGACCGAAGCCCGACAATTTGTTTCCTATTTTTCAAAAATTGAGAATGCTAAATATCTTCATATTTGTGAAGGATCGCCATCTGCGGGGATTTTTCCGAATCAAGTGGGTAAAGTAATTGCTTATTTGGTTAGTGATTCCCTTACCAAATAGATATAAATCTTCATTGTAAAAATTAAAACAGCCTTAAAATCGTGCTGTTTTTTATTTCATACATTAAAACAAACCGTTTGTGGACCGAAATCAGCGGTTAGTGAATCTGCTATATTATTAATCGAGTGTATTCTAAATATTTGTGTTAACAAACACGGTAGCCGAAAAGTGTATAGAGTAGGCAAATATTTAAAATTCAATTAATATGAAAAATTTAATTCTAATTATGTTAATCGTTTTATCTGCAAATTGTAATGCCCAAATTAAAAAATCACGACAAGCTTTAAACCAGAACAGCGTGGTAAAAAAAGAGTCACTTAAAAATGATTCTTCTGAACAAGGTTGTGAAAATATAATTGCGGAAACATTTACGAATAAAAAAACGAGAAAAACATATAGTATAAGTGTTACTTTTAATGATAAAGACGAAAGCAATTTTAATTATAAAATCGATCCTCAATTTTACAAGGATTTTAAAACTAATTTTCAAAAAGTTGATTCATATTTACGAAAATCTATGGGCGATGATTATAATATCTTCGCTAGAGATGGAGGACACGCTGATTGTGTCAATAATTGTTTTGATAGATATACAGATGATAAAGGTAATAAAATACGAGGAAGAGGAGCATGTAGAGCCGGTTGTTGGGTTGATTCAGCAATAGAAATACTTAAAGAGGTTTCTTCCTTTTTATAATTGTTGGATTAAAATAAATATACCCACTTTAAGACTGAAAGTTTCAACTTCTATTTAATGGGTATTTCAACCAAAAACAATTAGAAAACCTATCTTTAAATGTGCTAGCCAAACTAACCATAATTATTTTTTTGAGTTCCTGGGCAATTACCTTTGCCCAGGAACCTTTACGTTTTACCACAAAACAAGGACTGCCCACCAATCATATTTATGACATAGCAGAAGACGTTGACGGCTTTATGTGGTTTGCCACAAAACAAGGCTTGGTAAAATATGATGGGGAATCATTTAAGGTTTTTACCATAAAAGACGGCCTGCCCAACAACGACACTTGGCTTTTGGAGCCTGATTTAAAGGGAAGGCTTTGGTTTTTTTCAAAAAGCCAGCGACAAGGTTATATTAAAAATGATAGTATACATACGTTTGCAACCAAGCAAAATGAAGTTATATCGCCTAGATTTATCTATAAATCGAAAGATAGTTTGTGGTTCAATGGAACATCTGGAGTGCAAACTTTTAATAAGGACAATATAGTTGATGCTGGGTTTTTCAATCATTCAAACCTCGATTCAATTAATATGAATTTATTGGAAATTCAAAAAAAGTATGGTTATAATAGTAAATTATCCATGCCTATTTTTGTTAATCCCGAAACCAATGATATTTTATTTTTTCAAAAGGATAAATTATTGGTTTATGATTGGAATTTAAGTTTTAAAAAAGAAATAACGGTAAATATTCCCTTGGAATTTGAAAATAAAATGATAGAAAACCAAGGACTATTGTACAATCAAATAGGGTATTTCGCCATGGGAAAAGGAGTTTTGTTCATTGACTTCAAAACCTATCACACTATTTATAAATCTTTTAATGAATTGGTGAACGTTGAGGAAGTTAAATATTTTAGATGTACGAGCCAAAAAGATAAAATTCAAGTAAGTATTCCCGGCAATCTTATAATTTTTGACAATGAATTAAATTTAAAGGAAACTCATTCCTTCCCGATGGATATGAGCAAGCTGAGTTTTAAGGACAATAATGGAAATCTTTGGATTGCAGACCTTTCAAATGGTCTATCAATGATTCCGAAAAACATTCAGCAAACGAAGTATTATTTAAAGAATAAAAAGATCCAAAAAATCAATATAATGGACAGTATTCTATATGCGGGCGTAAATGATGACGGCTTTTTCCAATATGTGGTTTCCGAGGATAACTTCAAAAAAATAAATCATTTTACCAAACAGAATGCAGAGATATATCAAATTAAAAAAAACAGGGCCAATCACATTAAATACTTCATTTCAGCAGGAAACTCCTTTATAATAGAACAATCTCTTTTGAAGCCATTACACTATGAAAAATTGAAAAGCACGGGAGATAAAGTTGCGGGAATTAAGGATATTGCTACACTAAACGGTTTTGATTACATAGTTACCAATAGCGCTATAATCCTAAATAAAAACAAGGGTGAACCATCAGAATTTATGGTCTTTAAAAATGGGCTTTTACTTGCCGAGATTTTCAAAAACCAATTATATACAGCCGGAAGCGATGGATTGCACAAAATTGTGGGTGATAAAATAGTAACGTTTAAGAGTCAAGATCCCTTGTTGAGCGTTTCAGTTTCAACGCTAATGCCAGATAATGATTACTTATTTGTGGGCACAGATGGCCGCGGAGTTTATCTTTATAATGATTCTGAAAAAATTTTCCATTTAAAAGAAACAGATGGTTTAAGCATTCAGCGGATTATAAAAAAAGAAAAAGTACTTTGGCTGGCGACCCAAAAGGGGGTGAAAAAAATAGCGTTGGACCAAAAAAATATAGAAGATTCCAAAATTATAGACGCCTTTTATACAGCAGACGGGCTTTGGCAAGACAACACCAACGATATTTTTATAAAGGATAGTTTGTTATATACTGCCAGCGATGACGGCTTAGCAGTTTTAAATATTAATAGTAAAAGCTATAAGAAAAAACCAAAATTATATTTCAATTCACAAAACGACACTTTATTCTTTAAAAATGGGGAGCGCGATCAAATTACTATTTCGTTTTCAACGCTTGATTATGTAAATCAAAAGCAAATTACCTATCAATATAGATTATTGCCTATTCAAAAAGAATGGGTTTCTACAACTACAAAAACTCTTAATTTTTCAAATCTTTCACCAAAACTCTATACACTGGAAGTAAAAGCTACCGATCAGCATTTTAACGAAACTATTTCCAAACAATATTTACACGTAATTCCTGCTTGGTACCAAACCTTAATTGCTAAAATTGGCTTTGGACTATTGGCGCTTTTTTGTCTTTGGTTATTTTTCAAAATTTTAAAAACAAGAATCAGAAAAAAAGAAGAAACAAAAGCACAGCACGAAAAAAAATTGGCCGGTTTGGAACTGCAAGCTTTACGAAGCCAAATGAATCCACATTTTGTTCACAACTCACTAAATGCAATTCAGTATTTCATTCAACGAAACGAAGTGGAACTTTCCGAAAATTATTTGTCAAAATTCTCACAGCTCATTCGGTTGTTTTTTGAATACTCTCGTTTACAAACTGTTACAATCAAAGAAGAACTAAGCTTGCTCAAAAATTATCTTGAAATTGAAAAGTTACGCTTTGAAGAAAAATTGAATTTTAATATTGTCGTTTCGGAAAAAATTGATGTTGAAGAACAAACCATTCCCTCTATGCTGTTGCAGCCCATTGTCGAAAATGCCGTAAATCACGGATTATTCCATAAAAAGGAAAGTGGAATTGTTACAATTAAGTTCATATTTATTAATGACTCTTCCTATGAAGTACTTGTAGAAGATGACGGAATTGGAGTAATTAAAGCGAAAAAACTTTTCAATACATCATCAAAAAATTATCGATCAAATTCTTCCTTAGTTTTACAAGAAAGAATTGAGTTGCTTAACCAAAGTACAAATTGGAATATTGAATATTCTATTAAGGACTGCTCAGAAATAGATATAGAAAAAACCGGAACCTGTGTTACCCTAACCTTTAACCAATCCCTATAATTATGAGTTTTACCGCCTTATTAATAGATGATGAGCGAAAAGCATTAGCTATTCTAAAAAACAAACTGGAGCGCTTTTGCACCAATATTGTGGTAATTGGCGAAACCCAAAGTCCGGTGGAAGGCTTAGCTTTAATTGAGAAATTGAACCCTCAATTGGTATTTTTAGATGTAGCGATGCCAGAAATGAGCGGGTTTGATCTACTTGCCAAAATCCCAAACCCCACATTTGAAATTATATTCGTAACTGCTTTTGACAGTTATGCTGTAGATGCACTAAACCATTGCGCTATTGGGTATTTGGTGAAGCCTGTAGATAACCAATCACTCATTGCTACAGTGCTAAAGGCTATAAAAAACATTGAAGCGAAGACTGCCTTGGAGAAAAACAAACTGCTTATCGAAAACTTGGGCGTCCAATCTTTTCAAGATCGAAAAATGGTCATTCCCAGCCAAGAGGGTCTGGAATTTGTAAAAATAGATTCCATAATCCATTGCGAAGGTACTGATGGTTATACCAAAATACATTTTGATGACAGAAAATCTATTTTAAGTTCAAACAGTATTGGCCATTTCAATAAACTTTTAAAAAACAGTGACTTTTTTTTGGTTCACAAATCACATCTCATAAACCTAGACCATATTCAAAAATACCTCAACGAAGGAACTTTAATTTTGAGCAATAACCATAAAGTACCTGTTTCCCGAAATAGAAGAGCAGATTTTCTTAAAACTTTTAAAAACAGTTAAAAAGCTTTTAAAAGGCTAAAAAACAAAAGCATTCTTAGTATCTTCATTAAAATTTTTTTTATGAAGAATCTAGCACACATTTTATTTCTGGCAATCGTATTTACAGCTTGCAAAAACACTTCAGAAAAAACGGAGCTCGAAGCAACGACTGATCCGCCAATACAAGTTATAAATCGTGGACCAGCGGTAACTGAAAAAGGTTTTATTATTAATCCTATAGAACACGCCAGCATGGTCCTCAATTGGGATGGAACCATAATTTATGTAGATCCTGTGGGCGGAAAAGAAGCATTTTCCGATTATACAGAGCCAGATATGGTTTTGGTTACAGACATCCACGGTGACCATATGGATATTCCTACTCTTGAATCAATTGTTAATGATGGCACCGTAATATATGCCCCAAAAGCAGTTTTTGAAAAAATGCCTGAAAGTCTGCAAAACAAAACACAAGTCATTAATAATGGCGAAATTACCAACGATTTTGAAATGACAATTGAGGCAATACCCATGTACAATCTTCGTCCCGAAGCTCTAAAATTTCACGAAAAAGGAAGAGGAAATGGGTATTTGCTTGAAAGAAATGGAAAGCGTATTTACATTTCCGGCGACACCGAAGATATTCCCGAAATGCGTAATCTTAAAAATATTGACATAGCCTTTGTTTGCATGAATATTCCCTATACAATGACCGTTGAAAAAGCAGCCGAAGCCGTGCTGGCATTCAAACCAAAAACCGTTTATCCCTATCATTATAGAGGTACGGAAGGTCTGAGCGATGTTGCCAAATTCAAATCATTGGTTGAAACTGGAAACCAAGATATTAAGGTTACTCAATTGGATTGGTATCCGAAAAAATAATTTCTCAAATTTTTAAATATATATGATGAAAAACTACACGCCCAACTTTAAATCTACACTTGCTCTTTTACTTTTTTCTGCATTTTTTGTTTCAAGTTGTAAAAACAGTTCGGAAGAAAATTCCGAAGAAAAAGAAACTGGAAAGATGGAATATCCAGCAGAATGGATGTACAACCAGCGAGCCTATCCAAATAACTACATCAACAAAGAAGCTTATAAAGAAGCTATTGCCCAATCGAAACAAATTCTTGCCAACAGAGCTCCGGAAGCAGCTGGAGAATGGACTTTTATTGGACCATTGAACACTGGTGGACGCGTTACAGATGTTGCGATTGCACCAGATAACGACGACCATCTTTATGTGGCTACGGCAACTGGTGGGATTTTCAGAAGCTACGATGGCGGTACAAACTGGACTTCTATATTTGATGAAGTAACAAAACCATCCATTGGAGATATCGCGATTGCCCCTTCAAATGCACAACGTATTTATGCAGGAACCGGGGAAGCAAACGGAAGCGCAACAGACGGTGCCTATTTTGGCGATGGAATCTACCGAAGTGATGATGCTGGTGATACTTGGACAAACGTTGGTCTGCCCGAAAGCAACCACATCGGCCGAATTGTAGTTGACCCCACAAATCCTGATCGTGTTTTTGCTGCCGCTACTGGGGAATTGTATGGTAAAAATGTGGAAAGAGGAATTTATAGAACTACAAATGGCGGAACAAATTGGGAAAAGGTGTTGTTTGTAACTGATTCAACCGCAGCAATTGATGTTGCAATGAATGTTGCAAATACAAATATTATTTACGCAGCAATGTGGGAACGCACCCGCAAACCTTGGCAACGTGATTATGGCGGAGTAACTTCCACAATTCACCGTTCTATGGATGGGGGAACAACTTGGACTGAACTTGGTGTTTCCAACGGTCTTCCCGCTCCAAATGCGCAAACCGGACGTATTGGAATTGCGGTCTCAGAATCTGACCCATCAACAGTTTATGCACGTTTCACAACAAATGAAATTACCAATGAATTCAATGGTCTTTATAAATCTACAGACAATGGAGATAATTGGACTTTAGTAACCTCAGCGGGAGCATTGAGCGGAATAGACGCCAACTTTGGCTGGTATTTTGGAAATGTTCGCGTAAACCCAACAAATTCCTCGGAAGTTTATATTGTAGGTTTTGACATTGCGAAATCTACCAATAGCGGCTCATCTTGGAATACGCTGAACGGAATGCACGTTGATCACCACGCGTTAGATTTTTCACGAACGAACAGCAGTTTTATGCTCGCCGGAAATGATGGCGGGGCTTATATTTCAAATAACGGCGGAAACAGTTGGACGCATTTTGAAAATCTTCCCATTACCCAATTTTATAATATAGAAGTTGATTATCAGCACCCTGAAAGACTTTATGGTGGAACTCAAGATAACAATACAATACGCACACTTACAGGTAGCGCAAATGATTGGAATTCAATTATTGGGGGTGATGGTTTTCACGTGAATGTAGATCCAATTGATAATAGTTTTGTTTACGCAGAATCGCAATACGGTAACCTTCGTCGCTCAACAAATGGCGGAAGCTCTTTTCAAAATGGAACTAACGGTATAAGTGGAAGCGATCGTGTAAATTGGAATACTCCTGTTATTCTTTCGCCTTTCAATCCAGAAATGATGTTTTACGGAAGTAACAAATTATACACCTCTAGTAGAGCGGTTTCTTGGACCGCAATTAGCCCAGATTTAACAGACGGCCTTCACCCTAGCGGTTCTTTGGCTTTCGGAACACTTACTGCAATCGCTGCATCCTATAATAATCTTGATGTAATTTACACAGGAAGCGACGACGGAAACGTAAATGTAACTTTTGACGGCGGTACAACGTGGACAGACGTTAGCGCTGGCTTGCCAGATCAATATATCACTTCCATCGCGATGGTTCCGAGTGATGATATGATTGCTTATGTTACCGTTTCCGGGTTTAAATATTTAGATTACACTCCGCGTGTATTCAAAACCACTGACGGGGGACAAAATTGGACAGATATTTCATCCAATCTTCCCAACATTCCTGTAAACGATATTATTACGTATCCAGCCGAAAATATACTATTCGTTGCAACAGATTTAAACGTTTGGTATTCCAAAGACGATGGTGCCAATTGGACTATTTTAGGAAATAATCTTCCGTTTACTGTAATTATGGACTTAAAATTCCACGAACCCACTAAAACACTTTATGCGGGAACTTTTGGAAGAGGAATGCACAGTTATGACGTGAGTGATATTTTAAATGTGGGTGAAAATGAATTGGCTTCAGATTCCATCAAAATTTATCCAAATCCTGCGACTTCAGAATTTACTATTTCGCAAAATCTTTCTGCGGAAGGAACGGTTCAACTTTATGATATTTCGGGGAAAAAAATAAAGAATTTATTTAGCGGTAATTTTGGAACAAATAAAAATATCACAGTAAAAACAAATGGAATTGCGGCGGGAATTTATTTAGTAAAAGTGAATAGTGGAAAACAATCTGTTACGAAGAAATTGGTAATCAATAAATAAAATGATTTAGAAATAAAATGATTTAGAAATAAAAAAACCCGATTCAAGAACTGAATCGGGTTTTTAGTTTAAAACTTAATTTTTATTGCTTTTCACAAACCAAACCCCACATTGAAAGGGTGTTTTTGTCAGTATTTATTTTAACAATTTTATCACTAATAATTTGAATACCCTGGTCCTTTCTTGAATCAAAAACTCCATTTGCTACAAAATCCGGATGGGTAAAAGTTAATGTTTTCCAACCGTCAGTTTCAGTAGAAGTATAGTTTCCTTTATAAACCAATTTTACTGGATCATCCTGCCCTACCGGCGCTTCTAGGGTTTTGAAGTTTAACTGAAAGGATCCATTCTTTTTTAAATAAAGCTTTACCTCTGCAACATCATTTCCCAAGCTTTCATAAGCGACATTTGCATCCTTTTCATTTACAACTTCTTTTGAATCCTTTGAAGCATCAATCACATTTTTCTTACTTCCGCAGGAAGAAATGGTTATTACCAATAAAAGTATCAATATATTTTTCCACATAAATTATCGTATCAATTTTTTGTATTTGATTCGTTTTGGCATTAAATCGCCGCCCAAACGTTTCTTTTTATTTTCTTCATAATCACTGAAACCACCTTCAAAATAATAGACTTCACTATTTCCTTCGAAAGAAAGAATATGCGTACAGATTCTATCTAAAAACCAACGGTCGTGACTAATAACCACGGCACAACCTGCGAAATTTTCAAGACCTTCTTCCAAAGCACGAAGTGTGTTTACGTCCAAATCGTTCGTTGGCTCATCCAGCAAAAGCACGTTTCCTTCTTCCTTTAAAGTCATCGCCAAATGCAAACGGTTTCGTTCCCCACCGGAAAGCATCGAAACTTTTTTATTTTGCTCGCTTCCGCTAAAGTTGAATCGGCTCAAATATGCACGGGAATTCACTTGCCTACCGCCCATCATAATCAATTCCTGACTATCGCTAAAGTTTTCCCAAATGGTTTTGTCGGGATTTATATTTGAATGCGCTTGGTCAACATAAGCAATTTTCGCAGTCTCGCCCACTTCAAAAGTACCTTTATCAGGCGTTTCCTCGCCCATAATCATTTTGAAAATAGTGGTTTTACCGGCACCGTTCGGCCCAATAATTCCAACAATTCCCGCTTGCGGAAGTTTAAAGTTTAAATCTTCATAAAGTAATTTATCGCCAAAAGCTTTTGAAACGCCTTTCGCTTCAATAACATTTGTCCCCAAACGTGGCCCGTTCGGGATATATATTTCAAGCTTTTCGTCGAGTTGTTTTTGATCTTGACTTAAAAGTTTATCGTAATTCTGAAGACGCGCTTTCTGTTTTGTCTGTCTTCCTTTTGCTCCTTGACGAACCCACTCAAGCTCTCGCTCCAAAGTTTTTTGACGTTTTCCAGCTGTTTTTTGTTCCTGTGCCAATCGCTTCGATTTTTGATCCAACCAAGACGAGTAATTCCCTTTCCACGGAATACCTTCTCCCCTGTCCAATTCCAAAATCCAACCCGCAACGTTGTCCAAGAAATATCTATCGTGGGTTACGGCAATCACCGTTCCTTTATATTCTGAAAGGTGATGTTCCAGCCAATGAACACTTTCGGCATCCAAGTGGTTTGTTGGTTCATCGAGCAACAATACATCTGGTTCTTTAAGAAGTAATCTGCAAAGCGCAACCCTTCTTTTTTCACCTCCGGAAAGAACGCCAATCAATTTGTCGGGTTCTGGAGTTCGAAGTGCATCCATTGCAATTTCAAGTTTGGTATCAAGTTCCCAAGCGTTTGTAGCGTCTATTTTATCTTGGAGCTTGGCTTGCTTTTCCATCAATTCGTCCATTTTTGCAGGGTTTTCATAAACCTCTGGCAAGCCGAACATATCGTTTATTTTGTTGTATTCATCAAGAATATCAACTACTTCCTGCACGCCTTCCTTTACTACTTCCAAAACTGTTTTGGTTTCGTCCAATTTTGGTTCTTGTTCAAGATAGCCAACTGTATAGCCTGGCGCGAAAACTACATCGCCTTGATAGTTTTTTTCTTCGCCTGCAATTATGCGAAGCAAAGTAGATTTACCACTTCCATTGAGACCAAGAATTCCAATTTTGGCACCGTAAAAGAAGCTTAAATATATATTTTTAAGTACAGGAGTCTGGGCGCTTTGATAGGTTTTGGTCAACCCAGACATAGAGAAAATTACTTTTTTATCGTCGGACATTTTTAAAAAAAGAGTTAATTGTTATTGAGTTATTTAATAAATGTGGAATTCCACCTTTGGAGTTTAAGAGCTAGACTCTCCCTTTTAGCGCATTAAAAACCCACGCAATGGCAAAGAAACCAATGCCTACGGCAGCAAAGCCCCATCCAGCAACATCGTCATAGCGGAAAGCTCCCATCCCAATGAGTACCACCCCGACAACAATCATTATAAATGTGGCCCAGGCAAGTACAGTGTTTTTATTCATTCCCATAATTTATTTTTGTTTTGTTGATTTTTTTCAAGTCGCAAATTTACGAGCAAAAACAAATATCGGTATTATAAAATAGATTTTCGTTAACAAAATGTCATAGTTTTTAAAGGAGTTAGCGAAAAGGAAATTGCAAATAATTTTAATATATCAGCTTTCAACTTTAAACTTTGAACTTTCAACCCAAAACTTTGAAGCATTTTGTATTTTAGCGCAAATATACTTTTTAGATGGATTTAAACTTCAACAAAAACGAAGATCACAATAAACTGCTGGTTTCAGATTTAAGAAATAGACTGGCAAAAATAAAACTAGGCGGCGGGCAAAAACGTATTGACAAACAACATAGCCAAGGCAAACTTACCGCCCGAGAGCGCATAGCTTATTTATTGGATGAAAAAAAACCAAGTATTGAAATCGGCGCCTTTGCGGGCGATGACATGTATGAGGAACAAGGCGGTGCCCCCAGTGGTGGTGTGGTTGTAAAAATTGGTTTTGTGAAAGGAAAACAGTGCATAGTTGTGGCGAATGACGCTACCGTGAAAGCGGGCGCTTGGTTTCCTATTACTGCAAAAAAGAATCTTCGCGCACAGGAAATTTCCATTGAAAACCGTTTGCCTATAATTTATTTGGTAGATAGCGCTGGCGTTTATTTGCCAATGCAGGATGAAATTTTTCCCGATAAGGAACACTTCGGAAGGATTTTTAGGAATAACGCCGTAATGAGCAGTATGGGCATCACCCAGATTGCAGCGGTGATGGGCAGTTGCGTTGCTGGCGGCGCGTATCTTCCAATTATGAGTGACGAAGCTTTGATTGTTGACAAAACTGGAAGTATTTTTCTCGCGGGAAGTTATTTGGTAAAAGCTGCAATTGGCGAAAGTATTGATAACGAGGAATTAGGCGGTGCGACAACACATTGTGAAGTTAGCGGCGTTACCGATTACAAAGCGAAAGACGACAAGGATGCCCTCGACAAAATAAAGAACATTATTTCAAAAATTGGCGATTTTGACAAAGCTGGTTTCAACAGAGAAAAGTCATTGAAGCCAAAGGAAAAACAAGAAGATATCTACGGAATTCTTCCAAAATCAAGAGCTGAACAATACGATATGCGCGAAATTATAAAACGCCTCGTGGACGACAGCGATTTTGAAGAATACAAAGAAGGCTACGGACAAACAATTTTAACGGGTTATGCCAGAATTGAAGGTTGGGCCGTGGGAATTGTTGCCAATCAACGCACTTTGGTAAAAACCACAAAATCAAAAACAAAGCCTAGCGAAATGCAATTTGGCGGCGTGATTTATAGCGATAGCGCTGATAAAGCAACTCGATTTATTGCAAATTGCAACCAAAAGAAAATTCCGTTGGTATTTTTACAGGATGTTACCGGTTTTATGGTTGGCAGCAAAAGCGAGCACGGCGGGATTATAAAGGATGGCGCAAAAATGGTGAATGCGGTTAGCAACAGTGTTGTTCCAAAATTCACGATTGTGATTGGCAACAGTTACGGTGCCGGAAATTATGCAATGTGCGGAAAAGCGTATGATCCAAGATTGATTGTTGCGTGGCCAAGTGCTGAACTTGCTGTTATGAGTGGAAACAGCGCTGCAAAGGTTTTGCTTCAAATTGAAACTGCTTCGCTTAAAAAACAAGGAAAAGAAATATCCGAAGAGGAAGAAACCGAACTTTATAATAAAATAAAAGCCCGATACGATAGACAAATTTCTCCCTATTACGCAGCGTCAAGAATTTGGACAGACGCAGTAATAGATCCTTTGGATACACGAAAATGGATTTCAATGGGTATTGAAGCTGCAAACCACGCTCCTATTGAAAAGCCTTTTAATCTTGGGGTTATTCAGGTTTAATTTGTTGATAGTTGATAGTTGATAGTTGATAGTTGATAGTAAAATAAAAAAGGGCACTCTCGTGCCCTTCTTCTCAAAAAAACCAAACCACCTCAAAAAACATAGTTTGAAAATTTATTTGCTGCTTTTCACCAGTCTGATAAACTCAGCGCGGTAACCGTCTTTGTCGCTCCCTTTTCCTGCTTCGGCGAGCGCAATTACATCTTCTTTCTTTTTGGTATTTATAAATTCAGAATCGCGAAGTTGCATTCCGAAAAGAGCCACCGCTGCTGAAAACTTTAGATCGTCATTTGCATTTTCAATCGATTTATTTTCATCTTTCACAGTTTTTACAATCAGTTTACTCACATCGCCATCCGGTTCTTTGTAGCGGAATTTTACCGTTAGCATTTCATCCGTAAAATTTTGATTGGTTTGTTTTGTGTATTTAAGATTGTCAATATCCTTTAAATATTTGCTTTTTACGCCCACAGGAATTATTTCATATAAAGCGGTAACTGTGTGGCCACTGCCCAATTCGCCTGCGTCTTTGGTGTCGTCTTTAAAATCCTCGTCGTTCAACAAACGATTTTCATAACCAATCAATCTGTAAGCTTGAACTTTTGCAGGATTGAATTCCACTTGAATTTTCACATCTTTTGCGATTGTATAAAGCGTTCCGAAAAATTCTGTACCCAATACTTTTTGTGCTTCCTGCATTGTATCGATATAAGCGTGATTTCCATTGCCTTTGTCTGCGAGAGTTTCCAATTTGCTGTCTTTGTAATTTCCCATTCCGAAGCCAAGACAAGTTAGAAATACTCCGGTTTTGCGCTTTTCTTCAATCAAACTTTCCATAGAACGATCACTTGAAGAACCTACGTTGAAATCGCCATCGGTAGCTAGAATCACACGGTTGTTTCCACCTTTACTGAAATTTTCGGCTGCAATTTTATAAGCCAGTTCAATTCCTGCGCCGCCCGCAGTTGAACCGCCTGCGCTAAGATTGTCAATTGCATCGCGAATTTTCTGCTTTTCTGCACCAGAAGTTGGGGGCAAAACCAAGCCAGCCGCGCCCGCATACACTACAATTGAAACTTTATCCTTTTCCCTCAATCTATCAACTAAAACATTCAACGCTGCTTTTAGTAAAGGCAGTTTGTTGGGATCTTCCATTGAACCGGAAACGTCAAGCAAGAAAACAAGGTTTGATGGCGGCACATTTTCCAAAGAAATATCTTTTCCTTTTAATCCAATTCTGACCAATTTTGCGTCTTGGTTCCAAGGTGAATTTACAACGTCAGCAGTAATTGAAAATGGATCTTTGCCCGTTGGCTGTGGATAATTGTAGGTAAAATAATTCACCATTTCTTCAATTTTTACGGCATCTTCCGGCACTTCCTGTCCATTGTTCAGCATACGACGAAGATTGCTGTAACCCGCTTTGTCAACATCAATTGAGAACGTGGAAAGTGGCGCTGTGCTTACGCTTTTAAATATATTTTCATTTATTCTGCCGTAGGATTCGTTTTCGGAAACACGATTTCCAACAATAGGCGCAGGAGTGTAGGATTGGGTTATATTTTTTTGTTTTCTTTCTTTTTTTGAAGAAGAGTAATTATTATTTCTGCTAATTCCATATCCCATTGCTTTTCGAATGACGTCATTATTTTCGGAATAGCCTGTAACCACAACTTCATCTAAAGAGGCACTAGGTTTTAAACTTACAATTATTTCGCCAGCATTTTTAATCTTTACTTCTTTCGTTTTAAAGCCAACATAAGAATAAGTCAATGTTTGTCCGATTTGTGCATTGATGCTGTAATTTCCATCAAAATCAGTTTGGGTTCCCGTTGCTGTTCCTTTTATAATAATATTTGCACCAGGTAACGGAAGACTTGTTTCATCTGTTACTTTTCCAGAAATAGTAACTGTTTGTGCATGAAGCTGAAAACCCAGCAATGCAACGACTAAAAGTGTGAATAGTGATTTCATAATGTGTGGTTTTAGTGTTAAACTTGAAGTAAAACTACCTCACATATCGAGGCTGAAAAACAACGATTGAGGGAACGGAGCTTTTGGGTGAGGGAAAGTTGAATAGCTTTCTATCAGAGATTTTTCCTTTAAAAATAAATTTATCAAAAAAAATAAAATATTTATTGTTTATCAATAAAATATTATTGATATTTGCCAAATGAATTTAAACTTAATCAATTATGGAAATTAAAATTGGAACCAAACAGATTTTAAAATTTTTGTATATCCTTTCATGGATAATTTTTATCGGCGTTTGTATTGAAGCTGGCGGTTTTATCTTCAACACATTTTATGCAATGGTACTAAATCCCATGGGGGCTGAAAATTATTGGAACGGTCTCGACCTTTCCAGTCTTTACAATTTTGACCAGGGTTACTTCCTTGTTATCACATTTTATATGATAATTGTTGCGGTTTTGAGAGCATTGATATTCTATTTATTCATAAGGCTTTTACACGGCAAAAAACTGGATTTATCCCATCCGTTTACTATAGAATTCAGAAATTTTATTTCTTTGGTAGCTTATATAGCGCTTGGGATTGGCCTCTTTTCCAAAATGGGAATGCAATATTCCGCTTGGCTTTCAACCAAAGGCGTAACAATGCCAGACCTGGAATATCTGAGATTGGGCGGACCAGATGTTTGGTTTTTTATGGGCGTAATCTTATTGGTGATTTCCCAAATTTTCAAGCGTGGAATTGAAATGCAGAACGATAATGAACTAACCATATAAGCCATGCCGATAGTTGTAAATTTAGACGTAATGATGGCCAAGCGGAAAATGTCATTAAATGAACTTTCCGAAAAAGTGGAATTAACGCTGTCCAACCTTTCCATATTGAAAACGGGAAAAGCAAAAGCCATACGGTTCAGTACTTTGGAAGCAATTTGCAAGGTTTTGGAATGCCAGCCGGGGGATATTTTGGAATTTGTGGAATGATTTATTCCCAAATTTCAAAATATCTTTTTCAAGACCTCAGCCCGTTTTATTTTTCTAGTTTCCGTGTAAAAAAATTGCGGAATTGAGTAGATCTTTTTAGGCCTTTCATAAGCTGAGAGCATTTCAAAAACTTCGGAATAATCTTCCAATTGCAACTGCTTTTCACTCTCAATTATCAAAATGACACGTTCGCCCAAAGCATTATCTTTTTCTGAAGCAATAAAGAATGGCTGTTTTAAATGAAGGGAAATTTTTTCTTCAATAACTTCGGGATGCACTTTTACGCCACCGGTGTTTATTACGTTATCTATTCTTCCCAAAAATTTGAAGGAAGTGGGTGAAAGCAGTTCAACAACATCATTTGTCGCAACGGTTTCTTCAGAAATTTCTGGAACATGAATTTGCAGGCAACCATTTTCAGTTTGGGAAAAATTTATCTTCGGAAGCGCAGAAAATACTGCAGATTTCTCGCTACCGTTTAAAGGACGAACCGCAATATGGCTAATAGTTTCCGTCATTCCGTAAGTTGCGAAAACTTGGGTATTTACTTTTTGTAGTTGTTGTTCCAATTCCGAAGGAACAGCTCCGCCTCCAACGATTAGCTTTTTCACTTTGTGCAAATCTCTCAAAGAATGAAAAACCTGATAAGGGACCATCGCCGTAAAGTTGAAATTTTCGTCTCTATTTTCAAGCGGATTTTTTTCGGGGGAGGTTGTATGCAAATCCCATCCTACAATCATTCCCCTAACGAGCATCATTTTTCCGGCTATATATTCCGAAGAAAGACACAGCAATGCTTTTGTATTTTCCCTTAAATCGAAATAAGTAACCGTAGCATTTGCACTGTTGAAAACATGCTTTTTTTGAAGTTTAATTTCTTTGGGAGTTCCAGTGGAACCTGAGGTTTTTACCGTGATAAAATCATTTTCGTCCAACCATTCCAAAATAAATTTTCCAATGGCAACTTCATTATCCTTTCCTTTTTCAATTAAATGTTTTGCGTGAATTTTTAAATTTTCCGCAGAAGGAAATGCTTCGCCGTTTAATTTGAATTTGGGATGCAACAATGGTTTCACTATTCAATAAAAGTTGGATTCGATGTCTTTTCTTCAGTTAAAACAATAGGTTCTTCCACTTTTCCAAAAAGCTTTCCGCTCCAATCGCGCCATTTATAGCGCCATGCCATAATCAATAAGAAAATAGGATAAAGAATTAAAACGGGTGCAATTACATCAAAACCAGCGGAGGGTTCTGAAATATCTTTAAAGACCGAATTTGTTTTGAAAACAGTCCAATCTGCCGTTACTAACAATGCAGTAATCAAATTATTTCCTGCGTGAAAACCAAGGGCAAGTTCCATTCCTTCGTCCATCAGCGTCATAATTCCCAGGAAGAAACCTGTTCCGATGTAATAAACCATAATAATATTCCCGAATTTATCTACCTCTGGATTTGCCAAATGGAGCGCTCCAAAAACCACCGAAGTAATGATCAACGGAAGCCATTTATTTTTTGCCAAAACACCAATGCCCTGCATCAAATAACCCCGAAAAAGATATTCCTCAAAACTGGTTTGCAGCGGAATCATAATGATTGCAATCACTGCGAGAATTAAAAACGGAACTAAATCAAATTGCAACACATAATCCTGTGGATTGTTGTAATAGTCCAATGTGGTAACAACCAAGGTTGTAACTGTAATAAGTCCAAAACCAAAAAACACACGGCCCCAATCGGTTTTTTTACGTGAAGTTGTAAGTTGAACAAAAGTTTGTCTGTGAAGGTATTTCACAACAAGATAAATTGCTAATAAACCTATTGCAAAACTGAGCAACATCAAAAACAGCGTGAGGTTTGAATCCAGAACCGTCATCATCACATTTGGATCCTGAATGGATTCTATATTTCCTCCATTGGACATTACCTTAAACATTACGGCAATTAATAGAGGAATTGAACCAATTTGACTAGCGATAAAAATTATAAGAAAACCAACCAAATAGCGCCACCATTCGTGCAGGGATTTAAAAGCTTGTTTTATGTACATTTTTGTTGATTGTTTGTGGTTTGTGGTTTGTGGTTTGTGGTTTGTGGTTTGTGAAAATTATTTAAAATTAAAATTCCAGACTTTATTCGGGTTGTATTTTAATTCGCCGTTTGAAACTTCCAGCGGACTATCAATATTATTTGTGTAAAGGCTGCCCGTGCCCAAACCTTGCGGCAATTTACTGTTTTTTGTGAAGGTATATTGCGAAATAGCGTTTAAACCAACATTGCTTTCCAAAGCGGAAGTAATCCACCAACCTGCGCTGTATTTATCGGCGAGGTTTATCCAACTATCACTTCCACGGAAACCGCCAATCAATGAGGGTTTTAGGATTATAAATTGTGGTTTTATGGTATCGAGTAATTTACTTTTTTCTTCTTCCGAAAAAATGCCGATCAGTTCTTCATCCAAAGCAATGGGCAGCGGAGTTTCTTCACAAAGCTGCGCCATTTCCTGCCATTGGCCTTGTTTTATGGGTTGTTCAATGGAATGTAATTGCAAATCTGAAAGCACTTTTAGTTTTTCCAAAGCTTCTTTTGGGGAAAATGCACCGTTAGCATCTACGCGTAATTCTACTTCGGAATCTGAAAATTCCTTTCTGATGGATTTTAAAAGTTCCAATTCGGTTTTGAAATCGATAGCACCGATTTTCATTTTGATGCATGTAAAACCTTGTTTCAGTTTTTCTGAAATCTGCTCTTTCATAAAAACCTTATCGCCCATCCAAACCAAACCGTTTATTGGGATTGCAGCTTCGCCCCGCGTAAATTTCGATGGAAATAATTCGAACGGATTTTCTGATAGCAAAGATTTAAAAGCCGTTTCCACTCCAAATTGTATCGAGGGAAATTCCTGTAATGCTTCGTATAAATCTACTTCAGTTACGCCCAATTCTATGTTTTCACAAACACCTGCAAGTTCTTCTTCGTAATCTGGGCGGTCATCAATACTTAAACCGCGAAGTAAGCCACACTCGCCCACTCCGAAACCTTCTTCAGTTTTCAGAATAAGGAAATAGGTGTCTTTTGAATTCATAACGCCACGGGATGTTCCGCTGGGACGTTTGAAGTTTAGAATGTTCTTTTGAAAAGTGGCGATCATCATATTGTTAGTTTAAGAATGAAGCACCAAATCACAAATTCCAAATTCCAAAAAATGTCCTCTTTGAAATTTGTGATTTGTGATTTGTGATTTTTAAAGTTCTATGGATTCCCCAATTTCAAGAAGCATCAAATCCTTATTGGCATCATAAAACTTGCGTTTTGCCTCTTCGTGGTCAATTTCAATATAACCGAAAGTATCGTAATGCACGCCCAAAACCTTATCGCATTGCACGAAATCACTTGCTATTATTGCATCGTCAATTCCCATTGTGAAATTATCGCCTATTGGGAGTATTGCCAAATCCAGTTTTGTATGCATGGGGATGAGTTTCATATCCATCATTAATGCGGTATCGCCGGCAATGTAAATGTTTTTGTGTTCGCCTTCAATTACAAAGCCCCCGGGTTGGCCGCCATAACTGCCATCGGGAAAAGAGCTTGTGTGGATTGCGTGTACATATTTCACTTTGCCAAATTCGAACTTCCAACTTCCACCGTGGTTCATTGGGTGAACCTCGATTCCTTTTGCTTCGTAATGGTTTGCGATTTCATAATTGCTAACTATTATTGCTCCTGTCCTTCTTGCAATAGCTGCGGCATCTAATGTGTGATCTTGGTGTGCGTGGGTTAAAAGGATAAAATCTGCTTTTAAATCGTTTATGTCAATTTTCTCTTTGGAAAGCGGATTTCCAGAAATGAAAGGATCTACCAAAATGTGTTTTCCCTTTATTTCAATGCCAAGACTATTTTGTCCGTAAAAAGTGATTTTCATATTGCAATTTTTATCACATAAATATACTAAACAAGATTGCAAAGAAAAAAGTGCTCAGTGCAACCTTTTTCAATTCGCCATCAAGTAGCATTGGTGATTTGTTTTTAAAAACGGTTTTAATATTTAAGAGGAAAGGAACAAAAGCAATTAGGTAAACAAATTGCCAAGGTTCCCGATAATTTATAACTGTATAAATCACTGCGCAAACCATTCCTAAAAGCAATAGAAATACATGATATTTTTTTGCTTTTTTCGAGCCCAATTTTACAACCAAAGTGTTTTTTCCAGTTGCTGCATCATTTTCAATATCGCGCATATTATTTAAGTTTAGCACTGCTGTGCTAAAACATCCAATCGCCATTGCGGGTAACAATAAAAGCCAATGTAAATTATGGGTGAACAAATAATAACTTCCCAAAACGCTCAACAATCCGAAGAACAGAAACACAAAAACATCTCCCAAACCTGAATATCCGTATGCCTTTTTACCAACTGTATATTTTACCGCTGCGATTATTGAAACAATTGTGAGGTTGAAAAAGACAAACGAAATGATAAAGTTTTCATTCCCGAAAGCCATGAAAATTAAAATTGTAGCCAAAAAGAAAGTAATGATTCCAGTAATAATCATCCCGATTTTCATCTGCTTCGGAGAAATAATTCCAGAAGCTACCATTCGTTTTTCGCCTTCTCTTTTAGCATCGGTTCCACGAACGCCATCGCCGTAATCGTTTGCGAAATTTGATAACACTTGAAAGCCGATCGTAACCAATATTGCGAGCCAGAAAAGACTAGACTGCCAAACGGCTGGACACCCAAAACAACACGTAAAAGATTTCCCAAATAGAGAATCTAAATTTCCAAAAGAAGCTCCAACAATAATCCCCGAAACCGAAAGCGGTAACGTTCGCAATCTCGCTGCGGCAACCCAAGCTTTAATTTTTGTCATTCAATTTTTTTTGAAGCTGTAAAAATACATTTTAAAAAGAGCGGAAACAATTTTTTGGCAGGTGGCATCATCTAGTTTGTTTTCCTATATTCGTTTCTTTTAAATGAAAACCGAGAATTATGAACAACTCTACCAATTACAATCTAGGATTACTTTTGCTTCGCGTGGGTTTCGGCGGAATGATGCTGACCCACGGAATCCCCAAACTTTTAAAGATGCTTTCGGGGGATTTTTCCTTTGGAGATCCCATTGGCATTGGCGAACCCGCTTCATTGGTCCTGGCCGTTTTAAGCGAAGTGCTATTCCCTATTTTAGTTGTTATTGGATTTAAAACGCGACTGTCTTCAATTCCAGTAATTATTACAATGGCTATTGCAGCGTTTATTGTTCACGCCGCTGATCCACTAGGAACCAAAGAAAAAGCAATTCTTTTTTTAATCGGTTTTATTGCAATTGCATTGTTGGGTGCGGGGAAATATTCAGTTGATAAAAAATGAGTTTTCAGTCGCAGTTGCAGTTAGCAGTAATTTCAATTAAAAATTTTTACCAATAATTCCTTTAGCAAATCGCCTTGCGAAAGATTGGCGGCTCCCACACCTTTGCTTTTCATATCCGCTTCACGGATTGCTGCAATAATGGCACTCACCTTTTTCATTGGATAATTTCGGGCTGCGGTTTGATAGTCTTTTACGAAATAAGGATTTACGCCCAACGCTTTTGCAGCATCCCCCTTATTGGAAAGCGCGTGATATTTCAGCAATTTTGAAAAGAAACTATACAACAAAGCTACCGTCATCACCAATGGATTGTTTTTCGGATTCTGCGAAAAATATTGAATAATGGCAAAAGCTTTTTTAATATCCTTTTCGCCTATTGCATTTTGAAGTTCAAAATTGTTGAAATCCTTACTTATACCAATATTCTCTTCAATAATTTGGGGTGTAATTTGTTCACCGGGTTTTAAAATGAGTTGTAATTTCTCTAACTCATTGTTCACTTTACTCAAATCATTCCCAAGAAACTCAACCAGCATTTGCGCAGCTTTTGGTGTAATTGTATAGCCTTTTCCAGCAAGAACACGCTTTATCCAATCGGGAACTTGGTTTTCATACAGTTTCTTACTTTCAAAAAGAACGCCTGTCTTTGCAACCGTTTTGGCTAGCTTTTTTCGTTTATCCAGCGTTTTATATTTGTAGCAAAACACCAAAACTGTTGTGGGCTGCGGATTATCTGCATAACTAACCAAATTTTCTATGGTTCGCGAAAGATCTTGTGCTTCCTTTACAATCACCACCTGCTTTTCCGCCATCATCGGGTAGCGTTTGGCGTTGCTGATAATGTCTTCCACAGTAACGTCGCGGCCGTAAAGCACCATTTGATTAAACCCTTTTTCTTCCTCAGACAAAACGTTTTCTTCAATATATTTTGAAATGCCGTCAATATAATACGGCTCCTCGCCCATCAAAAAATAGATGGGTTTTGTGTTTCCGTTTTTAATATCAGTGATTATGGATTTTACTTTGTCGAGCGGCATTGGACGATTTACGATTTTAGATTGAAGGAACTTAATTTTGAATTTTGAATATTAAATTTTGAATATTTGTAAATGCAAAAACTCAACTTCCCCGAATATTCGTTTCGCTTCAAAAGTAGCGAAAATAAAACGTTGGTTTTTGATGAAATTAGAAAAAAATTCGTCGTACTCACTCCCGAAGAATGGGTTCGTCTGCACGTTGTTCAATTTCTTTTGAAAGAAAAAAAATATCCCAAAAGCCTTATAAACGTTGAAAAACAGCTAAAGCTTAACAATACCGTAAAACGATATGATATCGTGGTTTTTAACAATGATGGCAGTATTTTTTTAATTGTGGAATGCAAAGCGCCCTCAATCGAAATTTCACAAATTACTTTTGATCAGATTGCCCGATATAATTTAGCATTGGAAGCTGAATATTTAATGGTCAGCAATGGTTTGGAACATTATTACTGCCAAATGGATTTTGAAAATGAGCGCTATGTTTTTTTGAAAGAAATTCCAAATTATAAATAAGTCCTGAAAAAACACTTCAAAAATCTATCTTTATACCCGTGAAAGTAGCTGTAGTCATCCTGAATTGGAACGGAAAAGATTTGTTGGAAAAATTTCTTCCCTCAGTAGTGAAATTTTCTCACGAAGCCACTATTTATTTGGCAGATAATGCTTCCACCGATACTTCGGTTTCATACGTTTCAGAATTTTTTCCCAAAGTAAAAATCATCCAAAACAAAGTGAATGGCGGCTATGCAAAAGGCTATAATGATGCTTTAAAAAATCTTTCTGAAGATATTTTCGTTTTGTTGAACAGCGATGTGGAAGTGACCAAAAACTGGCTGCCACCAATAATCTCTGAATTTGAAAAAGACGCTTCCATGGTTGCCGCACAGCCAAAAATACTAGATTATAAAAACAAGGACTATTTTGAATATGCTGGCGCTGCGGGCGGTTTTATTGATAAATATGGTTATCCCTTTTGTCGTGGAAGAATTTTCGATACTGTTGAAAAAGATGAAGGACAATACAATGATGTTTCTGAAATATTTTGGGCATCAGGAGCTTGCCTTTTTGTAAAGGCAGATGCTTTTTGGCAAGCCGGTGCGCTTGATGAAGATTATTTTGCTCATCAAGAAGAAATAGATCTTTGTTGGCGTTTACAGGCTAAAGGTGGAAAAATACTTTACGTTGGTACTTCAAAAGTGTATCACGTGGGTGGCGCAACCTTGGCTTCTCTAAACCCTAAAAAAACTTTCTACAACTTCCGGAATTCACTTTTAAATCTGTTGAAAAATGCAAGCGGAACTAAAGCTTTCACCGCAATTTTCATAAGAATGGTATTGGACGCCATTGCTGCATTTCAGTTTTTGGCACAGGGAAAACCAAAACATTTCTTCGCTGTATTGAAAGCGCACTTCAGTTTTTATGGCTTCATTCCAAAATTTCTTCAAAAGAGGAAAAAATTTGCTTCAAACTTAATTTACTTTTCAATCAAATCTATTGTATTTCAGTATTTTATAAAGAATAAAAAAGTTTTTAACGAACTTTAATTTAATTTACTTAAAGTATTGTTAATCGTTTCTTGACTGAATGGTATTTTAATAATTTTGGTTCAGAATTATTGAAACAGACAATCTAATATAACACTTACAAATTATGAAAAAACTATTGATTCTAGCAATGTGTTCTGGTTTGGTATTTACCTCTTGCGTTTCGAAGAAGAAGTATGCTGAACTTGAAGCAAAACAGAAAAACACACAGGATTTATTGAACACAGCAACCGTTAAACTTAACGACTGTCTTGCAGAAAGAGCAGCTGCATCAGCAAGAGCTAAAGAACTGGAAGAGCGTTTGGCTGATATGAAAAAAACAAACGCAGACCTTATTCAAAGTTCAAAAGAACTTACAATGTTGACATCTAAAGGGGCTACAAACCTTGAAAAATCTTTGGAAAGTTTAAAAGAAAAAGATCTTAAGATTACTCGTTTGCAGGATGCACTTAACAAAAAGGACAGTGTTACCCTTGCACTTGTTACCAGTCTTAAAAGAGAAGTTGGTGTAAATGATCCAGACATTGAAGTAAATGTTGAAAAAGGAGTAGTTTACATTTCACTTTCTGATAAAGTAATTTTCAAAAGCGGTAGCTACCAGATTTCGAACAGAGCTAGCGAAATTTTAGGTAAAGTTGCCAAAGTAATCAACGGAAAACCTGATTTTGAAGCGATGGTTGAAGGGCATACAGATAACGTGCCTTACAGTAATGGTTTGTTGCTTGACAACTGGGATTTGAGTGTGAAAAGAGCCACTGCTATTGTGCGTGAATTGCAAAAACTTGGTGTAGCACCATCGCGTTTGGTTGCTGCCGGTCGTGCAGATTACGTACCGTTGGTGCCTAATACTACTGCTGAAAACAGAGCTACCAACAGACGTACACGTATATTGGTACTTCCAAAAATCGATCAGTTTTATGATATGATTGAAAAGGAAATGAAAAACCTTGAAGCTGGAGGAAAATAATCTCTAAAGCTTTAAAAATAAAAAGAACCCGGTCCAAAAAAGGCCGGGTTTTTTATTGGCAGTATCAAAAGAATCTTTGGATAGGTTTTCGTATCTTAGATTAGAAAACAAAACCAGCTATAATACCTTAAAAATATGGAAGAATTCAAAACCAATTGGAGCCGCGAAGAACTGAAAGCATATATTTTACTATACTGCGCAAATGCCAATTTTATTGAAACCAAAGAAGAAAAGGAATTTATAAAATCTAAAGTAGGCGAAGAAAAATACCGAAAAGTCCACAAAGAATTTGATAAGGATAACGATTACCAACGCATTCAAAAAATTCAATCTACCGTAGAGCGTTTCAATTATTCCAAGCACGAAATAGACCGTCTTTTTATGAATATTAAAAAAATGTTTCTCACCGATGGTTCAATAGATATTCTTGAAGAAAACATTTATCGAGGTCTTCAGCATTTGCTTAAATAAGTCTTTTAAATATTGAAATCATTAGCAAAGACGAATTAAATATAATTGAAAAGTTTTACGACGCATTTACACATTTAGATGCTGAGCGGATGGTGGAATGGTACCATGACGATATTACTTTTGAAGATCCCGCTTTTGGAATTTTACGCGGCGAAGAAGCCAAAAATATGTGGCGAATGCTTTGCCATTCACAAAAAGGAAAAGATTTTAAAGTTATAACCTCAAATATTGAATACACGCCCGAAGCGGGAAAAGCGCGTTGGGAAGCCTATTACACCTTCACAAAAACAGGCAGAAAAGTCCATAATATAATAAATGCTACTTTTAAATTCAAGGATGGCAAAATCATAAACCACGTTGATAAATTCAGCCTGTACCGATGGTCTAAACAAGCAATGGGATTTAAAGGTTTTTTGGTAGGATGGACGGCGTTTTTCAAGAAAAAACTTAACCAACAAACCCGATTTCTACTTTCAGAATTTCAAAAGAAGTAAACTAAATAAACCCTAAAGCTCTAAGCTACCCTTACCTTCACGAATCACTACTGGCTCCGCTCCCGTCAAATCAATTACCGTGGAAGGAATGTTTCCGCCATAACCGCCATCAATAACAAGATCTACCAAACTGTCCCATTTCTCCAAAATAAGCTCCGGATCTGTGGTATATTCTATCACCTCATCTTCATCTTTTATGGAAGTTGAAATAATTGGATTTCCCAATTCCTGAACAATAGCACGTGTTATCGAATTGTCTGGGACACGAATTCCCACTTCCTTTTTCTTTTTGAAAACAGTGGGCAGGTTGTTATTCCCGGGAAGAATAAATGTATAAGGGCCAGGCAGGTTTCTTTTCAATAATTTAAAAGTTGGTGTGTCAATTTGCTTCACATAATCGCTGAGATTGCTTAAATCCTCACAGACAAAAGAAAAATTGGCCTTTTCAAGTTTCACGCCACGTAGCTGCGCTACACGTTCCATTGCGCGATTGTTTTTTATATCGCAACCTAAAGCGTAAACCGTATCGCTTGGATAAATAATGACGCCACCGTCGCGAAGAATCTTCACAACCCTTTTAATTTCCTTTGGGTTTGGGTTTTCTTCGTAAATCTTTATGAATTCAGCCATAGCGGTATTTTAATTTTAAATATATGTCATTTTAAGAGAATTAACAACTTCGTTGGCACTACATAACATAAACAGCGTTTTTTACCGTTATTAGTTTTAACAAACAATTTCTATGAAAAAACTCCTCGTTATAATTCTATTCCTCGGAATTCAATTTGGTTACGTTTCCTGTTCAAAAGATAATGACAGCAGCCCAGAACAACCATTAACTGCCGAAACTTTTTTAAACGTTTCCTACGGAAATAACGCCCAAGAAAAATATGATCTTTATTTACCCGAAAACCGCTCTACAGAAAAAACGAAAGTAATCGTGCTGGTTCACGGCGGAGGTTGGACCGGTGGCGATAAAGCAGATATGGATTTTCTGATTCCATACATCAAACTTAGGCATCCGGACCACGCGATAGTGAATATAAACTACGTGCTCGCAGATATAAATACGCCTGCATTTCCAAACCAGTTTTTAGATTTGGACGCTGTAATCAACAAGCTGACTTCAGAAAAAGACGAATTGCACATTTTACCAGAGTTTGCTCTAATTGGTGCTAGTGCGGGAGCACATATTTCTTTGATGTATGATTATGCTTATGACACAGACGATCAAGTAAAATTGGTTGGTGACATTGTGGGACCGTCAGATTTTACGGACCCCTTTTACAGTGAAAACCCTGATTTTCCATTTTTAATAGCTGCATTGGTCGATGAAAATGCCTATCCTCCCGGAACAAATTATGCAGCAGTATTGAGCCCAGCACTTCGTGTTTCCAACAATAGTAGCCCTACCCTACTTTTCTACGGAAATGCTGATCCATTGGTGCCGCTTTCTAATGCAACAACATTAAATTCTGCTCTTGACAATTCACAAATAGACCATACTTTGAATATTTATGAAGGCGGTCACGGCGATTGGGCAAATGTAGATATTGAAGATATGAAAGCACAGATAAGTGCTTATGTAGATACTTATTTGGAAGTTGACAATTAGCGGATTGGCGAATTAGTTAATTTGTCAATTTGCAACTGATCAGCTAATCCGCTAATTGAAAAATTCGCTAATTGACAACTTTCAGTTTTGCAAAACGGAGCAGTAGTTTTTTCAAACCTCCATTTTCAAAATCTATTTCCGCTTTGGTGTCTGCGCCCACACCTTCAATTTTAAGAATTTTTCCCTTTCCAAATCGAACGTGCTCTACCATTGTTCCCACATTTAAGTTGGCATCTTTGGCATTGAAGTTTTTATCAGAATCACTGGTTACGGGTTTCAATCTCCGCAATTTTCTCAGTTGTTCTTCTGTTGGGCCCATTGGTGCTTTGCCCGCAACAGGTTTTTTAAGACGGAGTTTGCTATGGTCTACATCGTCAAAAATATCTGCATCCAGCAAAGGTTTATACCGATTTTCAGTAATCGGCGTTAAATACTCCAAAAAGCTTTCGTCAATTTCCCCAATAAAACGGCTTGGTTCGGCATCAATCAATTTTCCCCAACGGTATCGCGATTGTGTGTAAGTTAAATAAGCCTGCTTTTCGGCACGCGTCAAAGCAACGTAAAAAAGCCTTCTTTCTTCTTCCAATTCGCTGCGGGTATTCATACTCATTCCACTGGGAAAAAGGTCTTCTTCCATCCCAACAATATACACGTACGGAAATTCCAATCCTTTTGCCAAATGAACGGTCATTAGCGCAACACGGTCATCATCGCCTTTGTCGTTGTCCAAATCGGTTGCGAGCGCCACATCTTCCATAAATTCAGCAAGCGAGCCGGTTGCATCCGCAATTTCCTTTTGCTCTTCCACAAAATCGCGCATCCCATTCAGTAATTCCTCAATATTTTCGATTCGGGCAATTCCTTCCGGAGTACCGTCTTTTTTTAATTCCTGAAGCAATCCCGTTTTCTTTGAAACGTGTTCTGTTATAGTGAAAGCATCGTAATTGTTATTCAAAACCTGAAAACTTTCTATCATCGTCACAAAATCCTGCAGCTTATTTTTGGTTCCCGAATTTATTTTCAAATCAATTTTTTCGATGTTTTTCATCACTTCGAAAATTGAACGATTGTAATGATTTGCCGCAACAATCAAGCGTTCAATTGTAGTTTCGCCAATTCCCCGTGCTGGGTAATTAATGACGCGTTTCAGCGCTTCTTCGTCTTTTGGGTTCAACACCAAACGTAAATACGCCAACACATCTTTTATTTCCTTTCGCTGATAAAAGCTGAGACCGCCGTAAATTCTATACGGAATATCTTTCTTCCGAAGCGCATCTTCCATGGCGCGACTTTGCGCATTGGTTCGGTATAAAATTGCGAAATCGCCATCTTTAAGTTGATGGTTCATTTTGTTCTCAAAAATGGAACTCGCTACAAAACGCCCTTCGTCACCATCGGTCATTGTTCGGTTTACGAGGATTTTATCGCCTTCATCATTGGCTGTCCAAACTACTTTTTCAAGTCGGGTTTTGTTCTTTTCAATGATATTATTTGCGGCATTCACGATGTTTTTGGTGGAACGGTAATTTTGTTCCAAACGGAACACTTTTACTTCTTCGTAATCCTTTTGAAAATTCAAAATATTGTTGATGTTCGCTCCGCGGAAAGCGTAAATACTTTGCGCATCATCGCCCACAACGCATATATTCTGAAATTTATCTGAAAGCGCACGCACAATCAAATATTGGCTGTGGTTTGTATCTTGGTACTCGTCCACCAAAATGTAGCGAAAACGGTTTTGGTATTTCGCCAAAACCTCTGGAAAACGGGTTAACAATTCGTTTGTTTTCAGCAAAAGATCATCAAAATCCATTGCACCGGCTTTGAAACACTTATCAACATACGATTTATAAATGTCGCCCAAACGCGGCATTTTCGCCATTGAATCTGCCTCAATTAATTCTGGATTATTGAAATACGCCTTTACGGTAATCAAGCTGTTTTTATAGGAAGAAATGCGCGAATAAACCTGCTTGTATTTATAAATATCTTTATCGAGATTCATTTCCTTAATCACGGCGCGAATCACACTTTGCGAATCCTGTGTATCATAAATTGTGAAGTTGGAAGGATAGCCAAGTTTGTCAGCTTCGAAGCGAAGTATTTTCGCAAAAATACTGTGGAAAGTTCCCATCCAAAGATTTTTGGCTTCGCTGGCGCCAACGATTTTTGAGATACGGTTTTTCATTTCGCGCGCCGCTTTATTTGTAAACGTGAGCGCCAAAATATTAAATGGGTCAACTCCCTGCGACATCAAATACGCAATACGAAAAGTAAGCACACGCGTCTTGCCCGAACCCGCGCCGGCAATAACGATCATCGCACCGTCTTTTTGCAGCACTGGCGCACGCTGGGCATCGTTAAGTTGTTCTAAATATTTTTCCAAAACTTCATTTTCTTCAAGCTGTGAAAATAACTATTATCAAACTTTTATGGGAAAGGTTTTATGGGAAATTATAAACAATGCATTTCTTCCGTAATATATCAATTTTCAGAATAATCCTTAATTTTAACCATACATCTTCAACCATGAAAAATTTAAATATCTTTATAAAACCATTAAAAAGAAATAACAAAGGATAACTATGATTATCTAAATATTTTATCAATTCATAACAAAATGAAGTATAAAATAATCTTAATTGTATATTCTCTTTCTTTGATACTACTTTCCTGTAATTTTTTTGAAGATGACGGACAAAATGTTGTTGATGTTAATGATTTTCAGGGAATTGAAAACCTTTATCTTGTTGGAACAGTTATTTCAATTCAACAGGTTATGAATAAAATGGAAGGATACCACGCCAGAGGTATTATTCGGGTAAACATTATCAAATCTAATATGGATGATTATGATCCTCGAAATAAGCAAGCAAACTATTATTGTCTAATAAAAAATAGAAAAGCTGAGATTTATGAACATCCCGGTGGCTTGAAAAAAGGAGATACCATAATTTTAGATATTAAAGATAGAAATATAACCTACTATTACTCAAATGGAGAATTAGGGGGTCTTCGTAACATTTGGATAAGTCCCAAAAGGTTTTTTAATTTTATTAAGAGAAAGGGATATCAAAAATTATAGAACTGTCAATAAGCTTCAGCCTGTTTGCTTTTAAAAAGTATGGCTTTTTCTTTATGTATTTAAAAACCAAAGTTCTCCAAAGGTTCTTTAAACAATTTTCGAAAACCATATAATTTTAAATACCTTTATAAAAAAAATTCTATGGATTCAATTCTTGATTTTCTATCAGAAGTTCCTTGGTGGGCTTGGGTTCTTTTTTTCCTTTTAATTGTTGCCATTCGCGACATATTTTTTAACAAACGCCATGCGGTTAGCCACAACTTTCCCATTATCGGGCACATTCGGTATATGCTGGAAAGTATTGGGCCGGAGCTTCGGCAGTATATTGTGGCGAACAACCGCGAAGAACTTCCTTTCAATAGAATTGAGCGCGGCTGGATTTACGCTTCCGCGAAAAACGAAAACAACTATGAAGGTTTTGGAACCGACAGAGACATTTATGAACCAAACTATATTTTCATAAACAATTCACTTCTTCCATATAAAGTTGAAAAAGACAATCCAAACTATAAAAACCCATATTTCGTTCCTTGTGCCAAATTGATGGGCGGATATCACAAAAGAAGAAGACCGTACAGGCCAACTTCAGTAATTAACGTTTCTGCAATGAGTTTTGGATCATTATCTGCCCGTGCGGTGGAATCTTTAAACAAAGGTTGCGGCCTTGCGTATTGTTACCACAATACCGGTGAAGGCGGACTTTCGCCTTATCACAAGACAGGTGCTGATGTAGTTTTTCATTTCGGGACTGGTTATTTTGGCGTGCGTGATGAAAACGGTGAATTTTCGATGGAAAAAATTGTAAAGCTTGTGAATGACAATCCGCAAGTGCGTGCCATTGAAGTAAAACTTTCCCAAGGTGCAAAACCTGGAAAAGGCGGTGTTTTGCCGGGAGCAAAAATAACCGAAGAAATTGCTGAAATACGGCACGTGCCTTTAGGGAAAGATGTGCTTTCCCCACCAAACCATTCGGCTTTTGAAGGCGTTAAAGGCTTGGTTGAATTTGTGGAAAGTATTGCTGAAGCTACAGGTTTGCCCGTGGGAATAAAATCTGCAGTGGGCCGTTTGGGCGAATGGGAGCAGCTTGCAAAAATTATGAAAGAAACTGGTAAGGGACCCGATTTCATAACGATTGACGGAGGTGAAGGCGGAACTGGGGCCTCGCCACCAAGTTTTGCCGATCACGTTTCATTGCCGTGGCTTTTTGGTTTTGCGGAAGTGTATAAAATCTTTAAAAAACACGATATCTGCGATAGAATAGTTTTTATTGGCAGTGGAAAATTAGGCTTTCCCGCAAGAGCGGCCATGGCTTTTTCCATGGGTGCCGATTTGGTTAACGTGGCTCGTGAAGCAATGATGAGCATCGGTTGTATTCAAGCACAACAATGCCATACAAACAAATGCCCGAGCGGGGTTGCAACGCAGAATAAATGGTTGCAACGGGGAATAAATATTGAGGATAAATCCGTGCGGGCCCATTTCTACTTTAAAAATTTCAGAAAAGAACTTTTGGAAATGACCCACGCCTGCGGTTATGAACATCCCTGCCAATTTACGATGGACGATGTAGATTTAACCGTTGGTGATAAAAACCTCATTAAAACATTAGCAGAATCGTTTATGTACCACAAATGTGCTGTTCCTTTTAAAAGTGTGAAAGCACTTTCCAATTGCCCACATCTTGGAGGAAATTATCACGAAAAAGAAGCCAAAAAGGAAGTAAAGGCAATGAAAAAAGAAAACAAGGTTCGATATTGATTTTGAAGGCTGGAAGACAGTTGCTGAGTGCGGGATGCATTACAGCAAATTGAATACTGATTAATGACAATGATTACTGATTACTTTTTATTTATTACTCAACACTGAACACTGAACACTTAAAAAAAATGGAAGAAGCAACCCAAGTTATTAGTTATTTAGCCTACCTTTTGCCCGCTATTGTTGTGGGCGTAATTGCCTATTTTTTCTTTAAGGGGCACACCGCAAATGAAGAAGGCCGCCGCAGATATTTGATTCAAAAAGAAGCGCAAAAGCAGGTATTACCGCTTCGTTTGCAGGCTTATGAACGCATAACATTGTTTTTGGAACGGATTGATCCAAACAAATTATTAATTCGAGTAAAACCGTTTTCAGATTCAAAAGACGATTATGAAAATTTACTGATAAAAAATATTGAGCAGGAATACGAACACAACCTTACGCAACAGATCTATGTTACCCCAGAATGCTGGAATTTGGTAAACGCTGCGAAAAATGCTACTATACACGTTATACGGCAAGGGGCGATGCACGAAAAAGATGGAAATGTTGACAAGATGAGGGAATGGCTTTTGCAGAATTTTATGGAAGAAGTTTCTCCTTCACAAAAGGCTTTGGCATACGTTAAAAAAGAAGTGGGCGAGCTTTTTTAATTTTTATGGCGTAAACATATTATGGTGAATGGCAAAGAGAACAAGCCCTATTCTGTTTTTTATTCCCAGTTTTTTATACAGTGCATCCCGATAGCCCTCAACTGTTTTGTAACTGCAGAACATAGCTTCAGAAATTTGCTTGTAATTCATATCTGTACAGGCAAGTTTTATAAATTCAATCTCTTTTTCCTTTAGCTCTGTATCAATCTCCTTTTCCAGAGATTCCATCAATATTTGTGAAACTGTATTTGTATAATAATGACCAGTTTCCATAACCTGCAAAAGTGCTTCTTCAAGAATGTCTTTTTTGGTATCTTTCATTAAATAACCTTTGGCACCGGCGCGAAGCATTTTTAAAATAGTGTACTCATCCTCTTCTATGGAAAGGGCCAGTACTTTTACTTTTGGATAATTAATTCTAAGAAGTTCCGTTGTTTCTATTCCATTTAAAATAGGCATTTTTATGTCCATCAAAACCAAATCGGGAACGTTTTTAGGGGTTTCAAATTTATCCAAAAGTTCCTGCCCATTTTTACATAAATATAAAACTTCAAAATCTTTAAATTCCTGAACCAATCCACCGATTGCTTGGGATAATAAAAAATGGTCATCAACAACAACTACGGAATGGTTCATCTTGGAATTTATTTTTAAAATTTTAAATTATTTGGATTTGATTTTACACAAATTTGTATTTTAAAGTCAATGCAGTGCCTTTACCTTCTTCAGAATCTATTCTCAATGTTGAATTGATTAGCTGGGCACGGGTTTTCATATTTTTCAATCCAATACCCAAAAAATCATCACTTTTATCAAAACCCACTCCATTGTCTTCCGCAGTAATGCTTAACTCCTCCTCGGAATAATTGAGTACTACTTTTAAGGTGGATGCCTTGGAATGTTTTATGGTATTTGAAAAAAATTCCTGTAAAATCCTAAAAAGAATAATTTGGGTATTTGCTTCAATAGGCATCACCGATCCATTAATGGTCAATTTGGCCTCAATAAATTTCAACCTATTGAACCGTTCAATTTCCAGGCTTACAGCTTCTTTCAAACTAAGGCTTTTCAAGGCCTCGGGATTTATCAATTTTGAAAGCGCCCGCAATTCGTCAATGCCTGTGCCAATGGTTTCGGAAACCTCTGTCATCATTTCGGGTTTTTCCTGCGCCATTTGGGCCTGTATCTTAGCCAGTGTCATCAATTGGCCAATATTGTCGTGCAGTTCCCAACTTATATTGCGCAATGTTTCTTCCCGAATTTCTATCTGCGATTCTGCCAATTCTCGGTCAAACACTTTTTTGGCCTCTTCCTGTTCCTGCAACATGCGGTTCTTTCTTCGGGCAAATACGCTAAACAACACAATAACTATAATTACAAGTGATATTGGAATAGCAATTGCCGCTATTATTATGATTTCTTTTTCATCCATAAAAATCCTGTCAAAAAGCACAAATACATAACGATAACCAGCGAAAACTGGATTATCAACAAAATCCAAAAAAAACTATTTTCTTTATAGAACCAGCTGCGTATTATTTTTATTGGAAGATACCCAATATAAAACAAAAATAGGCCAACGCTAATCCAGAACAACAAATCGTTTTTTATAACAAGAACCTTAGAAGATTGTAAAATACTTATATAATAAAGTATGATACAATAAATCAACAAACCGGCTCCAACAATATAGGATTCTATGAAAGATTCATTAAAAATATCAGTAAAAAACAGATCTCTTAAATAAAACAGCCAAAAAATTACAATACCAATTTTAATATAATTTTTATATTTCTTTACATTGATGACCTTCATAAAAAGATAAAAGAAAAACGTAAAATAAAAAAAATAATATATATTGTAAATAACACTATTCGGAGATTCATAAACTTTGTTAATGAACATTCCCATAGATTCCGCTACCAATGTTAATAAGAAAATTAGTGGCAAAAATTTTAAAGACGTATTTTTATAGACTGGATATTTTATAAGAGATAAAATAAATACGATGGCATACAATGCCATATGTACATTTTGGAATATCTCTAAAACTGCTTTCAATAATTATATTCTCTAATTATTGTTTCCAAAATCATTAGAACTAGGTGGAGGTGATAAACTGCTATCGTTCAAAATCAAACTAGAACTTCCACCGCCTTGGGCAGCTGTATTGTTAGGTATAAAAAATCCTGCTTCATTCATTTGTCCTGTAGAATCAGCTTGACGTTTTTCCTGTTTTATATCCTGCATTGGGTTATTTCTATTGATTGGCACTGCAGTATATTTTCCACCTGTTTCTTCAACTGAAAAACCTACATTTTTTCCTTCATATTCCATTGTTGGCAATACAAAAATTGTATTTCTCCGCGGATATTTCACCACATCTCCATTCTGAAATTTATCGCTCTTTGGATAGCCGGAAAGATAAAAGCGTAATGTTTTAATATCAACATTTGCTTTTTTTGATTCTTGTTCAATGTATGCTATATAGTTTTTTATTGTTTCCAAATCATACTCGGCATAACGTGTGGGTGTATAAACTGAACCATCAGCAGATATGCTATCTTCATATTTGCTAATAATTGAAACTCTTCGGTCTGTATAAGTATCATACATTTCTTTAGCCCGTTCGGTCGAAATTATTTGTTTTGGAGGATCCACAAGTGGAGGAGTGTGTGTTGTGTTTTCACAACTAAAGAGCAGCAAACTAATAAAACTTAAAAATGCTAAACGAATGGTGATTTTTGCAGTCATAATGAATTGGTTTTTATGGTTGTGGTATAAATGTAGTTACAAAAGCAGGAATTTAAAAACATGCTTTTTAAAGTAAAATATGAAGATACTTTTAAAATGCTGATATTAATATAATTATAAATATATTTTGTGTAAAAAAAGGGGAAAACACTTAAAAAAAGGGGGAAATCCCCCTAAAAGGTGAATTTAAACATCATTCGTTTTTATTTCGTTCAGCTCACTGTTTTTTTGATTGGCATATTCATAACCCCGTCCCCACCATTTGCCCATCATTTCTTTATCAAAAATCAACGAATTGGTAGTTAAAACCGTTGGCGTATAATACAGGTTTATTATAACATCTTTATTGGCAGCCACAAATTTCCCAATGCGAATGTTTTGTTTTTCAATCCGGTCTGCCATATAACTATGCATATTTGTTAGCAATGAGAACACATTTTTTGAAGGCAGCCGGTTGTAGTAGGTAACCTCAGTTTCCAAAACAATTACATCAATGTGGGTTGCGCCACGGTTTATAGCCTCTTCAATGGGAACCATACTTCCAAATCCACCATCAGCATATTCGCAGCCATCTTTTTTAACCAAGCTCATAAAGGGGGTGAAATTTGAAGAAATCCAGATCCAATCACAAAAATCCTTGTACTCAAAATCATTTACTGATTTGTACTCCACTTGGTTAAGCGAAAGGTTTGAAACCGTTACCACCACTTCCTTCTCGGAAGCTTTCAAATTATTAAACTCCGTCTCGGTCAAGGTTTTTTCAATCAATTTCCGAAGGTTCAAACTTTCCCCAAACGTTTTTTTCCCTTTCAGAAAATTCAGAAGTACGGTATAATGGTCAATGCCAATCTGTTTTCCGCCGAATTTATCTTCCTTTATCACAAACGGGCAACTGTTAAAAATACTTTTTTGGTTAACCGAAGTATAAACCTCCTTAATTTTCTCAACCTTATCCAAAGCCAAATGCGAAATAAGCAAACTACCCGTTGAAGTTCCCACAAAAAGGTCATATTTATGATGCAACTCTTCCATTAAATACTGCGCCACGCCGCCCGCAAACGCGCCCTTACTTCCTCCGCCCGAAATTACCAACGCTCTCATTCCTTTATAATTGAGTTTAAATAATTAGCCGCTTTTTCTGAAACTTGTCTGCCCAAAACCTTTATTTGCTCGTAATATTTTTCATTTTGAAGCAGTTCATTCAACATTTCTTTGGAAGGTTTTGAGAAGCGCCACGTGGGATGCACGCAGGCTTCCGCTAAATTTTTAAGCGTTTCCAAATCCCAGAGTTGAAGCTCGTTTACGTATTCAAAAGACTTTTCACGGATCTCAAAACTATAATCTGTGGAAGTATAATTTTTCAATTCCTTTAAATAATTTTCCTTTTCAGAGTTTTCATAATCTTCTGTAATCAAAGCCAACGTCAACCAGAGTTGTCGAATGTTTTTATTCTGAAAACCCTCAATTCCTTTTGTTTTGTTGAGATATTGGGTTCTTTTCTCTGGAAATTGCATCCATAATTGATACAGCGCGGATTCCAACGTTACATAGGAATCGTCATTTAGCAGACTTTCATATTCTTTTTGAAGTTCTTTCGGAATGGTTTGAAGCGAAAGTGCTACAGCTTGTCGAACATACAGATTATTACTCTCAAAAGCGCTTTTATAAAGCGGAAGTATTTCAGAGAGCGGCTCGCCCGCCAATTGATAAACCGCTTCCTGCCCAATAAAATCATTTGGAAAGGTCAGCACGGTTTTTAGCTGGATTTTTTTATCTGCCAAAGGCGTTGCCCGAAGCGCAGAGATTTCAAAATATTTTTTTATAAACTCAGATTTCAATAAAGATTGATATGCTTCTTCCCCTTTAAAAGCGCTTTGTTGCAACCATTCCCTCTCAAAATCTGAAATATCAATTGCAGAAACGACTTTCACTTCATTTAAAAAATCATCGGTAGAAACATTTTTGAATTTATATTTTTCCAAATAGTTTTTGATTGCCGTTTTAAAAGCCTCATCCCCTATCCTTTCCCGCAAAATATGAAGCGCCCAAGCTCCTTTTTGGTAAAATGTAAGCGAACTTGCCTTTGGGTTTAATAATGATTCGCCTTTTCCTTCATCGCTCATTGCCTTTAATTGCTCTGCGGTTTGGTAGAATTGCCAGTAATAATAATCTTCACCAAAAATATCTTTTTCAGCCAGTAAAGCATAATAGGTTGCAAAGCCTTCCTGCAACCAATGATCCTCACTTGCTTTTTCGGTAACCATATCGCCAAACCATTGATGGGCGAGCTCGTGGGCGTTTACGTTTACGTAGTTTCTGTCGTTAAAACCTATGGAATCAACCACAAACGCCTCTGAGAAAAAAGTGGCGGTTGTATTTTCCATGCCGGCGTACAGAAAATCCCGTACGGGAACTTGCTTGTAGTTTTGCCACGGATACGGCACTCCGATTTCACTTTCCAAAAAGTCAAAAATTTGTTTACTGTAGCGATACGTGGGTTCTACTTTTAGAGAATCTGAAGGTTTGTAATACAATTCAATTGGAATTCCAGAATTTGAAACGAGGTCTTTTTTGTTGAAATCACCTATGGCAAATGCTACCAAATAGCTAGACATGGGTTCTTTCATATCGAAATGCCGTACTTCTGGAATCTCGCCCACATTCATTAATTTTCCATTTGCTATCGCAGCTTTATCAGTTGGAGCAAATAGAAGTAAATCAAACTCAATTTTATCGTTAATGTCATCAATACTGGGCAACCAATGTGAAGTGTATTTGCCTTGGCCCTGCGTCCAAATTTGATCTTCAAAAAAATAAAGGGTTTGCTTTGGTTTCATCTCATAATAAAAATCTGCTACGTAAGTATTACCTTTTTCAAATTTGCCAACAAACCAAACCTTCTTTTCATCAGCTGATATTTTGAATTCTTTACTCTTAATTTCGTCGATAATAATATTTACCGCATCCAAAAAAATTGAATCGGTTTCTTTCAAAACTTCGAATGTGGCTAAATATCGCCCTGCTATTTTTTTTTCTAAAACATCGGGCCTAATTAAAGCTTCAATCTTCAAAAAATCCACAACATCAGTCTGCTGTGCAAATACCGTAAAACCTGAAAAAAGAAACGCAATAAGAAACTTGTTCATTTTAGTGAAGGGCAATTTAATTAGCGAAAGCAAATTACAAATTTTCAACCAATGCTTTCCGCTCGCAACCAAATTTGTATTTTCGTTTTATGAATGCCAATTTCCTGCAAACTCCAATAGATTACTTAAAAGGCGTCGGCCCAAACCGGGCGGATTTGCTGAAAAAGGAGCTTGGCATCCATACTTTTCAGGATTTGCTGAATCTTTTTCCGAATCGTTATCTCGATAGAACACAATACTATAAAATCGCGCAATTGCAGCAAACCAATGCCGAAGTTCAGATTATTGGGAAAATAACACATATAAAAACGGTTGAACAAAAACGTGGAAAACGATTGGTCGCCACTTTTATTGACGAAACAGGGTCGATGGAACTCGTTTGGTTTCGAGGCCAAAAATGGATTCGGGAAAATTTAAAGTTGAATGTTCCCTATGTAATATTCGGAAAAACGAATTATTTCAACAACAGCTTCTCAATGCCGCACCCCGAAATGGAATTGCTGGATGCACACGAAAAAAGCATCCGTTCTGCCATGCAACCCGTGTATCCTTCCACCGAAAAATTGGGGAACAGCGGTATCACAAATAGGGTAATAAATGGTCTGATGCAACAGCTGTTTTTGGAGAGCAAAAATGCCTTCGCCGAAACACTCTCAAAACCACTTTTGGAACAGCTAAAATTGGTCTCAAAAAAGGAGGCACTTTTCAACATACATTTTCCAAAAAGTCAGGCCCATTTAGCACGTGCACAATACCGATTAAAATTTGAGGAATTGTTCTATATCCAACTGCAATTAATTCGGAAAAACCTCATCCATAAATCCAAAATTAAAGGCTATCCTTTTGATAAAATTGGGCACAATTTCAACACCTTTTTTTCGGAACATTTACCCTTTGAATTGACCGAAGCACAGAAGCGGGTCATCAAGGAAATCCGCAACGATTTGGGCAGCAACGCACAGATGAACCGACTTTTGCAGGGCGATGTAGGTTCCGGCAAGACCATCGTAGCGCTAATGTCAATGTTAATAGCCATTGACAACGGTTTTCAAGCCTGTTTAATGGCGCCGACTGAAATTTTGTCAGTACAGCATTATAATGGATTGGTTGAATTATGTAATAAACTGAACACCAGTATTGAATTGCTAACTGGATCAACTAAAACTTCAAAGAGACGAGAAATTCACGAAAAACTGGAAAATGGCGAATTAGACATCCTAATTGGCACCCATGCCCTACTCGAAGATAAGGTAAAATTCAAAAATTTAGGGCTTGCAATTGTGGATGAACAACATCGTTTTGGAGTGGAGCAAAGGAGCAAATTATGGCACAAAGGAAGCCCTCCTCAATCCTCCCAAAGGGAGGAAGCTGAAGTGCGTAAAAAATACATGACGGCCAGACCCTCTGCCTACAAATTATTGAAGGAGCTTCAACAAAAAAACAAGAAAAAACCCACCCAAGCCGAAGCTATTTTATGGGAGTGTTTACGAACCAAAAAACTTAATTATAAATTTAGAAGACAGCATGTTATTGATGATTTTATTGTTGATTTTGTGTGTCTTGAAAAAAAACTGGTTATTGAAGTAGATGGAGGATATCACAACCACCCGCAACAAAAAGAGGCTGATGAACTAAGAACCCAGATTTTAAAAGAACTAAAGTATAAAGTCCTACGGTTTACAAACGAAGAAATAATAGGCAACCTCGATGCTTCCTTAAAAACAATTGAAACTATTTTAAAAAGCCTCCCCTCCGGGGAGGTTGGAGGGGCCATTCCGCCACACATCCTCGTTATGACCGCCACCCCCATCCCCCGCACCCTTGCTATGAGCGTTTATGGCGACCTCGATATTAGCGTAATTGACGAACTTCCACCGGGCAGAAAAGACATCAAAACCGTGCATCGTTTTGACGCAAATAGACTGAAGGTTTTTCGCTTTATAAAAGACGAAATTAGCAAGGGCAGACAGGTGTATATTGTGTACCCATTAATACAGGAAAGTGAAACCATGGATTACAAAGATTTGATGGACGGATACGAAAGTATTGTGCGCGAATTTCCTTTGCCGAAGTATCAAGTTTCAATCGTTCATGGGCAAATGAAATCTGCCGATAAGGATTATGAAATGAACCGTTTTATTAAAGGCGAAACACAAATTATGGTTGCCACAACCGTAATTGAAGTTGGCGTAAACGTGCCAAATGCCAGCGTGATGATTATTGAGAGTGCAGAACGTTTCGGCTTATCACAATTGCACCAGCTGCGTGGAAGGGTTGGCCGTGGCGCGGAACAGAGTTATTGTATTTTAATGACCAGCCACAAACTTTCGGCAGATGCCAAAACCCGATTGGAAACCATGGTACGAACCAGCGACGGTTTTGAAATAGCCGAAGTAGATTTAAAACTCCGCGGTCCCGGCGATATGATGGGCACCCAACAAAGCGGAGTGCTAAACCTTCGCATCGCTGATATAATAAAAGATTCCGAAATCTTGAAGATTGCCCGAAGTTATGCAATGCAAACCCTAAAGGCAGATCCCAATCTAACTTCCGAAGAGAATATTCCTATAAAAAATACCTATGCACAACTTGTAAAGTATCGGAATATTTGGAATTATATTTCATAATCAGATTTTTCCCATTTTCAATCAAAAAGCAATACTTTCACAAAAAATAAATTTTTCGATGAATTCATTTCCCAAATTAGCAGTTTTACTTTGTCTTTTTACATTTTTAAGTACCAATTCACAGGTTTACAACCCGTATTATGATGGAATTGTTCAAAACGTTTCCGCCTCTAACCTTCTCGATGATTTAGAAACACTAGTTGATTTTGGAGTAAAAGAACCCGGAAGCAGCGAAATTGAAGACGCCAAAGATTGGATAATTCAACGTTACCAAAGCCTGGGGTACACAGCTATTGAAACACAGGATTTCAATGTTTCTGGGCAAACAACTTCCAATATCATCATTACAAAAACTGGTAGTGTTTATCCAAATACCTTTCTAATAATTGACGGCCATTACGATACCATAAACGGTCCCGGTGCCAACGATAACGGTAGCGGAACCGTGCTGATACTGGAACTTGCAAGATTGCTGAAAGATGTAGATACCGAATACTCCATCAAATTTATCCACTTTAGTGGCGAGGAAGAAGGGCTGATTGGCAGTGATTATTACGTAACCCATACCGTAAACCCACAAAATTTGGACATCAAATTGGTTTTAAATATAGATGAAGTTGGCGGGGTTGCTGGAATGAACAATAATACTATTGTTTGCGAGCGTGATGAAGATTCGCCGCCTAGCTCTAACAATGCCCCATCGGCACAGGCAACTCAGGAAATGGCGAACTGTTTTGGGCTGTATTCAAATTTGCAGACCCAAATTTCAAACGCTTATGCTTCTGATTATATTCCTTTTGAAAATAATGGCGAAGTGATTACCGGTTTATACGAAGCCAACGAATCGCCCTATCCGCATTCACCAAACGATATTATTGAAAATATGGACCCAGAGTATGTTTTTGAAGTTACCAAAGGTGCTTTGGGTTCGGCATTACATTTTGCGGTTGCGCGTGAACCACTTGGAGTTTCGGAAAACAGTTTTGCATCAACTATTGTTTTTTATCCAAATCCTTCGAACGGAAAATTTACGATAGATTTAAACTCATTTCCCGAAGAAAATATTGAGCTCACAGTTTTTGATGTTTTGGGAAAAATAGTTTATAAAACTACATTGAAGAATGAAAACAATACTTTGGATTTAAGCTTTTTACAGGCGGGAATTTATGAAGGAGTTTTTAAAAATGGTGAGAATTTGGTTACTAAAAAGATTGTTTTGAATTAAATATATAATAGGAATGAATGCAATTGTTGTATTTAATCGCATGTTTTGCTTAATGTAAAATGACATACTTCGAAAACATAAAAAATAGTCTAAAATCCCATTTTGAGAAAATCAAAGAAATTGGATTAAGAGAAGATTTACCAAAAAAAGTAATCGAACACATCGATAGAACTTCTGAAATTTTAAATGAAATTGAGGGAAATAAACCTGAAAATTATAGAATGCTAATTGAATATTTAAATTATGAAAGCAGACGATTTGGCTGGTCTTTTCCTGAAAATCCGGAAGAAGAAAAATGTGAAACAGATTATTGGAAACTAAATGACTTAATTAAAAAAATAGTAAAAAGTATGACAATTACTGAACGCTTATACTTTTTTGGCTATTTAGATGAATATGAGAATTTAAAACCTATTCAAAAATCAGAAAGGGATAATATTGAAGTGAAGTTATTTATGAAATAAAAAACACTAAGCACAACAAAAAACTGAGGAAAAACAGCTTAAAAAAATTTATACAAACCTATGGAACAACCAGAATTCTTAGAAAAAAATGTATTTACTGATCTGAAAAACTTGAATAAAGAAGCTGACAAAGCCACCGTTCACTATTTTTCTGAGTCAGATTTTGATACTGTTCTTCAACGCGTAGAGCATTTCGGGATTGGAGTTTATAAAATTGAAACAAGGTTAAACGGCAAAGTTTCGGAAATTGTCGCTCACGACGATTTCAAAAAAAAAGCCACCGACCCAAAGTGGTACAAAAAAGCATTTTTAACATCTAAATCCCGCCAACCCGGACTTTCGTATTCCGCGACCTATAAAGTTTCCAATAAACTTTTAGCGAAAAACACTGTTTCGGACAACGAAGAGTCAAACTAAACAAAACAATCCTTCTCAAATTAATTTTTAACTGGAAAATAAAAAAAAGCCCAACTCTCGTTGGGCTTTTCATTTTTAACAAAAATCAAACTAATTAATTATTGTTCCTTTTTTGCGGGCTGCGCAATGGTTTCCTTTACTTGGTCTTTTATTTTTTCCTTATCGCCCACCACGATTAGCGTCATTTTATCTGGCTGAATATATTTTTTCGCCATTTCCTGAACCTGTTGCGGGGTTACTGCATTTATGTTTTTCACTTGGTTCACCAAAAACGATTCATCCAAATTGTGGACATTCAAGAAATTCAACTGATTGATAATTCCATAAGGCGTAGAATTTTGCAAAACGTAAAGTCCGGATTTGTAATTCTTCATTCCGTCCAATTCCGCTTTGCTTGGCGCTTCGGTCTGCAAGCGCACAATTTCCTTTTTAATTTCGTCAATGGATGCACCTGTAAATTCGGTAGTTACATCGGCACTTTCATACCAAAGTCCGCTTTTGTAATTGGCCACCAATGCACTACCCGGAGAATAAGTATAGCCCTTGTCTTCACGAATATTACTGGTTATTCGCGATCCGAACGAACCGCCCAAAAGCGTGTTCATAACATCCAGCGGAATATAATCCTTGCTTGAAGGGTCAGCCACCGGAAGCCCATAATAAATGGTAGATTGCGGCGCACCGGGACGATCGATTATTTTTATCTTTCCATTGGATTGTGCTTGGGCAATAGGGTAATTTTCCTTTGGCCCCTTGCGCCAATCGCCCAGTTGGCTTTTTACAATTGCTTTCACTTTTTCAGCATCAAAATTCCCTACTACGTAAATTGTTGTTCTTTGTGCGCCAAAGTTGGCATCGTAAAAAGATTTTACATCCTCTAATGTATAGGAATCCACTTGTTCCGAAGTTGGGTAAAGCCTTCCGTAGGGATGATTGGGATATACTTCAGCAAAGAAATCTTTTCTAGCTTGCGAGCCCGGAGTGGACAATGAAACCGTAAGATTTCGTTTCATATTATTTTTAAGACGGTCCAATTCGCTTTGTGGCAATTTTGGGTTTTCCAAAACATCTGCAAGTATTTTTAAAGCATCGGGAGCAAATTCAGAAAGCACACTGGCGCTTAAAGAAGTGTTGTGCGAGCTTACGCCAATATTAAGGTTTCCGCCCATTCCGGCAAGTTTATCCTTTACCGAATAATCCGCAGTACTGCCTTCCTTCATCAAATCTCCCAACAAATCCGCAAGCCAAACTTGATCTTTGGTCTCGTTGATATTTCCCGTTTTTAAGGTGATGCTTATGGTTGCTTTCGGGATACTTCCGTAGGGAACCATAACCAATTGCAGGCCATTGTCAAAATCCACAACTTCTTTTTGCGGAAGGTTAAAATCTTTTGGGGCAGCGCCCTTTGGTGGTTCCTGTTTTTGCGCGATGCTTGGCACGGCGATTAACAAGGCTATTAAAAATGTATATATTGAAGTTTTCATTTTAGTTTGTTTTTTCGTTGTTTGCCAAAAGTGGGTTTACTACCAAAATGGTACGGTTTGTCTTTCTCAAATATTCTGAAATGGTCTTTTTCACAATTTCCGGTGTCACTTTTTTAAATTCGTCTTCCAAAGTGTTTATGCGGGAAGGGTCGTCGTCAAAAAGTGCAAAACTGCAAAGCAAATCAGCACGGCCAAAACCAAAATTCCCGCCCAAATCATCATATAATTGCGAGCGCATTTTCACAATGGCATTATCGATCATTTCTTGGTTTACTTTAGTTGAAAGCCCATCAATCACTTCATCAACCGCATCCATCACTTGCTTTTTTGAAGTTTCGGTATCATAAGTTACGTCAAACATCAGTTGCATTGGGCCATTGTAATTGAACATATTCCCCAAATAATTGATGCCTCCACTCACGTATGAAGTATATCCTTTTTCATCCACCAATTTTTTCTGAAGCAGCGCATTGTCACCTTGGATTAAAATCTGGTCCAAAAGACCCATCGCGTAATATTCGGGCGTATTTCGCGTAGGCATATGATACGCAACAGCCAATGCTGGCTTGTTTGCCAAAGAATCATTTTTAGTGAACTCTTTTTCCTTTTCCTGTCGTGGTTCAGAAATATCCGGCTTCGCAGGGATCTGTACAGCAGGAATCCCACCGAAATATTTCTCTATCCACGCTTTTGCTTCGCCCATTTCAAAGTCACCAACAACGGAAATTGCAGCATTGTTTGGCGCATAATAGGTTTTAAAGAAGCTTTCCACGTCCTCCAAATTTGCAGCGTCCAAATCTTTTAAATCCCCGTAAAAGTTGTGGGCGTTATACCAATTGGTGTTCGCATACTGTGGCATATCAAGCCACGGGAAACCGCCGTAGGGTTGGTTTAAAACATTTACGCGCACTTCATTTTTTACTACTCCCTGTTGATTTGTAAGATTATCTTGTGTAATGTCAAGCCCCTTCATTCTGTCCGCCTCTGCCCAAAGCATGGTTTCCAGTTTATTTGAAGGAACGATTTCAAAATAATTAGTAAAATCAAAACGAGTGGAACCATTTAAAATCCCACCGTTTTGTTGAACAAGTTTAATAAATTCCATCTTGCCCAAATTCTGGGAACCTTGAAACATCATATGCTCAAAAAGATGCGCAAAACCCGTACGATTCTTTGGTTCAATGCGGAAACCTATATTGTAATAGGCAGCAACAATAACCGTTGGCGAAGATTTATCCTGTGATAGAACTACTTTAAGGCCATTGTCCAGTTTGTAATATTCCACAGGCACGTTAAACTCCGTGGTTTTCGATTTTTGTGCGTTATTTTTTTGGCCAAACCCAACAATTCCGGTTGCCAAAAACAAAAGCAGCAGCAGTTTGTTTTTCATAGATGGTGGTTTTTTGTTAAGAAAAATAAAGATAATGTAATCTAATAGACCTTCTATTGATAAAAATGTTACAGAAATTTTAAACTATTACATAAGGTCTTTTTTTGGTAGATTGCGGATATATAGCAGAAGTATAAATTATGAACATAACAATAATCATAATTGGAATAATCATTTTTATATTCGTTATTCTCGGATATATTCAAAATGAACGTGATAAAAACCGTTTGCAGAAATTAAATATAAGTCGACCAAATCTTACCCGAACTGAATTTATAAACCGACTTGTAAAAAGCGGATTTGATATGCAACATGTTGAAGTTGTTTATGACGAAATCCGAGATTTTATTCGCGTAAATAATTTCTCAATTTATCCCGAAGATGATATTCATAAAATATACGGAATTAAGGATTTAGACGATATTGAATTGATTTATAGAATTTGTAAAAAACTAAATTTAAGAAAACCAGAACAGAAAGATTGTGATAAACTGAATAAAGAAATGAAAAAATTTAACGCAGAATATATTTTGACTCTGACTAAAAATTTAATTGAATCAAAAAATTCTCCAACATAGAAATGGGATAAAAGAAATAATCTTCTTCATAAATTTTACTTCGCTTTCCCTTCATTTTAAATTGACCCACCTCCTAACCCACCCCATTAATTTTCTTGCCAATTAAATTACTTATCAGTACTTTTAGGTTTATGACAGAAGCCGCTCTAGAAGAAGAGAAAAAAGAAATTGCCAAGCACTACAAACAGTTGCTAAAGATCAGTTATCGCACCCTTAGCAAGGAAGATAAAAAACTGATTCGCAGTGCTTTTGACCTTGCCGTTGATGCTCACAAAGAGCAGCGCCGCAAGAGTGGCGAGGCCTATATTTTTCACCCCATTGCCGTTGCAAAAATTGTAGCCTCAGAGATTGGTTTGGACGCAACTTCAATCGCCGCTGCGCTTTTGCACGATGTGGTTGAGGACACAACCTATTCTTTAGAAGATATTGAACGTATGTTCGGCACTCCGGTAATGCGCATTGTGGATGGGCTTACCAAAATTGCCCATATCAATATGTCCGAGGACGTTTCGATGCAAGCTGAAAACTTCCGAAAAATGTTGCTTACGCTGAATGAGGACATTCGTGTAATCATCATAAAAATCGCGGACCGATTGCACAATATGCAAACAATGGACAGCATGCCGCCGGATAAACAGCGAAAAATAGCTTCGGAAACGCTTTATATTTACGCACCCCTCGCCCACCGCATAGGGCTTTACAACATAAAAACCGAACTTGAGGATTTGGGCTTAAAATTCACCGAACCGGAAGTTTATGGAGATATTTTGAGTCGAATAAAGGAAAGCAAGGAAGAGCAGGACGCCTATATTGAAGCATTTAACAAAGTGATAAAAGATTCATTGGATGCAGAGGAATTACAATATGAAATAAAAGGCCGACCAAAATCAATTTTTTCAATCCGCAGAAAAATGCTCGCGCAAAATGTGAGCTTTGATGAGGTTTATGACAAATTTGCGGTGCGAATTATTTATAAAAGCACACCCGAAAACGAAAAATTCTTCGCTTGGAAAATCTATTCTATTGTTACGGACCATTTTCGCCCAAACCCGATACGCCTTCGCGATTGGATTTCTTCCCCGAAATCAACTGGTTACGAAGCTTTGCACATTACTGTAATGGGACCAAAAGGGCGTTGGGTTGAAGTACAGATTCGCAGCGAAAGGATGAACGAAATTGCTGAAAAAGGTTTCGCGGCGCATTACAAATATAAAAACAAGGAAAAAGACGACGGCGGACTTGAAAACTGGCTGAACAAACTGCAGGACACGCTTGAAAATTCAGAAATTAGCGCAGTAGATTTTGTTGAGGAATTTAAATTGAACCTTTACGCAAAGGAGATTTTTGTCTTCACACCAAAAGGCGATTTGTATTCCCTTCCAAAAGGCGCAACAGCATTGGATTTCGCTTTTCACATTCACACAGAAATCGGGATGCACACACGTGGCACCAAAGTGAACGGAAAACTGGTTCCTTTGAGCCACGAACTTAAAAGTGGCGACCAGGTGGAAATAATTACTTCGGAAAACGCAAAGCCTACTGCCAACTGGCTTAACTATGCCACAACAGGACGTGCGCGCTCCAAAATTAAATCTTCCCTTAAAGATGAAAAGAAGCAACTTGCAGAAGAAGGAAAACAGATCCTGGCCCGAAAACTTAAATCTTTAAAAATAAATCTAGACGAAAGTACGGTGAACCAACTGGTTGTTTTTTTTAAAGTGAAAACAAGTTTAGATTTATATTATCGCGTGGGTGCTGGAATTATTGACAACCAAAAGCTAAAGGATTTTGCCGCTTCGCGAAGCAATGCATTTATAAGTTTCTTCAAAAACAGAATCCGAAAGCCGGATAAACCCGAAGATGTACATAAAGAAGAAATAACCGAAAAGTTTGACCAGCTTGTATTTGGGAAAAACGAGGATAAGCTGGAATATAAAATGGCAAACTGCTGCAATCCAATTCCGGGTGACGATGTTTTTGGTTTTGTTACGGTTAACGAAGGCATCAAAGTTCACAAAACAAATTGCCCGAATGCGCTGCAACTTCAGAGCAATTACAGTTATAGAATTATGCCTGCCAAATGGATTGATTCTACGCAGCGGGAGTTTAAGGCCAATTTGGAAATTTCGGGTATTGACACCATAGGTTTGGTAAACGGCGTTACAAAAGTAATATCAAACAACCTTCATATAGATATGAAGAGTGTTCACTTTGACAGTAATGACGGTGTTTTCACAGGAAAAATTGTGGTGGTTGTAAAAAACAAATCCATTCTTAATAACCTGGTTGAAAACATCAAAAAAATAAACGGAATTGATAAAGTTACCAGAGTGTAAAATTTGAGTAACTTTGCAACCTTAATTATGAGTTCAAAAACAGATATAAACAATCAGGCAATTGTAAAGAACGTTTTCACGGGTTTTCTTGAGGAAAAAGGACACCGTAAAACGCCGGAACGCTATGCCATTCTTCAGGAAATTTATGATCACGACGACCATTTCGATATTGAATCGTTGTATATAAATATGAAGAATAAAAACTATCGCGTTAGCCGTGCCACGCTTTACAACACTATTGAATTGCTTTTGGAATGTGGTTTGGTGCGCAAACACCAGTTTGGGCAAAACCAAGCACATTACGAAAAATCATATTTTGACCGCAACCACGATCACGTAATCCTTTCCAACGGAGAAGTGATTGAGTTTTGCGACCCCCGAATACAAAGCATCAAAAAAACCATCGAAGAAGTTTTCGATATTGAAATAACCAACCATTCACTTTATTTCTACGGAAATAAAAAATCCGCCAAAAACGTTAAGGCGGACAATTCTTAAAATATTATGGCAGTAGACTTACTACTTGGATTACAATGGGGCGACGAAGGCAAAGGAAAAATTGTTGACGTACTCACAAAGAACTATGACATAATCGCGCGTTTTCAAGGCGGTCCAAATGCAGGCCACACCTTGGAATTTGACGGAATAAAACACGTTTTAAGAACAATTCCCTCTGGAATTTTTCACAAAAATTCCGTGAACATTATCGGAAACGGCGTTGTTATTGACCCAGTAGTTTTTGTGAAAGAATTGGAAGCGCTGGAAAAATTCAATATAGATTTTAAGAAAAACCTAATCGTTTCAAGAAAAGCACACGTTATTTTGCCAACGCACCGTTTGCTTGACGCGGCTTCGGAAGCTTCAAAAGGAAAGGCAAAAATCGGTTCTACTTTAAAAGGAATTGGTCCAACTTATATGGACAAAACCGGTAGAAACGGAATTCGTATTGGCGATTTGGAGTTGGAAAATTGGCAGGATAAATACCGCGCTTTGGCTGACAAACACGAGGCGATGATAGCTTTTTATAATGTGGATGTTCAATATGATTTGGCAGATTTAGAAGCAGAATTTTTTGCAGCTGTTGAGGCATTGAAAACCCTTACTTTTATTGATAGCGAGGAATATTTGCACCAAGCACAGAAAGATGGAAAAACTATTTTGGCTGAAGGTGCACAGGGTTCATTGTTAGATATTGATTTCGGGACTTATCCTTTTGTAACATCCTCAAACACAACTGCAGCGGGAGCTTGCACAGGTTTGGGTGTGCCGCCGAACAAGGTAAAAGATGTCTTCGGAATTTTTAAAGCATATACAACCCGTGTTGGAAGTGGCCCCTTCCCCACTGAACTTTTTGACGAGGACGGTGAAAAAATGGCGAAAGTTGGAAACGAATTTGGAGCCGTAACAGGCCGCCCACGTCGTTGTGGTTGGTTGGATTTGGTTGCATTAAAATATGCTGTTCAAGTGAACGGAGTTACCCAACTAATAATGATGAAGGCTGATGTTTTAAGTGGTTTTGAAAAATTAAAGGTTTGTACTGCATATAATTACAAAGGCGAAACAATTCACCATTTACCGTATAATATTGAAGCCGAAAACGTAACGCCAATCTTTACAGAAATGAAAGGCTGGAAGGCAGATTTAACCAAAATGAGCGAAGCTTCCCAATTGCCACAGGCTTTGAATGACTATATCGATTTTCTTGAAAAAGAATTGGAAGTGCCAATCAAAATCGTTTCCGTAGGGCCAGACAGAAAGCAGACTATTCATCGGTAATCAATTTTTTGTTGATATTTTCGTTGCTAATGATAAATAAATCTTTTTTGAAAATATCATCTTTCATAGTTGTTTGCGTTTTTCTTTTCTTCGGAATAAATGTTTCCGCACAGGAAAAACAAAAAGTCGATATACAATCGGGTTATCTTGAATTGCGACCCGAGTTCCCAGACGCTGCCATTTATACCAAAGACGAAACCGGACAGGTTTATATTGTCCATGAAGGCATTGAAATGTGGTGCGATCAAGCTTTTGTTTATTTGAAAAGCAACTTTGTAAAAGCCTACGGAAAAGTAAGGATTATGCAGGGCGACACTGTTTCAATGGACAGCAAATATGCCGAATACAACGGAAACACGCAGTTTGCCTTTGCCAGCGGCGATGTGGTTTTAACCGAGCCAAAAACAACCCTTACAACGGATACACTTTATTTCGACAGAATAAAACAGCAAGCCTATTACAGGACTGGCGGAACCGTTCGTGACACGGCGAGCGTTTTGACCAGCCGTTCCGGGCGATATTTTGCGGAAACGAAAAAATATCAGTTTCTTCAAAATGTAAAAATCGTTAACCCAAAATATGTTGTAAACAGCAACCAACTCGATTTTTATTCGGAAACGGGGGCGGCCTATCTTTACGGCCCTTCCACAATTGTAAGCGAAACCAGCACTGTTTATTGCGAACGGGGTTATTATGACACTCGCGGCGACACGGGCTATTTTGTGAAAAACTCAAAAATAGATTACGAAAACAGAACCCTTTACGGCGATAGTATTTATTTTGACCGAAACAAAAGTTTTGCTTCCGCCACCAACAATATTAGGGTTTTGGACACAATTAATAAAAGTGTAGTTCGGGGCCATTATGCCGAAGTTTTTAGGGAAAAAGATTCGGTATTTATTACAAAACGGGCTGTTGCGATTACCGTTCGGGATAATGATTCCATTTATGTTCACGCAGATACGCTGCAAATTACTGGAAAGCCGGAACATAGAATTATGAAAGGTTTTTACAAAGCGAGGCTTTTTAAACCGGGAAAAGTTGGTGACGATCCCACCAGTGGAAAATGTGATTCCATTTATGTGAATGAAAAACGCGGAATTACGAAATTACTTCGAAACCCCGTGCTTTGGAGCGGTGAAAACCAAATGATCGGTGATACAATCCACATTCTTTCAGACACGATTACCGATAAACTTGACACCCTCAAAGTTTTCAATAATGCTTTTTTGGTGCAAAAAGATAGTTTTGGATATAACCAAGTAAAGGGCGAACGGCTCATTGGACTCTTCACAAACAATGAATTGGACACTGTAAACATCAATAAAAATGCACAGGTAATTTATTATCCTCGAAATGATAATGACGAATTAATTGGTATAAATAATACCCGCTCCAGTTCCATCCAAATGTATTTGGAAGAACAGCAAATCACAGGAATCCGTTTTATTAAAAAGGCCGAAGGAAAACTCTATCCGCCATCAATGTTTCCGGAAAACGCGAGGATTCTTCCCGGTTTTCAATGGCGGGGCGAGGAACGATTGTATTCAGTGGAAGATTTATTTAAAGGGAAACCCGCCCCCGTGCTTCCAAAAATAACCGGAATACCACTTCCAAAAGACGAAGGACAATTTTTTGAGGATATTCCCGAAGATGAAATTGAACTGCCCGAAGAATCAAAATTAAGTCCGAAAGATCTGCAAAATAGGCCCGACGACCCCCAACCCGAAACTTTGGAAAGCGAAGCGAAACGGGATTCAATTCAGCAGAAACAAAATGATTCCCTTCCAAACAATAATTAATAGTGTCCGTTCGAGCGCAGTCGAGAACTTCATTGAGGTTTCGACTGCGCTCAACCTGACAGCGAACTAAATGAAAAACGATTTCTACAAATACCAAGCGCAAACCACCCCTCACCCTTTGGCGTTAGAAATTTCGCACGCCGAAGGAAGTTATATTTATGACACATCGGGCAAAAAGCATCTGGATTTTGTAGCTGGTGTTTCGGCTTGTACGCTTGGCCATTGCCATCCGCGAGTTGTTTCAGCTATTAAAAATCAGGTTGATAAATATTTGCACGTAATGGTTTATGGCGAATATATTCAGGAGCCTGCCGTGGAATTGGCAAAGTTGCTTTCAGAAAATCTTCCAAAAAATTTAAACACCACTTATTTGGTAAACAGTGGTACCGAAGCCATTGAAGGTTCATTAAAACTAGCTCGTCGCGCAACGGGAAGAACGCAGATTCTTTATGCAAATAATGCTTATCACGGCAATACTATGGGCTCTATGAGCGTGATGGGCTTTGAGGAGCGTAAAAATGCTTTCAAACCTTTGGTACCGGATTGTTTCCCTGTAGATTTCAATAATGAGCAAGATCTTCAAAAAATAACTTCGGAAACAGCGGCCATTATTTTGGAAACTATTCAAGGAGGCGCTGGCTTTATCCAGCCGGAAAATGATTATTTAAAAAAAGTGCGCCAGCGCTGCGATGAAACTGGAACACTTCTGATTTTGGACGAAATACAACCCGGTTTTGGACGCACCGGAAAACTCTTCGCCTTTGAACATTTCGGAATTGTACCAGATATTTTGGTAATGGGAAAAGGAATGGGCGGCGGTTTGCCGATTGGTGCTTTTACAGCTTCACACGAAGTTATGGCCCTGTTACAGGACAATCCAAAACTTGGACATATTACCACTTTTGGCGGAAATCCCGTGATTGCGGCTGCCGCTTTGGCAACACTTCAGGAATTGACGGAGACTGACATTATTCAGCAAACGCTGGAAAAGGAAAAACTTTTCAGAAATCTTTTAAAACATCCGTTAATAAAGGAAGTACGCGGAAGAGGTTTGATGCTCGCAGCAATGCTGGAAACTCCTGAAATCGCTTCTCAAGTTATCCTCGCTTGCAAAGAGGAAGGCTTGATACTTTTTTGGCTACTTTTTGAAGGGCGTGCACTCCGCATTACACCACCACTAACAATCAGCAATGACGAAATTGCAGAAGGATGCAAATTGCTTCAAATCGTGTTAAATAGAGTCAAATGAGGTCAATTTCGCGCAACCCCTTTATTAATAGGAATTTAAGCGCTACCTTTCTGTTGATAAGTCCGTTAACAACAAAGACGGCATAACTATTGAACTTATTTATACATTATTATCTTTAAAATAGAAGAAACCGTTAAACCGTGCGTATGCAATTAAGTTCAAACGAGCATAACAACTTCTCGCTGGAAAGATTCGAATCTATGCTGAAAACCAACAGCGTTCTTTTTTTCGACTCAGAGGAATTTGAAGAGATAGTTCACCACTATCTTGAAAACGGAAAAATTGCACTGGCCAAAAAGGCTACAAAGTTAGGTCTTGAGCAACATCCGTCTTCCACAAATTTGAAGCTTTTCCAAATAGAAATGTACATTTTTGAAAACCAATTGGACATCGCCGATGAACTCTTGGACGAACTCTACCAATTGGAACAGAGCAACGAGGAAATCTACATTCAAAAAGCAAACATTTTTTCGCGTCGCGATAAACACAAAGAAGCCATCACGCTTTTGGAGCAAGCTCTGGAAATAACCGATGATGAAGCAGACGTACTGTCATTATTGGGAATGGAGTATCTTTTTATAGAAGATTACGAAAATGCCAAATACTATTTTATGAAGTGTTTGGAAGAAGATGAAGAGGATTATTCCGCGCTTTACAACATTATTTACTGCTTCGAATATCTTGACGAATATGAAGCGGCAATAGATTATTTGAATGATTTTCTAAACAAAAATCCTTATTGCGAAGTAGCTTGGCATCAAGTGGGCAAGCAATATTACGAGCTTAAAGATTACAAAAAAGCCCTTGCGGCATTTGATTTCGCAATAATTAGTGATGATAGTTTTATTGGCGCATACCTTGAAAAAGGAAAGGTGCTGGAAAAAATGAAAAAATATGAAGAAGCTATTGAAAGCTACTCCATCACTTTAGGCTTGGACGATCCAACTTCCTATGCATTGTTGCGCATCGGAAAATGTTATGAAAAACTTGGAAATGCTGAAATGGCTATACAATTTTTTACAAAATGTGTAGAAGAAGATTCCCTGCTGGACAAAGGCTGGATAGCTATTACCGATTTTTATTATAAAAGCAAACAATTTCAAAAAGCGCTTTATTATATAGAAAAAGCAATAAATATTGACAGCGAAAACGTGCTTTATTGGAAACGATATGCGAAAATAAACAACCGGTTAAATCTTTTTGAGGAAGCTGAAGTTGGCTACAGAAAAGCCTTGGAATTGGGCAATTATGAAATGGAATCTTGGCTAACACGGGGTGATATTCTTATCAATTTAGGCGAATATGAAGCTGCCGTAAACAATTTTAACCAAGCATTGGAATTTTACCCAGAAAACGCTGAAGTTGAGTATCGTCTATCTGGACTATATTATACTTTGAGTGAAACTGACAAAGGGGCTTTCCATTTAAAAAATGCCTTAAAATCTGAGCCAGAATATGTTATGATAATCGAGGAACTCTTCCCTTTAGTTTTTGAAATGAAAAACGTAAAGGAAATAATAGGGCAGCACAAAAATCCTTCGCTTTAATTTCTGTATTTTTGGGGTTTTAGCAAATTAAATCTATGCCTCAAAGAAATTTTCTCCAATATTTAATAGTAACCGCAAAAGGACTTGCAATGGGTGCTGCGGATGTTGTGCCCGGAGTTTCAGGCGGAACAATTGCCTTCATCTCTGGAATTTACGAAGAGCTTATTGAAACCATTCACAACATTGATCTAGGCTTCTTCAAAATCTGGAAGAAGGAAGGTTTTTCAAAAGCTTGGAAACATTATAATCTTTCTTTTTTACTGGCGCTTTTTTCAGGGGTTTTTATAAGTATCATCTCGCTTGCAAAACTTATAACCTGGCTTTTGGAAGTCTATCCCATAATGGTTTGGTCCTTTTTCTTTGGGTTGGTAATCGCCAGTATTGTGTATGTTGGCAAACAAATAACTAATTGGAGGTTGGGTGTAATTGTCGCATTAATTATCGCTTCCCTGCTTTCTTACTTAATCACAATTGCAGACCCCATCGGGTCTCCGGAAAGTACTTGGTTTCTTTTTCTAGCTGGTTTTATCGCTATAATCGCGATGATACTTCCGGGAATTTCAGGTGCATTCATTCTTTTACTTTTGGGTGCTTACACTGCTGTTATTGGCATTGTAACCCAATTGGGTGAAGGAATTACCACTTTAAACAGCTCGTTGTTTTTAAGCGCACTAGGCAAGCTTTTAATTTTTGGAATCGGTGCAGTTTTAGGTTTAAAAATGTTTTCGCGAGTCTTGAACTGGATGTTTAAGCATCATAAAAATTTAACACTTGCTGTACTTACGGGTTTTATGATTGGTGCCCTCAACAAAATATGGCCATGGAAAGAGGTTTTGCAGTATAGAATGAACCACGCTGGGGAACAAATCCCGTTTATTGAAAGAAGTATTCTTCCACAAAATTACGATGGAAATCCACAAATTTTATATGCCATAATATTTGCCATCATTGGTTTTTTAACAATTTTCTTGTTGGAAATGATTGCAGTGAAGAAGAAAACCCCAAACACATAAAAGCGAATAATCTTGAATTTTAAATCCTGAATTAACAGTGTACGAAAACCGCTCCTTTTCCGATAAACTTTGGCTCGTTCTGAAAGGTCTTGGAATGGGCGCAGCCAATAAGGTTCCCGGAGTTTCAGGCGGAGTTGTGGCTTTTGTTGCAGGATTTTATGAAGAGTTTATTTATTCACTTCAAAAAATAAATAGGAAAGCTTTTAAACTACTCATTGGCAGACGCTATAAAAGTTTGTACCGTTATACCAATGGTCAATTCCTCAGTTTGTTGATTTTGGGAATGGTAATCAGTTATTTTAGCATTTCAAAATTGCTGGATTATCTGATTGTACATTATGAACTCTACGTTTGGAGTGCCTTTTTCGGAATGATAATCGGCTCCATTTACTTTATAGCAAAAGATTTCGGCGATTGGAACCGAAAATATGTTGCCTATCTTCTTTGCGGAATAATTGCAGGTGTGGCCATTAGTTTTTTGGAACCCGCGAAGGAAAACAGCAATCTCTTTTTTGTGTTTTTCTGCGGAATTATAAGCGTTTCGGGAATGACGCTGCCCGGGCTTTCGGGCTCTTTCATATTGATACTTTTTGGCAATTATGTTTTGCTTTTGGTAGATTCGGTAAACGCACTTTTTGATACGTTTGCAAATATTTTTCAGTGGGATTTCAGTTGGATTCATGACCCCGAACGCATAGAACTTTTAAAAGTCTTGGCCGTTTTTTCTTTGGGTTCTTTGGTTGGTCTTGTTTCGCTTTCGCATCTTTTGGCGTATGTTTTAAAGCGTTTTAAAAAGGCAACTTATGCAGTAATCATTGGGTTTATTGCAGGTTCATTGGGTGTGGTTTGGCCTTGGAAAGAAAAAAAATATTCCCTTGACGCATTGGGCCAAATCCGTTTTGATGCCAATGGCAGGGAAATTATTACAGGCTATAATCGTTTTTTTCCTTCAGAGTTTGGGATGGAAACCACGTTAGCCATTGTGTTTATTATTGTTGGCATCTTTATCGTTTTGAGCTTGGATTGGTACGATAATTTTAAAAAGAAACAACGTGTCTAAATTCGGGTTGATAGGGAAAAACATAGATTACTCTTTTTCGAAAACATATTTTTCCGAAAAATTTGAAAGGGAAAACCTATTCCATTCCTATGAAAATTTTGATATTCCTTCCATTGAACAATTCCCAAAAATAATTTCCGAAACCCCTAATTTAAAAGGGTTAAACGTTACTATTCCCTACAAAGAAGAAGTAATTAGGTTTCTAAATGATTTGGATGAAACTGCCCAAAAAATTGGCGCCGTAAACACCATCAAAATTTCTGAAAACGGAAAACTTAAAGGTTTCAATACAGATTTTTACGGTTTTCAAAAATCGATTGAAAATTTTTTTCCGTTAAAGAAAAAAACCGCGCTTATTTTAGGCTCTGGGGGCGCTTCAAAAGCAATAGCCTATGCTTTGGAAAATTTGGGTTTCGATTTTAAGTTTGTTAGCCGAAAGGATAATTCAAATTCAATTAATTACCAATCCTTAAACCAAGCATTAATTGAAAACCATTTATTAATTGTTAATTGCACGCCCTTGGGAACCTTTCCAAATATCCACGAATATCCCCCAATTCCTTATGCGTTTATTACAGAAAACCATCTTTTATTCGATTTGATTTACAATCCTGCCGAAACCGAATTTTTAAAACAGGGGAAAATTCAAGGGGCAAAAACAGCCAACGGACTGAAAATGTTGGAATTACAAGCAGAAAAAGCTTGGGAAATCTGGAATTCATAAAATTCACCCAAAAACTTTCAAAAAAACGCTGTGTGCTTTGCCAATTGCGCAGTTGTTAGTATCTTGACCCTCCAAGAAAAACGAACCTAAACATTGAAACAAATGTCTGACGAAAAATTGCCGCAGGAAGAAAACGAAAAAGAAATTCCAACAACCGATACTGCTGAAGATGTGAATTCCGCTTCGGAAATCGAAACCGAAACCGAAACTGAACACGAAAGCGTGGTTGAGAATTCTTCGGAAGAAAATTCCGCTTCGGAAATCGAAAACGAAAGCGTAGCTGGGAATGATGTAGAAAAAAACACTTCTGAAGAAAACGCCGTGGAAGAAGCGATGCTTGCCGAAAAGGAATCTGTGAAGGAAAAAGAAAATATTGAGGCAACTTCAAATGAAAAGATTGAAGCTTCTGATGACGATCCATCCTCCGCTAAAGCTTCGGATGACGATGGAGAACTGGGCGAAGATGAAGAAGAAGTGAAATCTTCAGAAGACGAAGAAGAGGAAGATCACGAAAATGAGGCACAAAAAGACTACAGTACACTTTCTGAAAAAGAATTGGTTGCAGAGCTTGAAAGATTGCTAAAAACCAAGAAAATTCAGGAACTAAAACACGACGTTGAAGAGATACGTTCTGAATTTAACAGTAAATTCAACGAAGAACTTGAGCACAAAAAAGAGGAATTTCTTGCGGAAGGTGGCAATATTATTGACTTCCACTACACTACCCCATTAAAAAAGGAATTCAATTCGCTTTATTTCGACTACAAAGAAAAGCGGAACAACCATTATAAAAATCTTAAAAAAGATTTACAATCCAATCTCGATAAACGTTGGGAATTAATTGAAGAGTTAAAAGGGCTTTTAAGTGCCGAGGAAAATATAAATACAACCTATAAGCATTTTAAGGAAATTCAAGAAAAATGGCATGTTGCGGGGGCAATTCCGCGCGATAAATACAACACTGTTTGGAATACCTACCATCATCACGTTGAGAATTTTTACGATTTTCTGCATTTAAACAGGGAGTTCCGGGATTTAGATTTCAAACACAATCTGGATAGCAAGCTAAAACTTATTACCCGCGCAGAGGAGCTAACGCAGGAAGAAGATATAAACAAAGCATTCCGCGAGCTTCAAATGTTGCATAAAATGTGGAAAGAAGATATTGGGCCTGTTGCAAAGGAATATCGCGATGAAGTTTGGGACAAATTCAGCGATGCGACTAAGGTAATCCACGACAAGCGCCAAGAGCAACTTCAGAGTCTTGAAAAGGATTTTGAAATCAATTATGAAACAAAAAAACAATTGGTTGAAGAAATCAAGAAAACCACTGAGGAAATAAAACCGTCCCATCAAGCTTGGCAAAACGGCATCAAAAAAATACAGGAACTTCGCGATACTTTCTTTAACACAGGCCGCGTTCCACGTGCAAACAACAAAGAAATTTGGAAAGCCTTTAAAGATGCTACCGGCAATTTTAACCATCAAAAAAACAATTTTTATAAAAACCAGAAAAAGGAACAGTACACTAACCTTGAGAAAAAAAGGGAGCTTATAAAAATTGCCGAAGAAAACAAGGACAGTGAAGATTTTGACGCTACAACTGCTTTGATGAAAAAAATTCAAGACGATTGGAAAAACATTGGGCACGTACCGAGAAAAGATAGCGACAAGATTTGGAAACAGTTTAAAAAAGCCTGTAATCATTATTTTGACAGACTTCACGCACAGAAAAATGAGGCCAACAAAGAAGAGATGGTCCATTTTGAAACCAAACAAGCAATGCTTGATAAATTAGCTTCTTTTGAATTAAGCGGCGACCATAAAGCCGATGTGAAAGCTATAAAAGAGCATATAACTTCTTGGAAAAATATTGGTCGTGTTCCTTATAACAAACGCCAGATTGAACAGAAATTCAACAAGACATTGGATGGTCTATTTTCAAAACTCGATTTGGGGAAAAAGGAAACAGAACTTATAAAATTCGACAATAAGTTGAATACTCTCGTAAACAGGGAAGATGATCGCAAACTTCAAAACGAACATTTCTTTATTTCGAAAAAGATTGATGAAACCAAGGATGAAATTAGACAGTTGGAGAACAATTTGGGCTTTTTCCATCACGTTGACGAGAACAATCCATTGGTAAAAGAAGTCCATAAAAATATTGAACGCCAAAAAGAGCAGCTTGAAGTTTGGAAGGCAAAACTTTCAAAAATAAAGGAAGTTCGGGAGGATTAAAGCGATTTTAGATTTACGATTTTAGATTTTAGAACTGCATACTGCGACTGAAAACTGATTACTGTAATTTAGCCTCGTTCCAAAAAACATCCATCTCCGCCAACGTCATATCTTTTAAGGATTTGTTCATTTCCATGGCTTTGCCTTCCAAATACTGAAAACGTTTAATAAATTTTTTATTGGTACGCTCCAACGCGTTTTCGGGATTTACTTTTAGAAATCTTGCGTAGTTTATCATCGAGAAAAGCACATCGCCAAATTCGGCTTCTATCTTTTCCTGATTGTTTTCGTTTACTTCGTGCTGTAGTTCACCCAATTCTTCCTGCAATTTTTCAAAAACCTGTTGTGGCTCTTCCCAGTCAAAACCTACTCCGGCAACCTTATCCTGTATTCTACTGGCTTTTACCAAAGCTGGCAACGAATTTGGAACGCCTTCCAAAACACTTTTTTTCCCTTCTTTTAACTTTAAATTTTCCCAGTTTCGTTTCACTTCTTCCTCGTCAGCCACTTTTACGTCCCCATAAATATGCGGATGGCGGGAAATGAGTTTTTTACAAATATTATTGCATACATCAGCAATATCAAAATCATTGGTTTCACTGCCTATTTTTGCATAAAAAACAATGTGTAACAACACATCGCCCAATTCCTTTTTTACTTCGTTTAAATCATTGTCAAGAATAGCGTCGCCCAATTCATAGGTTTCCTCAATGGTTAAATGCCGCAACGTTTCCATGGTCTGCCTTTTGTCCCAAGGGCACTGCTCGCGCAGTTCGTCCATAATGGTTAAAAGTCTATCGAAAGCTTGTAATTGGTCTTTTCTGGAATTTTTCATTGTTTCAAGTTTCAGGTTTCGCTTTTCGCTTTTTAAACGGAAGTAACAAAAAAATCCCGAGAGCAGAAACTTTCGGGATTTTTATTATTCATTAAAATTTGAATATTAGGTTTTGCGGGAAGCTGCATTTTTAGTAGCTCCTCCTTTTTTGGTTGAGGAAGCTTTCGGATTTGCAGTTTTGGGAGCAGCAGCTTTTGGAGCTGTTACTTTTTTAACAGTGGCTTTTTTTGCTTTTTCACCGCCCTCTTTTTCCTCTTCCTTGGTTTCTTCTTTTGCTTCGGAAAAATCGGTCATACCGTTTTTTACAAGCAGATTGTACCATTGCACCACTTTTTTAATATCGCTTGCATACACGCGATCTTCATCATAATCAGGCATAACACCGAAGAAATACTCTTCAAGTTCCTCTTTGGACGCTTTATGGCCAATGGCTTCTTTCCCGCCTTCTTTTTCAGAAATTTTTTCAAAAACTTTACGAAGCGGAACTTCTTCCGTCAAAGTGTATATAGCAATTTCAGAAAGCAAGCTCACGTTGTGGCGCCCACTTACGTTTATGGTTTTTCCGTCCAACAGCGATTCTGCAAGAAAACCTGCGCGGGTCTGGGTTTTTAATTTATAAAGTCCGGGTTTGCCGGCAATGGAAAGCACTTTTTCTAAACTCATAAACTACTTTTAAAATGTTTTAACGGATGCAAATATCTTTGGTTTGGTTTATATAAACAAGCGCCTTAACGTTTCTTTTTTGCATTTGGAAATTTCATCCGGTATTCTATGCTCACTTTTCCTTTGGAAATATTTTCCAACTTGCCTTTTATCAATCGCTTTTTCAACGGGGAAAGCTTATCGGTAAAGAGAACACCTTCAATGTGGTCATATTCATGCTGAATAATTCGCGCTACAATTCCGCTGAAAGATTCTTTATGTTTTTTGAAATTTTCGTCTTCATATTCCATCACAATGTTTGGTTTGCGGAAAACATCCTCGCGCACGTCAGGAATACTCAAACAGCCTTCGTTAAAAGCCCATTCATCACCAGATTCCTCAACAATCCGGGCATTGATGAAAGCTCTTTTAAAAGTAGAAACAAACTTTTGTTCCTCTTCGGAAAGGTCTTCGTCATCTTCAAATGGGGTTGCATCAACTATAAACAGGCGAATGGGAATATTTACCTGCGGTGCGGCAAGACCAATGCCGCGTGCTTCATACATTGTTTCAAACATATTTTCGAGCACCGCATCCAAATTTGGGTATTCTTTGGTTATTTCTTCCGTTTCTTTTCGCAATACGGGATCTCCGTAAGCCACAATAGGTAGTATCATTAATCTATTTATTATATAAAAATTGCTGCAAAATTATCGTCGCACTAATTTCATCAACCAGTGCTTTGTTCTGTCGTTGTTTCTTTTTCAAGCCGCTGTCAATCATTGTCTGAAAAGCCATTTTGCTTGTGTAACGTTCATCAACGCGCTTTACGTTTAAGTCGGGAAAAACTTCGGAAAATTTCTTTAAAAATTTCTGAATTTCTTCTTCAATGTTGGAATGGGTTCCATCTTTCTGTTTTGGTTCGCCCACTAAAACCAACTCCACCTTTTCCGAAGCGATATATTTCTTTAAAAAATCCATCAATTCAAAAGTAGCAACCGTTGTTAAACCTGAAGCAATCAACTGCAGTTCGTCCGTAATGGCGATTCCCGTGCGTTTGTTTCCGTAATCCAGTGCTAAAATTCTTCCCATACCGACTGCAAAAATAAGGGTTTCGGAAATAGTATGCTACAAATGGGCAGTTATTTGGAATTGAGGTTTTATATTTGCTGAATGACGTAAGAGCCAAGAGCCAAGATAAAAAACAATAGCATCCACAGTATCAATAGTATCAACAGAATCAATAGTATCAAAAACATGACCGAACTAAAACAAACCATTGAAAAAGCCTGGGAAGATCGTTCCCTTCTTTCCGAAACCGAAACCATCGTTGCCATTCGCGAAGTGGTAAACCTTTGTGACGAAGGCACCCTGCGTTGCGCAGAACCAACGGCTAATGGCTGGCAAGTAAACGAATGGGTGAAAAAAGCGATCGTGCTCTACTTCCCCATTCAAAAAATGCGCACTTTGGAAGCTGGTATTTTTGAGTATCACGATAAAATTCCACTAAAATCAGGTTATGAAGCTAAGGGAATTCGCGTAGTGCCGAATGCAGTTGCACGTCACGGAGCTTATATTTCTAAAGGCGTTATCTTAATGCCAAGCTATGTAAACATAGGCGCTTATGTAGATGAAGGTACGATGGTGGACACTTGGGCAACCGTGGGCAGTTGTGCTCAGATTGGTAAAAATGTACATTTAAGCGGTGGCGTGGGCATTGGCGGTGTTTTGGAACCTTTGCAAGCAGCGCCGGTTATTATTGAGGACGGTGCTTTTATAGGTTCGCGTTGCATAGTGGTTGAAGGCGTTCGCGTGGGTAAAGAAGCGGTTTTGGGCGCAAATGTTGTGCTTACCGCTTCAACAAAAATTATTGATGTTACGGGTGAAAACCCAGTAGAAATAAAAGGATACGTTCCTGAACGTTCCGTGGTCATTCCCGGAAGTTATACCAAAAAATTCCCTGCAGGCGACTTCCAAGTGCCATGTGCGTTGATTATTGGGGTGCGTAAAGAAAGTACAAATCTTAAAACTTCTTTGAACGATGCTTTGCGGGAGTATGGGGTGGCGGTGTAAGAACTATATCTATTTCGATAAATCAATTTCTAAGAAACATCATAAAAAGTAAGTGTGAAGCTTTAAAAAGTTTTCATAAATATAAATAATGATAAAATAAATAGAATTGAAGCCATTACAATACCTAAAATTTTATCATATCTGGAATATGGAATGCCTTTCTGCCAATGCTTTTTAGAGTGTTCCCATTCATAAAAATATGATAGAAAAATATAAATAGATAATAAAAAAAGTAAAATAGAAAATATCAACATATACTAATTTAATAAAAGCATTATTTGTCAATTTGCTTTCCTTCTCCTAAGTTTCTTACTATTAATCTTCTTCTGAAAAGCCCTACCATAGTGCAGCATCAGCGCATAGGTTCCATCAACAGATTTGTTGTAAAGCTTGGCATATTCCTCCGCCATTACTTTCATCATCGTTTTTGATAGCCAGAGTCTACGGAAGTTGTGCATCCGTGTATTGAAATCCATGGGTTCAAAACGCATGCGGTTTAAGTCAATCAAATAGAATTCGTAGTTATTATTCCCATTGTCCATTATTAGAGTATTTCCAGGGGAATGATCCAAAAAGTTTACACCGTTTTCGTGAAGCTTAAACGTGAATTTCGTAAACTGCTTTAAAATTTCATTACGCTTTTTAAATCTTGGGTTGTGTATTAATTCGCGAAAATCAAAATCATAATTAATGTGTTCGCTCACGTAGAAACTCTCCTTCAATCCTCCCGAAAATGTTTCCAAATACGCCACGGGAAAAGGCGTTTTTATGTCCAGCTCAATCAATTTTGAAGCGTATTCAAAAGAGCGTTTCGCCTTACTTTTCCGAATATGTTGATACACCAAAGCTTGAAAAACGTTCGGAGTCTTGAATTTTTTAATATTGAAAGCAATTCCCTCAAGCTGTACCATTTTTATCACATTGCGCTCGCCTTTGGTAACATATTCCCCTTTTTTGGAAAAATTGTGGAGCACCTCCTTAAGCTTTTCAGCCAAGTGGGAATATTTGGGGTTGATAACAAAATTCTCGCGCATTTATAAAAAAGATACTTTTAAAAAAGGTATTTTGCGAAGGTAATCTATATGAAGAAAATACTCGTAATACAAAACAAAAGAATTGGCGATGTGCTCATAAGCTCCGTTATTGCCAACAATATAAAGAAGGTTTTTCCGCAAAGCGAAGTAACCTATTTTGTTTATGATTACACAACGGGGGTTTTGGAAAACAACCCGAATATTGACCATATTATTTCGGTAAAAGAAAAGGAACTAAAGAAATTTCCGAAGCTTTTACAGACTATTTCAAAAATAAAAAAGGAAAAATACGACATCATTTTTGATCCGTATTCAAAGTTTCAAAGTAGGATGATCTGCCTGTTTTCAAAGGCTGAATACCGAATTGGGCTGAAACGCGCACACAAGGAATTGAAACTTCCGTTTTACACACACCCAATCAGTTTTTTGGAACACCGCTCCAAAAACTGCGGTAAAGCTATTGAAGATAGAATAAATATGATTGCTTCGGTTTTTGATTTAAAAGAACCCGAGTACGCGCCAAAAATATTTTTGACCGAAGAAGAAAAAAAATACAACCGAATCGATTCCCTTCAAAAACCAGTGATTATGCTGGGCATTTTGGGCAGCACGCCCCAAAAATCGATGCCCGATGAATATATGGTTCAAATAATTGATTATATCACTTCAAATTATCACGGCACAATTCTTTTCAATTATGCACCGCATCAAAAAGAAGAAGCGTTGAAAGTATATGAAATATGCAAAAATAAAAGCCAAATCAACCTCGATATTTACGAAGATTCCATCCGCGGATTTATAAAATTGATGAACCAATGTGACCTTTTGGTTTCCAACGAAGGCGGAAGTGTTCACATTACAAAAGCGCTTGAAAAGCCTACGTTCACTATTTATTCGCCTTATGTGAACAAAGAGCATTGGTGCAGTTTTGAGGATGGCGACCAGCACGATTCCATACATTTATTGGAAGAAAAGCCCGATCTTTTCAGCAGTTTTACTTTGGAAGAAAGAAGGCGAATTGAGCAAGATCCGCATTCATTATACAAAGAATTGACCCCAGAAATGATACTTTTTAAACTAAAGCCGTTTTTGGCGCACCATCTTAAAAAAACCAACCATGAATCTACTGGACAAATTTCATAACTGGCGGAGAAAGCAACGATGGGACCGGCAATACAAAACGGGCAGATGGGAAAGTTTAAAGAATGAAATAGAAGCGATCCGTTATTACAAAATAATTGAATTCATACTTCGCTTTTCGCCTAAAAATCCAAGTATTTTGGATATTGGCTGTGGCGATGGATTGCTTACGGAAAGGATGAAGCCAGAAGATTATTCTTACTTTTTGGGTTTGGATTTTTCAAAGGAATCGATAAAACTAGCGTCCAATAAAAATTTGCCCAAGGCTGAATTTCTTGCCGCGGATGCAGTAAAATTTAAGCCAAAACAAAAATTTGATATAATCATTTTCAACGAAGCGTTTTATTACATTCACGAAACCGAAAAACAAAATGTATTGGACCGTATGCTGGCAAATTTAACGGAAGAAGGCATTATTATAACCTCAATTTATCGTGAAGGCCATGGTTGTTGGGAATATTTTGATGAAGACAGCAGGCTTGAAAAATTAGACTTTATAACCGTTACAACCGACGAAGTATTTCGATATTGGAAAATTGGAGTTTATAAAAAGCTAATATAGTTTTTAATCTACCGCAGCTTTTACTTTTGAAACAATTCCGTAGTCTGTCCACACCCTTTTTTCTTTTTTGGTAACTTTCCGAATAGCCTTGTTGTTCACAAACATTTCTTTTTTCACATAACCGCGTTCGTGATCCAAATGGAGGGTTACGGTGCTATATCTTATTTGTTGCGGCTTAATTCCAAAATTCATAAGCCGCTCCCCCATTTCACGGTCTTCGCCGCCGTATTGCATGCGTTCGTCAAAACCATTTACGGCCAGTATATCCTTCCGCCAACCGGAAGCATTATTGCCGTCCCATGTAGCGCTGGTTGGTGTAAAGGTGTTCAAAATATCTTCCTTTAAACCGTAGGAAGTAAGTTTGTTCAGCTTAAAGGTTTTTTTCAAACCGTGTTTTAAAAGCCATTTTGCATTGAAACAACGTTGTGTTTCAATATCGTTTTTGGTAATCTGTTTCGAAATTTTCATGGACAACTTAAAATATCCAGCGGAAAGAAAACAGCCCGGACGACTAAGGCCCAAATGGGTTGAAACCAAATCATTCCGCGGAATACAGTCGCCATCAGTGAAAATTAAATATTCGCCTTTTGAAGCTTTTATGGCCTTATTGAGAATTTTCGTTTTTTGAAAACCGTGATCTTCCTGCCAAACGTGGGTGATTCTTAAAGATGATTTTTTTTTAAAATCATCAATCAAATTCTTAGTTTCTTCAGTTGAACCATCGTCAGCGATTATAATCTCAAAATTCCGTTCCAATTGCTGCTCAAAACCCCAAAGTGCTTTTTGAAGCCATTCGGGTTGATTGTATGTGCTAACGATTACCGAAACAAATGGAGCTGTATCTTCATCTTTAACAATTCCGAAGGGAGTCCATTTTTTCTTTAACCCGCGTGTCTGCTTCCGAATTGCCAAATTTTTATTGATGGAATCCTGGTTTTTATACCCACGTGGATGGTCCAAATGTAAAACCACGGCATTATAACGAATCTGCTTGCTTTTTATACCCAGATTTATCAAACGCTCGCCAAGTTCACGATCCTGCCCGCCGTATTGCATGCGTTCGTCAAAACCATTTATAGCGATAATATCTTTTTTCCAGCCAGAAGCATTGTGGCCATTCCAACTGGCATTTGTTGGGGTGAACGAGTTAAGCAAAAATGCTTTCAATGGCCCCGAATACAGTTTATTGTTTTTAAAAGAAGATTGCAATCCATGTTCTTTCAGCCAAGAAACGTCGAAACATTTTTCAGAATAAATATCTTCTTTGGTAATTTCCTTTGAAATTTCAATGGGCAACATAAAATAACCGCCTGAAAGAAAATAACCTTCTTCGCGATAATTAACGTGCTGTTCCACAAAATCCTTTCGCGGAATACAGTCGCCATCGCTCATGATAATATATTCAGTACTGCATTGAAGAATAGCTTTATTGAGAATCTGTGATTTTTGGAAACCTTTATCTTCGTGCCAAACGTGGACGATTTTATAAAACATTTCGGCCTCCAATCTATTCAGCAACTGTCGCGTTTCGTCATTGGAGCCGTCATCTGCAATTACAACCTCAAAATGCCTGTAAGTTTGATTGTTATAACCATACAAAACTTTCTCCAGCCATTCGCAGGAATTGTAGGTACTGATTATTATGGAAGTATCAATCACTGTCATAGTGTGGCAAAGATAAAGCTATTTCTTTCGTAAATAAAAGGCAGCCTGATCACCACGCCCTTCCTTATTCAGTTGTTTTGCTTTTTGCCCATACTGGAAATTCTGGGTTTTTCGATGTAGGGAATTTGAAAATCCTTTCAATTTTGGCGCAGAAAGCGGAATGTTTTGAAGATATTTTTCACTTCCACTAAACTGAAAATGAGTGGAATCATATTCAATTTTATACAAATCGAAATTGGTCTTTTCCGCAAGTAATTGCATACTTTTTTGGGAGTGAAGAAAAAAGTGCCGCGGCGCATCCAATTGCACCCAGTTAACGCCATAATGCTTCCAAGCATATGATGAAACGGTAGGAATACGGATTATACAAACACCTCCGGGAGAAAGAAGTTCGTAAACTTTTTGAAGATTTTCCGAAGGATCTGGTAGATGTTCAAAGGCGTGATGATAGGTTATAATATCGAACGTTCCTTCCATATCAAACACACTGCTTTTCTTTATTGTTAGGCCATTTTCATATTGAATTGTTTCATTTAAATAAGGATCGCAGCCCATTACATTTTTAAAACCAACCTCGGCTAACGGATACAGAAAATTTCGGCCATTTCCGCAGCCTACATCAAGAATGCTTGTTTCTTTTGTTACATCAAGTTCATTGAAAATTTCATATTCCTTTTTACCAATTAAATGGGCAAACGTATTTTTATAAATGGTACCGCCAATTGCAGCATATTCGTACTGTTTCTTTTTTATGGCACCTTTTGTTCCTTCAAATTTCTTTCCATCATAAGTATCAAAACTGTAGTAATCCCCCGGATAATATTTAGACATATCTGAAGGAAATTCGCTAATCTGCAAACATTCACACTTGGAACATTGAAAAAATTCAAACTGCTCGCGCAACCCATACATCATTTCCTTTGCTACAAATGTTTTGTTTTCTTTGGAATTGCCACAAATTCTGCAAGTGTTTGCCATAAAGCGAAAATAGTTTTAGGCACCAAAGATAAAGTTATTTACTAATTTTGCTTGAATGGCAAGACTTTCCGTAATTATTCCAACCTTCAATGAAGAAGCATATATAGAGGATGCGCTGTTTTCCGTTGCCTTTGCTGATGAAATTATAGTTATTGACTCCTTCAGTACAGATGCAACCCCTGAAATTGCTAAAAAGTACGCTACAAAATTTCTACAACGAAAATTCGACAATTTTTCAAACCAAAAAAATTTCGCGTTAAAAGAAGCAACTGGCGACTGGATTTTATTTTTGGATGCCGATGAACGTGTCACACATTCCTTGGAAGCAGAAATAAAGGAAACGCTTCAAAATCCAAAGCACGGTGGCTATAAAATTAATTTTCCACATTTTTATATGAACCGTTTTCTCTATCATCACAGTGATGACGTGCTACGGCTTGTAAAACGTGATGGTGCGGAATATTCTGGCTCGGTTCACGAAAAACTTCAATGCGAAGGCAGTATTGGAAAACTGAAAAACAAAATGCTCCATTTTACCTATAAAGGCTTAGATAATTACATTTCAAAAAAAGAATCGTATGCTTGGTTTCAGGCGCAGCAACAGTTTGAAAAAGGTAAAAAAGCTACTTGGTTCCATCTTTTTTTTAAACCTGCCTATCGCTTTTTCCGTTCCTTTATTTTAAAAGGTGGTTTCCGCGATGGCGTTCCTGGAATGACGGTTGCGGCCGTGAATGCTTATGGCGTTTTTGAACGTTACGTAAAGTTGATGCTGCTTCAAAAAGGGATGAAATAGAAATAGGTGTCTGTTCGAGCGCAGTCGTGAACCTTATAAATTTGAACACCAAAGGAGGTCTCGACTGCGCTTGACCTGACAAAGTATATTCAAAAAAGTTTTCCAAACCGAATTTTCTGCCGAAACTTTAACATTGAAAACTCTCCCTTCACGTCAATTCGCTGGATTTCAAAAGGTTTTTTAAACGGAAAATGATTTATTCTGTTACCAATGCGTAGCCCAAAATTAATTCCGTTTTCCGAAAGTGTTTTTTTAAAGCTTTCATTCAGCATTTTTTCCTTTGGAAATTTACCGTAGGGATAAGCCAAAACTGGTGAAAAGTCTAACTTGTTTTCTGTAACAAATTCCTTGCAAAGATGGGTATCTTCCTCAATTTCTGTATTGGAAAGTTCCGTGTATTTTTTATGATAAAAAGAATGGAAACCGAGTTCAACAATTTTTGGATCGAGGGTTTTTAATTGCTCAGAAGTCATTATTTCCAAAGAAGAAGTGTTCCAACTATCGGTTTTTCCCAAAAAGTTTAAAGGGACAAAAAATGTGGCTTTCAATTTATATTTTTTTAGCAGCGGAAGCGCCAATTCCCTTTGGCTCACATAGCCATCATCAAAAGTGATAATGATATTTTTGGTTTTTGGCAATGATTTCTGTTTTGCCAATTCCCCGAAATGGTAGGTTTTATAACCATTTTCAGCCAGATGCTTAAACTGCTTTTCAAGTTTTTCTACGGAAATGGTCAATCCTTTCCCCTTTTCAGCAGTAACGTGGTGGTACATTAAAATAGGAAGCTTCGCCATAACGGTTTTCAAATTTATACCTGTAAAATTATTACTTTTACGCAAACTACAAGCTGTTTTTGGAAAACCCTGTAAAAATCACCGCCCTTGCCATCACGCTCAATGAAGCCGCCAATATTGAAGGCTATTTAAAAAGCCTTTGGTTTGCGGATGAAATTGTGATTGTGGATTCATTCAGCAGCGATGAAACGGTGGATTTGGCCTCAAAACACGAAAATGTAACGGTTTACCAAAGGGCTTTTGACAATTTTTCTGCGCAAAAGAATTTCGCTATTTCAAAGGCGAAAAACGATTGGGTTACATTTTTTGATTTGGATGAGGAAATTATCCCAGCACTCACCGATGAAATTTTAGAAAAATTTAAAAATCCAAAAGCCATTGCCTATTTTGTAAAACGCGATTTCTATTTTATGGGGAAGCGCATTAAATACAGTGGTTTGCAGAATGATTACATAATTCGTTTTTTTAATAAAAACCATTGCCAATACAATGCAAATTTGGTCCACGAAACCCTGGAAGCCGACGGCAAAACCGAAAATTTAAAGAATAGCCTGCCACACCACACTTACAAATCTTTTGACGATTACACCGCCAAAATGCACCAATACAGTGCGTTGCAAGCACAAATGCTCTATAAAAAAGGAAAGAAGCCAAACTATTACCATTTTTTATTCCGTCCGTTTTATAGATTTTGGAACCAGTTTATTTTCAGATTGGGTATTTTAGATGGGAAAGAAGGTTTTATTCTCGCTTATGTAAGTGCGTTTTCAGTCTTTAAAAGATATGTAAACCTTTGGCTTTTGTATAGAAAGATTAATTAACAATCCGTAAAGTGAAACAAGTTTTTTTAGAATCGCACAATTTAAAAAACCGTTATTCGGGCTTTGGCCAGTTTAACTATCACTTTATAAAAGCGTTGGCGGATTTTCCCAAAAACGATTTCGAGATTGTTTTGAATGCGAAAAATATTTCAGAGCTTGAAGAGGAATTCGGAGCTGCTTTCAAATACCGAAAATACAATTCGCTAACCCGCCATAAACCCTTCCGAATAAAGAAAAAATACAATCTTTGGCATTGTTTGAACCAAAATATAAAGATTGAACCCTTCTTCAATATCCCTTATTTATTGACGGTTCACGATGTACATTTTGTTACGGAAGGTTCCCCAGAATTACAGCAAAAACTGAAAAAACAATTCAACGAAAAATTGAAAAGAAGCAGCGCAATCGCCTATATTTCAGAGTTTGCAAAACAGGATACACACGCACATTTTGATGTTCCCAACATTCCGGAATATGTAATTTATAACGGAAATACGATTACAGAAATCACACTTCCGAAGGACTATAAACCGTCACTTTTACCGCAAAAACCCTATCTTTTTTCCATTGGCGATTTCAGCGAACGAAAGAATTTTATGAGCCTTGTGGAAATGTTGCGCTTTCTGCCGGAATATAATTTGGTGCTCGCGGGCAGCAATACTTCCAGTTATGCAGAAAAACTTACCGAAATGGTTAAACGTTACGGTTTTGAAAACAGGGTTTTTCAAACTGGAAAAATAGCAGATTTGGACAAACAATATTACCTGCAAAATTGCGAAGCCTTTGTTTTTCCATCCTTGCGGGAAGGTTTCGGAATTCCACCTATTGAAGCGATGCGTTTTGGGAAACCTGTTTTTCTTTCAAACAACACTTCCCTACCAGAAATTGGCGGCGAACACAGTTTTTTTTGGAATCATTACGATCCAGAATATATGGCAAAAATGCTGAAAGACGGAATGGAAAAATTCAATAATAATAGGCTGTTTTATGAAAATTGGTACACTGCTCGCGCCCAAAGTTTCAACTGGAAAACCACTGCTGAAAAATATCTGGAGGTTTATAAAAGTTTGCTCTAAATAACTTTATTAAAACTTTGGGCAAACTCCCACAGACAGTAATTGTATCTTTGCCAAAATCAGTCGGAAAAATTTCGCGATTAAAATTTATTTGATGGATGTAGCCGTAATCATTATCAATTACAACTCTTCAAAATATACTTTGGAGTGCGTAAATACCGTGATTGAAAAAACTTCGGAGGCGATAAAGTATCAAATAATCGTGGTTGACAACAATTCAACACCTTCAGAATATAAAATTCTTGAAGAAAACTTTCCGAAAAAAAACAACATTTCATTACACCGAAGTATTATAAACACAGGCTTTGGCGGCGGAAATATGTTTGGGGCTCAATTTGCAAAAGCTGATTATTTGCTTTTTTTAAATAACGACGCGATGCTGCTAAATGATAGTCTCAGTATTTTGCTGGAATTTATGAAAGCGAATCCAAAAGTAGGTGTTTCAACTGCTCAAAATTTTGACGAAAACAATAGATTTGTTGCTTCATTTGATCATAACAAAGGCATACGGAGACTGCTTTTTGGAAGAAGTTTCCTCGAAAAAAACAATCCGGAATTATACCCAAAACGCAAAAAGGAATATTCCGAACCATTAAAAGTAAATTGGGTAAACGGCGCATTTCTTTTTTTTGATAGCAAGGCATTTTCGGAAGTAGGCGGTTTTGACACCAACATTTTTCTGTATTGGGAAGAAATGGACATTTGTCATCGCCTTAAAAAATTTGGCTACGAAAGTTGGTTGATTCCCGAAGCGCAAATTTTGCACCATCAAGGCGTAAGCACGGGCACTTCAAAAGCAATGAACAGGGAAAGTTATATTTCCTATTTATACGTACTTCGGAAGAATTACGGTTTTGGAAAATACATTTTTATCAGAATTTATTTGTCCATCGCTCTATTACTGAAACCCAAAAAATGGTATTTGCTGCCCATTATTCTGAAAAGCAATAACCAAACGCAATCCTTAAAACAAAAACAAAAAATCACTTTTTAAGATGAAGACTGAAATTGAAAATTGCATTACCGTTTTAAAGAAAGGTGGACTAATTCTTTACCCTACAGACACCGTTTGGGGGATTGGCTGCGATGCTACCAACCCTGAAGCCGTGGACAAAGTTTTTAAGCTAAAGCAACGAAGTGACGAAAAATCGCTGATTTGTTTGGTGCACGATTTTAGAATGCTGAATGAATATGTTGAAAACGTACCGGAAGTGGCTTATGATATTTTAAAATATGCCAAAAAGCCAACCACAATCATTTATGACGATCCAATACGGGTTGCTGAAAATATTATTGCCGAGGATAATTCTCTCGCCATTCGGGTAACGAAAGATGAATTCTGTAAAAAACTAATTCAGAGATTCCGAAGACCGTTAGTTTCTACTTCGGCAAATATTTCCGGGGAAAATACCCCGCAAAGTTATGCCGAAATAGACCCTTTAATTTTGGAAGGCGTGGACTATGTTGTAAATTTGCACCACGAAAAAAAATCAGGAAAACCTTCGGCTATTATCAAGTTAAAAAATGATGGTTCGGTTAAGGTAATCAGACAATAAAAATGCCACAATACCCAACAGCACTTCAAAATCCAATCTTTAGGACCATTTTCAAAGCTTCCAAAAATTTAAACTTGGAAAGCTATGTTATTGGCGGTTATGTGCGCGATTTTCTTTTGAAAAGAGGTGATGCGAAAGACATTGATATAGTTGCCGTTGGCAGCGGAATTGATTTGGCTGAAGAAGTATCAAAACTATTACCCGGAAAACCGAAAGTTTCAGTCTTTAAAACCTACGGAACAGCGATGTTGAAAAGTGGTGGAATAGAACTTGAGTTTGTTGGTGCTCGCAAAGAATCCTATTCCGAGGAAAGCAGAAATCCCGCCGTGGAAAACGGTACTTTGGAAGACGACCAAAACCGAAGGGACTTTACCATAAATGCTTTGGCTTTAAGCCTTAGCGATGAGAACTTTGGCGAATTGCTAGACCCATTCAACGGAATTGAAGATTTGCAGAAAAAAATAATCCGAACTCCCTTAGACCCAAATATTACCTATAGTGACGACCCATTGCGCATGCTGCGCGCCATTCGGTTTGCAACACAGTTAGATTTTATAATTGAAAAAGAATCGTTGGAAGCAATTACCAGAAATGCTGAACGCATAAAAATTATTTCCAAAGAACGGATTGTTGACGAACTGAACAAAATTCTGCTATCGGATGTTCCTTCAAAAGGATTTGCCTTGTTGCACAAAACAGGTTTATTACCCTTTATTTTACCAGAATTGATTGCGTTACAAGGCATAGACGAAAAAGAAGGCCAAACTCATAAAGACAATTTTTGGCATACGCTGGAAGTGGTTGATAATATTTCAAAAGCCACAGATGACCTTTGGCTACGTTGGGCTGCATTGCTTCACGATATTGGAAAAGCGCCAACAAAGAGATTTGATAAAAAATTGGGTTGGACTTTTCACGCACACGAATTTGTAGGCGCAAAAATGGTTTACAAACTTTTCAAAAGGTTAAAAATGCCTTTGAATGAAAAGATGAAATTTGTCCAAAAAATGGTTTTAATGAGCTCCCGCCCTATCGTTTTGGCAAGTGAAGTTACTGATAGCGCCGTTCGCCGTTTGATTTTTGACGCAGGCGAAAATGTTGAAGATTTAATGACACTTTGTGAAGCAGATATTACCACAAAAAACCCTAAAAAATTTAAAAAATATCACGCCAATTTTCAATTGGTGCGCGATAAAATTGTGGAAGTTGAAGAACGTGATCAAGTTAGGAATTTCCAACCGCCAGTTACCGGTGAGGAAATTATGGAAACATTCAACTTAAAACCTTCACGTGAAATTGGTATTATTAAAGATGCCATTAAAGAAGCAATTCTTGAAGGTGAAATTCCAAATGAATATGAAGCTGCGAAGGAATTTATGCTTAAAAAAGCAGCAGAGATAGGATTGAAAACAGTTAATTAAATTCTAAAAGTAGAAGTTTAAAAATTACTTCAAAGTGAATAAAATCTATAAAATATATTTAAAAGAGATTTTCATCGGGACTTCTAGACTAGAAAAAGCTGACGTACCAATGGGTGTTGTATTTGGTAAAATTACTTGGATTGACGATAAGTTCGGATATGATTTTTTTAAAAAATTTTGTTTAGAAAATAAAATTGAACTCGTATATGATTTCCCAAAGGATAAAATGATCTCTACGATGTCAATTGCTCAATTAAAAGTTACTAGTGAAAATGGAATTGAAATTATGGGAAATGGTAATCAAATATCAGGAATGGATACCCAAGAATATGAAATAACGATTTCTGGTATTCCCTCCACCTTATTAAATAAAGAATTCCCTCATCACATAGAACAATATAATAATCTGTTCAATTAAAATTCATCCAAAGTGAAAGACAACAAAAAAGTAATCTACTGGCTCTTCGCAGGATGTTTCCTGATTTTCATAATGGTAGTAATTGGCGGAATTACGCGACTTACACATTCTGGGCTTTCCATTTCAAGCTACAAACTTATTTCTGGCACTTTGCCGCCAATGAATGAAACACAATGGATTGCAGAGTTTAATCATTACAAACAATTTCCTGAGTATCAAAAGCTCAACAATCACTTCAGCTTGCAGGATTTTAAGGATATTTATTTCTGGGAATGGTTGCACCGCCTGTTGGGCAGACTTTTGGGCGTGGTTTTCATTATTCCATTTTTCTACTTTCTTCTTAAAAAACAACTTACAAAACCTACAATTAAAAAAGCAATAATTTTAATGTGCTTGGGCGCATTTCAAGGATTTCTGGGCTGGTATATGGTGAAAAGCGGCTTGGTGGACCGTCCGGACGTAAGCCATTATCGGCTTGCGATGCATTTAACAACCGCTTTTATAACTTTTGCATACACCTTTTGGGTGGCGATGGATCTTTGGTATCCGGTTAAAAAGGAAATTAACAAACACATTCGAAATATAATCCGTTTTGGATTGGCAATTTTGCTTATCCAAATTATTTGGGGGGCATTCGTGGCAGGGCTGGATGCTGGCTGGATTCACAACCACTGGCCGTTGATGAATGAAGGAAAATTAATTCACGAAACCGTTTATACAGAACAAGTTCCTGTTTGGAAAAATTTTGTGGAAGGCAAAAGCGGCGTACAATTCGTACATAGATATATGGCTTATGTTGTGGTGGGAATGATCTTTTTCATTTGGTACAAAACACGAAAATTACAGCTTACCCTTCCGCAGAAAAACGGGATAAATGTATTGTTGGTTTTGGTTTTAGTGCAATTTATTTTGGGCATTTTCACGCTTATCCTGCAAGTACCCGTAGTTTTAGGAGTTCTGCATCAAGTAACTGCATTTTTCCTGCTTGCAGCAATGACTTTTGTTTTGCATCGTTTTTCAAAATAATGCACAATCAAAAATGTAAACTGCACCTGAATACTGCCTACTTTTTAATAACTTTGCACCCTAATTTTTTTTAAAATGATTTACCGTTTCAGAATAATCCTCGATACACACGAAGACGTTTTCCGCGACATCGAAATAGAAGCTTCGAACACTTTGGAAGATTTTCACAATGCCATTACGCAGGCCTTCGGGTTTGATGGGCAGGAAATGGCTTCTTTTTATACCAGCAACGAGCTTTGGGAAGAAGACGAGGAAATACCACTATTTGACGTGAGTGACGAGCCCGGAAGCATCCGCATTATGGGCGAAACTATGTTGGAAAATGTGGTTGATGAAGAAAACACCAGACTACTTTACGTTTACGATTTCTTGAATATGTGGACATTTATGGTGGAACTTGCCGATATTGCTGAAGCCGAAACTGGAACAATCTATCCAAACTTAATGTACTCACACGGACAAATTCCCGAGGAAGCTCCCGAAAAGGAATTCATAGCCGAAGAAATTGAAGAAGATGATTTCGATGAAGAATTCGACCTTGATCCGGAAGATTATGACAACCTCGATTTTGATGAAAACTGGAATTGATTCAGTTGTCAGTAGTCAGTAGTCAGTAGTCAGTAAAAAAAAATATTTCACATTTCTAATTTCGTATTTCTAATTTCTAACTTCCCATTTCAAATATGATTAACCTTTTCAATACCCACATTGCATCCCTTTCCATTCACAGAGTGGGTAACAAAAGCAGAAACGAAGCTATTTTTCTTTCTGAGGAACCTTATAAAATGGACGATGAAATAACTCCGTTATTGAAAGAGTTTTTTCTGAAACCATTCCGTGATAAGGAAGAGAATTATTTTCAATTTTCGCACGAAGCTGATTTGGAGTTTCACGAACTTTTTAATAGTGCTTCGAAGATTTTTGACAATCCGCAAGAAATTCATGAAGAGAGTAGAAAAATAGCATCTTATCTTTATAATCAATCTGAACACCCACATATAAAAAGCGGCGAAGTTTATGTTGCCTATCTTGAAAACGTGCAGTTGGATAACGTAAAAATGGACGCCATCGGTATTTTTAAGAGTGAGTTGAAACAGGATTTTCTTCAGTTTGCAGAGGAAGGAAACCAATTGGAAGCAATGTTGCAACACGGAGTTAGCTTGAACAAATTGGACAAAGGCTGTATTATTTTCAATTCAGGAAAAGAACAGGGATATAAAATTCTTTCTGTTGATAGCAATCGTTATGATGCGCGTTATTGGTTGGAAAGTTTTTTAGGAGTTGAAGCACTTGCTGATGATAATTTCTACACAAAAAAGTATCTAAAATTTTGTCAGGATTTTGCGAAGGATGTGGTTTTACCAGCTGAAGACAAAAAGCAGGAGGTGATGTTTATGAACCGTGCGGTAAACCATTTCGCGAAAAACGACAATTTTGAGGAAACTGCCTTTATGAATGAAGTGATTGACAATCCAGATTTATTGCCAGAGTTTCGTCATTACAAAAGTGAAAAAGCACCAAAATACAGCATTGAGGATTTAACCACATTTCCAATCGCAAATACTGCTGTAACAGCAGCACGAAAGAAAATAAAAAATGTAATAAATCTGGATACAAATATTCAAATAAAGCTAGATTTCATCAATCCCGAAAGTGCCGAAAAATTTGTAGAAAAAGGCTGGGACGAGGAAAAGCAGATGTATTATTATTTAGTGTATTTCAATAAAGAACAAAAATCGTAGAGACGCACGGCCGTGGGTTTCTACGGTCAATTCCCAACTTCGCTGATGAATTTTATTCTGTATAACCGCAATTCCTCTTCATCATAATCTCCATCAAATTCCTCCATCGCTTCCTCTATTTTATCAGATTTGGCTTCTAAAAAATATTCGTGGATTTCTTCCTGTTGGTCTTCGTCCAATACTTCATCTACCCAATAATCTATGTTCAACTTGGTGCCACTGTAAACTATGGCCTCCATTTCCTTTATAAACTCAGGCATTTCTAGTCCTTTTGCACTGGCAATATCGGGCAAAGCAAGTTTTCTGTCTACGTTTTGGATGATATATAATTTTAGGGAACTATTACTTCCTGTAGATTTAACTACAAAATCCTCCGGCCTAATTATGTCGTTTTCTTCAACATAATCCTGTATAAGCTTTAAAAAAGATTTGCCGTATTTTTTCGCTTTCCCTTCTCCTACCCCGTGAACGTTGGAAAGTTCCTCCATAGTTACTGGATATTTAAGCGCCATATCTTCCAAGGAAGGTTCCTGGAAAATTACAAATGGCGGAAGGTCCAAATCGTGCGCCACTTTTTTAAGTTCCGCTTTTAAAAGTTTGAAAAGATTTTCATCAGCTACATCACCCCCTTTATTGGCGCCTACAATCACATCATCATTGGCATCTTTAAAGGAATGATCTTCAGTCATCATAAAAGAAACTGGCGATTTAATAAATTTCTTTCCAGCATCAGTTAAATGAATTACGCCATAGGTTTCAATATCTTTCTTCAAATAGCCTGCAACCAAAAGCTGGCGAAGCAATGCCATCCAGTAGGCTCCATCGTGATCTGAACCAGAGCCAAAAAATTCCTGTACATCGGTTCTATGGGACTTTATTAAGGCATTTACTTTCCCTATCAGTACATTTACTATTTCTTTGCTTTTATACTGTTCATTGGTTTTGGAAACAATTTCCAAAAGATGTTTTGCATCTTCTTTGGCTTCATGTTTCTTTTTGGGATGGCGCATATTATCGTCCATCATCCCGCCATCACCAGTTTCATTATCAAATTCTTCCCCAAAATAATGAAGGATGAATTTTCTTCGGGACATGGAAGTTTCTGCAAAACCAACAACTTCCTGTAATAGTGCGTGGCCAATTTCCTGTTCGGCAACGGGCTTACCGCTCATAAATTTTTCAAGTTTTTCTATATCCTTATAACTGTAAAAAGCTAGGCAATGACCTTCGCCACCGTCGCGGCCAGCCCGTCCGGTTTCTTGGTAATAGCTTTCAATGCTTTTAGGAATATCGTTATGGATTACAAAACGAACGTCCGGTTTGTCAATTCCCATTCCGAAAGCTATGGTTGCAACAACAACATCCACATCTTCCATCAAGAACATGTCTTGGTGCTTTACGCGGGTTTTGCCGTCGAGACCGGCGTGATAGGGCACTGCTTTTATTCCGTTTACCTGCAAAGCTTGTGCGAGCTCTTCTACCCTTTTTCGGCTTAAGCAATAAATAATTCCGCTTTTGCCCTCATTCTGTTTTACAAAACGAATTATATCCGAATCAACATTTTTGGTTTTCGGTCTTATTTCATAATAGAGATTTGGGCGGTTGAAGGATGCTTTAAAGGTATTTGCATCCTGCATATTGAGGTTTTTCAGAATATCTTCCTGCACCTTTGGAGTTGCAGTAGCGGTAAGGCCGATTATAGGGATATCGGTACCTATGCGTTGGATAATACTTTTAAGATTTCGGTATTCTGGCCTAAAATCGTGCCCCCACTCACTGATACAGTGCGCTTCGTCAATAGCCATAAAGGAAATTTTTTGGGTTTGCAGAAAATCTACATACTCTTCCTTGGTGAGCGATTCGGGAGCAACGTAGAGCAATTTTGTCACTCCATTGGCGATGTCGCTCTTCACTTTTTTTACTTCAGTTTTGTTGAGGGAAGAATTCAGTACATGCGCAATTCCTTCTTCCGAAGAAAGCGAACGCAGGGCGTCCACTTGGTTTTTCATCAACGCAATAAGTGGCGAAACCACTATTGCCGTACCTTCCTGCATAAGCGCCGGAAGTTGGTAACAAAGAGATTTTCCGCCGCCCGTAGGCATAACAACAAAGGTATTGTTACCGTTTAGGATACTTTTTACCACTTCCTCCTGTAGGCCTTTAAAGCGGGTAAATCCAAAATATTTTTTTAGGGCTGCGTAAATGTCAATCTCTGCCACGCTGCTTGGGTTTTTAGGGATAATTCAGTTTTAGCCAACAATACATTGTTTTACAGATTAACAATTGTAATTTTGCAACCGTATTAAGTTGACTGCATCTTAAAAAGAAAGGTATCTATATTAAGATTACTGAATTGTGTTAAATTCTATTCTAAATATACTAATTTCTGAAACAGTTACAAACATTCAAAAGCATTAAAATTTTGAACAAGCAAGACAGAATTATTTCCGTAGCGAAAAACACCATAGAAACTGAAAGTAAAGCCATTGCAAACCTCGCCCATCTTGTGGACGATGAATTTGCGGGAGCTGTTGATTTTATTTATCATTCCAAGGGAAGGGTAATTGTTACCGGAATAGGCAAAAGTGCAAATATCGCTACTAAAATTGTGGCCACTTTAAACTCTACCGGCACGCCTGCAATCTTTATGCACGCTGCAGACGCCATTCATGGAGATTTGGGGACCATTCAGGAAAACGATACGGTTATCTGTATTTCAAAAAGTGGAAATACGCCCGAAATAAAAGTGCTTGTACCACTAATTAAAGCTATTGACAATAAATTAATAGCCATTACCGGAAACCGGGATTCCTTTTTAGGGCAACAGGCAGACTTTGTTTTGAATGCTTATGTTGAAAAAGAAGCTTGCCCCAATAATCTTGCACCAACTACTAGTACTACCGCACAATTGGTTATTGGCGATGCTTTGGCAATGTGTCTTCTGGATCTACGCGGATTTTCCAGCAAGGATTTTGCTAAATTTCACCCAGGAGGTTCTCTGGGGAAAAAATTATATTTGCGGGTAAGCAACCTTACTTCGTTGAATGAAAAACCACAAGTAAGCCCGGATACTGATGTTAAAAAAGTGATTGTGGAAATTTCCGAAAAAATGCTCGGAGTTACTGCTGTTGTTGAAAACGATGAAATTGTAGGGATAATTACCGATGGTGATTTAAGGCGTATGTTAACGAGAACAGATAGTTTTGCAGGGTTGACCGCAAAGGATATTATGACCAAAAATCCAAAAAAAATAGCCAACAATGCCATGGCAGTTGAAGCCATGGAAATGATGGACAATTATGGCATAACACAGATTCTTGCCGAAGATAAAGGCAAATACAGTGGCGTTGTGCATATTCACAATCTTACCAAAGAGGGAATTATTTAATGAAGAAAACAGCTTCCCCCGAAAAAGAAATGTCCTTTTTGGACCATTTGGAAGAACTGCGGTGGCATCTCATCCGCTCTACTATTGCTGTGGTAGTTTTAGCTGGTTTGGCATTTATTTTCAAACATTTTATTTTTGATGTTCTTATTTTTGGGCCCACAAAACCAGAATTTCCTACATATGCAATGTTTTGTGAAATCTCACGCTATTTGGGAATGGATACCTTTTGTTTTCAGGAAATGCCGTTTAAAATTCAAAGTAGAACAATGGCTGGACAGTTTTCCGCACATATGTGGACGTCTATCTATGCCGGAATTATTGTTGCCTTTCCGTACATTCTTTATGAATTTTGGCGATTTATTAGCCCAGGTTTAAGAGAAAAGGAGCGCAAGTCTAGTCGCGGTTTTATTTTGATTGCCTCCGTACTTTTCTTTTTAGGGGTTCTTTTTGGGTATTACCTTATAACCCCTTTATCCATCAACTTTTTGGGGAATTATCAAGTAAGCGAAGAAGTTATAAACCAGTTCGATTTGGACAGTTATATTTCCTTGGTGCGCACATCGGTATTGGCCTGTGGAATCGTTTTTGAATTACCAATATTGATGTATATACTAACAAAGATTGGTTTGGTTACACCAGAAATACTTCGGAAATACAGAAAATTCGCTTTGATTATTGTTTTAATACTTTCGGCAGTAATCACGCCACCGGATATTGTTAGTCAGATCATCGTTGCCATACCGATTCTTATTCTTTATGAAGTGAGTATTTATATTTCAAAAATTGTGATTAGGAATCAGTTGAGGGAAGAAAGAAGAAAGAAGAAAGAAGAAGGACAATAGAAAATGTTCAATGTTCAATG
>NZ_LXIE01000007.1 GCF_001641085.1 Aequorivita soesokkakensis | reverse complement strand
GTACAGGTTTTTAATTTAAAACTTTGCTTTTTAAATTGTAATCATTCCTAAAGTATATAGTTGTGATAGCGTAGGAGTTTCGCTTCCGCCTTCAGGCTCTAACGTTATTCCGAAGGCTTCCGGGTCTGGGAAATTTACGAACTTGTAAATTCCTTCACTGGTTTCATTTTCAGAAGAAATTAAACCGACACTAGTTGGCGTAAGTGGTTCCATTTTAAGCGACCAAACTTGATAAACTTTTCCGCGGGGCGGAGCTGGTAAACCTTTTATATCTATATAGGCTATATTTTGTGTTTTGTTCAAATATACTTTTGCAAAAGCTTCAGGCGCCACAGCTTGATTTCCCGGAAGGGTATAAGCTTGATACTCTTTTGATCTTAAAACTTCAAGCACTTCGTTGTTTTCAGCTAGTTGGTTTTCAACACTTTCTTTTTCACCCTTTAAAACCGTATTTTCTGTAGTAGTAACTTGAAGTGAGTTATTCAGCTCATTTGTTTGTTTCAGCATCCACATAATTCCGCCCATAAACAGTATTGCCGCTGCCCAGCCAGTAATTGCAGGCCAGTTTAATGTTCTTACTTTGGTATCTTCTGTGGGTTTAATATTTCGGATTGAATTTAAAATATTTGTCCAAGTCATTACCTGTACTGGAGGAGCCACGGTTTCCGCCAAGTGCAGCAATGACTCTTCAATAAGTTCTATTTCACGCTTCACTTCAGGGTAGGCAGCGATTGCCTCTTCTATTTCAAGTGCTTCCTCTGGTGGCAATGCGCCACAAACGTACATCTCTAAATTTCCTGATGCTATGATTTCTTCGGGGTTCATAATTTTTTATCCTAAGACCATCACCCGTAAATCATTTATACAGGTTCGGTTTCTTGTTTTAATTGTTCCTAATGGTATGTCCAATGTTTTTGATGCTTCAGCTTGCGTAAATCCTTTAAAATAAAGCAGATCAATTATTTTGATACAGGCCGGTTTAAGGGCATCTACAAACTTTTTTAAACCTATTGCATTGGTTTTTTTATTTAAACTATCTGAGGATGATAATATATCTACGAAGTTTGTGGTACTTAGGTTTTTTCTGGAGTTTTTAAATGCTTTTGAACGGGTTTCATCAATAGCCGTATTCCTGGCAATGTTTAACAACCACGTGAAAAAGCGGCCTTTATTGACGGAATAGGAAGCAGCATTGTTCCAAACTTTTATAAAAACGTCCTGTAATACCTCTTCGGCGGTGTTTTCGTCCAAAACGATGCTGTAAATAATACCATATATAGCCTCGCTATACATTGTATATAAACGGGAAAATGCTTTTTCATTTCCGTTTTGCATCTCTAAAATGAGATCATTGGGTTGTTCCATAGAACTTTTTTTTGAAAGTAAATGTAATGAAATTATTAATTAAGTTTTTGGAGAGATTTTAGAATTCACATAAAACACTATATATTTTTATTGGAGCAATGTTAAATTTAGAGTCAATTTTAAGAAAATGTTGTGAAAATTATATTTTTTAATAGCTTTACAAAACTTAACCCGCTTAAGACTAATATTAATCTAAACAAATCAAAGAGATGAAAAAAGTTACCCGGAGTTTATTCCTGGCAGTTATGTGCGCTTTTTCAGGCACTATGGTTGCACAGAACTTTTCAGGAGCAATCGACCAACAATTGAATCATTTTGTTGAGCAGAATGAATTATTGCCGCAAGATGTTCAGTGGCAAGTAACGAGTGAAACTGTTAGTAGTACTAGCGGCGTTCAGCACGTTTATTACAGACAGCTATTTAATGGAATTGAAATTTACGGTACTGAATCCAGTATCCACCTTTTGTCAAATGGACAGGTAATTTCAAAGGACAGTAGGTTCATTAAAAATACTACTCAAAAATTGGTTGGTTCCAATTCTCCAGCACTTACTGCTACACAAGCAGTTCAAGCAGCTGCTGCACAACTAAATTATTCTATTTCGCAACCACTTACAATTTTAGAAGGCTCTCATGGAATTGACAGAGAAACATTGCTTAGCGATGGAGGAATTTCTTTAAGCCCAATTCCGGCAAAACTGATGTATGCCCTCACCGAAACCAACGAACTGGTTTTAACGTGGGATATTTCTATTCAGGAAAAAAGCCAACAAGATTGGTGGAGTTTACGAATTGACGCCAATACAGGTACTATTGTAAACAGAGCAAACTGGATGGTAAGTTGTGCTATGCATCACGATCACAGCAATGATGTGAAAGAAATGAATTTCAATACAAACCTTTATGATATTCCAAACTATGCTGAACTTAAAGGCGCTGCAGAAGCAGGTTGTGTTGAATGTTATGAAGTAATAGCATTGCCTCTTGAAAGTCCTTATTATGGTGCTCGCACTGTAGAAGTTCAGCCTGCTGATGCTACTGCTTCCCCATTTGGATGGCACGATACCAATGGTGTTGCTGGTGCTGAGTTTACAACCACTCGCGGAAATAATGCAAATGCATATGAAGATGGAAACAATTCTGGCTACCAACCAGATGCTGGTTCAGACTTGGATTTTATAGGGTATCCTTTCAGCCAAATATATACCAATGCAAACCAATATGAAGATGCTGCAATTACAAACCTTTTTTATATGAATAATATCTTCCATGATATTATGTATCAATACGGGTTTGATGAAGCAGGAGGTAATTTTCAAGAAAACAATTATGGAAACGGCGGTGCCGGAAGTGATTCTGTAAATGCAGAAGCGCAAGACGGTTCAGGAACTTGTAATGCTAACTTCGGAACACCTCCAGACGGTAGCAACCCAACTATGCAGATGTATATTTGTGGCGATAAAGATGGAGATTTTGACAACTTGGTAATTCTACATGAATATGGTCATGGTATTTCAAACCGTTTAACAGGTGGTCCTGGCGCATCAAGCTGTTTGCAGAACCAAGAACAAATGGGAGAAGGATGGAGTGACTTTTTCGGGGTATTATTGACTATTGAGCCTGGTGATACAGGAACAGATGCTCGCGCGGTGGGAACCTATCTTTTTGGTCAAGGCCAAGGAGGTGGAGGAATCCGTGATTATCCGTATAGTACAGATATGGGGGTTAATCCACAAACTTATGACTTTATCAAAACTGCAGCTGTGCCTCACGGAGTTGGTTCGGTTTGGGCAGAAATGCTTTGGGAAGTAACTTGGGCTTTAATTGATGAGCACGGTTTTGATGCAGATATTTATAACTTCACAGGAGATGTAAACCAAGATGCTGGTAACATTATGGCATTGGCTATTGTTACTGAAGGTATGAAATTGCAGCCTTGTAGCCCTGGTTTTGTTGATGGTCGTGATGCAATCATGGCTGCAGATCAAGCTATTTATGGTGGTGCAAACCAGTGCCTACTTTGGGATGCATTTGCAAAAAGAGGTTTAGGTTTCAGCGCTAGCCAAGGTTCTTCAGGAAGTAGAAGTGATGGAACACAAGCTTTTGACACTCCTTCTCAAACGGCTACTTTATCAGTTCTTGAGGAAGTATGTGCTTCTTCAGAAATACTTACAGATTTAGGAGGTGGAGCGCCAAGTGGAGGAACTTACAGCGGTCCAGGCGTTACCGATAACGGAAACGGTTCAACATTTACATTTGATCCAGCCGCAGCGGGAATAGGTGTTCATACTATAACGTATGATATTCAAGCTAGTGATTGTGCAGTGGCATCATCTGCTACTGATACTATTGAAGTACTTGCGGTTCCAGCAGGACCTACAACTACGGGTGTAAGTGATTTCTGTGTTGGTGATGAAGTTACTGTTACGGCTACACTTAACGACCCTTCAAATGTTATTAGATGGTTTGATGCCCCAACAGGAGGAAACTTCCTTTTTGAAGGCACTTCATATACCTTTACCCCAACGGGAACAATAAATTTATATGCACAAGAAAGTGCTCCTGGACCTTTGTCACAATTGGTTGTTTCAGAAATCAATTTGGAAACTCCAGATAGATTCGAAATCCAAAATGTGGGTGTAGCTACCGATTATTCAGGTTATAAAGTTGCTGTTAGCGATACTCCATATAACAATATAAATACCGTAAACCCTATTGTAAAAACGTTAGGTAATATGGCCGCAAACTCTGTTGTTGATTATAATGATGATGGAGGCGCAGGATATTGGGGTAACAACCTATTCTGGGACAATACAGGCTCTGGATGGATTTTAATTATCGACCCAAGTGGAAACGTGGTAGATTCAGTATTCTGGAATTTTAGCGCTGGTGATATAGCTGGCTTCAATGTTACAGTTAGTGGTTTCAATATTACGGCTGCTGATCTTGATTGGTCAGGAATTGGAGCTTCACTAACCGGTGAATGCGCATCCGGTTCTTTCAGAAGAGTAGGAGATACAAATGCGGCTGCAGACTGGACTGGAACTTGCGAAACTGCAGATTTCGGAACACCAAACAGTGACATTAACTTAGGAGCTGCGGGTTGTGCGGGAGAACGCACACTTACAGAGGTTATCGCTGAAACAGTAAATCCTGAAATTACTTGCCCAGCTAATGTAACTGTTCAAGTAAATGTTGGGGATCAATTTACATTACCAGATTATACTGGCGATGCATCTGCAACTGATAACTGTAATCCAGACCCTGTAATAACACAAGATCCAGCGGCTGGAACTATGGTAGGTGCGGGTGTTACAACAATGACAATGACTGCCACAGATGCTGCCGGAAATGCAGATACTTGTACATTTACTGTTACTGTAGAAGAAGTTTTAGGACTTGAGGATAGCGAATTCTATAACAATATCTCGTTATATCCAAACCCAACAACTGGTTTAATTACGTTGATGAACAAAACAACAGCGCAATTAGAAAATGCTGTTATTACTGATGTAAACGGTAGAACCATTAAAACAATAGATTTATCTGAAGCTGGGGTTGAAACCAATTTCTCATTGGAAAGCCTTGCAACAGGAATGTATTTTATTAAAATAAATGCTGAAAACACAAGTATTGTAAAACGTATCGTTAAACAATAGTTTTTCAAATTTTAAATTTTATAGAACCCGCGCCAAATTGTTTGGCGCGGGTTTTTTTACAACTTGCTTTTCAATAACTTTGGCAGATGAAAAAAATTCTATTCTTTGCAGGCAGTAACAGCAGCAAATCCATCAATCATAAACTTGTAACTTTCGCAGCGTCGCAAATTGTTGGCCATAATGTTGAAATTATTAAACTAACGGATTATGAATTACCTATGTTTAGCGAAGATATTGAACGTGAAAAAGGATATTCCGTAAATCTTAAAATGCTCAACAACAAAATAAAAGAAGCCGATGCATTGGTTATTTCTGTTAATGAACACAATAGAATGGTTTCTGCCTTTTTCAAAAATACAATAGACTGGCTATCGCGATTGGATAGAAATTTTTTGGAAGGAAAAAAAATATTGTTGATGAGCACTTCCAGAGGAAAACTTGGCGCAGCTTCCTCTTTGGAAGCTACAAAAAATGTATTGCCCAGATTTGGCGCTACTATTGTTGAAAGCTTCAGCTTTCCTTCATATTCTGAAAACTTTTCCGAAGAAACCAATTCAATTTCCAACGAAGTTTTACTGCTTGGGTTTACGGACGTAATCCAAAACTTTGTCCATCAAATTGAGCAATAATGCGCACTGTAAAGAGATATCCTTTTTCTTTATCTGAAGATGCAAAAAAACGTTTCCTCCATTGGGCACAGCAGTTTGAAGAGGTTGTTTGGTTGGACAGTAACCGTTATTCCCAAAAGCACGAATCCTATCAAGCAATTCTTGCTGTAGATGCATTTACGGCTTTAAAAACCGACACCCAAAATGCTTTTGAAAACTTGAAGGAATATCAAACCATTACTGCAGATTGGTTGTTCGGCTATCTTTCCTATGATCTTAAAAACGATCTGGAAAAACTACAGTCCAACAATTTTGATGGCTTGGGTTTTCCTGATTTATATTTTTTTCAACCAAAAAAACTTTTTCTTTTTTCTGAAAATAGTGTGGAGCTGCATTATTTGAATATGGTTGCTGATGAAATTGAAACAGATTGGAAATTAATCTCTGAAACAATATACCGGCACGACCAAACGGAGGTTTCCAATGCCATAAACATCCGTGTTCGCACTTCAAAGGACAACTACCTCAAAAAAGTGAACAAAACGCTTGAGCACATAAAGCGCGGCGATATTTATGAAGCAAACATTTGTCAGGAATTTTATTCTGAAGCCTCACAAATTGATCCTTTGGCCACATTTCTTCATCTTAATGAAATTTCCAGACCGCCTTTTTCGGTATTTTTAAAGTTGCATGAATTTTTTGCACTTTCCGCTTCGCCGGAACGGTATTTAAAAAAAACTGGAAACACGCTAATTTCCCAGCCAATCAAAGGAACTGCCAAACGCGTAGCAGATATGGCGGCTGATTTACAAATAGCCCAGCAATTGAAAAACGACCCAAAAGAGCGCAGTGAAAATATTATGATTACAGATTTGGTCCGCAACGACCTTTCGCGTATAGCGGAAAAAGGCAGTATTTCAGTTGAAGAACTTTGTGAAATCTATACTTTTGAACAGGTGCATCAAATGATTTCTACTGTTTCCTGTACTGTTTCTCAAGACATTTCCAGCGTTGAGGTTTTAAAAAATACTTATCCAATGGGCAGTATGACTGGAGCGCCAAAAATTTCGGCAATGAAGATTATTGAAGAAATTGAAGATGCCAAACGCGGTCTTTACAGTGGTGCCATTGGCTATTTTTCCCCTATCGGCGATTTTGATTTTAATGTTGTTATTAGAAGTATTCTGTATAATGCTTCCAGAAAATATGTGAGTTTTTCTGTGGGAAGTGCCATAACCATAAACTCCCTTCCCGAAAATGAATACGAAGAATGTTTGTTGAAGGCAAAAGCAATGCGCGAAGTATTGAACGATACTTTATGAGTTCAGAAACTTATAAATATATTTTATTAGTCTTTAAACTTATATTATCCATTTATTAGTGTTTAAGCTTATAAACATACTTTATTAGTTTAAAAGCTAATAAATTTTTATATTTGAATAAAATTTCAATGAAATGAAGTATTCAGTAATATCCGGTGACATTGTTTCATCAACAAGTTTAAATAGTGAAGACAAAAAATTTGTTGAGGAAAATTTAAAAATCCTGTTAACCGATTTAAAGCAGGAATTTAATGTATTTGGCCGTATTATAAAAGGTGATTATCTGGAATGTGTGGTCCCTAATCCAAAAGAAGGACTTCAGGTAGCGCTGGCAATTAAAAGTTTTGTGAAAGCAATTCCCGTGGAAATAAAAAAATATAAAAGTGAGGACAATAGAGTAAAACAATTCAAGACCCACGGAATAAGATTAGCAATTGGCTATGGCGAATTGAGTCGCTACAAGCCTGAGGAAGGGATTATAGACGGAGAGGCAATTTACTTTTCAGGCAGGGAAATTAGTGGGGAAACCACATATAATAAAGAACGGATCGTTATAAAAAATACTATGTTTTTCGCTTCAAAAAGCGAAGATTTAAATGAAAATTTAAAACCTTTGCTCGCATTGTTGGATGTTTTATTGAGTAAAGCAACCTCGCGCCAATGCGAAGTTTTATATTTAAAGTTAATGAACAATCCAGAAGATGAAATAGCTAAACGCTTAGGTATCGGGCAATCTGCAGTAAATCAGCATTCCACCAGTGTTGGTTGGAACGCTATTGAAGAAGCGGTTAACTATTTCAAACTGGTAATTTCAAAATAGAAACTATGGGACTAAAAGAATTAATACTGCTGCAATTCATCGCGCATCTGTGTTTGGATTATTTTTTTCAGACCGATAGACTCGCAAAACAAAAAAATACAATTGGTTTTAAAAGCTCCTTTTTATATTGGCATGCGTTGGTATGTTTTGTTTTGGCCTGGTTGTTTTCAATACAGATTAGTTTCGTTTTTGCTGCGGCTATAATTGCGATAACCCATTTTTTGATGGATGGCTTTAAACACCATCTCAATAATAGTAAGTATTTTGGGCGATATGCTTTTTTTATTGATCAAGCAATTCATTTAATTATTTTGGTAGTGGTTGTTGTTTTGTTTGATAAATGGCAGGGCATCAATCCATCAATTGATGTTTCAATAAACTTTAAATATCTTTTAATAATCACTGGATATTTGGTGTGCCTAAAACCAGCCAATATATTTATTCGGGAAGTTTTTAAATCCACGGAAATACAAGTAAGCAGCGATAATGAAATGCCAAATGCAGGAAAGGTAATTGGCGTTTTGGAACGAATTTTAACGCTCACTTTCATCATAGTTTCGCAATATTCGGCGGTCGGTTTTTTGATTGCCGCAAAGTCTATTTTACGTTACGGAAACAACGAAACCTTAAAAACGGAATACGTGCTGATCGGTACCATGCTAAGCTTCGGAATTGCCGTTATTGCTGGAATAATCATAAATTTTTTCTAAATAAAGAGATTGCTTACCCAATTCAAAAAAAATATTGAAACCCATTTTTCTTTTTTGAAAGGAAAAAAATTGCTCATTGCCTGCAGCGGTGGTTTGGACAGCGTGGTTCTCACACACCTGATGAAAAATCTCAATTATGAAATCGCTTTGGCGCATTGCAATTTTTCGCTTCGTGGCAAAGAAAGCGATGGCGATGAAATGTTCGTGATTGGTTTGGCAAATACCTTGGAAATACCAGTTTTTGCTGAAACTTTTGACACTAAAAAATTTGCCAAAGAGCATAAAAATTCCACCCAAATGGCAGCGCGCGACCTTCGCTACAATTGGTTTGCAGAAATATTAAAAGATTTTAAATACGATTATTTATTGACCGCCCATCATTTGGACGACGATTTGGAAACATTTTTCATCAACCTTTCCCGAGGAGCGGGTTTAAACGGATTTACGGGGATTCCGAAAGAAAATAACAAAATTATACGACCACTTTTAAATTTTTCTCGGGAAGAAATCTTGAAATATGCTGAGCAAAACAATTTAAAATGGCGCGAAGACAGCAGCAATGAAAAAACGGATTATCTTCGGAATAAGTTGCGTTTGGAAGTTTTGCCAAAATTTAAGGAAACAAGTAAATCTCTTTTAAAAAAATTTCAGAAAACCCAACAAAACCTGCAAGCTTCGCAAAATCTTTTAGAAGATTATATGGCGTTGGTTTACAAACTTGTGGTTTCCGAAGGGATGGATTCCTATAAAATCAATATCAAAAAAATCAAGGAATTACCGCACACGGAAGCTTTGCTTTATGAACTTTTGAATGGCTTTGGCTTTTCGGAATGGGAAGATGTTTCAAATTTATTGGAAGCGCAGACTGGCAAACAGGTTTTTTCAAAAACGCACCGACTTTTGAAAAATCGCGATGAATTGGTGCTGACTGAAATTTATTTCGAAAAAGATGATAAAGAAATTTTGATTTTCGAAGAGGGAATTACCGCGCCAATCACTTTAAAAATGGAACCTTCAAAATATATTGGAGAAACAGAGAAGAATTTGATTTACGTTGCGTCCGAAAAATTAAATTTTCCCTTAAAACTTAGAAAGTGGAGGGATGGTGATACATTTCAACCTTTTGGGATGAAAGGAAAAAAGAAACTGAGCAAATTCTTTAAAGATGAAAAAATCTCCTTAAACGAAAAGGAAAAAATCTGGTTGCTTTTAAGCGGGGAAAAAATAGTGTGGGTTATTGGTCATCGAATGGATGAACGTTTCAAAGTTACTGAAAACACAAGGAAAATATTTAAAATAACGTATTTGAAAGAATAGAAAACTATGAAATCATTAAAAATACTTTGCCTTTTATTCTTTGTCGGTTTTGTCGCTTTCGCGCAGGATGAAAATTATGTAAAAGAAAATTATAACAAAACTGAAACAACAATCACCATGCGTGATGGGGTGAAGCTTTTCACCGTAATTTATTCGCCGAAAGACTCTTCAAAAAAATATCCAATTCTTTTTCAGAGAACTCCTTATAGTTGTGCGCCTTATGGAGAGTCGGAATTTCGTTCAAAAATTTCGCCGAACGAATTTTTAATGAAAGAGGGAAACATTATAGTGTACCAAGATGTTCGCGGCCGTTGGATGAGCGAAGGGGTTTATGACAATATGCGCGCATACATTCCAAATAAAAAAGGAAAACAAATTGATGAGTCCAGTGATACTTTTGATAGTATTAATTGGTTGGTGAAAAATATCCCCAACAATAATGGAAATGTGGGCATTTGGGGCATCAGTTACCCAGGATTTTATGCAAGCTGTTCCTTGATCGATTCGCACCCTGCACTAAAAGCAGTTTCCCCACAAGCCTGTATTGCAGATTTCTTTTTTGATGATTTTCACCATAATGGCGCTTATTTGTTGAGTTATTGGCGGGCAACGGCTTTGTTTGGTTATGAAAAAACGCAGCCTACAGACAAGCCTTGGTACAGTTTTCCGGAGCTGAACTCAAAAGACCAATATCAGTTTTTCTTGGATGCGGGCCCGCTGGGCAATCTTGATAAATATTACAAAGAAGACAATGTTTTTTGGCAGCAATTAAAGAAACATTCCAGTTATGATGAATTTTGGAAATCCCGTGGAATAATCCAGCATTTAAAAAATGTAAAGCCCGCCGTAATGTTTGTTGGTGGTCTTTTTGACGCGGAAGATCTTTACGGGCCCTTCAACAGTTATGAAGCTGTAGAAAAGAATAGTTCCAATTATAACACTATTGTTTATGGACCGTGGAGCCATGGGGATTGGGCACGCACCATTGAAAGGCAAGCTATTGGAAATGTATATTTTGGCGATAATATTTCGAGGGATTATCAGCGCGATATTGAAACTAATTTTTTTAATAAATTTTTAAAGGAAAATGGGAAAGGAGAAAACAATTTGCCCGAGGCATATATGTTTGATACCGGTACAAACCAGTGGAAATCCTATGCGCAATGGCCCCCAAAAAATGCTGAAAAGAAATCCTATTTTCTTCAAAGTAACCAACGTTTAAATGAAAAAGCTGAAAAAAGTTCCACTTTTGAAGAATTTATAAGCGATCCCAAAAAACCGGTGCCATATTCCGAAGATATTAAAATGGTTTTCACCCCGCGTAAATATATGACCGATGATCAGCGTTTTGCCGCGCGCCGTCCAGATGTATTGGTTTTTGAAACTCCCGTACTTACGGAAGATGTTTTAATGGCAGGCCCAATTTTTGCGAAACTGAATGTTTCCACAACTGGCACGGATGCAGATTGGATTGTAAAAGTTATTGACGTTTTCCCTCCCGATGCTGAAGATTATCCCGAGACGCAGGAATATTTAAAAATGGGCAATTATTTTATGATGGTTAGGAGTGAAGTGATGCGTGGGCGTTTCAGAAATAGTTTCAGCAATCCGGAACCTTTCACCCCCAATGAAAAAACTGCCGTAAACATAAAACTTCAGGACATAAACCACACCTTCAAAAAAGGGCATAAAATCCAAATTCAAATTCAGAGCACTTGGTTTCCCTTGATAGATTTAAACCCACAAACATTTGTTCCGAATATTTTTGAAGCGAAAACTGAAGATTTCAAAAAACAAACGCATAAAGTTTATAATGATTCTTCGATAGAATTTACCATTCTGAAAAAGTAAGTAAAGAATCTATAAAACAAGAATCCCGACCATTGGCCGGGATTCTTTAACAAACCTAACTTAGTAAACTTTAAAGTGCACTAAGAATATTTTCTATCCCCACAAAAAATATTTCTTTGTGCATTATCCACTAATTCTATATATCAAATATATGACAGTAATTCCGTCTGCACCATACGTACTTACACGTATTTTTTTTCTGACCGAAATCATTTTGAATTGTAAACAATAATAGTAACTTTCCATTTATGAAAATACCAAGTAAAATAGGGGTGTTAACCAGTGGCGGAGATGCACCAGGAATGAACGCAGCCATAAGGGCTGTTGTTAGGGCATGCACATATCATAATGTGGAGTGCGTAGGTGTGTATCGTGGCCTCCAAGGTTTGATTGAAGCTGATTTTAAGGAATTGAACGCTCGTTCCGTAAAAAATATAATCAACCGTGGTGGTACATTTCTTAAATCTGCCCGCTCAAAAGATTTTATGACTTTTGAAGGCCGAACAAAAGCTTTTAACAACCTTCAAAACGAAAACATTGATGCCTTGGTAGTTATTGGCGGCGACGGTACATTTGCTGGAGCTTCGGTATTTATAAAAGAGTTTAACTTTCCTATTGTTGGCCTTCCAGGAACAATAGACAATGACATAAATGGAACTGATTATACCATTGGTTATGACACAGCTTTAAATACTGTTGTTGAAGCAATAGATAAAATTCGCGATACTGCAAATTCACATAACCGTCTTTTTTTGGTGGAAGTAATGGGGCGCGATGCTGGAGATATTGCTTTAAACGCAGGCATTGGCGCAGGAGCGGAGGAAATTTTAATTCCTGAACAGAATATGGGTCGCGAACGCCTGTTGGAGTCACTGAGCCGAAGTAAAAAATCCGGTAAAACCTCAAGTATTGTCGTAGTTTCCGAGGGTGACCAAATAGGAAAGAATATTTTTGGTCTCGCTAAATATATCGAAGAAAATTTAAAGGAATACGAAGTTCGGGTTACAGTACTCGGACACATTCAAAGAGGCGGCGCCCCCAGTTGTTATGACCGTGTTCTTGCAAGTCGCTTGGGTGTTGGGGCGATTGATGCATTGCTGAATGGCGAAACAAATGTTATGATTGGAATTGTTCACAATAAAGTGACTTTAGTCCCTTTTTCCGAAGCAATAAAAGGCAGTAATGAAATTGATGAAGATTTGATACGCGTTGCAGATATCATTTCAATTTAAAAAATAAAAAAAATAATGAAAACGAAGATAGGAATTAACGGCTTTGGCCGAATAGGGCGAATAGCTTTCAGAATAGCATCACAAAGAAAGGATATAAAAATTGTTGCGGTAAATGATTTGCTGGAAGTAGATCACTTAGCATATTTATTGGAATATGATTCCGTTCACGGAAAATATCCCGGTAAAGTTGAAGTGAAGGATGGAAATTTAATTGTTGATGGAAACAAAATAAGGGTCACTGCTGAAAAAAATCCTGAAAATTTAAAATGGGACAAAGTTGGCGCAACAATTATAATTGATTGCACGGGAATTTTCAAGGAAGTTGATTCAGCTTCGGCACATTTAAAAGCAGGTGCTAAAAAAGTAATTATTTCTGCTCCTTCAAAAACGGCACCTATGTTCGTAATGGGTGTTAACCACAAAGAAATTAAACCTTCCGATACAATAATTTCAAATGCTTCCTGCACCACAAACTGTTTGGCTCCAATGGCGAAGATTATCAATGATAAATACGGAATTGTTGAAGCTTTGATGACCACGGTTCATTCCGTGACGGCTACCCAATCCACGGTTGACCAACCTTCAAAGAAAAATTACCGTTTGGGAAGAAGTGCTTTGAGCAATATTATTCCAACCACAACCGGCGCTGCCGTTGCGGTAACCAAAGTAATTCCAGAGTTGAAGGGCAAACTGACGGGAATGGCTTTTCGCGTACCAACCACAGATGTTTCGGTGGTTGATTTAACGGTTCGCACTGAAAAACCCGCAAACTATGAAGAAATAAAAGTACTATTCAAAAAAGCTTCAGAAAAGGAATATAAAGGAATCGTAAATTACACCGAGGCCGAAGTGGTTTCGCAGGATTTCGTTTCAGACCCGCATATTTGTACTTTTGATGCCAACGCTGGCATTGCGCTTAATGATAATTTCTTTAAGTTAGTGGCTTGGTACGATAACGAATACGGATACTCCGCAAAATTGGTAGATTTGGCCACTCACGTTGCAACTTTATAAATTATGACCCTAATAACCGACGGCGGTTCTACAAAATGTGATTGGGTATTGTTGGATAATTCTGGTGAGCTTGTCTTTAAAACAGCTACTTCAGGTCTTAATCCCACGGTTGTTCCAAAAGAGGAATTGTTGCTTCGCATTGCTTCAAATGAAGATTTAAAAAGTGTTTTCAATAGTGTTGAAATTCTAGATTTTTATGGAGCAGGCTGCGGCACCGCAACGCCGCGAAGTATTTTAAAGGAAGTCTTGGAAGAACTATTTATAAAAGCGAAAGTCAACGTTTCCGAAGATATGGAAGCCGCGGTTTTTGCCGCAACCACCAAACCGGGAATTGTTTGCATTTTGGGTACGGGCAGTAATAGTTGTTATTTTGACGGCACCGAAATTCACGCGCCAATTCCAGCTTTGGGCTTTATTTTGATGGACGAGGCCAGTGGAAATTACTTCGGAAAAAGATTGATCCGCGATTATTATTACCATAGAATGCCTATAGAAATTGCTGAGGAATTTGAGAAAAAATTCAATTTGGAGGCAGACGAAATAAAAATGAATTTATACAAAAAGCCAAATCCCAACGCATATTTAGCGTCTTTTGCCCAATTCATATTTACACAGAAAGAAATAAACCCATACTTTTACGCGCTGATAAAAGAAGGCATTTCAAATTTTATAGAATGCCGAATTCTTTGTTATGAAAAAGCGCACGAGGTCCCCGTTCATTTTATTGGTTCCATTGCACATTTTTCAGAAAAAATTATAAAGGAATGTTTTGCGGCGCATAATCTTAAACTTGGCAACATTGTTCAACGCCCAATTGATGGGTTAATAGATTATTATAAAAGCAGAATTCATAACTCATAAACCTAAAATTTTCAATCGTAAATCAGAATGTCTTTACCCAAAATAAATCCTACAAAAACCGAGGCTTGGAAGGCACTTGAAACCCATTTTCAAGAAATGAAAGGACAGCAATTGCAGGATGTTTTTTTAAAAGATTCCGCTCGTGCAGACTGTTTTAAGATTGAATGGCAGGATTTTTATTTAGACTATTCAAAAAACAGAATTACGGAAGAAACGCTTTCGCTTTTAGTAAAACTTGCGGAAGAAGTAAAACTGAAGAAAGCCATAAATCAACAATTTTCTGGGGAAAAAATAAACGAAACCGAAAATCGGGAAGTACTTCACACTGCCTTGCGAGATTTTAATAATTTGAAACCAGAAGTAAAGGCTACACTTCAAAAAATGAAGTTTTTTTCCGAAGAAATAATAAACGGGTCGCATAAAGGATTTACGGGAAAAGCGATTACTGATATTGTAAATATAGGTATTGGCGGAAGTCATTTGGGTCCAGAAATGGTTACGGAAGCACTTCAGTTTTACAGAAACCATTTAAAGATTCATTTCATTGCAAATATTGACGGGGACGCGGTTGCGGAATCACTTAAAAAATTAAACCCAGAAACAACGCTTTTCATAGTTGTTTCAAAAAGTTTTACAACACAGGAAACCATTGCGAATGCTTCAGTTTTAAGGTCGTGGTTTTTAAAAAATGCTTCGGAAACTGACATTCAAAAACATTTTGTAGCCGTGTCTGCGAATGTGAAAGGCGCAAAGGATTTTGGAATTTCCGAAGAAAATATTTTTCCAATGCAGGATTGGGTTGGCGGTAGATTTTCCCTTTGGAGTTCCGTGGGTCTTTCCATTTGCTGTGCCATAGGTTTCAAAAATTTTGAAGCTATGCTGAAAGGCGCTCTTGAAATGGACAATCATTTCAGAAAAGAAAGTTTTGATAAAAACATTCCTGTTATACTTGCCTTACTTTCAATTTGGTATAACAACTTTTTTAAAACGGAAAGTGAAGCGGTGGTGGCATATTCACAATATCTGCACAAACTTGTTCCGTATCTACAGCAAGCCGTAATGGAAAGCAACGGAAAAAGTGTTGACAGAAATGGCGAAAAAATAAATTATCAAACAGGAACGATCGTCTGGGGAAATGTGGGTAGCAATTCACAACATGCTTACTTTCAACTTTTACATCAGGGAACAAAATTAATTCCGACGGATTTTATAGGTTTTAGCGAATCGCTTCACGGCAATAGTGAAAACCACAATATTTTGATGGCCAATTTTTTCGCTCAAACTGAAGCTTTATGGGAAGGAACGCACAACAAAAATGTTGAAAATGCCTTTAAATTTTTCGAGGGCAATAAACCAACCAATTCAATTTTAATAGAAAAATTGACCCCAAAAAACCTCGGAAGTCTCATTGCCATCTATGAACACAAACTTTTTGTACAAGGAATCATTTGGAACATTTTCAGTTATGACCAATGGGGCGTAGAACTGGGAAAAACTGTTGCAAAAGGAACCTTAAAAGCCATTGAAAATAAAAATGCTTCAAAAGTAGAAAACCGTTCAACAGCTAATTTGCTGAAAAAATTTCAAAAAAAATAGCTATAAACTTCGGAGTTTCCATTTCACACTTCCCACTTTTTTCTTATCTTTCAGTTGTAGACTCCCCGTTTATACTTTTTGGGTTATGCTTACAAAAGTTTATGGAAGCGCCGTCTTTGGCGTTGAAGCCACAACTATTACAGTTGAAGTAAATGTAGATATTGGTGTTGGATACCATTTGGTGGGCTTGCCTGACAATGCCATTCGCGAAAGCAATTTCCGCATTGCCGCTGCCCTGCAAAACAACGGTTACAAAATTCCTGGAAAAAAGTTAATTCTCAATATGTCGCCCGCCGATCTTCGGAAGGAAGGTTCTGCCTATGACCTTACTTTAGCAATGGGAATCCTAGTTGCCACGGAACAAATTCAGGAGCAGAATCCGCTTTCGGAATATATAATTATGGGCGAACTTTCCCTCGACGGAAATCTGCAACCCATTAGAGGGGCATTGCCTATTTCCTTAAAAGCGAAAGAAGAAGGATTTAAAGGATTTATTCTTCCTAAACAAAACGCAAAAGAAGCTGCTATCGTTGAAGGAATTGAAGTTTATGGAATTGAGAATATAAAAGAAGTAATCGATTTTTTCAACGAAAATATTCAACTTGAAAAAACCGAGGTGGATATGGTGGCCGAATTTTATGAGCACTTGGAACATCCGGAACACGACTTTGCTGATGTAAAAGGCCAGGAATCCATAAAACGCTGTATGGAAATTGCTGCAGCTGGTGGCCATAATATTATTTTGATTGGTCCGCCGGGTTCGGGAAAAACGATGCTTGCCAAAAGATTACCGAGCATTCTTCCTCCAATGACCTTACAGGAAAGTCTTGAAACCACAAAAATCCACAGCGTTGCAGGTCGAACTATTGAAAAAGGTGGAATTATGACTTCGCGACCCTTCCGCAGTCCTCATCATACAATTAGCGACGTTGCCCTTGTGGGCGGCGGACAATATCCGCAGCCGGGAGAAATAAGTTTAGCGCACAACGGCGTTTTGTTTTTGGATGAACTTCCTGAATTTAAACGTGGTGTTCTCGAAGTAATGCGACAGCCTTTGGAAGATCGCGATGTAACCATTTCTCGTGCAAAGTTTACGGTAACTTATCCCTCAAGTTTTATGCTCGTGGCCAGTATGAACCCAAGTCCCGGAGGCTATTTTAATGACCCAGATGCACCGATAATGTCTTCACCTGCTGAAATGCAACGCTATTTGAGCAAAATTTCGGGTCCACTTTTGGATAGAATTGATATCCATATAGAAGTAACGCCCGTTCCTTTTGAAAAACTGAGTGACGAACGCCGTGGCGAATCAAGCATTATAATTCGTGAACGGGTTACTAATGCCAGAAAAATCCAGTTGGAACGTTTTTCAGAGTTTGAAAAAGTACACTATAATGCACAAATGGGCGTGAAGCAAATCCGCCAATTTTGTAAGTTGGACGAAGCTTCACTACAACTTTTAAAAACCGCGATGGAACGATTAAATCTTTCTGCACGTGCTTATGATAGAATTTTAAAGGTTGCCAGAACCATTGCAGATTTGGAAGCTTCTGAAGAAATAAATGGAAACCACATTTCCGAAGCTATTCAATATAGAAGTTTGGATCGAGATGGGTGGTTTGGTTAGAATTTCATTCTCAATCATTTCTTATTCGTTTTAACTTATTTTTAAGATTTAAACCCACTTCACATAGTATCTTTAAAACTTTCTAAAAAAAACCAATTCATCATGTTTAAAACTTCCCTTAAAATGAGCTTCGTAGCTTTGGCTACTGTTGCTTTCTTTGCAGTTTCCTGTAAAAACGAAAAAGCTGCCACTGCAGAAGAAAGTGCGAAGCTCTCTGTTCCATTTGAAAAATATGAACTTGAAAACGGGCTCGATGTAATTCTTCACCAAGACAAAAGCGACCCAATTGTTTCTCTTGCTATTCAATATGGCGTTGGTTCCAACCGTGAAAAAACTGGTCGCACCGGTTTTGCACACTTATTTGAACACATGCTTTTTCAGGAATCTGAAAACGTGCCACAGGATCAATTCTTCAAAACCATCCAAGATGCCGGAGGAACGCTGAATGGTGGAACTTGGAAAGACGGAACAGTTTATTACGAAGTTGTTCCAAAAAACGCAATGGAAACCGTGATGTGGCTGGAAAGCGACAGAATGGGTTATTTGATAAACACCGTTACCGAAGCTGCTTTTGAAAATCAGCAGGAAGTGGTTCAAAATGAAAAGCGCCAACGTGTGGATAACAATCCTTACGGGCACACGAGTTGGGTGATTGATAAAGCACTTTATCCAGAAGGACACCCATACAATTGGCAAGTTATTGGCGAATTGGAAGATCTTCAAAATGCAACCGTTGAAGATGTAAAGGAATTTTATGATCGTTTTTACGGTCCAAATAATGCAACTTTAGTGTTGGCGGGCGATTTTGACACAGCCGAAGCTAAGCAGATGATTGAAAAATACTTTGGTGAAATAAAGCGTCGTCAAGAAGTGGATCCATTAAAACCACAACCTGTAACATTGGCCGAAACCAAAAGACTTTACCACGAGGACAATTTTGCCACCGCACCACAACTGAATATGGTTTGGCCAACTTTAGAACAATATACTGAAGATGCTTACGCACTGGACTTTTTGGGTGAAATTCTTTCACAGGGAAAAAAAGCACCTCTTTATAAAATATTGGTAAAAGAAAAAGATTTAACAGCTAGAACGATTGCCTACAACAGCTCAAACGAATTGGCTGGGGATTTTCAAATTTCAATAACTGCGAATAATGGTGTGGATTTGGATTCTATAGAAAGTGGAATCAAAGAAGCATTTGTTCTTTTTGAAAAAGATGGTGTAACCGATCGTGACATTGAAAGAATTAAAGCTGGTTTGGAAACCCAATTTTACAACGGTATTAGCAGTGTTTTAGGTAAGTCGTTTCAACTTGCCAGATATAATGTTTTTGCAGGCGATCCTGGTTTTATTACCCAAGATATTGAAAACATCAAAAAAGTTACAAAGGAAGACGTAATGCGGGTTTACAATAAATACATTAAAGACAAACCTTATGTTATGACCAGCTTTGTTCCAAAAGGACAACTTAACTTAATTGCTGAAAATTCTGAAAAAGCAAAAGTTGTTGAGGAAGAAATTAAGGAAAACGTTACGAAAAAAGTGGAAGAATCAAATACAGAAATAGTAAAAACTCCTTCCAACTTTGACCGTTCAAAACCGCCCGTGCAAGGTCCTGCACCAGAGCTTAATGTTCCTGAAATGTGGAATACAAGTTTAGAAAATGGTATAAAAGTTTCGGGAATTGAGCAAAATGAAATCCCAACAGTAAACTTCAGTTTGGTTATTGAAGGGGGTCATTTGCTTGACGATATGAAAAAGAATGGCGTTGCCAATTTAATGAGCGATATTTTGATGGAAGGAACGGCCAACAAAACGCCGGAACAGTTGGAAGAGGAAATTGATCTTTTGGGGGCAAGTATTAGAATGTACACAACTGACGAATCCATAATTATTCGTGGAAATACTTTGACTAGAAATTTTGACAAAACAATGGATTTGGTTACCGAAATTCTTTTGGAACCTCGTTGGGATGAAGAAGAGCTTGGACGAATAAAAACCAAAACCATAAATCAAATTGAGCGCTCAGATGCCGATCCAAATACTGTTGCAAACCGGGTTTATAACAAAATTCTGTATGGTGAGGATCATATTTTCAGTTACCCTACAATCGGTACTGTAGAATCTGTGAAAGCAATCACAATGAATGATTTAAAGGAATATTACAATAAGAATTTTTCCCCTTCAATAAGCACGTTCCAAGTGGTGGGTAAAATTGATAAAGACGCTGTTTTAAAGGATTTAAAAAGTTTGGAGGAGCGTTGGGCCGCAAAAGAAGTAAGCATTCCGGAATATCCAGTTGCAAACAATAGAGACAAAGCTTCCCTTTATTTTGTTGATATACCAAACGCCAAACAATCGGTTATTGATATTGGTTACATCGCATTGCCAAGAACTGATGCGGATTTTTACCCAGTGGAAGTGATGAACTATAAATTGGGCGGCTCCTTTTCAGGAAATGTGAACTTGATTCTTCGTGAAGAAAAAGGCTATACTTATGGCGCCCGTACAAATTTCAGCGGTAGTAAAATCCCGGGGACTTTTACAGCTTCATCAAGTGTTAGGACGAATACAACGGGTGAATCTGTCCAGATTTTTAAGGATGAAATTTCAAAATACAAAGAAGGAATTTCTCCCGAAGATCTTGAGTTTACGAAGAATGCACTTATAAAGTCGAATGCACGTCGTTTTGAAACACAAGGTTCGCTTTTAGGAATGTTGCAGGAAATTAACGAGTATAACCTTCCAGCAGATTATATTGAAAAAGAAGAAGCTGTTGTGAAAAATATGACTTTGGAGCAACATAAAGAACTTGCCAATAAATATTTGGATGCTTCCAAAATGGCTTATTTAGTGGTTGGTGATGCTGCAACCCAGTTTGCCCAATTCAAAAAAATGGGCTTTGACGAAGTTAAACTTCTAGACAAAAACGGCGAGGAAGTAAAACTTGACGATGTGAAATTGTAAAAAGTAGATTGCAAATAATAGCCACGAATGCACGAATATATTTTTATTCGTGCATTCGTGGTTTTATACTTTATCTTTATTTGAAATTTGTATTGCTATGAATAAATTATTTCTAACATTTTTAATTGTAACTCTTCTTTTAGGTTGTAAAAACAATACATCCGAAATTACTGAAGCAAAAGAAAATGCAGCAGTATCAACTGAAATTTTTCCTAAACCAACTTTCACGCTAGCAGAAGCCAATAAACTAATCGAGCTACCATTGCATTGCGTGGGCACAGAATACCCTTATAAACCAGGCGAAACACTGGAGAGCAAAGCAGATTTGGTGGAACCGATTGCTGTTCATCCTATATTTTATGGCTGTTTTGACTGGCACAGCGCAGTTCATGGCTATTGGTCTATGGTTACATTACTAAAACAGTTCCCAAAAATAGATAGGGCCGAAGAAGTTCGAAAATTGCTAAATGAAAAAATTACTCCCAAAAACGTTGCAACTGAAGTAGCATTTTTTGAAAAACCAATTAATAAATCCTTTGAAAGAACGTATGGCTGGGCTTGGCTGTTGAAACTTTTCGAAGAGCTTCACAATTGGGATGATCCGATGGCAAAGGAATTGGAACAAAATCTTAAACCATTGGCTGATATTATTGTACTTCGTTATAAAGAATTCTTGCCGAAACTGAATTACCCCATTCGTGTGGGAGAACATACCAATACTGCTTTTGGACTAACCTTTGCTTATGATTATGCTGAAGCCTACGGAGATTTGGAACTGAAACAACTTATTGAAAAGCGTGCTCGTGATTTCTATATGAATGACGAAAATTGCCCAATAACTTGGGAACCCAGTGGTTATGATTTTCTTTCTCCTTGCTTAGAAGAAGTAGATATTATGCGGCGCGTGCTTTCTTCGGAAGAATTTATAAGTTGGATGGATACATTTTTACCGCAACTTTCGGATGAAAATTATCATTTGAAAGTAGGGGAGGTGAGCGATCGCACAGATGGCAAACTTGTGCATTTGGATGGTTTGAACTTTAGCAGAGCTTGGGTTTTTTATGGTTTGGCGAAGCAATACCCAAAATACAAACACCTTGAAAACCTAGCGAACGAACACCTAGCATATTCTTACCCAAATTTGATGGGAGATAGTTATGAAGGTGGCCATTGGCTGGGCAGTTTTGCAATTTATGCATTGAATATTTTGCACGGAAAATAATTTAATGCGTTCTGTTTTCCTTTAAAAATTCCCGTTTTATACCTTGTTGCAAAATTTCTAAAGTAAGAATACCACTTTTTTCATTTAAAATTTTTAGACAGCAAAAGTGAATAATGTTCAGAATATTTGAACCTGTAAGTTCATACTTTTTTGCTATTTGGTCCCAATTAATTTCAGCATCAACCTTAAGTTTTTTCGGAAGGTTTGTTTTCCAAATTATAATCCTTTCGGCGGCATTGGGCATTTCAAAAGCAATGATAGACTGAAACCTTCTTGTAAATGCTTCATCAATATTATCCTTAAAATTGGAAGCCAAAATAATCAATCCGGGATGAGACTCCACACGTTGCAACAAATAGGAAACCTCTTGGTTTGCGTATTTATCGTGTGCGTCGCGAACATTCGTGCGTTTTCCAAAGATGGCATCCGCTTCGTCGAAAAACAAAATCCAATCTTTATGGGCTGCTTTATTGAATAGATTTGAAAGATTTTTTTCCGTTTCCCCAATATATTTTGAAACTACGGTTGAAAGATCAATCCTATAAACTGGTTTGTTAGTATATTTTCCCAAAAGACTTGCAGTTAGCGTTTTTCCTGTTCCTGCAGGTCCGTGAAAAAGCACTCTGTAACCTGGTTTCAAACGTTTTTCCATTCCCCAATTTTTGAACAAATGCTCATTGTGTTGTAGCCAAATTTCTAATTCCTTAATCTGAAGCATCGTTTTTTCACTCAAAACAAGGTCATTCCAGCTTAGTTTAGTTTCAAGCTTATCTGCGGGAAATTGTGTGCTAAGTCTTGGCGGAGGAACAGTGCCAGTGGTAAGTTTATGTATAATTTCAGGGAAAAGAATAAGTTTCCCGCTCATCAATGGTTCACCGGAAGGTACATTTTCCAGATAGAGAATATCCTTTTTGTTGAATAAATGTGCTTCGGAAAAAAAATCCATGCACTGCATTCGTTTTGAAAGGTCAGTGCCGCCCAAAATGAATTGTACGGTTTCGCCAGTGGGAAGAATCCCCCGGTGATTTTGTCCCTTTACACCGCCAAATTCTATAAAATCTGTACCGTTTGGGAATTCTTTCGATACAATTTCCTGTAGAAAGGAGGGATTAAAAGAAGGGATAATTGTAAGTAAAAGAATTGCACTTTCCGCTTGCGAAAGATTTTCTTCTTTTAAAAAGGTACCTAAGTTTGATTTCCCCAATTTTTTTAAATCCAGTTTTGGTGCATCTTTTTCAAAACTTGCCGCCGTATTTTTAATTCTCCAAGAAATCAAAGCTTCTAAAAACGAAATGATATGTTTTAATTCTATTCCCTGTGTTTTTTTCATAATTTAAAATGAATTGTATTTTCATCCGCTAATTAAATACAGCAGTATAACTTTAGCTACAAAGACTATTGTCTAATTGTTAATTGATTTTTTTAGCAAAATCAATCTTGAGTTTTGGATTAAAATAATTTTATCGTTCCATGACCCTACCGCATAAATAAAGCCCTCAATCTCAAAAATAGCAGTGTTTTCTTGTATAATGGCCGAGTTCCATTGGTAATCGTTGCCAATTTCCGTTTCTTGTTTTTGAATCCAAAGTGTAGCTTCCTTTCCTGAAATAGCATTTAATTTTCCCAATGATGCATTTTTAAGATGAAAGTTTACCTCTTTGCTATTTTTCAAAAATTTGAGGGATACAGTATCTTTTTCCAACCATCCATAAAAAATTGAATTGATGGTTTTACCAATGGCCATTGGTTGGGAAATATCCAAATTTGTTATTTCGCCGCTGGTTAAATTTATGAGATGAGTTTTATTTTTTTCCGAAAGAGTTGCAACAATCTCTTCTTTTAAAGGAAAAATTATAGCTGGCGGATTACTAACAGAAATGGACGGCAGCTTTTCAATTTTGTTAGTTTCCACATTGAAATATCCACGTTCTATTTCGGTTGCATTTTCTTGCCAAGCGATTATTGTTTCATTGGAGCAGGCCATAACCGGCCAAATAGTGGGGGTAATTTCCAAAATATTTTCCTTTTGGATTTCACCGGAATTATTTATTGCAATTACTAATGGTTTCCCTTCCCTATTGGCACCTATAACGATTAATTGCTGTTTGCAAATTGTAGCAGAAGTTGACAAAAGAGGGAGACGGGCAATTTTTTCAAAAGATAACGAAGTATTCAATTTGAAAACAAATGTTTCCTTATTTGCCGCTGAATTTATCAAGATGTAAAGTTCTTCATTCCACGTAATTGCAATGGCCTGTGTTTCAACAGCAATTGGTAGTGAAATTGTTTTCTCAATTTTTAAGAATGAATTATTCTTTATCATTTTAAATATTTTTACGCGTGATCGTGAATCCATTCTGCAAACGAAACGTATGCAGGAATAAAAGCTGTTTCTATATTTGGAGTAGCTCCAGCAACGGCTTGCAGCAATAATGATATTTGTTGTCTTGGCTCAGCTCTAAAAAAATCTGGCCCAACAAAGAAGGCATTTACTGCAATATTGGGCCAACTTACAACACCGGTAGGCATTGCAGTTATTGTTAAATCTTGTTTTACTGCTTCTTTCATTGTTTTATATCTATCAATAATAGCGGCCAATTTTACCATATCATCCAAAGTAGGTTGCTGGGGAGCTATTGAGGGGTCGTTCACGGGGAAACGCAAAGCAGCTTCGTGCATATATGATTGTGCCCAACTATCTGCCCAAATTTTTGAACCCGATCGAACCTTCTGCGCTTCTCCAAATAATTGCCCTGAATGATCCGTTGCCCAAGAAAGTCTTTTTTCCATTTGGGCAAGTGCAAGTTTTAATGGCGGTTCGTCGGTGCTGCTTATTCCCACAATCGTTTCTGTGAAGGGTGTTCTTATTCCGCTGGGTACTGCGTTTGGATTTCCAGTTGTTTGTATCTCTTTTGCAAAAAGAGCAAATAATGCATAACTATCAGAGTTTCGCAGTCTGTCTTCAGGAGAAAGCTGAAACATCATTCTTTCATGTCTGTAAGCAACATCTTTTGTTCCTTCGGTTGGGGCTCCAGCTCCTCCCAACGGGGTTGTTCCGTGCGCACTTTCGTGAATAAGGTTTCGTGCGGCATCATTAATATTTAGATTTTTAAAAGTAGGTACGCATAATGTCATTGTTGAAGAAGAATCCACATCATTATTATAGGCTATTACACCCTTAGATTCACATCCTCCAGTATCACATTGCCCCCCACATTGGGTTATGGATGGCAGCCCGGTTACGTGGGCTTGTAATCTTAATAAATTATTTGAAAGTGTACTTAAAACTGTAGTATCATTTCTTCCGAAGAATTGCTGTACTAAATTAGCATTAAAATCTGCATGTGAAGGATTTGCAGCATTAATAGCAGCAATCATTGCCGCATTTGCAATGGGCAATACCGTATTGAAAGCTGTCAATGTATTTGGATCCATTGCAGTACACGGCTGCGTTGGCGGATTTACTTTTATTGGCGGTGAACTGCCGGGCACTTCCGCATCACAATCCAAGGTTGTGGGAGTTGCAGTTCCTGTAACAATTTCAACACTTCTTGCATTGGCAAAATCACTTCTGGTTGAAGTGGCCGCTGCATTTCCAATTGCTGAAACTACGCTTATTGCATTTGGGCTTTGCTGTAGTCTTGCCGAAACGGAATTGGCCCTATCCTGAGCTAGGGTGCTGGGTTCTTCCAAACTTGCGAAACCAATAAGCCTTACATTTGTGGGCGTTGTCAATTTTAAATGTTCAATTTCATGTATTCCTGCTGGGGTCAAAACGGAACTTCCTGTGGCAAAAAAGATTTTGTCCTGTCTGGAATTCGGTATTTTACTTATTTGGAAGTCGTTCGGCCCAGTAGTGGGCATTACAGCAGGCACCGAAGTTGCCGTTGGTTGGAGGGTAACTAAACTTTTTCGGTTTTGGGTTTCATCAACACTTGAAAACTCTTCGGTTTCTCCGTGTGCAAATTTATGAAAGGTTGCCGTTGATGGAATTCCGGGACTTCCATCGCTTGGATTCTTAAGTTCGTTTTCCACTGCGTTTGCACGATCACAGGAAAGCTTCCAATTGGTAGAGGCTGCTCCATCGCAACTTCCAAAACCATCAATTCTTATGGCATCATTTCTTGCATCTGCATGCCATTTGGCGGCAATAGCAGAAAGAGCTGCCAATCCGGAGGCATCAATTGCCCAATGGCCAACTAAATAATTTATTTCTGTATTTTGATGTGAAGGTCTTGAAGTTTCGGTAGAACAGCCATTCATTCCAGTAGATGGAACTGTGGTTGGACTATTTTCACAAGCCCGCTGAATATTATTATGTATCCCTTTATTTTGCTGAATTACGTGTGTTAACTCATGCGCTAACAAATGCTTTCCAGATTTTGAGGAAGGGCTAAACTTCCCAGAATTAAAATATATATCATTGCCATTGGTAAAAGCCTGTGCCCCTAAATCACGATTCATTTGTACTGAAGTGGTATTATCGTGAATCCGAACCTTGCTAAAATCTACCCCAAAACCTCGTTCCATTTGCATTTTGGAAGTTGTTGGCAAACCACTTCCACCACCCTTACTATTTTGAAGGCTCTGTTCTATTGAGTTAGTTTTTATCTCTTTATTTCCAACAGATTTTTTCTGAACTTTCTTTTCTTCATCTTCACAAGCTTCGCATTTTCTTTGCACATTTTTGGTTTCTTCATTCTCCGAAACTTTTGAAATTGCATTTCCTTTTTCACATGCCTCACATTTCTCTTGAATCTTCTCTTCTTCATCAACTTTTAGTTGGATCAATGGCGTGATGGAGTCAGAAAGAGATTTTGTTTGAATTTCATTTGTTTTTTCCTCTTCATTTTTTTTCTGAATTGGAGCTGGAGGAAAAAATGTTCCCGAAGAGTTTAAAGAATTATTTTCTGTTCGCTGTACAACTTTGTCTGCAACGGCGTCTGCCTCTTTTTCGTATGCATCATCGGCTTTTCCCACAGATAACTTTGTCTGAGCAACAAAAAACGATGAGTTGACCCTCATTTGTTGCACTGCATTAGGTTTTCCGTTTTGGGCTATATTTGTTGAAAATGCTCTCATGTTTTTACCATTCCACGAATACAATTTTTTCAATCCATGGAACTTTGACTAAATTAATGTTCCAAGGAAGTTTGTCCAATAATATATCCTGCGTTTTTCGCGCTACAATTAGGGTTTGCTTTTCTTCGGAAATAGTCAATTTTCCCTCTCTCTGCAAAAATTCATTTTGAAGTATTTCCGTCGATTTGCTTTTTAAAGCGCTCCAATGCTCCAAAACCGCTTGCAATAATACTTCACACGCTATTTTTTGCTCTTTTGATAATATAAAATGGCGATTTATAGGTTGGTGAATTGGAACATTGCAAAGAAATTTTTCAAAAACCAAATCGTGCTCATATGCTTGTTCTTTACCGGTGGCCAAATAGTGAAGAGCGTGTATTGCCTCATCTATTTTTTCAGTTTTAATGAACTTTCCCGTAAGAAAATCCATTTTTTCAAAAAAAGTCTTTAAGAATGGGTGCAGCAAAATTAAACCTGCATTTTTAACCAAAATGCCTTCTTTGACTATTTCATTTTCTTCTTTAACACTATTTAAATCCAACGCTTTTGGTTCTTTTTCAAACTCTGAAGAAACCGTATTCTTGAACTCCTTTTTTTCAAGACTTTCCCTTTTAAAAGAAAGATGTAATCCAAAAGCTCTTTTTGATATTTCCTGTATTTTTGATACATCCTTATTTGAGATATTTTGAAATATTTTTCCAACTTCTTTCTCGTTTTGGAAAACTGAAAAATGCATAATAGCCTCCCAAAATTGTAGTCTGTAAGTTGGGGGAATTTTAGCAATTAAATTTTCTTCTTTTGATATGTTTAAAAAAGAATAAATTATTTGAAATAACTGCGCATCGTCAAATTGATAAACTAACCTTTTTCGAATCTCCAGATTTGAAAAAAATGCCTCTAGTTTTTTTGTAATTTTCTTCTCCCACTTAAAGTTTTTTATAAATAGATTTAAAAAATCTTCCTTTTTTTCAAGCCACCATGGTAGCGTACCATTTTTTAAAAAATGAAAGAAAGCATCTGTTTCTTTTTGTTCAAGAGAAATGATCGTAAAATTTCCCTCTACTTTGTCCGAAATTATTTCATTATTAATAATTTTTTTTAACTTATTGATAATTAATGACTTTAATTCATTAATTGAATTGTTTTTTTCAAATGAAATATCAATTGAAATAGTGTCTATTCGAACAATACTTGAACTATTTTTTTGTGTTGAATTGAAATATTCATCCATTGCAGGAAAGATTTCTTCCTTAAAAAATAAATCCAATCCGTCCTTTAATTGCATCCCCAAACTAAGTGAAGGGGTATTTACCCCAATTTCCACTTTTTTTATGATATTTTTTTGCGCAACCATTTGTTTTTTAGTTTTTTAGACCTATATTTGCTATTCGATTCAGAGATGAATTACTGGGTTGTTATAGTGTAGTCTTAGTTCTTTTATAGTTTGTCCTTTAGTTCTTTCGATTGTTATTTACATTCGTTCCTTTTGTCCATTCTTGTTAGTCCTTTTTCTTATCTTGTTTAACCCATAGGGGTATCATTCGGATTGTACAATTTTACCGACTGATACCCTTCTTTTTTTGCCCTATTTTCAGCTATTTTCTTCATATAGTTATAAAATTTTCTCCTGTGGGCGCTGCTCCAAAATAGAAATCGGCAACAGTTTTGTGTTTTGCTATTGCAGCATCCAAAACTTGTGAATAGTCAAAATTCGGAATGTAAATGGACAGTTTTGTGACTCCAGTCTCGTTGTGGAGGAATTTTCGCAAATTCACGAATAGTACAATATCATCGTGGGTATTTTTCTTATTGGCCCTGTGATGATCCAGCATAAATTTGTTTACCCAGGTACCATTAACCCAATCACCATCCAAACGGAATTGTAGATTTACACCAGTTCCCGCTGCTTGAAAATCCCTTTTTATAATGGCGATCAAACTTCTTATTTCCTGTGGCAATTGAGCTGACGAAGTAATCATTCGTGTAAGTCCGGCTTCAATAATATCACTGTTTCTTACCAATCGTTCAGTCAATCTGCTCCATTTTGCCCATTTCTCATCAAATGTTCCGTAATCGTCGTCTTTGTTTACGGGCGCAATTTGTGCATGAAGTTTTTGATAAAATGCTTCGCGATAACTTTTTAAATCACGGCAGCGCATTGCATCTGGGCGGAAAATTTTATTATTTCGAAACATTCCGCTGTTACTATAAGTATAAATTGCATTGTTATTTGCCTGTGATATCTCGCGCATGCGAATAGTAAATGTGTCTTCCTTAGCGCGTGTAATTACCAAACGTTTTTGACTTTCATTAAAATCGAAAACAACGCCTTTGTCAAATTTTTTGTTTAGCGCTTCAGTAACCGCGTGAATTCTTCGCAGGAAAATTTGCTCCAAAGGAATAGTTATCGTTGTAGTAGTATTTATAAGCGGTTCGCCGTTAATTCTATATTCAATAATTTGAAGAATATAGTTTTTCGGCATCGGGCTTCTTCGGCTTTGCGTTCCTTTTAGACTTCGGGAAAGATTGTTCATATATTTCAATGAACTAATCCAAGGGTAGGTACATTCCATTAAAGAACAGCAACCTTCGGAAGAAGCATTAATTTTATTCAAAATACAAAAATCCGCCACCACATTTTCCCTTTCGGAAACCAAAATAAAAGTTCCCCCTTTTTGAACGCCTCCTTTATGACTTATTGAAGGATTTTCCTTTAAGAAAGTAGTAAACGCTTGCGGGTCTTTTTGAAGATCGAAAAGCAAACAGTCAAAATCCAAGGCGTGATCATTTTTTAATCCGTTGATTGCATTTCGGCTATCCTGTGCGGGATGCCCAAAATGTCCTTCAATTCTATAAAAATCGTTGCAATCCAATTCAAAATTCAATGGATTTTGAACCCAACTATTCGGCGCAAGGTTTTCTTTATGAAAGCTTACGTTGAATCGTTGTTTATAATTTTCGGTTTTGTTGAAATCCCACGCGGTGAGTATTTCATTGTCAACTTCGTAATAAACAGGGATTGCTTTTTCGCCTAACTTCCCACAGGCTTTTGAAGGAGTTATAGCAATCTGTCTTTCGTCCGAAAGAATAAAATTGTCCAAAACCAAAACCAAACGCTGAACCAGACTTTTCGCCATTTTGAGATATTTTGCGTATTCATTATTTGTTGGAGAATGGTAAAAATCGTGGCGCAACTCGGGAAAAATTTCTTCGGAAGAAATTGCGCCCAATAATAAATGCTTTGGAAATGCTTCAATATTTGGGCAACATTCGGTTTTCAATTTTAAAAGAATGTCGGCCAATTCATTGTAAGTATCACTTAAATCCTTTACTAAATCATAGCGATATTGAACCTTTTCATTTGTATTGAAATCATCCAAATTTGTTATCTGGTTTAACATCGTGTTTGAAGTGCCGTCCAAAATGCCGAGTATTTCAGAAAAACCTTGAAACAATTCTGTAAACGCGGAATGCAAATTATTTTTTGAAGAAGTTATAGCAGATTTATATGACGCGGACAATTTTGCGTATGAACTTGTATTGTTCCCATTCAAAATCACTTTCGGAACAGCAGTTTGCGGAAGATTTGTAAATGCTTCGTAAACATTGTGCTTCGTGAAAATTCCATCTTTGGAATTGATTACATTTTCAACATCTTCTTTATCAATTAGCAGTACTCTTAAATTTTGAACATTTGGCTGACCTTGATTGTCGCAATTTGTTGTAGTACATATATCCGCTTCTTTAGGAAAACATTCCAAATATAAAACGATAACTTTTTCGTTGAGCAATTGTGAATTAATTGGAAGATGACCAGCTTCCAAATCAACTTTTTCCTGCGGAATCAATTCCCAAAGATTTATAGTTACATTTCCATTTTTGAAGTGCTTGTACTTCGCTTTATCATCCTCAAAATCCCGAAAATGTGAATATTTGATGCTTTCCAAAACAATTGAAGTATCGGAAGAATCCTTGATACTTTTTTGAAGTTTCAGCAAGTCACCATCGGTCGTAACGCCACAACCCTGCGTAATCGTTATCAACGAATTTTGATTGTTTACCGAAACCTTAAAACCGCAAGCTACGCCAACGCCCACAAGGCATACACGCGTTAACCGATCTTGGTCCTCAAAATATTCAATAAATTCGTTCAGCTGCCCGGAGGTCAGTACTTGGTCGTCCACGAAGGAACGGTACTGTGGAGTAATTTCCATTAATTTAATGCTCATAACTTTGGTCTTTAAAGTTTGCCCAGGTTGGTCCTGCCCAGGATAATATCTTGTTGTTCTTCATCATCATCACAAACGTGAAGTTTTCCTTGTGTATAAATTGTGTGTAGCGTGCTCATTATTTTTATGAGACGTTTCAGTTTTGTGGTAGGTTGTTTTTGACCAATATCGGTTTTGGCAAATAGCCATTCTTTGTAAGCTTTTTCAAGTTCAACCATTTCATTTTCATCGCCTTTGGTAACGTAACTTTTTGGGTAGCCAATCCAACATATTTTTGCCATAATGTGCGCAGGCAACTCCTTTTGAATCAATTCTTCTAAAAACCTTCTGAAATCAACATTGCTGTACCGTTCGGTCCAACCGGGTAACACGATGGAAACTCTGAAAGAATATGGATCAATACCTTCACAACCTTCGCAATTGTCCGTGCAGATTGGTAAAAAAGTATTTTCGGGCGCTGTATCGGTTGTTACATCGGGACGAAGCAGAATGTGTTCAATAACATACATTCCTTCATTGAAATCGAGCGTGTTTATAAAAGCCACTGTTTTTGCAATTGCAGTTTCAGCGCCAGCTTGCGTGGTATAACTCGAAATTTTTCTAGCAATTACGTGATCTTCATCTGTAGTTTCAGGAATGTTCGGATTGGTGAGATTGAAATAAAACTTTCCGGCTACATTCACTTTTATTTCATAGTTTTCGGCAAAGCGTCCGTAATTTTTCACATCTAAAATTTCCTTATAGAGCGAAGCCAAATTGTGGTAATGCTTGCTGGAAGATGAAAGTATTTCCTTGTTTTTACTTCGGAAACGGAAGCGGTATTCAATAATTCCATCTGTATCAATCTCTTCGTAAATCTCCAAAGGATCGTCAGAAAAATTTCTTCGGAAATAATTTGGGTTACCGCTTAAAAGCGCAATCCGTTTTTGAAATGCCGAAACATTTCCCGTGTCCCACAAATCGGCATCTTCCTGTTCGTAATAATTAAAACTCAAAGACCGCTCGCAACCAATCATTCCATATTGATGAAGAAAACGCTCTTTCGTTTTGATCACAGCTGCATCTGTATTGCTGCCATACAATTGCTTCATCAAAAAAGCATATTCACTGAAGTTTTCAGCAAAACGCGAAAGTAAATGGTCGAGCATTTTATTTCTACGCAAAACTTTATCATCCAAGTCTGAAAACAAAATATCTGTAATATTTTCATCGGAAGAATAATTGGCAGAAACCAATTCGGAAAGATCTTTTACGTTTTCGACCATTTGGGTGAAGTAACTTTTGTCAAGCTCTCCATTGATTGAAAAAATGTCTTTTACATTTTTAAGATGAGCGAAATAGCTTGCGAAAATCTGATCAAAAAATAAAAGATATGCTTTCAATTCTTTCACTTTCGCTCGTTCTGCAATGGTTGCTGTGCTTTTTACGCCAAGCTCACCAACGCCGTAAACTTCGGGGAAATCATTTTGAATTGTACTATAATCCCCAACGCCGGAATAATTTCCCACAGGCAATTCCAATGATTTTTTCTGGGAAGCGATATCGAGAATATTGGCCTCAATTTCATCATAAATTGCTTCGAGATAATCCTTAACTGCTTTTTTGTTTATGTTCAGCGGAAGAAATCCTTTGTAATAACTGAATGAACTTTTATCACATCGTTTCGGTTTTTTTCCAACCGGAACGCAGAGATTCCAGATTTTTTTACTTTCAGTTTTTCCGTCGCAATTATTGATGGTTATATCTCGAATTACATCAACTCCCTCGATTTTTTGAATTAAATCTATCAAATCTGTCAATCGCACTTCTTTTCGAAGTTCAGTTTTTCGAAGTTCAGAATTGTCTATAAACCCATTATTCAACAGCGGGCCGTTAAAAATTTCATCGGAAGCATAACCTTTTTCCAACATTTCTTTTAGCGAATAGAAGCGGAGGGAAGGGGAAAGATATTCGTCAATTGTGTATAAAATTTCAGCGTGAATTTTGTCTTCATCCGCCTCAGGTTTCAGTTCCACGATGGCGCAAACAGCTACGGGATGGTTTTCAACTTCTTCGATTTCAATTACATCTTCGCAAAGATTTCGATGCGCGTGATAGACTGTTCGAACTTTATTTTTAAGCCGTTTAATTTCTTTTATTTGCTTTGCTTCGGTGTTGAAAATTTCAACATCCAACTCGTCCAATTCCACCAAAACATCATACAATCCATTTAAAAGGAAGTCTTTTTTATATTTTTCTTTTATTTCAAAAGGTCTGTATGAAAGCTTATTTTCTTTACAATTAGCATACACTTTCTTTTCGTGTTTTTTCAACCAAGCGTTTTTTACGCCTTCAATATCGATAAACAATTTTCGGTAATCCAGTGCTGCAACTGGTTTTATAGGAAGTGCATTTTCCGCGGTTAGAAATTGTTCGTTTAAAAAACTCGGATTATTTTCTTCTGCCAAAATATTTTCCAACGGAAGGGAAAGCCGCGCACCCAAATCGGTAATGGCATAGCACAAAACTTCCAAAATGGTTATTCCCGGATCGTACGCGTTGTAGTCCGTCCACAAACCACTTCCTAAAGACTCGATGTATTCAATTCCTTTTTTTCGAAGGAATTCATAATCAAGATCGTCCTGCGTGGACGTATTCTTTGCAATGGTGCTGTATGTTTTTACGGAAGACATACCACAGGTTTTTTAGGGGTTTGTACACTGCATTTTGATTGGACTGCAGTTATAAAATGCTTTTTTGCCGAAACTAAAATCGCTTTCGGACTCGATGGAATTACATTAGTTTTTTCAATATATACAGCTGTTTCAGAAGTTCTGTGTTTTACAATCACATCGTCCAAAAAGTCAACATACGGTTGGTTTTCCAAATAGGAAATAAGTTTGTTTTTGTGAAAAGCCACCCCGAAATTCAGAACAGAGGTTTCAGAATATGCCCACGGCGAAAGGTATTTTTTGATGTCTTCCTCTAATTGTTTTGTGTAAAAATTTTCATCAAAACCTATATTGAATTTCACGCCAAGCGTAACCTCAACCTCTTCGTAATCGGGATTTATTATTTCCGCAGAAACGAAAAATGTATTCAAATCATTGATATAATTTTGAACTTCGTTTCGCTTTGCAGTGCTCAATCGCGGTTGAAAAATATCGAAAGCATTGTTGTTTTTAATATCAGGAATTACAACTACAGCAACACTTCCGGGGGAATGATAATCATTCCCTTTTGTATGATTAAGACATTTCACTTTATAAACTTCCGGAAATTTCTGAAGAATTAAATGTTCATAATCCCACAGTGAAATTGCGCGGTCGCGATGACGAATCCTTTCACTTATACGGCGATAGTAGCTTTCATCACTTTCCTCAGCTTTTCCGCCAAAGGAATTGTACGGTTGAGAAACGCCTTTTATTGCTGAATCACGCTCGGTAAGTTTGCTTATCGTTTCAGATGGCAACCCGTTTTCAAGATGGGAAAGTTCATTGCCATTATCTAAGAAAGTTGATGTAATAACCTGTGCGTGAATATTTATAAATCTGCAAACCGCATCAAAACTTTTCGGACTTTTCGCGCGAATCCAAACCAAACCTGAACTCAATAATGTATTGTCAGTTGTAGCTTCTCTAGGAATTGTAATGGTTACGATTCCTGTTTTTAGGAAATTATCTGTCGTATTTCCCAAAAGATAATCGCTCGTAAGTTCCATCCACAAATTGTTTGAAAGAACAGACCAAGAAATTTTTTTCGAAGAAGAAAAAGTTTCCGCCAAAGGATTTTCGGTTCCTTCAAGCAATTGGAATAAAAGCTGAACTTGCTGCAAATCTTCGGTATTTTCAAGACCGATATATAGCTCACCGCCCATACAATAGGTGGGAACCAAAGTTTCGGAAGTTTCCGCCTGCCCAAACGGATGCTCGTGAAAAAGCTGGATTTTTTCAAGATTTGCAGTTTGTGAAATACCAAAATCCACTTCTTGACTTGCCGTATATGAAAGCTCCATTTTTTCAATTATTGGAGTATAGGGCTCATTTGGCAATACGGTATCTTCTTCCGTGGAAAGTGCGAGCGCATAAACTTTTGGAAACAAAGCGTGCAAAAATGATTGATTTAATGAAAGCTTTATTGGTCCGTTTTTCCCAGTTGTATAATTTGAATTATTTACTGATAGATTGCTTTCAAATATTTCCCCATTTTTGGTGAAAAGCGTAAAAGTATCATTTACTGAAACCAAATTTTCATTGTTTTCAATGGAAACTTTCGCTTTGAAATAATCATTTCCAGTAACGTAAAGATTGTTCGGACTTGAGGTGGGATTAAAAGCTAAACCAGAAGGCTTTGCGTATTTTTTGGTTACCGTATTAAAATTGAAGTACAGCGTTTGAAAATAGAGATTTGGCGAAAGATTGAAATTGGTATCATCTCTTCTATAAGCAATGTAATGTTGTTTGAAATCGGCCGGAGTATTTAGCCAAGAAGCATTAAGCGAAACTGTATCCCACTTTTTGCTGAACATTTCGGGATAGTCAATATAAAATGCCGAACGCTCCATTGGCTGCGTTCCAAAAGGAAAAAAGGGTTTGTCAGCTGCGAGATTTCCGAAATCATTTTTCAGTTGCAATTTTTCAGCTTCGGAAACGGAGACTTTTATTGTTGCTTTTTTTACTTTTTTCTGAAGCAATTCTGTATAAAGATTATACCCAATAGTGAATTCAGGTTGTTTTGTTTTCAGAAGAAATCGAAAAACAGGTTGCTCGGTTTCAAAATTTTCTTTGTGAATTTCTTTGTTATAGGAAACAATTGCTTTTTCGGTTTTATCGATTTTTAAGCAAAGTTGGACTGTTTTATTTCCAATAGAAGATGTAAAACCATTGACAGAAGCTGAAATTTTAAAAGGTCCGAGCCATCCTTTTTCACCCGTTGCAAAAACGTCAATGCAATCAATAACCTGCGAAATATTAAAAACCGGAATTGATTTATCAAGATTGAAAATCACTTGAACAATCCGTTCTCCTTCGGCTAAATTTAAAGTTGGAGCGGCAATTGCAAAACCCAAATTGGGCGTTTCCAAAGGAACTGAAGGTTTAAAATGGGTTGGATAACCAAAAGGCAACCAATTTGCATCACTTTTAAAAGGTTCGCCTTTTCCATCTACTGAATTTACTGCTGGCGCAACGAATAGTTCGTTGAATTCATTTGGGTTTAGATTGTTGGTTTTTCTGTGATGGTAAACGCTTTTTAACGCGGCAACACTCGCTTTATTGATTACAACTTCTTTATCGGTTGCATATTGAAGACGTTTTCCCAATGCATCTTTTCCGGCCTCCAGTAGCGTGTGTTCATCTACTTTAGATGTAGAAAAATTCTTGGCCAATTCAAAAATGAGATGAACACTATCTGCGACCGGAGCTTTTTTATCTATTTGAAGAATTTCGTTGTAATAGAAATCGAGATGTCTTTTGGTAAGCGTGTTAAAATGTGTTTTGGAAATTTCAAGCAATTTCAGAAAACACACAAAAAGGGTGAGGTGCGGGGTGAGGTTATTGGAATTTTCAGCTTCAGAAAGAAAACTTTTTATTTTATCCTTTTCGATAAAAAATGATTCCCAATTTCCCGATGGTACTGTAGCGTTTTCAACTGAAAAATAATTTACTTCCGAAGCGAAATTATATGCAAACTTCATCCAGTCTTCCGTTGAAAAATCGTTCAGGTTTAGATTTTCTGAAAGCATAGCGCTGATTGACCTTTGGGTTTGTTCGGTGCCCTTATGGTTTATCAGGAATTTATTTTCGCAGTTTTTTGCCATTGTTTTTATACTTCAGTTCCTTCGGTTTTATAGAATGGAAATACCATGTTTGCCCGTGAGTTGGTGATTCGGACCACGTATTCAATGTTTATTAAAATTTCGCCATTCAATTCATTTGTGGCATCCAATGTTACGGTTTGTGTATCGATTCGGGGTTCGTAATAAAGGATTGCGGTTTTTATTAATTCCGTTACATATGTTTTTAAGGTCACATCAAGTGGTTGAAACAGTAGTTCTTCCAGATTGCAGCCATAATTCGGAAGCATTACCCGCTCGCCCAAACGGGTTGATAAAAGAATTTCGAGGCTTTTATTAATGTCAACAACTCCCGCAGTTGTAACCAATTCCCCAGTTTTCTTATCAAAATGCGGCGGAAAACTCCATCCTTCCCCTAAAAATGTATCTGATGTATTCATATTAATTATTTTCTATTTCTATTATTTATTTTCATCATCCGTCATCCAACACTTGTCACACTGAGCGCAGTAGAAGTGCTTTACCCACCAATCAAAACCGTAAATTCTCCCAAAACAATACTTCCGCCGTGTGCCGTGCTATCTCCCAACCTTGCTGCTGGCATTCCGCCAATCAAAACCGATGAAGAGCCCATAATAATTGAATCCGGTGGTCCTGCGCACGTCGCCATATCTCCAACTCTTGCTGCGGGCATTCCGCCAATTAAAACTGTTGGTTCTCCTGCCGGCAATATTGGCCCACCCACATGGGGACTTCCGTTTGGGTTTGTCACCGGGCAAATGTGCATATCGTTTATTCTGGCTGCTGGAGGCATAATTTGGTTGATTATTTATGGTTGTTAGTTGATAGTTTTTTAATTTATTTGAACCAAAGAACCTTTCAAAACGGCAATGGCGCTGGTTGAAACTTCCGCGCCGGCACTGCCTTCGGCTTTAAACTGGGCATTGGCTTTTACATTTATGTTCATCGCTTCAATGTTGCAATCGCCTGTTGCTTTTATGCTGAAATCCTTTCCACTTTCCATTGCAATTCCGGCGTTATCCATTGTTATTATATTTCTATTGTCATCCTCAATTTTTATAACTCCCGCATCTTCATCGATGGTTACTTTTTTACCGCCCGGAGTTTCAATAATGATTGATTTTTTCTCATCGTTGAAAATCAATTTCATTTCGCTTCGGGTTACAAATCCTTTTTCGTGATTGTCGTCGGAAGCTGTCAATGGAGCAGGTTTTGCGCTGCTGTGAAGCATTCCGAGAATTATGGCATGGTTTGGATCGTCATTAATAAAACCAACTATTACTTCATCGCCAATTTCCGGTAAGAAGAAAGAACCACGATTATCACCGGCATCTAAAGTTGCAATTCGTGTCCAAATGCCTTGTTCGTCATTGTTGATGATGGGTATTTTTACCAAAATTCTATCCTCGCCATCTGGGTCTGATTCCAATTGTGAAACAACCCCAACTTGCAAACCACTAACTGCTGGAATAATACCAGCAGCAGGCAATTCTGAAATATCATAGGTTTCGCTGAACCATTTTGGGTTCATTCCAAATTCAGCGTCAACGGTCCAATTTCCATTAACAATTTCATGGCGTACGGAGCTGATAAATATTTTTCCATTAAAACGATCTCCAACGCCTTGCAACTTCAGCATGGTTCCGGGTTTTACTATCGGAATTCCTTGAAATTTTACCCTTCCGCGAGTTTTTGAAAGCTGCTGAAAAAGATTTTTTGCATCACTCCAATTTTGTAATTGTGTTGAATTGTAATTGCCGCCGTGTTTTAATTCTAGATTTTCGAGATTTATTACTTCAGCTAAATCTGAAACTGAAATATTTCCGTTAAGGGAAATTCCGGGATCATTGGCTTCAGCGTCAATAATTTCCTGTTCCGAGGGATTCCAACCGTAAGCAGTAATTGAGTTAAATTGATTTCGGGCATCCATTTCGGCGTCAAAATCCAATAAAGTAGAACCGAAAGCAACAGTTTCTATTTCGGCTTGGGAAAGATCTGGTTTGGAAATTTTTATTTTTCCGTCATCAACGGTACAGATTTGTCCGTTCAACTGAGCACGCATCATTATAAAATCCCAATCGGAAGCGCGATATTGCACCATTTCTTTGTTTATAAATGATGTAGATTCTATCTCATTTTCGAGAGAATATTTCCCAATTAGTTCTTCAATAATATCGCTATCCTTGCTTTCGTAGTAAAAATTACTTTTTCTGCCAATGGTCATTTTCACGGCTTCATCCCTGCATTCTACAATTAAAACTGAATTGTTTTCCCGAATTTTAAGACTGTGTTTTATAATGATTCCTTTGAAAATTGTTTCATCATCGCTATGATATCCTGCTTTAATTTCAATTTTTTTCCCTGGAATAAGAATGTCCTCATTGCTTAATTTAAAATCCTGCGAAGCTGCTTCACCATCAATAAATACAATCTGAGCAAAGGGAATACGGTTTATTTCCTTTTCTACAGAAATGTTCTTCACTTGATATGCAGCGGAAATTTCACTGCCGTCAATCAATATTTTGAAGGTCACTAAATCTGCACTTTGCTGTGTTTCTATGATTCTACTATTGGGCATATTATGAAACTTTTTCTATGGGTGGAAATTTGATATGTTGTCCGGCCTGCAATCTTCTGAAATTTGTTAAATTATTCGCTGCGGCAACCTGTAAATAATATTTTGAATCGCCATAAATTCTGAACGTCATCAAAGGCAATGTATCGCCCTCCTTCACAATCCGCACGTGTGTTAAATCTGGAGAATTATTATTTTCCTTGGCCAAACGCAATAAATCTTCAACAATTCCTTTAAAGCTGGCTTTTACTACGGCGCGCAATGGAACTCCTTCGGGAGAAAAAAGCTTGTATTCAATGGTCATTTCGGCCAAAATTCCTTTAAAAAGAAGTGTACCCCATCCAATCATTAAATAATTTGGTTTGTGTTCGTCGCCATTGTAATCGAAAACAATTCTTTTGAATCGTTCAATATCGGCCACGATTCCCACTCCTAGATCATTGCTGTGGCCTTTGATTATACCTGTTCTGTCAAAAAGAAACTCCAAGTTTAAATCCTCTGGAACGGAACGAACGTATTTTGGCTGTGATGTGCTAGTGCCTTGGCCCTGCGATTCGGTATACTCCACCTTGTATTTGAAAGCATATTTTTCTGGGTTCAATAATGATGAAAATATACCATCACCCACAATTCGTGTAAACTTGTTATCGCGATAGGCTATTATTTTCAACTTTGTAAGTTCCCCTTTCATTACCGTTCTTTTTTTCGTGATTCAATTCGCATAACTTCTTCAACAGCAGCTTTTATTACAGCTTCTGCTTTGCCTCCTGATTGTTTGTTTGGAGAGGCATTGGTTTGTTCATCACCGTTCACATTTATTTTTATGTGGAGCTCTTTAATTTCGATAGGCATTTTATACGAGTGTAAAATAGTTATAGGCTAATTCTATGGTTTCAATAGTAATTTTGCTCTCTTCGGCATTGAAATCATCAACACTCCACTTTACTGGATAAACATGCACCACGTTCCATGTAACAAGGGGTTCATGCTTTTCGTTTAGCAATTTTACTGTGAGATCTACTGGTTCGAACTGAAAACTTTCAATGGCATTTCGGCACCATTTTATGAGTTCGGAATCGGTTACCATCCCTCGTTTTAAAACGAGATTTGGATATTTCGACCTCACAGGAAATTTATGTTTGAACCTGTTTTCGCCCCCCTCAGCAAATTCCTCGGTTTCGATATCTACTGAAAGTCCCGATACTGATTGAAACTGAACGTCTTTTTCCTGAGCGGAAATTCCGTTAAATTCCACTTTAAAATGAAAACTTACAGGAGGATATGCTGTCGCCATTAATCTCCGTTTTGGATTGTTAGACCTTCGTGTGCAATTTCCAAAGATTCAATTGCAGTTTCATTGCCATCGCCTTTAAGATCTGTGGATTGCACTTTTAGCGGAAAAGCGTTTTTAACTTTCCAAACTATTACGGGCGCATGCTCCTCGTTCAACAATGAAATGGTAATATCCCGGCGTTCTATAGTATTTAAACTTACGGTGTTCCACCATTTATAAAACTCGTTGTCGTTTGCAAACGAACCACGTTTTAAGGTGATATTGCTGTATTTCTGCATCCCCGGCATCTTGATTTTGCTGTATTCCGGACTTGCACCATGTCTGTACTCGATCATTTCGGTTTCTACATCCAGTCCGCTGACTTCGGTAAAACCTATGTTTGTTCCTCCCCAGTCCACTGAGAAATGAAACTTTACTAATGGATATGTGTTTGTCATCTTTGAAAAAAGTTAAAGGTTAAAAGTTATATGTTAAAAGTATTTGGGCTGCTCATAAATCACTGCAAACTGCCACTGAATACTGCTAACTAAATTTATGCTTCCTGCATTTTGTGTGAGAATTTCAAAACGATGAATTCTGCTGGACGTACTGCTGCCATTCCTATTTCGATATTCATAATTCCGTTGAGAATATCGTCAGCCGTCATTGTTTCGCCTAAACCTACGCGCACATAAAATGCTTGCTCGGGTTTGGCTCCAGCTAACGCGCCTGCTCTCCATTGAAGAATTAAGAAGTTTTCTATCATAGCACGTACTTTCACCCACGTATTGGCATCATTAGGTTCAAAAACGAATTGCGCAGTTGCTTTTTCAACAGATTCTTCAACCATATTGAAGAAACGACGGACAGGAACGTACTTCCATTCGTTGTCATTTCCAGCGAGTGTACGCGAACCCCAAACCAAAATACCTTTCTCTGTAAAGGAACGAATGGCGTTAATGGATTTTCCGGTAGTATGTATGTTTAAATCCTGCTGCGCTTCATGTGTTATTTTTATGGAAGGTTCCACACAAGCACTTACTGATTCATTGGCGGGTGCTTTCCAAACGCCCCGATTGCTGTCTACTCGTGCATAAATTCCGGCCATTGCACTGCTTGGAGGAAGTGTGACATATTGCTGCTCCAATTCGGACTTGATTTTATTGTATAAAATCAAATTAAAATCCGTATCACCGCTGTCAGCAAGTTCGCTCAAAGCTTTTCCATCGTAGGCTCCAGTTGTGGTGGTATTGGTTTCATCAGTAACATTATGCGCTAGTGTTATATCGGCATCGTCATAAGCATAGCTGTAAACTGTTTTCAGGAATGGATGATAGGCGGCACCGTATTTCAATAAGTCAACACCATTGCCCAATGAGGCAGTATTGCGAATGTTATCACTACTATTTGCGAAAGCATCAATAATAACAAAGCGGTCTTTCAATTTTTGTGATTGCATCAATGCCCTGTTTATAAGCGAATAATAACTTGCCGCTGTTGAAACAGCCATTGCATCCGGAAATACGTAAAGTGTGGGTTCGTCAAATTTTTCAAACTCATCCAAACCCGCCGCGAGCAAAGGCTGATTTACTGCTCCACTCGTATAATCGCCAACTGAATTTATATAGCAGGGCCCACCACCATTGTCAAAATACATCCTCATGGCATAATACATTACATAGGGACTTGTAGCACCAACCGCAACGCTGAACTTTTGACTCAAAAGCTGAATTGGCGGTCCATTGTTTATAGTGTCATTGATAGTTACAGCAATATTTGCCTCGTTTTGTGCTTTTCCAAAATAGGTTTCATATTCCAGTAGCGAAACAATACGTTTCGGTTTGTTGCGAACTGTAGTATCACTAATTTGTGTGTAGCCTATAAAGGCTGGGATTGCTGTTTCCACTTGGGCCACAGATGGCGGAAACTTCGATATTTCCTCCACATAGACCCCGGGTGTTTTGTACGTAGTTGCCATAGTTTTTGTTATTGGTTAATAAATATTTCTGAAATGGTTTTTATGATATTTCCGCCCCCGTCCTTTTCAAATATGAGTCGGGATGGGAATGCGGAAGGTCTTTCTTGGCCGTTGAAACTGTAACCTATAATGCCGTTTTTGGCCAGCGGGAGTGTTGTGGGATCTGTGGAGTGGAGGAGAGTATTGGTTGAAGCATCGCGGTAGTTCCAGATGGTGCTTCGGTTTTTTAATTGAAGTTTGAAGTTTTTTGGGAAGTCGGGAATTGTTCCGTTTGCGTTCAAAATATTTCGAGGGTTGCCGTCAAAGGGAATTGTATCATCGCCCGCCATTTCCAAGGAAATAATTCCGAAAAGCCCAACCTTTTCTTTTGTGGAAAGATTTTTTGCTATTTCATCATAACTTGTTTGGTTTATGCTGAAATTTTCAATGGGCAGGGTAGTGGTTTCCAAATCTATGTATTTGAAGGAAACTCCTTCGGAAACTGGTTTTTTATTGGAAAAATAATAAGGGATGGACGGTTTTGAATTTACAGTTGAATAATTTTCAAAAAGTGAATCTTTTACATAAATCAAAAAATTGAAAACTGTTGTTTGCGGAAGGTTTACAAAAGGTTTATAAGTTCCCGAATTGGGGGCAGTTTCTTCCGCCTTAGCATACATAGTGAACCCACTGGGAGTGGTTTTAAAAACGAGCTTGTTGCCTTTAAAAATTTCCTGTGTTTCTTCGGAAGGGACTATTTCACAAAAATCCCCAAAATTGTATTTGTTGAGTTGCACTTCCTTTAAAGAAGCATTCGTATCAAAAGCTATACTGCCATCATCCAAAAAATAGTGGTGGTACAAATTTATACCAAACAGAATTTTATATGTGGCAATAAAACTCATGGCGCATTATTTTTTAGGATTCCAGAAATTTCAGTAATTGGTTTTCCTTTTTCAACAAGCGAGTCGCTTTCAATTTTCACAATACTTATTTTGTAAAGTACGCTGGGCAGGGCTTTTCCGCCCAAAGTGCCCCAGATATAATTTAATTGCTCAAAAGTTGGGGTATAGAGCTCTGCTATAAAGCGAAACTCTTTTATGTTTTCCAAAGCGGGAATGGATGGGTTTAAAGGTGTATTTGTTTGGGTAAAGATTTTTTTTGATTGGAAGAATTCTATTATAAAGGAAAGTGCCGTTAACGAACTGGTATAAGTACTTCTGTTAGATGAAAACAGCGCAAAAATATTCAGGTTTACAGCTGGGTTTTTATAGATAGTTTCCCCGTTTTTAAATTTTACGTTTGGATTGTTTTTAAGCGCAGTTTCTTCCTCAATATTTAAAAGTGAAAGAACCACTTTGTCATTCGTGGTGTTGATGTCCGGATCGTCGTGTTTGGACACGTTTTCCAGTACCACCAGATTGCTGTCCGTGGTTTTAAGTTCCAAATATTTTGAAACCTGATCCTTTACTATTTCGAGTGTTTCGTAGATCAATTGTGAGGAATCTTTAAGAATGAAACCCAAATTTAAGTGTTTATAAGCTTCTGTACAACAGGTTTTTACCTGAATTTTCGAGGGGTTTTTCACTGTTTTTTCAATAGGGAAATCCCCTACATGCATACAGGGAAAACCCTTTTTGTAAAGGGGATTTTCCCTGTTTATTTGCTGGATAAAATGCTTATTTGATTGTTTTTACTACATTCGTCCACATATAACCAATAAATTATTTTCAATTATGCCAAAACCATCAAATTGTATTTCCGTAACAGAAGCAAGACAATTACAGGACAACTGGAAAGCAACGCGCGCTGTAGATATTGAAGCAGCCATGGGCTCTGTGGATACACGTGAATTTTTGTTCAGCGTTGCAGAGCTTCAACAGTTTTTGGATTATATAAAATCAGGCTCAGGAATGGGCGCACAGCCGGGTGTCCGTATCTATTTTGCTGCTTATGACAATCCTACCAATGATAAAGCGACCGTATTTTTAGCACCCACTTCGGGTATTACAGCGGGATCGCCAAACAACTATAACTTGGAACCTTTAAATAAAGGTATTACGGGATTTCCCCCTACAAACTATTGATTCGGTGCTAGCAGGATTACTAATAAACTTCTTTGAGATAATAGCATTTGTTACAGGAATATTCTATTACCAAAAAAATAAATCCAAACCTACTTTATATCTGGTTTGGTTTTTGGGAATTACTTTTTTTTCCGAACTTTTTAGTTGGTATGCCTATTTTGTAAATACTGGATTTTTGCATTTTTTAAAAGGAACTCCCTTCGAGACAAATTACTGGTGGGGAAATATTTATTC
>NZ_LXIE01000006.1 GCF_001641085.1 Aequorivita soesokkakensis | reverse complement strand
AACCTGCAACCTGCAACCTGAATCCTGAAACAAAAAAAGACCACCCAGAGGCAGTCTTTTTCAAAATATATTTACCTATAAATTACTTTATTTCAAGTAATTCCAGTTCAAAGGTCAAATCTTGTCCGGCCAATGGATGGTTGGCATCCACGATGATAAAACCGTCCTTAACATCAGCAACGCGCAATTGGCGCTCGCTACCGTCAGGGTTTTTAGAAACAAGACCCATTCCAACTTCTGGCTTTATTTCCTGTGGAAGATTGTCATTCGGTATTTTTTGGAAAAGCTCTTTTTGAACTTCACCGTATGCTTCCTCTTTCGGGATAGTGATAGTTTTCTTTTCGTTCACTTTCATATCCACCAATCCTTTTTCAAATCCAGGAATTAAACGGCCTTCACCGAGTTTTACCTCTAGTGGCTCGCGTTGTACGGAACTGTCGAACACTTGTCCGTCATTCAGTTTTCCTGTGTAGTGAAGTTTTACGGTTTCATTTCCTTGTACTTGACTCATAATTTTGTTTTTACAATTATTGTTCAATAAGTGGGCAAAACTATGGGTTTCATTAGCCAATTCCACAGAATTAGAGCTATAATCCGTTGAATTAAGGAAAGATTAACTAACATTTATTCTTAGAACCATTACTTTAAACCCAATATAATTTAGTGAGAAGCAATTTAAAGCAATTATGATTTTAAAGTTTTCGGAAAAAAGTGTGGTAGCGGATTAATAAAGAAAAACTAATGAAATATTTCACTATCAAATTTTCTTTTACAATATTCAAGAATTATATTTTCAAAGTTTAATTTATAAAAATGATCCCTGTGTGAGCAGGAAAATGTTATGGAAATTAAAAGCATAAACCCCTATAATGGAAAGGTATTAAATACCTACACGGAATTAAGTGATAAACAGTTGTTCCAAAAGTTAGAGAAATCTTCAAAAGCTTTTGAAAAATGGAGGAAAGTGCCTTTAAAAGAAAGGGCATCTCTTATGAAGAATGCAGGGCAAGTGCTAAGAGACAATGTTGAAGAATATGCAAAAATGATAACCTTGGAAATGGGCAAACCAATAAAAGAATCACGTGCCGAAGTAAATAAATGTGCTTGGGTTTGTGATTATTATGCTGAAAATGCGGAAGCTTTTTTGGCAGATGAAATGATAAAAACCGATGCTCAAAAAAGCTTTGTGCATAAAGAACCAATTGGGACGGTTTTAGCTATTATGCCTTGGAACTTTCCTTTCTGGCAAGTTTTCCGTTTTGCAGCACCTACATTAACCGCAGGAAATGTTGGATTACTGAAACACGCTTCCAATGTATTGGGCTGTTCCAAAAAGATAGAAGAAGTTTTTAAAAAAGCAGGATTCCCAAAGGACGTTTTTCAGAGCTTAATTGTTAATCACGATAAAATTGAAAAAATTATAGAAAACGATATTGTGAAAGCAGTAACCTTGACCGGTAGTGAAAAGGCGGGTTCTGCCGTTGCCCAGATTTCTGGAAAACACATTAAAAAAAGTCTTTTGGAACTGGGTGGAAGTAACGCTTTTATAGTTTGGGATGATGCCGATATTGACAAAACTGTAGCCACAGCCCTCACAGCGCGAATGCTTAACTGCGGCCAAAGTTGCATTGCGGCTAAACGCTTTATTTTAATGGAAGGCATTTATGACGAATTTGTTGAAAAATTCACAAAGGGGGTTATAGAGCTCAAATCTGGAGATCCCATGGAAGAAGAAACCAAAATTGGACCTTTAGCAAGAGAAGACTTGGCTGATGAATTACAAAAACAAGTTCAAGCTTCCATAAAGAAGGGGGCAAAATTAATTTTGGGTGGAAAACAAAACGGAGCTTATCATGAACCCACCATTTTGGGAAATGTAAAGCCAGGAATGCCCGCTTTTGATGAAGAAACTTTTGGCCCTTTGGCGGCAATGATAAAAGTAAAAACTATTGAAGAAGCTTTCAGGCTTTCGGAACAATCTAAATTTGGACTAGGAGTTACAGTTTGTACTTCTAATATTGAAAAAGCACTTGAGTACGTTGGCGCTGTGAGTGATGGCGCTTATTTTATAAACGAATTGGTAAAGAGCGACCCAAGATTGCCATTCGGTGGGCAAAAACGCTCTGGCTATGGCCGTGAACTCGCCAAAGATGGAATGATGGAATTTGTAAATAGGAAGACGGTTTATGTGAAATAGGAATTACTTTCCGATACAAAAATTAGCAAAAATATTCCCTAACAATTCGTCATTTGAAATTTCTCCGGTAATTTCTCCAAAGTAATGTAGCGCTTGGCGAATGTCAATCGCCAGTAAATCACCACTCAAACCACTGTCAATGCCTTCCTGTACTTTAATTATTTCTTCCAAAGCTTTTAACATAGCATCATAATGGCGGCTGTTTGTAACGATGGTTTCGTTGTTGCGAAGTGCGCCCGTGTTTACAAAATCAAGCAGTTTGTTTTGAAGTTCTTCAAAGCCCAGTTTTGTTTTTGCTGAAAGTAACAAATACGAAGACCCTTCCACGGCGCTCAGGGTGACATTGAGTTGTTGTATTTCTTGTTCGGTAAGCTTGTCAACTTTATTGGCAACTATTAAAAGGTTTTTTAATGGATATTTATTTTTAATGGTTTCAATCTCCACTTTAAACTTGGAACTTTCAACTTTGAACTTTTCAGCATCAAAAAGATAAATTACAACCTGTGCCTGTTCTATTTTCTGAAATGTTTTTTGAATCCCTAAACCTTCAATAACGTCCACCGTTTCTCGAATTCCCGCCGTATCAATAAAGCGGAAACCAATGCCACCTATGGTTATTTCGTCTTCAATAGTGTCACGTGTGGTTCCCGCAATGTCGCTCACAATGGCACGTTCCTCATTAAGCAAAGCATTCAGTAGGGTAGATTTTCCAACATTTGGTTCACCAACAATAGCAACTGGAATACCATTTTTTAAAACATTTCCTGTGGCGAAGGAATCTATAAGTCGTTTAAGAACGTGTGTTATTTTTGATATAAGTTTTTGAAATTCCTCCCTATTGGCGAATTCCACATCTTCTTCGGCAAAATCGAGTTCTAGTTCAATGAGGGAAGCAAAATTCAAAAGTTCCTCACGAAGTTTTTTTATTTCCGAAGAAAATCCACCGCGCATCTGTTGCATTGCCAATTGATGACTGGCCGCACTATCGCTGGCAATCAAATCGGCCACGGCTTCCGCTTGGCTCAAATCCATTTTTCCGTTTAGGAAAGCACGCAATGTAAACTCACCCGCTTGTGCCATTCTGCAACCCTTCCGAAGGCATAATTGCATAATTTCCTGTTGAATATAATTGCTTCCGTGGCAAGAAATTTCTACTACATCTTCACCTGTATAACTATTTGGGTTTTTGAAAATAGTCAGCAATACTTCATCTATAACACGTTCGCCTTCTTTTATATTTCCTAAATGTACAGTGTGTGTTTTTTGCTTTGCAAGTTCCTTTCCGGAGATGGAAATAAATATTGATGAAGCAAAATCGATTGCATTCGGTCCTGAAAGCCTAATAATTGCTATTGCTCCCGCACCCGCTGGAGTTGCCATTGCCACTATGGTATCTGTGTGTGTCATTGGCTGCAAAGGTAACATTACTTTGGAAATGTTTTAAAAGTTTATGGAACCTGAAATTACCGCAAAAAAAAGGGGTCGCACGAATGCCACCCTTTTTTCATTGTTGAATATTAATTTCAATTAATAAGCAAAATTCTTAAAGTTTCCGCTCATAGTGATTGTTGGTCCTGCGCCCGAAATTGCGGTAATGGTAAAGTTTCCGGATATCAAACGTCCGTCCTCGGTTTCAGGATTTGCAACGTTTTCAACGATATTTATCTCTCCATCGGAAGAATTGTAAGTTACCTGGTTGGTTTGATCCCTAATTATTACGTTAGTTACAAATCCGTTGGTAGCAACGTCACCAACTATTTTGGTGATCCCACTTCCAAAACCTCCTGACTGATTTAAAAAGATACGTACAATGTTAGTATTTTCATCGGTTACCGCAAGTGTTAGGCCATTATCAGAATAATCCGCTGAGTAAAACCCCAAGCGAGACGCGTAATTGCTGCCAAAGCCTCCACCATTTATAGTGGCGCTAAATTCAGCATCCGGAGCGCTTCCGCCACCATCATCATCTTTTTTGGAACAGGAAATAATCAATACGGAAAGAAAAAGAATGCAAATTGTTTTTAAAGTTTTCATGTGTGTAGTTTTAAGTTATTATTTATTTTAAGGATTAAACTAACTGCACATCGAAATGGTTAGGAGAATGTCATCAGCATTTTTTAAAATAAAAAAATCCGCTCTTTCGGCGGATTTTCTTCAATCTTATTATTTAAAAATTAATAATCGAAAAGTCTAGTTGTTAAGCATTACAGGCATTACAAGCATGGTCACTGTTTCACCTTCATCAAGCCCATCTACTGGAGTAAGAATTCCTGCGCGGTTCGGTAGGCTCATTTCCAAAGAAACTTCATCGCTTGTTAGATTATTCAGCATTTCTGTTAAGAAACGGCTGTTGAAACCAATTTGCATATCGTCACCTTGGTAATCACAAGTTAAACGCTCTTCAGCTTTGTTGCTGTAGTCAATATCTTCTGCTGAAATGTTCAGTTCGGCCCCAGCAATTTTTAAACGGATTTGGTGTGTAGTTTTGCTTGAGAATATAGAAACACGACGAACGGAATTCAAAAACTGGTTTCTGTCGATAACCAATTTGTTAGGGTTTTCCTTCGGAATAACCGCTTCGTAGTTAGGGTATTTCCCGTCAATCAAGCGGCAAACCATTTCAGTATTTTCAAAAATGAATTTAGCGTTGCTGTCGTTATATTCAATTGTTACATTTTCTTCGCTCCCGGCAAGTATGCTTTTCAAAAGCGTCAAAGGTTTCTTCGGCATTATGAATTCGGCTGTTTGCGAAGCGCTAATATCGTCACGGGTATATTTCACTAATTTATGGGCATCGGTTGCAACAAATACCAAATTGTCTGTTGAAAACTGAAAGAAAACACCGCTCATTACGGGTCTTAAATCGTCATTCCCAGAAGCAAAAATTGTTTTGCTGATTGCAGTTGCTAGCACATCGCCTTGAACTACTGTAGAAGATGGGTCTTTCAATTCCACAGCGTTTGGAAATTCTTCCCCACTAGCATATGCCAACGCATATTTACCGTGGTTGCTGCTTATTTCAATAGTGTTGTTGTCTTCAACAGTAAACGTTAATGGCTGTTCAGGAAATGTTTTTAGCGTTTCCAGCAAAAGTCTTGCAGGAATACAAACCATTCCTTTTTCGGTACTTTCTACTTCAAGTTTGGAAGAAATTGTTGTTTCCAAATCTGAAGCCGATACGGTAAGCGATTTTTTGTCTAGGTTGAAAAGAAAATTATCTAAGATAGGCAGGGTATTATTGTTGTTTATAATACCGCCCAAAACTTGCAGTTGTTTTAATAAATACGAACTCGATACGATGAATTTCATTGAATATTTATTTTTTTGATCAGAATAATGATAAACCCTTTGTTTTAAGGATACCTACAAATATATTTCAAATGAAGTGTTTGTTAAAACAAACTTATCAACATTTAACGTGTGTATTTGCGTTTGCGGTAGAAGCTGAAACCAATTCCGAAAATGGCCAGTAACACCAACGGTAGCAATAGGTTAAGAACCTGCCACTTTGCGCGTTGTTCTACGGTTTTTTGTTGATCTAGAAATGGAACCGCAATTTGCCGTGTTCGAATGTTTATAAGTCCACTATCGTCCAAAAGGTAATTGACCGTATTCAGCAAAAATTCCTTATTTCCATAAAAAGAATTGGTCATTTTATCGAAGCCTAATTCCAAAGGACGATTGCCCTGCATTTGGTTTTTAATTACGTCGCCATCACTAATAATAACCATTTTTGAATCCTTCCCATCATCAATATTTTTTAAGTCACCTTCCAATTTTAAAGGCTTTACACGGTTTTTAAATACTGAAGTGAATTTCCCTTCCAGTAAAACTGCCAAAGGCACTTCTCCAGCATTGAACTCATTTGGATTTGGACCTTCATTAACTATTTGCAAATTCTTCGGAATTTCCTCATCAAAATCAATTGGCGAAGGCAACCCAACAATTTTTGTAATTGGTGAAGTGGAAAGTAGAACAGTTTTTTTGATATTGTTCGGTAGCGTATCGATGACGCTGGCATAATCAAACTTTACTGCTTCAATATTCGAAACAATCGGGTGATTGTTTGCACTGCTGCTTAACGGACTAAAAAACCAGGGATAGCGGTTGTATTGTGCTTCGCGCTCGTCGCCATTGGCTAAAACAATTGGAGCTGAATACACATCTTTCACTAAATTTGGGTTGATACGAATGCCATATTTAAAGAAGAAATCATTCAAATTCAAATCCTTTCCGAAGGCAAAAGTGTTCCCAGAAACCGTGTCAACCTGCATTTGCGTGGCGTCCAAAAGCCAAAGTGATTTGCCGCCGTTCATAATATATTGGTCCAGCACATATTTTTCAGCATCGCTAAAAGATTCTGTAGGTTGTGCGGCAACAATCAAATCAAAGCTTTCCAAAGCTTTTAAGGTTTTCTCGGGATTGGACGAAACTGAATCTAAAGTGAATGGAGCTATAAAATAATAGTCCCGAAGTGTTCCAAAAAAATCAGCAATGTAGCGGTCATCATATTCCCCGTTTCCTTTTAAAACTGCAACTTTTTTAGATTTTTGTGTAGCCAATTTTTTAAAAGCATCTGCAAAGGAATACTGCAAATTTTGAAGCGAGCTGTTCACTCTTTCCTCGGAAGTAGCGCCCAATTGGTTTTTCAATAAAGGAATTTTAACAGATTTCCCATCGTAATGGGCGAGTGCCCACGGATAAACAAGTTCGGTGCTTTGCTTACCGCTTTCGGTTACGGAAACTTGTGCGGGTGTCAATCCAAATTTTTCAAATTGCGATTGAAATGCTTCGTTCCCTTTTTCGGTTGGGTTTATAAATTCAAATTTTATATTGTCATTATAAGCTGAGAATTCGTCCAAAAGTTGTTCGGTTTCACTTTGGAGCCTTCGGAATTCCGGTGGAAAATTTCCTTTCAAAAAAACATCTACAATAACTGGCGAATTTACTTTGTCAACAATCTGTTTTGCTTCCTCGGAAAGAGTGAAACGTTTATCCTGTGTAAGATCGAAGCGTTTGTAGAAATAACTTCCGAGGATATTTAAAAGAAGCAGTCCTCCAATCAAGATTGCTAATGAAACGATATTTTTTTTAATTGAAGTATTCATTATTGTTGCTTCAATTTAAAGATGGTCAACGCAATGAAAAAGACCGTTACGCTCAAAAAGTAAATCAAATCGCGCGTGTCCAAAACCCCGCGCGCAACGCTGTCAAAATGTGCCTTCATTCCCAAATTTGAAATATCAAAAGTGGAAGAAGTAAACCCTTCAAACCCATAATAGAGCGCAAAACAAAGAAATACCGCAATAATAAAAGCCACGATTTGGTTCTGCGAAAGCGTAGACGAAAAAATGCCAATGGAAGTATAGGCAAGTACTAAAAATAACAGGCCAATATAAGAGCCCATCGTGCTTCCAACGTCCCAATTACCGGGTGGATTTCCCAATTCAGAAATTGTAAAAACATATAATATTGTTGGAACCAAAGCGATACTAATAAGGATTACTGCTCCAAAATATTTTCCCAGTACAATTTGTTTCAATGAAACAGGTTTGGTGAGCAAAAGTTCCAAGGTGCCCATTTTCATTTCATCACTAAAGGCACGCATACACACGGCGGGAATTAAGAATAATAAAACCCAGGGCGCAAGTTCAAAATAGGGGGAAAGGTCTGCAAAACCTGAATCGAGTATGTTGTAATTCCCACTGAAAACCCAAAGAAACAAACCGTTTATAACTAAAAAAACAGCAATCACCAAATAGCCGATGGTGCTGGAAAAGAAGGAGTTTATTTCGCGTTTTATTATAGTGAGCATTTATTTATTTTAATGAATGAAGTGTATCAACACTCCAAGCTTCTGCTTTTTCTTTAAACATTGGTTTTGTTACACTCCAAACTTCTTTAAAAAGCGTACTGTTTCTGTAGTTTTCCAAATCTGTTTCATCTTTCCAACGGCTGTAAGTGAAAAAGATTGTTTCGTTATTTTTATCGTTGTAAAGTTCCAAAAATGTACAACCTGGAAAATTTCGAATCTTTTCTTTCACTTCTTCAAAATTAGATAGAAAAGCGGGGATGTTCTCTTTTTCAAATTCCATTTTTACAATTCTTGTGAACATATTTTCAGTCGTCGGTTATGGGTTGTCTGTTATTAGCTATTGATTGTTTTCTGAAATAAAATTGATTGTAATTGTATCTCTAAATTCAAGGCCAAATAAGCTTGAAGCGCCTCCAATGGAAGTAGGATTACTTTTATAGATTGCCAATTCCAAAAATTGGGATGAATTCCAAAGGGCCAATCTTTTCCCGTCTTCTTCACGTTTTTCGGGAGGTTGCTCAAAATTAATTGCATCGCTATAATGCGTGTGTATTTTACTGAATTTTTCTGAACGGGCGTTGATTAAAAATTCCCTTCCTTTTCCAACGTTTTCAAACAGTTTTTTTGTGATGTTACTAATTACGTTCCCATAATTGTCAATATAAATTACGTTTCCAATTATTTGGCTTTCTTTATTGCTAACCACAGGGCGAATGCCTGTTAACTCTTTGATTTCGGAAATATTCTTCCCAATAACTTCCAATGTTCCGCCACGGGCAATATGTCCGGCAACTTTCACAAAAACATCCAAAACCGGGAAATTGCTAATAACGCGATCGTGAATATTTATTTCAACAATTTTTTCGGGACGAATTTCTGATGTAAGCATTGAAATTATTCCATTGTCCGCACACACAAAATAATGGCCGTCCATAAAAACCGCAATGTGTTTATTTTCAGGATTTAACTCAGAATCTACGCCAATTACATGGATACTTCCCTGTGGAAAACTCTTGTATGCATTTTGAATTATATATGCAGCTTCGTGAAGATGGAATGGGGAAACGGAGTGCGAGATATCAACAATTTTAGCATCTTCCATTTCGGTGTAAATAGCTCCTTTTACCGCGCCAACAAAGTGATCTTTTTCTCCGAAGTCAGTTGTGAGTGTAATTATTGGCATAAATGATTGTTGATATTTTCTTAAAAGAGTTACCACAAAAATAGGTTACTTTTGTTAGTAGCAAAACTATTTTTTGCATATTCCAAATAATAAAAAAGCACGCCTTTTGAACGAACTTATCATCGAACTTACAGAGATCAGTCCAAGAGATTTCTTCGGACTTGAAAATGCAAATATTGACCTTCTTAAAAAATATTTTCCCAAACTGAAAATCGTTGCTCGCGGTAACAAAATCAAAGCGTATGGCGATGAAGATGTATTGGAGGAATTTGATAGGCGTATAAATATGCTTTTGGAACAGTATGCCAAATACAACAAAATTGACGAAAACGTAATTGAACGTGTACTTTTAAGCCGAAATAAAGAAGAATACGAAACTCCCGCTGGTAGTGGAGAAATAATTGTTCACGGCGTTAGCGGAAAACCTGTAAGGCCACAAACCGCAAACCAACGGAAACTGGTTGCGCTAATGGGAAAAAACGATATGGTTTTTGCAGTTGGCCCAGCTGGAACCGGTAAAACTTACACAGGTGTTGCGCTTGCTGTTAAGGCGCTGAAAGACAAGGAGGTGAAACGCATCATCTTAACAAGACCTGCAGTAGAAGCTGGGGAAAATTTAGGTTTCCTTCCGGGAGATTTAAAAGAAAAACTCGATCCCTACATGCAACCATTATATGATGCGCTCCGCGATATGATTCCTGCGGAAAAGTTGGCTTCCCATATTGAGACTGGCGTGATTCAAATTGCACCTTTGGCTTTTATGCGCGGACGAACTTTGGATAATGCCTTCGTAATTTTGGACGAAGCCCAAAATACAACCCACGCCCAAATGAAGATGTTTTTGACCCGTATGGGAAAAAACGCAAAATTTATGATTACTGGCGATCCCGGGCAGATTGACCTACCACGTCGAGTTATTTCAGGGTTGAAAGAAGCATTGTTGGTTTTAAAGGATGTAAAAGGAGTTGGAATGATTTATTTGGACGACAAAGATGTTATCCGTCACCGTTTGGTGAAAGAAGTGATTGCTGCTTACAAGAATATTGAAAACGTAGACTAAGAAATCCAAAAATATTAAACTCCAAATTCCAATTTTTAAATCGAAAATCGTATATCTAAAATCAAAATGAGTAATACCATAATTTCAACAGATTTCAATTTCCCCGGACAAAAAAGTGTTTACCACGGGAAAGTCCGTGAAGTCTATACTTTGGAAAACAATAAACTTTTAATGGTCGCTACGGACAGGCTTAGCGCTTTTGATGTAGTGATGCCGAAGGGAATTCCGTATAAAGGTCAAATTCTAAACCAGATTGCAACTAAAATGATGCGTGATACGCAAGATTTGGTTCCAAATTGGTTAATTGCTACGCCAGACCCAAATGTTGCTATTGGCGAGGCCTGCGAGCCTTTTAAAGTTGAAATGGTAATCCGTGGTTATATGAGTGGCCATGCTGCAAGAGAATACAAAGCAGGAAAGAGAATTCTTTGTGGCGTTACTATGCCAGAAGGAATGATGGAAAATGATAAGTTTCCCCAGCCAATAATCACTCCTGCCACCAAAGCAGAAATGGGCGATCACGACGAAGATATTTCGCGTGAAGATATTTTGAAACGTGGAATTGTTTCGGAAGCTGATTATCTTCAGTTGGAAGATTACACACGAAAACTTTTTCAACGTGGAAGTGAGATTGCAGAAAAACGAGGATTAATTTTGGTTGATACTAAATATGAATTCGGAAAAACGAAAGATGGAAAAATTGTTCTTATTGATGAAATCCATACTCCGGATTCTTCCCGTTATTTTTATGCTGAGGGTTATGAAGAGCGTCAAAAAAATAATGAACCACAAAAACAGCTTTCCAAGGAATTTGTGCGTCAATGGTTAATCCAAAATGGTTTTCAAGGTTTGGATGGACAGAAAGTTCCTTTTATGAGCGATGAATATATTGAAACCGTTTCCGAAAGATATATTGAGCTTTATGAAAATATTACCGGTGAAAAATTCGTGAAAGCTGATGTTTCGAGTATTCATTCGCGCATTGAAAAAAATGTTTTGGAATATTTAAATAAAAAATAATTGCTTATTATCTTAAGTTAAAATTAAGATTGGCTTCAAATTAAAATTAACAAAACCCTTTATGAGTTTCTGCTCTTAAAGGGTTTTTATCGTTTTGTAAATTTAATAAATTGTTAATGATTTTAATTATTGGGAAATATTTAACAAATTGATTTAAAACCACTTTCACTACTTCTGCGTAAGTAATTGTTAAATAAAAGAATTGTCTAACAAAAACTACCAAGTATGAAACAATTATTTACGCGAAATTTTTTCCTATTAATTTCAATCACACTGATAACGGCAATGTCCTATGGACAAACCTATAATGTTACCAATGGTAACAACAACGGAGCCGGATCTTTAAGACAAGCCATAAATATGGCCAATGGAGACGCATTTTCTCCATCTACAATTACCTTTGATCCAGGAATTACTGTTGTATATACAGGGGGCCAAATTACAGTTACTGACAATATTATTATAAATGGTAATATTGATGGATCTACTATTTTAGATGGAACTACAGGTAACAATAGGGCTTTCTATTTTGACGGCTCAGAAGGCTTAATAAATAATTTAGCTATTCAAAACTTTTCACACACTGCAAATGGTGCGGCAATTAGAGCTGTAAATTCACCATCATTAACAATAAATAATAGTACTTTTTTAGATAATACTTCAAGTGGTGCTTTTGGTGGTGGAGCTATTGTATTAAACAATACATCTGGGTTTATAGACAATACGGTTTTTTCTGGAAACTCTGCAACTGACCCTATTGCAGGAAGTGGTGGTGCTATTATTGTTCGAGGTAATGGAAATCTTGATATTTCAAATAATTCTACATTCACAGGAAATAGTGCAGTTCGCGCTGGTGGTGCTGTTGAATTTGCTTCCACTGGAACATTAAATATAAGTAGTGTTGTATTTAATAGCAATACTGCTACAGGCATTACAGCTCCAGGGAATGGAGGTGCTCTGCATATAACTGGAGCGGCCAATACAACAATTACAGGCGGTTCAGCTCTTAATAATTCTGCTGCAAATGAAGGTGGGGCGTTTTGGAACGGAACTGGAACAATGATTGTTAATGGAGTGTCTATTACGGGAAATTCCGCTTTGGGCGCAAACACTGGAGGTGGTGGTTTATTCAACAACGGCGGAATACTTTCCGTTGATGCAGCAACAACGCTTTCTCAAAACATTGCAATGGGTGCAACTCCCGGCGGACGCGGTGGGGCAATTTTCAACAATACTGGTGGTACGCTTACTTTGTCTTCTGGCTTAAATATTAACGGAAACTATGCAAGTAGAGCTGGTGGTGCAATTGAAGACGCATCTGGTGGAACTTTGATGTTAACTGGAATCACTTTGGAAGGAAATTCCGCAGGCTCTGATATCGGCTTGGGAACAATGGCGAATCCTGGAAACGGAGGCGCTTTGCATTTGTCAGGTGCAACTTCAGCAACAATTTCTGGAAGTACTATACAAAATAACCAAGCCGCACAAGAAGGTGGCGGTCTTTGGAATAACGTAGGAATGATGACTATTAGCGGTTCAACCATTTCAGGAAATATGGCTTCTGGTAATTTGGCCGATGATGGCGGTGGCGGAATTTTTAATAATGGAGGAGCCTTGATGGTTGCTTCAACAACAATTTCAAATAACATAGCAGATGGAACTGCCGGTTCCGGTGGAGGTATTTTCAGCCTTACTCCAGGAACGTTGAACATAAACGGAATAAATATTACTGGAAACACTGCAAATAGAGCGGGTGGAGGTATTGAAATACTTGCTTCGCCAGGTGAATTATACAGTTTTTCAAATGTTACTTTACGAAACAACATTGCAACTGGAGCAACTGCCCCAGGTAATGGTGGAGCTTTTCATATTAGTGGTGGTGGAAATTCAACATTTACCAATTGTATTGTTCAAAATAACACAGCCGTTGAAGGTGGTGGATTATGGAATGGTACTGGAATAATGACTATTACGGGAAGCGATACTGAATTAAGCGAAAACGAAGCTACGGGAAACAATCCTGAACAAGGCGGCGGTGCTCTTTATAATGACGGTGGTACAATGAATATTGATTCCTTCGCAGATATTTTTAGCAACATTGCAACTGGAATCTCTGGTTCTGGAGGAGCTATTTTGAGTACTTCGGGAACATTGAATATCAATTCCGCGGCGCTTACTTCAAACGGTGCAAACCGCGCTGGTGGAGGAATTGAAATTATTGATGGAACAGCAAATCTTGTTGATTTGCAATTAATCCTTAACGATGTAAATGGAACTGCCACGGGTGGAACTCCAAATCCGGGTAATGGAGGAGGACTTCACGTAACGGGCAATTCGGCCAACGTAACCTTAAGCGGAATTGTATTTTTTAATTCGGCCGCTTCCGAAGGTGGAGGATTGTGGAACAACGGCGGAACAATGACAGTTCAAGCTGGAAATGTAATTTTTGGAGATACATTCATAGATTTAAATACTGCCGCGGGAAATGCAGCCGATAATGGCGGTGGAGGTGTTTTCAACAATGGAGGAACACTTACGCTTGCCCCAGGAACTCAAGTAGTGCGAAATGTTGCAAGTGGAACCGCAGGTTCTGGTGGTGGCGTTTTCAACTTAACTCCGGGAATTTTGGCAGTTGATGGTGTTACTTTTGAAGACAATACAGCAAATAGAGCTGGTGGTGCAATAGAATTGAATTCTGCTATGGGTGAAACCTATACTTTCAATGATGTTGTAATGAATCAAAATACGGCCAATGCGCCAGCTCCAGGAAATGGAGGAGGACTTCATATTAGCGGTCCCGGAAATGTAAATTATAGCGGCGGAAGCGTAACCAATAACATCGCCTTTGAAGGTGGTGGTCTTTGGAATGGTACAGGAACAATGACCGTTTCAGGAACTACAATTACAGGGAACAAAGCAACTGGTGATGCAACCGGAGGCGGTGGAATCTTTAATAACGGAGGGATTTTAAATGTAGATTCTGCAACAAATCTTACTGCTAACGTTGCAATGGGAGCAACTCCCGGAGGCCGTGGCGGTGCTTTGTTCAATAATACAGGTGGAATTTTAAATGTTGCAATTGGAAGTACAATCTCAGGAAATTATGCAAGTCGAGCTGGTGGTGCTATTGAAGATGCTTCAGGTAATACTTTAACTTTAGACGGCGTTACTTTAAGCGGAAACTCAGCTGGTGTCAATATCGGCTTGGGAACAATGGCAAATCCTGGAAATGGAGGAGCAATTCACCTTTCTGGAACTACAAATGCAGACATTTCAAACAGTACGATTCAAAATAACCTTGCTGCCCAAGAAGGTGGTGGACTTTGGAACAACACTGGAATTATGACTGTTGAAACAACAATGCTAAGTGGAAACATTGCAAGCGGAGTTTTGGCGGATGATGGAGGTGGAGCACTTTTCAACAATGGTGGAACACTTAATGTTTTAGCTGGTACAGAAATTACAAATAATACCGCAAATGGAACAGCTGGTTCTGGTGGTGGAATTCATAGTACGGCTGGAACAGTTACTGTAACAGACGCAATAATTACAGACAACGTAGCAAACCGTGCGGGCGGTGGAATTGAAATTGCCGCAGGAACCTTAACAATGTCAGCAACTACACTTAATACAAATAATGCTGGCGTTGCACCAGCCGTTGCTGCACCCGGAAATGGTGGAGGTCTTCACGTTGGTGGAACTGGAAATGCAACCATAACTGGCGGAACTGTTGATGCAAACATTGCTGCTGCCGAAGGTGGTGGTCTTTGGAATGGAGGCGGAACATTGACAGTTGATGGCGTACCAGTTACCAATAACATTGCAAGCGGAGCAAATGCCGACAATGGAGGTGGAGGAATCTATAATGATGGTGGTACATTAGATATTCTTGCGGGAACTTCCATAAAAAATAATATTGCGGATGGAGCTTCTGGTTCTGGTGGTGGAATTTTATCTACTGCGGGTACTTTAAATATTGCGGCTATTCAAATAACCCAAAACTATGCAAATCGTGCAGGTGGAGGAATAGAAACTATTGATGGCACTTTAAACTTAGACGGAACTATCGTTGCTTTCAATGATGTAAATGGAACTGCTGGAACTCCAAATCCGGGTAATGGTGGTGGAGTACATATTTCAGGAGCTACTACTACAACTGTTAACGATGCAACTGTTTCTGGAAATAACGCCTTTAATCAAGGTGGCGGACTTTGGAATCAAGCAGGAAGTACAATGAACGTTTCCAATACAATGATTAATTTGAATAATGCTATCAGCGGTGCTGGTGGTGGCGGAATTTACAACAACGGGGGAGACCTTAATGTTACTGACGGAACTATTCAAAGCAATTTTGCAAAAGGAACTTCTGGTTCTGGTGGCGGAATTTTAACTACAGCTGGCGCTGTAACAATTACAGGAGCAATGATTGATGGTAATGCCGCAAATCGCGCCGGTGGTGGAATTGAAATTGTTGTAGGAACTTTGGATATTACAAATACTACTTTAATTGGTAATAAAGCTGATATCGCCGCAGGCACTCCAAACCCAGGAAATGGTGGTGGAATGCACGTTACAGGAATTGCAACTGTAAATATTTCAGGAAGTACCCTAACCAATAACGATGCAGCAAGCGAAGGTGGTGGTCTTTGGAACCAAGTAGGAAGTACAATGACCGTTGATAGCACTTTATTGGATAGCAATCAAGCTGCTGGGGATGACGCGACAAACGGGGGTGGAGGTATCTTTAATAATGGAGGTACTTTAATCGTTCAGAATTCTTCAACTATATCTAACAATGCTGCAACTGGAACCGCTGGTTCTGGGGGTGGAATCCAAAATGTGGATGGAGGTTCTTTAACTGTTAATGACTCTAATATTTCAAACAATTCAGCTAAAAGAGCAGGGGGTGGTATTGAAGACAATTCTTCGGTAACTCCCGGCACTGTTACACTTTTGAATACCAACCTAGATAACAATACTGTTGGAAATGCGCCCGGAAACGGAGGTGGATTTCATATAACAGGTCCCGGAATTGCAACGATAACAAATGGTACCGTAAACGGAAATACAGCCAAAGCAGAAGGTGGAGGTTTGTGGAATGGAAGTGGAACAATGACAGTGGATAATGTTACTATAGATGGAAACACTGCAAGCGGAAATGACGCAGACCAAGGTGGTGGCGGTATTTTCAATGAAGGAGGTACATTAATTGTTCAAAATGGAACAGTTGTTAGCAATAATATGGCAGACGGAACTTCGGGTTCTGGTGGTGGTATTTTGAATAACCTAGGAACTTTGACAGTTACCGATTCTGAATTAAATGGAAATACGTCAATGAGAGCAGGTGGTGCTATTGAAGAAAATTCAATTGCAGGAAGTCTTCTTTCTTTAACCAATACTGATTTGATGAACAATAGCACAGCTTCCGCTCCAGGAAACGGGGGTGGACTTCATATATCTGGTGCTGGCGATTCAAACATTACTGGCGGAAACGTAAGTGGAAACACTGCATCTAGAGAAGGTGGTGGACTTTGGAATGGAGCTGGTATTATGACTGTTGATGGAACTACAATTGATGCAAACATTGCTAGCGGTCCTATGGCCGATGATGGTGGCGCAGGTATTTTCAACAATGGCGGTACTTTAAATGTTTTGAATGCTACAATTTCAAATAACATCGCTGATGGAGCCGCTGGTTCCGGTGGTGGAATTTTTAATAATGAAGGAACACTTACAGTTACAGATTCAGATTTGACCGGAAATACTTCAATGCGTGCCGGTGGTGCAATCGAAGAAAAGTCTGTTGCTGGAAGCCTTTTGACCCTGACAAATACAAATTTAATGAACAACAGTACAGCTTCAGCGCCTGGAAACGGTGGTGGAGTTCATATTACTGGTCCCGGTGACTCAAACATTACTGGCGGAACTGCAAGCGGAAACACCGCTTCAGCTGAAGGTGGCGCATACTGGAACGGTACCGGAACCATGACAATTGACGGAACAACCGTTGATGGAAATACTGCAAGTGGTGCTGCTGCCGATCAAGGTGGTGGAGGTATTTTCAACGAAATGGGAACATTGAATGTTTTGAATGCCACAATTTCGAATAATATTGCAGACGGAGCCGCTGGTTCTGGTGGTGGTATTTTGAACAATCTTGGAGTCTTGACGGTTTCTGATTCTGAATTGAGTGGAAACACTTCAATGAGAGCTGGTGGCGCAATTGAAGAAAATTCAATTGCTGGAAGTGAGCTGAATCTTACGAATGTAATTTTCACTTCGAATACAACTTCAGCTTCCCCCGGAAATGGTGGTGGACTTCACATTACAGGTGCTGGTGATTCAAACATTACAGGTGGTTCTGCAACTGGAAACATTGCTGCTGCTGAAGGTGGTGCACTTTGGAATGGAACTGGAATTATGATTGTTGACGGAATGACGATTGATTCCAACACAGCTCAAGGAGCCGATGCCGACAACGGTGGTGGTGGCGTTTTCAACAATGGAGGAACGCTGAATATTGTGAATGGAACGTCAATCACAAACAACCTTTCAACCGGAGCCGCTGGTTCTGGAGGTGGATTGTTGAGTACTGCGGGTGATGTTACAATTACAGATTCTTCATTAAGCGGAAACTCAGCAAACAGAGCGGGTGGTGCTATTGAATTGATTGACGGAACACTTACGTTCACAAATTCTGATATGTCAAACAACGACGTTAACGGAACCGCAGGAACGCCAGCCCCAGGAAATGGTGGTGGTTTCCACGTAACAGGAAATAGTGGTTTAATTACTATTTCAGGAAGTACGGTTTCAGGAAACGAAGCTGCCCGTGAAGGTGGTGGACTTTGGAACCAAAGTGGAACAGTTATGAATGTTGATACAACAACAATTGATGGAAACAGTTCATTCGGAACGGCTGCAGATGACGGGGGAGCTGGTATTTTCAATAACGGCGGCATTTTAGAGGTTACAACTTCAACTATTTCGAATAATTCGGCAAGCGGAGCAACAAGTTCTGGTGGTGGTATTCACAATGCTTCTGGCGGAGATGTAATAGTTATGCGAAGTACAATTTCTACCAACACAGCCAACGGCGCTGGAGCTGGAATTTACAACAACGGAGCAAGTTTTGATTTAAATGCGGTAACCGTTGCAATGAACAACGCCCTTTCCGACGGAGGTGGTATTCAAAGTGAAACTACAACTTCTTTAAAAAATACTTTGGTTGCTCTTAATACAGGAATTTCTGGAGTTGATGTGAATGGAAATTTTGTATCGAATGATTACAATTTAATTGGAATGGACGACGCAAACGCTTTCCCTGAGCAGGCTAACGATATTGAGGAAGTTGACCCAATGCTTGCCCCGCTTCAAAATAATGGTGGTGTTACTGAAACACACGAATTAGTGGAAGGTTCTGTTGCATACAATGCTGGTGATCCTGCAGATTTATTCAACGACCAAATTGAACAAGCAATTTTTGGAGGAATCCGTGATATTGGAGCTTTTGAAGCACAAACCATTTTACTTTCTATTGAAGATATTACAGAAGGTGGAAGTGGAATCGTGATTTATCCAAACCCATCAAGAGGTTTTGCAACGGCTAAAATTCCTGCAACTTTCGGAAACGATATTCAAATAGTTATTGTTGAATTGGGCTCAGGAAAAATAGTTCGCAATTTCAAAACTTCAAATGGAGAAAAAGATTTAGATTTCAGCAGCTATTCTGATGGCGTTTATGTGATTAAAATTGTTTCGGAAACTTCAACTTCCACACACAGATTGATCTTGGCAAAATAATTTTGTTTGAATTAGGTTAAACCTAAAAACCCTTTCTGTAACAGGAAAGGGTTTTTTTATTTCCGTTCCCGAAAATTAAAACTGTGAACATATCCTAAACTAAGCTCTGTAAAATCGGCTTGTCCAAGATTTGCGTTGAGGTGGGCACCAATGTAGAAATTGTTTTTCGGCGCTTTTTCCATTCCTATTAAATAATATTTAAGCCCCAATCTTGAGGAAATGCGATGCTTTTTCTTAAAGCTTCCATCCAATTCCCCCAAAACCCAACTTCTCGAAATCTCTCGGGGTGTGTTGTCCCAACCTTCGTTAATGCGCCAGTCTAACTTATATGCAGGTTTATGAAGATTGTAACCCAATTGTAAATCAATTCCAAAATGGTTTAAAAATATTTCACCGTGTATGGTTATGCCCAGATTCGATGCATAATACCAAGGATTGCTTCTAAAATAATCAAACTCCCTTCCATTCTGCACCAAAGATTCGTTTCCTTCAATATAATCGTAATAATGTTGGTAAAAACGATAGTAAAAACCAATACCAATTTTAAATGTATTATTGTAAACGCGCCCGTATTCTCCAGCTATGGTATAAACATTTTTTCTATCATTAAAGGCAAGAGCAAAAGCATTTTGACCAAGACCAGCACGAAATGCATAATAATCATAAACAGTTCTTTTGTAGCTGGGAAGTATGTTTGCGGTGTCTATTCTTGGATTATTTAAAGGGTTTTTAATTTCTGCGGAAAGGCTTACCAAAAATGAATTATAACCTTGGTTAAGCAAACGTGTATGTCCGTTGGAGTGGTGTGAATAACCTAAACCTGTCCGCCAATCTATATTTTTTGTTGAAAGAAATTGGTAATATAAATACAATCTAAAGGCCCAAGTTATATCGGTAGTTACGGCTTGATTTTGTGGATTCGTTTCGGCATCAAATTTCTTTGTGAAATAGGAAGCGCCCATTCCCGTCAAAACTTTCCAACGATCACTTCCAAAAGCTTTGAATTCTATAAAAGGCATTGCTGTTATGCCGATTCCCAAACTATCTAAATTTCCAAAATCAGTAATTCCTATGGATAAGCCTGTTTTTGGAGCCTTCAGTCTTTGTGCCCATTCCTGAGGATTATTGTTTTGATAATTCCCAAAATTTAAAATTGCTTGCTTCTGTAACTTTGTGTCCGGAAAGCCATCATTAGATTCCATTGTTAACCCCAAAAGCAATTCTGGAGTAATTGTAAAAGCACTTTTTTTCCAATCTGCCTCCTTTTGGGCGAAACTGAAAAAAGTGACAAAAAGAAAGAAAATGGTTAGTTGTTGTTTCATTTGGCGCTGCAAGTAACAATTTCCCAGTTAATTTTAAAAATTTTAATCCTACATTCGTTGTAAATTTTAATTGTTCCTTTTGAAAGAACTAGACAATATTATTTCTGAAATGGCTTCCGCAGCCTGGGGTTTGCCGTTGTTGATTATTTTAATTGGCGGCGGCTTGTATCTTTTAATACGAATTAAACTCCTTCCTTTTCGTTATTTAGGACATGCCATTGCAGTTCTTCGCGGAAAATATGACAATGAAAGCGATGCTGGCGAAATAACACATTTTCAAGCTTTAATGACTGCACTGTCCTCAACAGTAGGGATGGGCAATATTGCAGGAGTGGCCGTCGCTATTGCCATTGGCGGTCCCGGAGCCGTTTTTTGGATGTGGGTGAGCGCCGTAATCGGGATGTCCACCAAGTTTTTCACGGCAACGCTTGCAATTCTTTATCGCGGAAAAGATAGCGAAGGAAAAATACAGGGCGGGCCTATGTATTTTATTATTGAAGGTTTGGGAAAAAAATGGATGCCGCTTGCAGTTTTTTTCAGTGTTGCGGGATTGGTTGGAGCTTTACCCGTTTTTAATGTAAATCAATTGACACAGGCAATTAACGATATTCTTTTAAAACCAGCCGGGCTATATAACGGTTTCCAAACCGATTTAATCATTGGGTTGGTTTTGGCCGCTATCACAGCAATTGTAATCTTGGGAGGCCTCTCGCGCATTAGTAAAACTGCTTCCAAAATGGTTCCTGGAATGGTGATTCTTTATTTTCTTTTGGTTTTGATAATTCTGATTACTCATATTGATGTACTTCCAAAGTATATGGGAATGATTTTCACTGATGCGTTTTCAGCAAATTTTTACAAAGGAGATACTTTCTTGGGCGGTGTTATTGGAGGCATTATTCTTTTGGGAATTCGGCGCGGAGCATTTTCAAACGAAGCAGGAATTGGAACGGCTCCCATGGCACACGGCGCAGCAAAAACAAATGAGCCCATTCGTGAAGGTTTGGTTGCGATGTTGGGTCCGGCAATAGACACTTTAATAATTTGCACGCTCACAGCTTTGGCAATTTTGGTTACGGGCGTTTGGCAGAGCAGCGATGCAAACGGAGTGAGTTTAACGGCATCTGCTTTTGAGGAAAGTATTCCTTTTTATGGAAAATACGGTTTATTGGCTTGTATTATTACGTTCAGTATTTCCTCACTTTTTTCATATTCTTATTACGGAAGTAAGTGTATGTCCTTTCTTTTTGGAGCTAAAAACAAAGGAATTTATAATTATTTCTACATTATAAGTATTCTAGTAGGAGCCACAACATCATTGAGTATGATGATTAATTTGATTGACACTTTCTTCGCGATGATGGCAATTCCCACAATGACCGCGACGGTGCTTCTTGCTCCAAAAGTTATAAAAGAGGCTAAAGGTTATTTTGAAAGACTTAAAAACAGTTAATTCAAACTGTCAAGTTTTTGGTTTACCAAAGCTGTAAATTTCTTTGCACCGTCTGGGTTTAAATGGTTTTCATTCAGAAAATCCTTCGCCGTGAATTGTAGTGTATCGGTTTCCTCTTTTAATAAAATTACGTTGTTGTATTTTTTCTTAATTACTGAAAGAACGATGTCCCGTCGCTGAACAACATTGGGATTTCTTTCCTTTAAATAAGTTTTATAAAGTGGAGGCGTGGCTACTATTACTTTTAGTTTTTTGGCTTGTAAATAATCCAACATTTCAAAAAGATAGGCAGTATTTTTTTTGAAAATAGCGGTGTCTTCCCTGTCGATAATCTTGAATTTATGCGAAGCTATTTTTGTTTCATCATAATTTAATTTTTTGAAGGCACCTTCATAATTATTAATGTCAAAACCATATTCGTTGAGTTGGGAATGATCGGTTTTATAAAAATAATAATCCATCAATTTATGCGAATAAAATCGTGGGTTTGAAAGATACACCAATCGATCCTTAAACCAAGTTGGCCTTTCAAAAGCATTGACATTATAATACTTTAGGTAAATCGTGTTTTTCCAATAATCATTTGGATGATGGGGCAATTCCAAATGATTGTATGATACTTCCAGTAAAACATATTTCAGTTTTGGTAACCTATCGATTGTCCCTTTTAAAATGTGGAAATCCTCATTATGGTGTTGTGAAGTAGATGCAAAATTTATAGCGTTTTCATCTGAAAGGGCAGGATTGAAGCCACATTTCATTTGTGAGGAACCCAAAGCCATAACTTCAATTTCTTGGAAATGTGTGTCTAAATAGGTGCCGAATACCTTGTAATTTATAGGAATATTCAAAACCAGTAGCTCTAAAATAAAATAGGCTATAATTACCGGAATGAAGAATCCCAAGCAATATTTTAGAAAACGTTTTTGTGTCTTGCTAAAACTGAAAATAGATAAAGTCCTCTTTGGGCCCGGCATATCGGAAAATTAAAAAAATGAAAATGTAATAAATAATCCAGCGCGTAGGTCTATTAACATATTTGTCGATTTGGGTCAACGGGAAATCTTTAATTCGGGTAATTACTTCCAAAGCAATCATTATAAAGAGAAAAAATATAAAACGCTTGTTAATAATGGAAGCTAAATTTTCACTGGGTATAAAGGAAAAGATTCTTTGTAAAATAATCTTTACTTCAGAAAGATTTTGACTTCTGAATAGAATACTAGAAATTGTAATGAACGAAAAACTAAAAAAGGGAAGCAGTATTTTTGGAATTGCTGATTTATGAAAAAGGCTGGATTTTCTTTCCTTTGATAATGGTGTTCTTTCCAAAATTATCAAAAATCCTTGAAAACCCCCGAAAATAATAAAAGTCCAATCTGCTCCATGCCAAAGGCCTATTAAGGCCATCGTTAAAAATATTGCAATATTTCTGCGAATGTTGCTACGTAGGTTTTTTTGAATTATTGGGAAATAAACATAGTCTGTAAACCATCGTGTTAGCGTAATATGCCAGCGTTGCCAAAATTCTGTTACACTTTTTGCTAAATACGGAATGTTGAAATTTTTACTCAGTTTGAAACCAAAAAGTTTTGCAGATCCTATTGCAATATCTGAATAGCCTGAAAAATCACCGTAAATCTGAATAAAGAAAAGTAAGGAGGCATAGAGCAATGAAAGGCTACCATAATCCTCGGGACTAGCATATATCATATTTACAATATAAGCGGCATTGTCCGCAATCACCATTTTTTTGAAAAGTCCCCATAAAATCTGGCGCAGACCTTCTTTTACTTCTTCTGTTTTAAAAGAACGTTTTTTACTGAATTGTGGCAGTAAATCTGAAGCTTTTTCAATTGGGCCAGCAACTAATTGTGGAAAGAAACTTACGAAGCAAAGAAAGTTTAGTAAGTTTCGCGTGGGTTCAATTCGTTTTTTATAAACATCAATACTGTAACTCATCGTTTGGAAAGTATAAAAACTTAAACCAACTGGAAGAATAAGATTTAAAGTACTGAAGGCATATTCTCCTTGTTGCATATTGAAGAGAACTGCAAACTCATCTATAAAAAAGTTGTAATATTTAAAAAGAAAAAGTACGCCTAAATTCCAAAGAACACTACTGTAAAGAAAAAGTTTTTGCTTGCCGTTACTTTCAGTGCTTTTAATAGCAAGTGCAGCAAAATAATCTACCAAGGAGCTTGCAACAATTAGCAATAAAAAACGCCAATCCCAAAGCCCATAAAAAAAATAGCTTGCAAGAAGCAGAATCGCATTTTGTGCTTTTATTCTTTTAAAGCCAACCGCCCAATAAAGAAACAGAGTAATGGGAAGAAACAATCCAAATGAAAAGGAGTTGAATAACAAAAGTGTGGGATTTTGCGGTAAATATAATAAAAAACAGACCGCTGCAAATTTTCAATTGCAACGATCTGTTTTGTTTGTAGTTCTTATATTTAAAATTCAGATTTTATTTTAAAAGACTTAATCAAAATAACTAAAAGTTTCACCGTCTTTTATGGTCAAAAGTGTTTCGTAAATAAGTTTTATTACATTCTCCACATCATCTCGATGGACCATTTCAACGGTAGTGTGCATATAGCGCAAAGGCAATGAAATTAAAGCACTTGCCACGCCGCCGTTACTGTATGCAAAGGCATCGGTATCTGTGCCGGTTGCTCGCGATAATGCTGCACGTTGAAATGGAATCATTTTCTTTTCTGCGGTTTCAACTATTAAATCACGTAATTTTTGTTGAACTGCAGGAGCGTAAGCAATTACAGGCCCACAGCCAATTTCCGCCAATCCCTGTTTCTTTTTGTCAATCATTGGGGTAGTGGTGTCGTGGGTTACATCGGTAACTATTGCAACATTTGGTTTAATGCGTTCGGCAATCATTTCGGCACCTCGAAGGCCAATTTCTTCCTGAACGGAATTTGTTATATAAAGTCCGAAAGGAAGTTTGTTTTTGTTTTCGTGAAGCAATCTAGCAACTTCTGCAATCATAAAACCGCCCATTCTGTTGTCTAAAGCACGGCACACAAATTTATCTTCGTTCAAAATATGGAATTGATCGGGATAGGTTATTACGCAGCCCACGTGGATACCCATTTTTTCAACTTCTTCCTTATCCTTTGCGCCCACATCTATAAAAATGTTTTCGGGCTTTGGGGTTTCTTCTTTTGCTTTATCGCGTGTATGGATTGCTGGCCAACCGAAAACACCTTTTTTAATGCCATTCTTAGTGTGGATATTCACAATTTTTGAAGGTGCTATTTGGTGATCACTGCCACCATTCCTTATTACATAAAGAAGTCCGCTATCACATATATAGTTTACATACCAAGAAATTTCATCTGCGTGTCCTTCAATAACTACCTTAAATTTAGCTTTTGGGTTTATAACGCCCACTGCCGTTCCGTAGGTGTCCGTGAAAAACTCATCAACGTAAGGCTTCAGATAATTCATCCAAATTTTTTGCCCGTCCCACTCATAGCCAGTGGGTGCTGCGTTGTTTAAATATTCCTCTAAAAATTTTAATGATTTGTCGTTTAATATTGAAGTAGTCATAAATTATTTTTTCTGAAAAGATGTATGTTCGGTAAAATTAGCAATTTCTTATTAAGCCCAACAATGCAATTTGCTTATTTTTGGAACGTTTTTAGATGACACATGGTTTTTATTAAAACAATTTGAATGAAATTCAATACAGCTATATATATATGTATTCTCATTTTCAACTGCACTTTAGCTTTGGCACAGGTTGAAAACGAATCTCTTGAAAAGCAAAAGGATTCCACTGAGATTATGTATTACATTATTAAAGGAGACACCATTGCCCGTGAAATAATTAATCTTGAAGAAGTATATCTCTTGAAGAAGGTTAAATTCATGTCAGAGCAGGATAGGCGCCGTTATTTAATTTTAAGAAGAAAAACCCGAAAAGTCTATCCATACGCCAAACTTGCCGCCGAAAGGTTGACAACAATGACAGAAAGGTTAAAAACTATAGATAATAAAGGAGATAGAAGGAGGTATACCAAGCGCGTACAGAACTATATTGAAGGCGAGTTTTCCGAAAAACTAAAGAAACTTACACATACTGAAGGCCAAATACTGGTAAAGCTCATCCACAGACAAACGGGCCGAACGGCCTATGATCTTGTAAAAGAACTGCGCACGGGATGGCGGGCTTTCTGGTATAATACTACAGCCAATCTTTTTGAGATTTCCCTCAAAGAAGAATACCAACCTTTTGAGGTAAAAGAAGACTATTTAATTGAAGACATTCTCGAAAAATCCTTTCGCGAAAACATACTTGAGCGCCAAGCTCCCGCATTTCCAATTGATTATATTGATTTGACTTCTTATTGGAATAAAAAAGCTGTTAATAACTAAAACAGGTTAGAGGTTGCACAGAAGTTTTAAAGGCAGTACTTTTGAAGTTCGCTCTTTTAATTTTTTGAATGTCCATTAATTCACTGAATATGCCAGTTTTATGGGTTCAGGCAATAATTATTCATAAAGTTTTCTGCTTGCTTAGTAGTTCGTTTAAACTTTTTTAAATTATAATTATGTAGCTTTCAACAGCTTGAAACCTGTTGATAAAAAACATTCAAAAAAAATCAAATTAAGTTTGGTAGATTAAAAAAAGGGGTTGTATATTTGCACCCGCTTAGAGAAACAGGCACGGTCTTAAAAATGGTGAAAAGGAAATAATAGCAACGGTTCAACTCCGTTCCACCAACAATTGAATCTTTATTTTTAATAAAGAAAAGTTCATTGAGATATTG
>NZ_LXIE01000005.1 GCF_001641085.1 Aequorivita soesokkakensis | reverse complement strand
AATTCAGAATTCTGAATTAAAAGAAAACTGTTTAACAAAAAATTAGTACCGCTTTGCTTTCATGGCACAGTTTTTTATATAATTTAGAGCACTCATATAATAAAATATCAATTATGCGGATAATGAAGAAGAATTTTAAAGTTTTGTTCCTTGCAGTTTTTGTAGCTGTAGCTTCTTGCAGTTTTACTACCAAGGAATTTAACGACCCAGATAAAGACAAGTTACTTTTAGACCTTATTTCCTATGTTCTCCAAAAAGGACATTACGACCCGAAGGATATTAACGATGAATTTTCTGCTGAAGTTTATGAAGATTTCATTAAAGGCTTAGACCCTTTAAAAAGATATTTCTTGGCTTCAGATATTGCTGAGTTCAGCAAATACAAAACAGAAATTGACGACCAAATAAAGAACAAGGATCTTTCCTTTTTCGATTTGGTTTACGATCGTTTCAACGAACGCATGGAGGATGTGAAAAAAATATACCCCGAAGTCTTAAGTGAACCGTTCGATTTTACAAAACAGGAAACCATTAACGTAGATTACGACAATCTTACTTACGCAACTTCCCAAAAAGAATTGAAGGCGCGCTGGAAACAGCAATTAAAATTCACTACGCTTTCAGGTTATTATGATTTGGTGGAAGATCAAAAAAATAGGGAAAAAGGAATTACTTCTTCTGCTAAAAATGATGATGAGGATAGTACAGATTTTTCCGAAGCTGAAAAACCTACAACATCTTCCAATGACGAACCTTTTGAGCCAAAATCTTTAGCCGAACTTGAAAAGAAAGCTCGCGAAACTGCCAAAAGCTCTCTTGACGAATATTTCGATTTCACCAAGGATTTACAGCGAAAAGATTATTTCGCAATCTATTTAAATACCATAGTTGAAGAATTTGATCCGCACACAAACTATTTCGCTCCACCGGACAAAGAAAGATTCGATCTTCGCATGTCTGGAAAATTGGAAGGAATTGGTGCAAGGCTTCAAAAGAAAAATGATTACATCACTATAATTGAAATAATAAGCGGCGGGCCAGCATGGCGAAGTGAAAAAGTGGAAGTGGGCGATGTTATTATGAAAGTGAAACAGGAAGACGAAAAAGATGCCGTAAGTATTGTGGGTATGCGTATTGACGATGCGGTGAAATTGATAAAAGGACCAAAAGGAACCAAAGTTACATTGACAATTAAAAATGTTGACGGAACCATTTCCGATAAAGTGATTACCCGCGATGTGGTGGAATTAGAAGAAACTTATGCCAAATCATCCTTTATTGAAAAAGACGACCGCAAATTCGGATTGATAAATCTACCGCAGTTTTATTTTGATATGGAAAACTACAAGGAAAGAAATGCGGCAACCGATGTTAAAAAAGAAATTCTCCGTTTAAAAGAACAGGGAATGGAAGGTCTTGTTTTGGATCTTCGCGACAATGGAGGAGGGTCTTTGCGCACCGCTGTAGATATTGCCGGACTTTTTATTAAAAAGGGACCAGTTGTGCAAGTGGCTTCAAATGGTAATACAGAAGTACTTGAGGATAAAGACAGCGAAGTAGTTTGGGATGGCCCATTGGTTATTTTAGTGAATGAGCTTTCCGCTTCGGCATCTGAGATTTTGGCAGCAGCAATGCAGGATTATAAACGTGCCATTATTATTGGTAGTAAACAAACCTATGGAAAAGGAACCGTTCAAAATGTGATTGACCTTAACCAATGGCTTCGTAAAAACGATCTTGGCGATATGGGTGCATTGAAGATGACTTCCCAAAAGTTTTATCGTGTAAACGGTGGCTCAACACAACTTGAAGGCGTGAAGAGCGATGTTGTGATGCCGGACCGCTACAGCTATATTGAAATTGGTGAAAGGGATTACGACAATCCATTGCCGTATGATAAAATTGACGCTGCTAAATATGATGTTTGGGACGGATATATTGATTATGACGAAACAATTCAAAAAAGCAAAGCGCGTATGGCGCAAAATGAGCAATTGAAATTGATTGATGAAGATGCCAAGTGGATAAAAGCAAGAAGAGATGAAAAAGAGGTCAACCTTAATTTTGACGCCTACAGTGCAGAAATCGAGCAGCGCAAACAAGAAACAAAGCGTTTTGATGCAATTGACGAATATGACAACCATCTAACTTTTGAGTCATTACCTTATGAAACCGCTTTAATGAAGCAAGATACTACCTTGTCTGAAAAACGTAAAAGATGGCACAAAAATTTAAGCAAGGATATGTATGTGGAAGAAGCAGTTCACGTGCTGGAAGATTTAAAGCTTAACAATATCAAAGCTGGAAAAGTAGCGGATATTAAAAACTAATTTTAGGTAAACCCAATGCTCGTTTCTAAAGGAAGCAAGTTAATTTTTACTAAATTTGAAGTGTGAAAAATTCCACTTCATTAACTAGAATTGCGCTCCAAAAGTTCAAAAAAAACTTTTGGGGCTTTTTTAGTTTGGGTTTTTTAGCGCTTTGTGTTTTGGTTGCTGTTTTTGCTTATGCTTTAGCTCCAGACAATTCGCAGAACGCAAACCAAATGCATATTTCAATACATTCCAAAAACCCAGGGTTTTCTGTAAAAATGCTTACGATCCCTGCAGTTGTTGAAACGCAAAATCCTTTGTCGGTTTTCTTCTTTGGAAAAAAGAATGCAGATACTGAAATTCCTGTTTCGAAATTTTCATTTAATGAAAACGCTATCGAAATCACGGAATACACAGCTGATGGAACGGACGGATTGCAAAAAGAATACGCGCTTTCGCTTTTTCCAAAAGCTACTTCCGTAAAAGAAATTCCAGAAAAATACATTTCAGAAAAAAAATTCCTGCTCGGGACAGATAAATACGGTCGTGATCTGTTGAGCCGAATGTTGATCGGTATTCGTATTTCACTAGCAATTGGGTTCGTCGCAGTTTTTATTTCTTTGGTAATTGGAGTTACAATGGGAGCCATTGCAGGATATTTTGGTGGAAAAGTGGATGCTGCAATTATGTGGCTCATAAATGTTACTTGGTCTATTCCAACTTTGCTTTTGGTGATAGCAATTACATTAGCCTTGGGAAAAGGTTTCTGGCAAGTTTTTATCGCTGTTGGTTTAACAATGTGGGTTGAAGTTGCCCGTGTGGTGCGCGGGCAGGTTATGGGCGTAAAACAGATGCAATACGTAACCGCGGCGCAAGCTTTGGGCTTTAATGATTTCAGAATAATAGTAAAACATATTTTGCCAAATAGCATGGCGCCTGTTATCATAATTTCCGCGGCAAATTTTGCGGGCGCGATACTTATTGAAAGTGGGCTCTCTTTTTTAGGAATTGGCGCACAGCCACCAATGCCAAGTTGGGGCGGGATTATTAAAGATCATTATGCTTATATCATTTTAGGAAAACCTTATCTTGCCCTCATTCCCGGACTTGCAATTATGAGTTTGGTTACAGCTTTTATGTTAATAGGCAATGCCCTGCGCGACGCCATGGACGTGCGGAATGCTTAATTTAAATTGAATGAACCGAAAATACATTTACCCTTTAGTAATCATAATTGTAACAGTTGTACTTTATTATGCTGACAATTTATTCGAAAAAGACAATGATTCTGTCGCTGAAACTTCAATTGTAAAGCAAGGAAATTCAAAAGAATTTGACGATTCTTACCTTCCCGCTTCCACCACGGGAGAAATTGTAAAACACAATTTTTTTACACTTTCCTATTCCGAAGAAAATGAACAGGCAGAATGGGTGGCTTATGAACTGGCTAAAAGCGATCTTTTAAAAAATGAATTTGAACGGCCCTATTTTATTGAGGATAAAAAAGTGAAAACCAAATCGGCTGATTGGCGGAATTATAAAAACTCTGGCTATGACCGCGGTCATCTCTGCCCAGCGGGCGATAGGAGGATTTCTTTTGAAGCGTATAACGAAACTTTTTTAACGAGTAACATCAGTCCGCAGAATCACGATTTTAACGCCGGAATATGGAACCGATTGGAGCAAAAAGCTCGGTATTGGGCTGAAAAATATGATGGGGTTTACATTATTACAGGCGGTGTTTTGAAAGGAAATATGAGAACCATTGGCGATGAAAATGTTTCTGTTCCGAACGAGTTTTACAAAATAGTCGTGGATGTTTCCGGTGGAAATTATAAAGCCATTGCGTTTTTAATTCCGAATAAGGCTTCGAGTGACTCTTTTTATGAATACGCTGTTTCAATAGATGAAATTGAAGCTGCAACAGGAATTGATTTTTTTCCGAAGTTGCCAGATTCCATAGAGAATAATTTGGAGTCGATGATAGACTTGCAAGCTTGGGGGAGGAGATAGTTTTTTAGTCGCAGTCGCAGTCTCAGTAGCAGTTTGCAGTAGTGATATAGATTCGATTTCTACTTTCGATTTCGATTTGGATTTAAGAGTAGTGATAATTCGCCCCGTCCAATTTCACGAAAATAAATAGCAAAATAGTAAAGCCCCAAAGCGCGGAACCTCCATAACTAAAGAAAGGAAGCGGTATTCCCACAGTTGGGAAAATACCCGTAACCATGCCAATATTCACAAAAAAGTGGAGAAATAATATTGCCGCGACGCTATAGCCATATACTCTTCCGAATTGGTTTTTTTGCTTTTCGGCTTTAAAAATGATTCGTAATATAAGTCCAACGAAAAGAAGCACAACAAGCATACTTCCCAAGAAACCCCATTCTTCGCCCACGGTACTGAAAATATAATCTGTATGTTGCTCGGGTACAAAATTACCTTTGGTTTGGGTTCCCTGTGTCCAGCCCTTTCCCAACCATCCACCGTTAGCTATTGCAATTTCGCTTTGGTGGGTGTTGTAGCCAATGCCTCTGGCATCAACTTCCTTTCCCAAAACAATATTGAAACGGTCGCGATGGCGCTGTTCAAAAACGTTATTGAAAATATAACTTACCGAGAGCGCAAAAACAATGCTCGTGGCGGCAATAAGAATATATTTTATAATATTTGGACGTTTTTTTCTATTTCGGTAAAAAATAATTCCGCCAATAATCAAGACCCCAATCGCTACCCAAAGCGCACCAAATGCAAGTGTGGAAACAAAAAGGATTGTTGCAAAAAGGCCAAATAACAAATAAACTCCGTGAAGCCCTTCGCGATAAAGAGGAAAAACGAAGGCGGCATAAATTAGGGCACTCCCGGGATCAGGTTGCGGAATAATAAAAAGTGCTGGCAATGCAAGAATTATAAAAGCACCAATTTGGTTTTTTAAATCCTTCATATCCGTTTGAATATCGCTTACATATTTTGCAAGTGCCAAAGCGGTAGCAGCTTTGGCAAATTCACTGGGCTGAAGACTAAAGCTTCCAAATGCATACCAAGAAGTTGCTCCAGAAATATTCTTTCCGAATACAAAAAGGCCTAAAAGGGATAGAAGCGAGATTATATAAAATACACTTGCAAATTTCTCGTAAAATTTTGACTCAATGGCAAGTAAAAAAATAATTAGGATTACACTAAAACAGATAAACATAAACTGCCTTGCATAAATTTGATCAAAATCCCAAAAGCCTTTTGCGGCATCATTCAGTGATGCTGAATAAATATTTATCCAACCCATCGCAACCAAGGCGATGTATATAAAAATAATCAACCAATCAAAACGTACGTAACTTTTCCCTGTTGCCATTAGTGATTTATTGAAAAAGGTTGACCACTGTATGGTTTGGCGTATTCTGCTTCCAAACTTCCCTCCAGCACATATTTTTCCATGTCTGTACGGGTTATTTCGCCTTTTAGGTATTTTTCAATCATAAGCCCCGCAATTCGTCCCGCCCAACGCGAACCCCAATAGCCGTTTTCAACAAATACGGCAATGGCTATTTTAGGGTTGTCCTTTGGTGCAAATGCCACAAAAATGGAGTGGTCTGTAAGTTGAACACGCTTGCCGTCAATTTTGGTAAAATTTTCTGCCGTACCGGTTTTTCCACAAATCTCTATCCCTGGAATTTGGATGGATGAAGCCGTTCCGCGTTGATAAACTTGATACATACCTTCCACAACTGGTTTGAAATTTTCAGGTTCAACGGTAGTGTAATGCTTTTCTTTAAATTTCTGGGGAATGGTATCAGGCCCAACTATGTTTTTAATGATGTGAGGCGTATAATAATACCCCCGGTTTGCAATAGCTGCAGTAAAATTGGCCATTTGCATGGGCGTAAGTAATACTTCTCCCTGACCAATAGCGTTTGAAATGGTTGCCAAAGAAGACCAATTATGTGCAGGAAAATCGTGTATTTTGTTATAATATTTTGAAGTAGGAATATTGCCTCTTTTCCCACTAGGTAAATCGTAACCCAAAAAATCTCCCAAACCAAAACTCATTAAGTCATTTCTCCAAGCATCGATGCCTTCCTGTGGGGTTGGATATTTATCAATGATTCTTTTATATACGTTACAAAAATAGGCATTACAGCTATTTGCAATTCCGCCCACCATTGCCAGCGGCGATGGATGATTATGGCAGCCTAACGTTCTATTTCCGTAGCGAAAACCGTGATAACAATAAAATTTATCGAGCGTATCTACTGCTTTTTCGTGAAGCCCAATTAAAGCAGTTAATGTTTTAAATGGTGAGCCGGGAGGATATTCCCCCATTAATACCCTATCATAAAGTGGTTTCCCAATAGTGTCATACCACAATTTTGTGAAATTTTTAGAGCGGTCACGACCCACCAAAAGCGAAGGGTCATAACTTGGTGCAGTAATAAGTGCCAATATTTCGCCAGTTGAAGGCTCTATTGCTACAATACCTCCTCTTTTGTGGATCATCAATTCCTCACCATACTTTTGAAGTACGGCATCAATGGTTAACTGAACATCATTTCCGCGTTCTGGAAGTGTATCAAAAATACCTTCTTTATATGGCCCAATGTCTCGGTTAAAGCGGTCTTTCTGAATATATTTCACACCTTTCACACCGCGTAAAACATCTTCATATTCCTTCTCAACACCAGCGGTACCAATGAGTTCCCCCATTTGATAATACGGATTTTTTTCAATAATGGCGTTGTTCACTTCTGCAATGTAGCCCATTACGTTTGCTGAATGATCTACTTGATATTCGCGAAGGGAGCGACGCTGAATATAAAACCCTTCATATTTATACATTTTCTCCGAAAGGGAAGCGTAGTCGGCTTTATTAAGCTGCGGAATTACTACTGAAGGTAATCTGGGAGAATAGGTTTTTGCCTTTTCAAGAATTTCTATAAACTCTTCTTTTGTTATTTTCAGCAAACTACAAAATTCCAAAGTGTCAAGCGGTTTTACATCGCGGGGAACCACCATTACATCATACGAAGGCTGATTTGAAACCAAAAGTTTCATATTCCGGTCAAACATATAACCTCTTTGCGGATAATCATACATTACCTTTATTGCGCTGTTTTGCGAAAGCGAGTCTGGAGATGCATCATAAACCTGCAAGTAGAAGAGCCGGGCCGTAAAAAGCAAGCCCGTGAACAAAACCAATGCTATAAGTACAATCTTTCTCATGTAGATTTTCTGTTGAAAAGAATCATTGTGCACACAATGACAATTATGGTAAACACTCCTGAAAACAACGTAGATTTCAACAATAAGAATATATGTTTAAAGCTGAAAATTTCCAAGGCGAACATCACAAAATGATGCATAAAAACCAATGAAGCTATATAAGTAAGCCTTTCCATTGGATCGGCTTTTTTTATTTTCACACTATTGTATTCGTAACTCACCCCAAAGGAATATTTTAAAACCACAGGCCGAATGTATGCGATAAACGCACAAGCCGCGGCGTGTACTCCGCCCGAATCCTCAAAAATATCTATGGAAAGGCCCAAAAGAAAACTAAGAAAAATCAAAAGACCTTTGTTTCCGTCCAACGGATACATCAAAATGAAAAAGATATACAAATAAGGATTTATGTAACCCAAAAGGTTAATATTGTTGAGCATCAGTACTTGAAGAAAAACAAGCACTATAAACCGGACTATATTTATAATGATATCACTGTTCTTCATCATCCACTCTTTTCTCAAGCTCTAAAATTTCAGTAGCTTCCTTGTTCTCAATCAAATAAACGTTTTCCAAAGCTGTCATATCATTGAAAAGTTGCACGTTCACGTAATAATAATTGTCATCCTTATCCAAGTGAAAATCGTTCACGGTACCAATCAAAAGTCCTTCGGGGAAAATAGTTGATCTACCTCCAGTTACAATGGTGTCGCCTTTTTCCAGCTCGGCCAGTCGGGGAATATCAACCAATTGCGCCACGTTTGGATCTTTCGTGTCCCATTTCAGCGAACCAAAATGTCCAGAATTTTTATGCTTTGCGTTAATTCTGCTCTTTGTGTTTAAAATAGATTGAACCGTGGAGTAGTTTTCAGAAACATCGCTCACAATCCCAACAATTCCTTTGGAAGAAATTACGCCTAAGTCAATTTTTATACTGTCTTTTTCGCCTTTGTCCAGCGTTAGTTGGTTTTTTGTTTTTGAGTAATTATTATTGATTACCCGCGCAGTGAAATATTTGTATTTATTCGGAAGAAAAGTGCTGTCCAATTTTTCAAAAACAACCGCTTCTTTAAACTGATCCAGTTTTTTTCGAAGTAATAAATTTTCTTCGAGCAATTGTTGGTTTTCCTTCCCAAGATTAAAATAATCGGTAATATTATTTCTGAAAGTATAAACGCCACCAGTAACGAAATTGGCCGAACTGATAAATTTATCGTTGTGGTAATTGTGGGTTTGGACGGTAAGCGCTACAGAAATTGTAAAAAGCACGGCAAACAACAGGAAATTTTTATTCCGAATGAAAAAAAATATAATCTGCTGCATTGCTTTGTGGGGTTAAAATATTCTGCTTTCTAATGGAGCAACGCCATAAATGGGCAACTATTCTCTTTAAGATTTTCAGTAAAATTTATTTCTGAAAAATTATTTAATCAACACGCTTTTGTATTTCGCGAGATTTTTCAAACAAATTCCTGTTCCACGAACTACTGCACGTAAAGGGTCTTCAGCAATATAAACCGGAAGATCGGTTTTTTGCGAAAGTCTTTTGTCCAATCCGCGAAGCATAGAGCCACCACCTGCAAGATAAATTCCGGTGTTGTAAATATCGGCGGCAAGCTCGGGAGGGGTTTGTGAAAGTGTTTCCATAACCGCATCCTCAATTCGAAGGATGGATTTATCCAACGCCTTTGCAATTTCTCTGTAGGAAGTTTGTACCTGTTTAGGCTTTCCAGTAAGCAAATCCCTACCCTGCACGTCCATTTCGTCCGGCGGAAGTTCAAGATCTTCTGTTGCAGCACCTATTTGGATTTTTATTTTTTCAGCAGTGCGCTCACCAACGTACAAGTTGTGTTGAGTGCGCATATAATAAACAATATCATTTGTGAAAACGTCACCTGCAATTTTTATGGATTTGTCGCAAACAATTCCGCCAAGTGCTATTACGGCAATTTCAGTAGTTCCACCTCCTATGTCAACAACCATATTTCCTTTTGGCTGCATAATGTCAACGCCAATACCAATTGCAGCTGCCATTGGCTCGTGGATCAAATAAACTTCTTTTCCGTTAACGCGTTCGGCACTTTCTTTTACGGCGCGCATTTCCACCTCGGTAATTCCACTTGGGATGCAGACAACCATACGCAATGATGGTTTCAGCCATTTCTTTTTCAACGCTGGAATATCGCTGATAAACATGTTTATCATCTTTTCGCTGGCATCAAAATCTGCGATTACACCATCTTTCAATGGACGGATTGTTTTAATGTTTTCGTGGGTTTTCCCTTGCATCATCGCAGCTTCGCGGCCTACGGCGATTATTTTGCCGGTAGTTCGGTCGCGCGCTACAATTGACGGGGCGTCCACAACAACTTTATCGTTGTGGATAATTAGGGTATTTGCGGTACCAAGGTCAATTGCTATTTCTTCAGTTAGGAAGTCAAAAAATCCCATAGTTTAAGTTGGTGGTATTGAAAGTTAACGTGTTAAGTTTGGTTTTAAACAAATGTAATAAAATTTAATGCTTAAAATGACGCGTTCCGGTAAATACCATCGCCATTTTATGTTTGTTGCAATAATCGATGCTCAATTGGTCTTTTATAGAGCCTCCGGGCTGGATTACAGCAGTTACTCCTGCGTTGTCCGCAATTTCCACACAATCGGGAAACGGGAAAAAAGCATCACTCGCCATCACGGCACCTTCAAGGTTAAAATTAAAGGCTTTTGCTTTTTCAATTGCTTGCCGTAACGCATCAACGCGACTGGTTTGGCCGGTTCCGCTGGCGCAAAGTTGTTTGCCCTTTGCCAAAACAATTGTGTTCGATTTTGTGTGCTTGCAAATTTTTGAAGCGAACAACAAGTCTTCTAACTCTTCGGAATTGGGTTTATTGTTTGTTGCGTGCGTTAAAATTTCAGCACTGTCGGTAATATTGTCTTTATCCTGTACCAAAACGCCGTTCAAACAAGTGCGCACTGTTGTTGAAGGTAATTCAGTTTCTTTTTGAATTAATAGAATTCGGTTCTTTTTTCCTTCTAAAATTTCCTGTGCTTTTGCTGAAAAGGATGGCGCAATTACCACTTCGCAAAAAAGGTCGTGGATTTCGTTAGCAGTTGCTTCGTCAATTTCAACATTGCTTATTAAAATTCCACCAAAAGCCGAAACGGGATCGCCGGCCAATGCAGCCATATATGCTTGCTGCACGGTCTCGCGTTGTGCAATTCCGCAGGCGTTGTTGTGTTTTAAAATTGCAAAAGTAGGCGCTTCGCCCTTAAATTCGTTCATCAAATTTATTGCTGCATCAACGTCCAAAAGGTTGTTGTAACTCAATTCCTTTCCGTGAAGTTTGGTGAACATTTCATCAAAATTTCCAAAGAAATATCCTTTTTGGTGCGGATTTTCGCCGTAGCGAAGTTCCTGTCCGTTAGTTTCGCTTATTTTGAAAGCTGGCAATTTTTCTTCATTGTTGAAATAATTAAAAATTGCAGTATCGTAGTTTGAAGAAATGTTGAAGGATTTTGCGGCAAAACGCTTGCGGTCTTTCAATGAAATTTCGCCATTTTTTTCTGAAATCAATTCCAAAAATTCAGGGTAATCTTCAACAGAGGAAACGCAAATGGTATCCTTAAAATTCTTTGCAGCAGCGCGAATCAATGAAATTCCTCCAATGTCTATTTTTTCAATAATATCTGCTTCCGAAGCGCCCGAAGCAACGGTTTTTTCAAAAGGATACAAATCCACAATCACGGCATCAATCTGTGGAATGTTATATTGTTCCATTTCGGCAACATCGCCTTCGTGGTCTTGTCTATTCAAAATTCCGCCAAAAACTTTTGGGTGAAGAGTCTTTACTCGACCGCCCAAAATAGAAGGGTAGTCTGTTATGTCTTCCACTGCAATTACCTCGATTCCAAGATCGTTAATGAATTTTTCGGTGCCTCCGGTAGAGTAGATTTTTACGTTTTGTTCGTGTAGTTTTTTAACAATCGGGGCAAGCCCATCTTTGCTAAAAACGGAAATTAAAGCAGATGTAATTTTTTTGGAATTGTTCATTATCGAAAATTAAGGTGCAAAAGTACATAATTGCATAGTAAATTTGTAACATAAGCAAAGAGAAAACGTCTTACTTTTTATAATTTTATCAACGTTTTTTAAAGTTTAAACTTAAAATTTCAAAATCATCAATCGTTAATCGAAAATCATAAATGCTAATATATCTTCGGGTTTTAAAAGAAAGTTTCAATTTCGCACTAAATGCGCTACGAAATAATAAATTGCGAACTTTTCTCTCTTTGGTGGGCGTAACGATTGGTATTTTTTCAATCATAGCAGTTTTGGCTGCGGTTGATTCTTTAAAGCGTGAAATTGAGGGCAGCATCAGTGGGCTGGACAACAGCACAATAATAGTGATGCGATTCAATTTTGGGCCAACGGATATTCCACGCTGGAAATGGCAGCAATTTCCAGATGTTACTTATGACGAATACCAGTATATTGAACGCAACACCCCAAATATTGAAGCGGCAACTTTTACGTTGAATGTCCCCAATGAAAGCATAAAATATGAAGACAGACAGGTTGATAACGTGCCTATTGGTGCGGTAACAGACAGTTATTACAACATTGAAGCCTTAAAACTTTCCGAAGGAAGGTTTTTTAATGGATCAGAATCGAACAGCGGTTCCATGGTTGTGGTTTTGGGTGATGAAATTGCCAAACAGTTGTTTGGTGATGCTGCAACGGCCATTGGAAAAGAAGTGCGTATTTACGGACGAAGGTTTAACGTGATAGGTGTTTTGGAAAAAGAAGGCGCTGGTATATTTGGAAATTCTAAAGACACTTCAGTTTGGATGTCTGTGAATGTTGTGCGGAGAATTTATGGCGATAATAATAAAAATACTTTCCCGCAGATTGTGGTGAAACCCGAAAAAGGAGTGGATGAAGCCGAATTTAAAGCAGTGCTAACGCAAAAACTTAGAACCAAGCGTGGATTGAAACCAGATGAAATAAGTAACTTCTTCGTAAACCAAATGCAGGGTTTTGCAGATTTTATTGATAACATTACCGGAACTATGAATAAAATTGGAGGAGCAATAAGTTTTTTCTCCCTACTTGTTGGCGGCTTCGGAATTGCGAATATTATGTTTGTAAGTGTGAAGGAGCGCACTAATTTAATTGGGATTCAAAAATCCTTGGGCGCAAAGAACAAATTCATACTGTTTCAATTTTTGTTTGAAGCCGTGATTCTAGCCGTAATAGGTGGATTGATTGGGTTGTTTTTGGTGTTTATTGTTTCCATAATTGCATCACAGTTTACGGGTGATTTCGAATTTGTATTATCGTTATGGAATATACTTTTTGGAACGGCTATCTCTGCTGCAATTGGGTTGATTTCAGGAATTCTTCCGGCAATTTCAGCTTCAAAACTTGATCCGGTGGAAGCGATCCGGACGGGAATGTAAAGCTGCGCAAATCCCAAAATTTTAAATTCCAAATCCCAAATGGATTTATTGTTTACTTTGGAATTTGGAGCTTGTAATTTGGAATTTAAAATGAAGATGCGCCTAAATTGTTGCCAAAAAATTATAGTATCATCGCAACTTCTTCGTTTACCCATTCCAAAAATCGTTCGTCCTCCAAAGAGAATGGATCTTCAACGTGCGAGTCAATGTCTATTTGGCCAATATTTTTCCCATCCTTAAAAAGAGGAATTACAATTTCTGATTTTACGGTAATACTGCACGCAATGTAGTTGTCTTGCGCTTTTACGTCTGGCACTACAAAATTTTTGTTGCTAACGGCAACCTGCCCGCAAATACCTTTTCCGAAGGGAATAACGGTATGGTCCGTCGGTTCGCCTGCGAATGCTTTCAAATGCAAGGTTTTCTCAGCTTCATTTGCAAAATAAAACCCCACCCAGTCATAATAGCCCACAGCAGTTTGCAATAGTTCACAAATCTCCGTTAGTCTATTGTTCGTGCTTTCTGAGCTGTTTGCTAAAATGGTTTTAACTTTAGGTTTTAAATGTGAAAAGGGCATAGATTTTTGAATGTTCGTTACTTCGGTAAAAGTATTTTAAAAGCTTTACATACACCAAAAACAAATCCTGTATTTTTGTTAAAAACATATTGGCCCTTTGAAAGAACTTTTTCAAAAATATAAAACTGTTATTCGCTTCGTTGCTTTGTTTTTAGGCACTTATTTAGTACTCAGTTTTTTTTATGCAGCTTATCTGAAGTATTTTTCAAGTGAAGCATTTTTCCCGGATTTTATTACAAATCTTGTTGCGAAACAAAGTGCTTCATTATTGGAAAGCTTTGGCGTGAATACCTTTTTAACGCCTGACAATTTAGGGCAGGGAATGCTATTGACAATTGAAAATAAATACTCGGTTAGTATTGTGGAAGGTTGCAACGCCGTGAGCGTTATTATTTTGTTTGTTTCTTTTATCATCGCTTTCGCGGAAAACTTTAAAAAAACTTTTCTGTTTCTTTTTGCGGGAGCGGTGTTGATTTATATTGTAAATATTTTGCGCATTGCAATTTTGACTGTGGCTTTTTACAAGTATCCAAACTATGAAAATATGCTTCACGGTGTAGTTTTCCCAGGAATTATTTACACTATGGTTTTTGTTTTATGGATGGTTTGGGTATGGATGCTTAAACCACAAAAAGCAGCATGAAAAGGATATTAAATATAGTGGGGGTTTTAATTTTAGTTTTGCTTTTAGTGCTTATAAGAGCATTTGAAGATGAGCTTTTTTATGACCCGCTGTTGGATTTTTTTAAAAATGATTACAGTAGTTTGCCACTCCCTGAGATGGATATTTTCGCTTTACAAGTTAGCGTTGCTCTTCGTTTTTTCATAAATACTATTATTTCTTTGTCCATACTTTGGTTGGTTTTTCGCGACAGGGAAATAATTAAACTTTCTGTTATTCTTTATGCAATTTTGTTTGCCGGTTTTTTTATAGCCTTTAATTTTATAGTCTTCACTTCAGAGGGAACCAATAGCCATTTGGCTTTGTTTTATGTGCGCAGATTTCTTATTCAGCCTTTGTTTCTGCTTATTCTGTTACCCGCTTTTTATTTTCAGAAATACAAATCACGATGATTTTTTGGTACCTTTGCATCACTAAATAGACTTTTAAAATGAAAAAAATATCTTTTATCTTCTTTGCGTTTGCAGCATTTGCAATTACTTCTTGTAAAGAAACCCCAAAACAAGCCGAACCAGAAGTTGTAACGGTTGACAATGCAGAGCCAAAAACTTATGAAATTGCTAAAGTTGAAGCAGAATTCAATGATCCAAAAGTTGAGGCAATTTTCAATCAATATTTACAGGTTGAAGCAGCTTTGGTAAACACAGATGCCACTAAAACAGCGGCCGAAGCATCAAAACTTGAATTGCTTCTTAAAGAAAAGAATGCTGATGAAACTATTCAAAATGCAATAGCAGCAATGGCAGGTTCTGAAGACATCAAAATTCAACGTGAAAATTTTGAACCATTGAGTATGGGTATTGAAAAAATGCTTCAAGGAGCTTTAGTGTCTGGGACCCTCTACAAGCAATACTGCCCAATGGCTTTTAACAACAAAGGCGCTTACTGGATAAGCAGCAGCAAAGACATCTTAAACCCTTATTTTGGCGATAAAATGCTGAAATGCGGCAGGGTTGATTCTGAAGTAAAATAATTTTAACAAAGCCTTTCAATTTTTTGGGAGGCTTTTTTTTGTATTTTTGCGAAAGCATGAAAAAAACCATTTCCATATTCCTATCTATACTGATGCTTGCCAGCAGTTCTGGAATTGCCTATGCACAGCACTTTTGCAGCGGGATGGAAATGATGGCTGAGATTACTTTGGGTGAAAAACACCTTTCCTGTGGAATGGACATGCACGCTCCAGAAACGGATTGCGGTGATGAAGCCCCAACTCCCAAAGCCCACGATTGCTGTAAAAATCACATTACCAAAATACACACAGACGATAATTTTGCAAAGGCCTCGTTTGATTTAAAACTAAACAAAACCTTTGTAGCTACTTTCGTTTCTGTGTTTGTGCTGGAGGAAGTAGAAATAACTTCCGCTGAAAAAACCTTCTTCGCGGATTACAATCCGCCACCACTCGAACAGGATTTGAATATACTGTACGAGACCTTCCTGATTTGATTACTGCCTGCGGTAGCAGGTACCTTATGATTAAAACTCCAAAATTCTACGGAGTAAATACTCATATTCAATCAAATCAAAAAAATGAAATACAAACTTATAATAACCATATTTCTGAATTTGGTTTTTCTGAATTATTCCTATTCACAGGAAGAGGAAAGACCCATTCGTGAATATACATTAACAATTGAAAAACAGGCTGTAAACTTCACAGGAAAAGAAGTGATGGGAATGACCGTAAACGGTAGTATTCCCGGACCAACCCTTGAATTTACGGAAGGAGAACAAGCCGTAATCCACGTAATCAATAAAATGGAAGTAGAAACTTCCGTCCATTGGCACGGAATATTATTGCCAAATTTCCAGGATGGAGTACCTTATTTGACCACGCCACCTATAAAACCTGGAACTACTTTTACGTATGAATTTCCAATAAAACAAAGCGGAACCTATTGGTACCATTCGCATACAATGCTTCAGGAGCAAAGTGGCGTTTTTGGGTCTATCGTAATTCAGCCAAAGGAAAAAATCTTGGATTATGATAAAGAGTTGGTCTTGATGCTTTCAGATTGGACCAATGAAAAACCAAAGGATGTGATGCGCACTTTAAAGCGTGGCAGCGAATGGTATGGAATTAAGAAAGGAACATCAACGCCGTTGAATCAAGTTATTAGTCGCGGCGCATTGGGGGCCCAAATTGATTTTTGGAGACAACGAATGGAAGGTGCCGACATTGCGGATATTTATTATTCAGCTTTTTTGGTAAATGGAAAGCAGCTTGCGGAATATCCAGATTTTAAACCCGGTGAAAAAGTTCGATTGCGCATAATTGACGGTTCGTCTTCAACCCAATTCTGGATGACATTTGGCGGTGAAACACCGTTGTTAGTTTCAGCAGACGGACTTGATGTAGAACCAGTAAAAAGAAACAAAACCTTTATTGCCATTGCTGAGACATACGATTTTATCGTAACCATTCCCCAAAGTGGAAAGTTGGAATTTAGAGCAATGGCGCAGGATGGTTCAGGTACTGCTTTGGCGTATTTGGGTTCAGGAGAAATTCTGCCAGCGCCACTTGTTGAAAAACCTGATAAGATAGCGATGATGCAGGAAATGGCTAAAATGAAGATGAAAATGGGTGCCCACGCCATAAAATTTCAGCCTAAAAAAGACGAGCGTTATGAAATGAAAGAGGAATACGGAATGAAAATGGACGGCATGGAAATGGACCACTCAAAGATGGAAATGCCAAAAGATTCGATGAAAATGGACCATTCAAAGATGGACCATTCTAAGATGAATATGCCTGAAGATTCTCCGAAAATGGATCATTCCAAAATGGATATGAATAGCGAGCCGAGGCAAATGGAAGGTATGGGGATGAATTCAGAATATACCTATGATTATCTGAAATCACCCGAAAAAACCAGTTATCCAAAAGATATTCCCGTGACCGAAATTCTATTGAATCTCACGGGAAATATGAACCGTTACATTTGGAGTTTGAACGGCGTGCCGCTTTCGGAAACGGATAACATCAAAATTAAAGGAAACGAGGTAACAAGAATTACGTTGAACAACCTCACGATGATGCACCACCCAATGCACCTTCACGGGCACTTTTTCAGGGTAATCAACAAAAACGGCGAATATTCTCCATTAAAACACACGGTAAACGTTCCGCCAATGGAAGAGGTGACCATTGAGTTTTACGGCGATGCTTATGGCGATTGGTTTTTCCATTGCCACGTGCTTTACCATATGATGGGAGGAATGGCGCGAGTGTTTAGTTATGAAACGCCGAGAGACCCAAGAATGGAGGAATATCCTGTTTCAAAAATCATGAATGAGGCCAATCATTTTTATACATGGGGAACTGCAGATGTGGCTTCGCATATGGCAGAATTGAATCTCACTTCTTCCAACTTGCGAAACCAATTCAATGTGATGGCAGAGTATGGTTGGAACCAAAACCTGGAGGTTGAGGTAACCTATGAGCGCTATTTGCACGATTACCTACGCATTTTCGGAGGCGTAAATGTAGAAAACGAAACCGAAGATAGTTTGGATGAAATTGAAACCACGGCTATTGCCGGAATTCGGTATTTAACGCCTTATTTGTTTAATTTGGATGTACGGATAGACAGTAAACTGCGGCCCCAGATTGGGCTGGAGCGGGAAATCATGATTTTTCCCCGAACCCTTGTCTTTGGAATGATTGAATACCAAGCCGATTTTGGTTTGGTGGACGATCTGCCCACAGGAATTGATTACGGCGATGAATTGACTTGGAACGCTGGTCTTGAATATTTTCTTTCAAAGAACTTTTCTTTAATGGCCAGTTATGATAACCGTTTTGGTGCTGGAGGTGGTATGTCTATTCGTTTTTAATAACCTTAAAAATTAAAAATTATGGAAAATAATAAAAACACTCACGGAAATCCTTACACAAAATTCGTTTTAATGCTGGCGGCATCTTTTGTGGCAATGTACATAACGATGTATTTAAACACTTATGAAATGGACCATGTCTATTTCAGCCTCACTCGTTTTTATATGACTTGTTTGGGCATATCGGCTATGGCTCTAATCATGTTTTTCTTTATGAGGAAAATGTACAACAACCGAAATAAAAATGTTGCTATTATGTTGGGAAGCATTCTGCTTTTTAGCGGAGCATTATTCCTAGTACGCGCTCAGAAACCTATTGGTGATGTGTTGTGGATGAAAGCGATGATTCCGCATCATTCAATTGCTATATTAACTAGTGAGCGAGCTGACATTAAGGATGCTGAAGTCAAGGAATTGGCCGAAGGAATAATCAAGACTCAAAAGAAAGAGATTAGCCAAATGCAAGAAATGATTAAACGACTAGAGAATCAACAATGATACATACATATAAAATACACGGAATGACCTGCAACGGCTGCCGAGGCCACGTGGAAAAGACTTTAAGTGAAATTGAAGGCGTTTCCAAAGCATCGGTAAACCTCGAAAAAGCCGAAGCTGTCATTGAAATGGAAAAACACATTCCGCTAAAAGTCTTTGAAAAAGCTTTAGCGGATGACGGCGGAAGCTACAGTATTTCCCTTCCCGATGATGTTGAAGCCGCTGAAAAACATCAAAAGAAAAAGGATGAGAAAAGAGCAAATCAAAGTAGCTCTGGCACTTTCTATTGCCCAATGCACTGCGAAGGTGAAAAAACCTATGACAAGCCCGGCGATTGCCCCGTATGCGGAATGGATCTGGTAGAAGAAGCAAAAACTTCAAATAGCTCGGCAACGGAATACACTTGCCCAATGCATCCTGAAATAGTTCGAGATGAACCAGGTTCGTGCCCAATCTGCGGAATGGATTTGGTGCCAAAGGAAGTAAATGAATCTGCCGAAAACAAAACCTATAAAACATTACTTAAAAAGTTTTGGATTGCAGTGGTTTTTACCGTTCCAATCTTTTTAATAGCAATGTCAGAGATGATTCCAAACAATCCATTATACGATTGGATGCCGATGAAATATTGGAATTGGGTACAATTCGGACTCTCATTGCCAGTGGTTTTTTACGCTACCTGGATGTTTTTTGAACGCGCTTATCGTTCCATTAAAACTTGGAATTTAAATATGTTTACCCTCATCGGGATTGGTGCTGGAGTAGCTTGGATTTTCAGTGTTTTCGGGATGCTTTTTCCAGATTTTTTCCCCGCGCAATTCAAAACCGAAATGGGAACCGTACACGTTTATTTTGAAGCAGCAACGGTAATACTAACCTTAGTTTTAATGGGGCAAGTTTTGGAAGCTCGTGCCCATAACCGCACCAACTCCGCAGTAAAGGAATTGTTGAAATTGGCGCCGAACAAAGCAGTTCGGATTGTTGACGGAAAGGAAGAAACCATTGCGATTGATAAAATTGAAGTTGGCGACAAGCTTCGCGTAAAACCGGGCGAGAAAATTCCTGTGGACGGAAGCATAATAGAAGGTGAAAGTTCTATTGACGAATCGATGATTACCGGTGAACCTGTTCCTGTTTCCAAAACGGAGGGAGATAAAGTAAGCTCCGGAACGATAAACGGGAAACAGACTTTTGTGATGAAAGCCGAAAAAGTGGGAAGTGACACTCTGCTTTCACAAATCATTGAAATGGTAAACAAAGCCAGTCGAAGCAGAGCTCCAATTCAAAAATTGGCCGATAAAATTTCGGGATATTTTGTACCGATAGTTGTTCTTATTTCAATAATCACATTTATTGTTTGGGCGGTTTTCGGTCCTGAGCCAAAATATGTATTTGCATTGGTTAATGCAATTGCAGTGTTGATAATTGCCTGTCCGTGCGCTTTGGGCCTTGCTACGCCAATGTCTGTAATGGTTGGAGTAGGGAAGGGCGCTCAAAACGGCGTGCTTATCAAAAATGCAGAAGCGCTCGAAACCTTGAATAAAATTGATGTTTTGATTATTGACAAAACCGGAACTATTACCGAAGGAAAACCTTCCGTTGAAAAAATGGGTTTTTCAGAAAGTTTTTCGGAAGAAGATGTGCTTCAATATATAGTTTCACTTAACCAAAACAGTGAACATCCATTGGCTGATGCTACCGTAAAATACGGAAAGGAGAAAAATTCCGAAGCAATTAATGCTACCGATTTCAATTCGGTTACGGGTAAAGGTGTAACAGGAATTATCAACGGAAAAAAAGTAGCGCTCGGGAACGAAAAGATGATGGAGGAAGCTGGCGCAAATATTTCCGAAAAACTTCAAAAAGAAATTTCCGAAGAACAGCAAAAAGGCAAAACCGTACCTATGCTTTCCGTAGATGGGAAAGTGGTGGGTTATGTTGTGATTGCTGATAAAATAAAACAAACCAGCAAAAAAGCAATTGCCGAACTTCAGGAAAAAGGAATTCAGGTTATAATGCTAACGGGCGATAATCACGATACAGCAAAAGCTGTTGCTTCGGAATTAAACCTTACAGATTTTAAAGCCGAAATGCTTCCGCAGAATAAACTGAAAGAAGTTGAAAAACTGCAAACTGAAGGCAAAAAAGTTGCAATGGCCGGCGACGGAATTAACGATGCGCCCGCTTTGGCACAAAGCGATGTGGGCATAGCAATGGGCACGGGAACTGACGTAGCTATTGAAAGCGCCGGAATAACACTGGTAAAAGGCGATTTGCACGGAATTGTGAAAGCATTTCACCTAAGCGAAAAAGTAATGGGAAACATTAAACAAAACCTGTTTTTCGCTTTGATTTACAACACACTCGGCGTGCCGATTGCCGCTGGAGTGCTCTATCCCTTTTTCGGAATATTATTATCACCAATGATTGCTGCGCTGGCTATGAGTTTCAGTTCGGTTTCAGTTATTACTAATGCGTTGCGATTGCGCGGCACAAAAATTTAAAAAATGAAAAATCTATTATTTGTACTTTTTATACTTCCATTTTGCGTTTTTTCACAGGAAAAAATAACGGGAACGATTACTGAAAATATCAATAACAAAGAAGTTCCGCTGAGTGGTGCAAACGTTTATTGGCTGAACACCCAAGTGGGTACCGTTACCAATTTTGATGGTAATTTTGAACTAAATTATAAGCCGGAATACAAAAAAATGGTCATCAGTTTTGTGGGTTATAAAACCGATACTATTTCGGTGGATTCGCCTAAAAAAATTAGGCACAGTTTGAAGTCTACAGCCAACCTGGATGAAATTACAATTACTGCGCGACAGAAAGCTAGTTCGCGGTCTTTTATCCAATCACAAAATGTAATAAACGTGAGTAGTGCCGAATTGCTAAAAGCAGCTTGTTGTAACCTTGCGGAAAGCTTTGAAACCAATCCTTCCATCGATGTGAATTTTGCCGATGCTATTTCGGGAACGCGGCAAATAAAAATGTTAGGATTGACAAGTCCGTATATTTTGATAACCACTGAAAACGTACCGAGCATCCGTGGCGCTTCGCAGGCTTATGGGTTGAGTTTTATTCCCGGAACTTGGGTTGAAAGTATTCAAATTACCAAAGGTGCGGGAAGTGTGGTTAATGGTTATGAAAGTATTGCAGGGCAAATAAACGCCGAGCTACAAAAACCAATGATGGACGATAAGCTTTTCGTGAACGCATATGGTTCTGGAAATGGACGTTTCGAGTTAAATACCCATTTAAACACGAAACTAAGTGAGCGTTGGAGCACGGGTTTATATATTCATGGAAATATGCGCGAAACGGAGTTCGATAAAAACGATGATTCCTTTTTGGATGCACCTTTAATGCAGCAAATAAACGTGATGAACCGCTGGCAATATACAGATACTGAAAACGGTTATGTTGGGTTTTTCAATGTTCGATATTTGAATGATGAAAAACAAACAGGGCAAACCATTTTCAATCCTAAAGAAGATCGCGGAACCACAAATGCTTGGGGCAGTGAAATAAAAACCCAAAGGGTTGATGTGTCTGGAAATTTTGGTTACGTAAATCCAGATGTGCCTTGGCAAACGGCTGGAGTTCAAATGGCTTTCAGTCACCATGATCAAGAATCTTATTTTGGGCTTAACAATTACAACATTCAGCACAACAGTTTGTATGTGAAATTGCTTTATAATTCAATTATCAGTGATTCTCGCCACAAAATTAAAACTGGTGTGAGCGGAACGTATGACGGTTATAATGAATTGGTTTACACTGAAAATTTTAACCGGGTTGAAAATTCCGTTGGAGCATTTTTTGAATATAATTTTGACAATTTAAATGATTTGAGTTACAGTTTTGGAATTCGCGGGGACGTACACAATACCTTGGGTGCTTTCGTAACACCGCGTTTTCATTTGCGTTACACACCTTGGAACAAATCGGCTATTCGTGTGTCAGCGGGAAGGGGAAAACGCAGCGCGAATATTTTTGCTGAAAACCAAAGTCTTTTTGCCACTTCGCGTAGCTTTAATATTTTAAACAACGGCGGAAATATTTATGGACTAGATCCTGAAATTGCTTGGAATTATGGTATTTCTTATATGCAAGGTTTCAATATCTTCAGTAGAAAGGCAGATATTACGCTCGATTTTTACAGAACAGATTTCGTAAATCAAATTGTTGTGGATTGGGAAAATCCGCAGCAAATAAATTTCTATAATTTGGAGGGCGAAAGTTTTTCGAATAATTTTCAGGCAGAATTCAATTATAATCCTTTTGAGCATTTTGATATGCGATTGGCTTACAAATACTACGATGTAGAAACCACTTATTTAAGCGGAAAAAAGCAAACGCCGTTAACTCCGAACCACCGGTTTTTTGCAAATGCTTCATATGAAACACATCAAACAGCGAAAGGAGGAAACTGGAAATTTGACGCTACTTATAATTATGTGGGCGAGCAGCGCTTTGCTTCTAACGAAAGTTATTTGAATACGATTGGTCTTTCAGAATTTTCGCCTAGCATTTCAACGCTGAATGCGCAGGTTACTAAAGTTTTTTCACCTAATTTTGAAATCTATGTTGGTGGTGAAAATATTACGAATGTAAAACAGCAAAACCCAATAGTGGGAAGTGATAACCCTTTTGGAACAACTTTTGACACAACCTATGTTTACGGGCCTATTTTTGGAAGTTCGTATTACGCAGGCTTACGATACAGAATTAATTAATTTAAACAATAAACTTTAAACTGAAATTTATGAAAAGTATAATTGCAATTTTAGGAATATTTTTGATTAGCGCTACTGGCTTTGCCCAGAATAAAAACGCAAAAGCTTCAATTGAAGTTGATGGCGTATGCGGTATGTGTAAAGAGCGCATTGAAAAAGCCTCCATTCAAGCTAAAGGTGTAAAAATGGCAACTTGGGATGTGAATACACATCAATTGAATTTAATTTACAATGAAGGTAAAACCGATTTAACAAAAATCCAACAAAGTATTGCCGACAGTGGTCACGATACACAAGATATTAAAGCTAAAGATGAGGTATATGAAAGTATAGATCCTTGCTGTAAATATCGCGACCAGCAAGTTGTCGATGATCATAAAGACGATTAATTTTTTTGAGCAAAGGCTATTGTTAAACTTTAGCCAACGAGAGAATAATTTAACAATAGCACTTTCTACCTTTATATTGTTAAATCAAAAAAAATAATTGTTATGCCACAACAACAGCAAAACAAAAAGCCGCAACCTGCAAAAGGCCCACAAGCCAAAAAGCAGGATAACAAAAAGGCTTCGCCAACTGCTCCTAAGAAGAAGTAGTTTTTGGCCGGCTTGTTAAGATAAGCCCAGAGAACCATCCAACTTTAAAATTTGGATGGTTTTTTATTTCAGAAATACCAGAGCTGTGTTTACAATGGATAAATCATTTTATTTATTTTTACTACTTAAATTAACTCTACAATGAAACAAATTTTAGGAATAGGCTCTCGGATTGACCATCCAAAACACGGAAAAGGAGTGGTAACAAATGTTACCGCAAAAATGTATTGGGTAACCTTTATTGAAAATGGACTGGAAACAATAGCCACGGATGATGCTTTTGAAATTATTGAAGCGGCCGAAGATGAGGTTGACACGGTAAGTTTTTATGAAGTTGAAAAAAGCCTTCGCGATATTCTCAAAAAATGGAACGGTTTCAGTGAGATTGTTCCTATAGCTGATAAGTGGAAAGGTGGTGTTATGGTTTTGAATCCTGCAGATAAAAATTTGGCTTCAAAAGAAATTTCTATTGATACTTTTTTCCACAAAATAGTAATGCTTCGCGATAGGCTTCGGGTGATGGAGCAAAAAATAAACGCGAGTAAGGAATTGGCTGAACAGGATAAAATAGACCTTCAACAATATATAACACGTTGCTACGGCAGCCTGACTACTTTTAATGTTCTCTTCAAAAACAATTCACAGCAATTTAAAGGAGAAAGCGCCACTAAATAGTTGTAATAAGACTTTAAATTGAAAAACGTTGATTTTTATCTATTAAATCTATTTTTCCTTAATCATTTAACACTTTAACAACTAGATTGTTCAGTCTGTTAAATTTCGTTAAAAACCATAAAAATTCGATTATTTGGCCTGTTTCTACAATTGTTCATAAAGTGTTTGAAAATAAATAATTTTTTTTTTCAACATTAAACCGATGATATGTTTTTTAGGAGTCTTCCGAAACTATAAGAAAATCAAGGGTTTGTATAAAATTAACATAAAAAAACCCCATATAGCCCGTTTTTTAATTTAACATTTGGTTAAAATTTTAATAATCTACTTTCATTAAAAGTTGGAATTGTAAGATTTTATTGGCACTTTTGATGTGCTAATTCAAACAAACAAAAAAATGAAAACAAAGTTTAGTGGAATTTTAACACTTTTATTAGTGTTGGTTGTGCAGCTCACTTTTGCACAGGAAAAAATGATTTCCGGAGCGGTAACCGATGACACGGGTTTGCCACTTCCAGGAGTTAACATAATTATACAAGGTACAAGCACTGGAACACAGTCTGATTTTGATGGTAACTATACCATTGAGGCTGCTCAAGGGCAAACACTTGTTTATAGTTATGTAGGTTTTGAAACTCAAGAGATTGCTGTTGGGGCTTCAAATAAAATTGATGTTACCTTAAAAGCTGGTTCAGTTTTGGACGAGGTGGTGGTAACTGCACTTGGTGTTTCCCGTGAAAAACAATCATTGGGTTACTCTACGCAACAAGTAGGAGGAGAGGATATCTCTACCGTTAAAGGGAACAACTTTACAAATGCCCTTTCTGGTAAGGTTTCTGGTCTTAACATTAAAAGAAACAACAACTTTGGTGGTTCTACCAACGTAGTTATTAGAGGTAATACCTCTTTAACTGGAGACAACCAAGCCTTGTTCGTTATTGATGGTGTGCCAATTAGTAACAGAAACACAAACGCTGCTGCTCAAGGCCAGGCGTCTGGTAACTATTATGACTATGGTAACGCTGCTGCTGACGTTAACCCAGATGACATTGAATCTATAAACGTATTGAAAGGTGCTGCTGCATCTGCACTTTATGGTTCACGTGCTGCAAACGGGGTTATTATCATTACAACTAAAAAAGGTAAAAAAGCAAAAGGACTTGGAGTTACTATTAACTCAAATGCCACAGTTGGTTTTATAGATAAGAGCACTTTTGCAACTTATCAAAATCAATATGGAGCAGGTTATGGCGCATATTACGGTGGTCCTGATGGATTTTGGTATGAAGAAGATATTAATGGTGATGGTAATACAGATCTTGTTGTTCCTTATACTGAAGATGCTTCTTATGGTGCTCCTTTTGATGGCCGCTTGGTTTACCAATGGGATTCATTCGATCCAGATTCTCCAAACTACAGAACAGCAACTCCTTGGGTTAATGCTAAAAATGGACCAATCACTTTCTTTGAAACTCCAATAAGCTTAACAAACTCCATATCTATTTCAAACGGTTTGGAAAAAGGTTCTTACCGTCTGTCATATACTAAACTTGATCAATCGGGATTAATGCCGAACAGTCAATTGGATAGACATAATTTTATTCTTAGTGGTACTTACGATGTTTCAGATAAATTAACTGCAAGTGGTTTTGCTAATTATATTAAAACTGACGCATTAGGTCGTAACTCTACAGGTTATAATGACAACGTTGTTGGTAATATGAAACAATGGTGGCAAACAAACGTAGATGTTCAACAACAAAGAGACATCTATTTTGCTACAAGAAGAAACGTATCTTGGAACCCAGCAACTTCAGAAGCTGGATCTCCTCCAATTTTCTGGGATAACCCATATTGGACACGTTATGAAAACTATCAAAATGACGGAAGAAGCCGTTTCATCGGTAATTTTGAATTGAATTATGAACTTGCTGGCTGGTTAAACGTAACCGGTAGAGTTTCTACTGATACTTATAATGAGCAACAAGAAGAGCGAAGAGCTGTAGGTTCTGTTGCAACTACATTTGGAGTTTCTAGAGGAAATGTTGATTCTGGTTACCTTAGAAGAGATATTACTGCTACTGAAACAAACTATGATTTGATGTTTAACTTTGATACAGATTTTTCTGAAAGCATCAGCTTTGCAGGTATTTTAGGAACAAACATCAGAAGAAATGAATTTAATTCATTAACATCTTCTACTTCAGGTGGTCTTGTTGTTGCTGGATTGTATTCACTACAAAACAGTGCGTCTCCACTTCCAAACCCAGTTGAACAAGCTGAGAAAATTGGTGTTGATGGTGTTTATGCAAGTGCATCTTTCGGATTTGGAAATGTAGTTTATTTAGATGGTACAATAAGAAGAGATCATTTCTCTACTTTACCTGAAGACAATAGCTCTTTCTACTACCCATCTGTATCTACCAGTTTTGTGTTCAGCAAATTGCTTAATGTAAATGCTATTACTTTTGGTAAATTAAGATTAAACTATGCAGAAGTTGGTAACGGTGCGCCATTCGATAGATTGGTTGATACTTATGTAATCAACGGTGATATAGGTACATCAGTTCCAAGTGTAAGAAATAACCCAGAATTGAAACCTGAGACAACAAAGAGTTATGAAGCAGGTCTTGAAATGAAATTTGCTAATAATAGACTTGGTTTTGATGTAGCTTACTACAAATCAAACTCTATTGACCAAATTGTACAAGTGCCTATTTCAGCTGCTACAGGTTATACAGGTAAGTTGTTAAACGCTGGTGAAATCGAAAACAAAGGTATCGAGGTATCTTTAAACGCTATGCCAGTTAAAAATGACAACTTTACTTGGGGATTGAACATCAACTGGTCTCAAAACAAGAGTGAAGTATTGGAACTTCCAGAAGGAATCGAAACTTTACAATTGGGTAGCTTCCAAGGTGGTGTTACTATCAACGCAGTATTGGGACAGCCTTACGGTGTGATTTACGGTACAGACTATACGTATCTTAATGGTCAAAGAGTTGTTGATCCTGCAAACGGTCAATACATTGCAACTGCTACTTCAAACAATGTAATTGGTGACACTAACCCAGATTGGTTAGCTGGTATTTCAAACACATTGACATATAAGGCACTATCCTTTAGTTTCCTTATTGATATTCAAGAAGGTGGAAGTATTTTCTCACTGGATCAATATTATGGACTTGCAACGGGTCTATATGACAACACAGCATTTACCAATGATCTTGGAAATCCTGTTAGAAATACAATTGCTGATGGTGGTGGTTTCATCAATGAAGGTGTAAACCCTGATGGTTCTGTTAACACTACACGTATCCGTGCAGATCGTTATGGAGCTTTTGGTTATGCAAGAGGTTTACCAAACTCAGCTTTTGTATATGATGCTAGTTATATTAAATTGCGTCAAGTATCCCTTACTTATACAATGCCATCGAAAATGTTAGATAACACTTTTATGACTGGACTTCAGTTTAGTGTTTCAGGTTCTAATCTTTGGATTATTGACAAGAACTTACCATATGCTGATCCTGAATCAGGTTTGAGCTCTGGTAACTTGCAAGGTTACAGTACTGGTGCATTGCCAACTACCCAAGATTATGGGTTTAACATTAAAGCACAATTTTAATACATAGAAAAATGAAGAAACTGATTTTAATTTTAACTGCGGCAGTTATGGCCGTGTCGTGTTCAGACAATCTTGAGGACCTGAACCAAAATATAAAAGACCCAACATCGGTGAGTGGTGAAAGTTTATTTTCATCAGCTCAAAAACAACTTGCCGATCAGGTAGTCACTCCTAACGTTAACCTTAATAACTTAAGGTTATGGACTCAACAGTTACAGGAAACTACCTATGCTGACGAAAGTAACTATGATCAAACTACACGTCCTATTCCGGATAACCACTGGAGAGAAATGTATCGTGATGTTTTAAGAGACTTAAACGAAGCGGCAACTATTATTTCTGCAACAAATAACCCAATCACAAATGATTTAAAGCAAAACAAACTTGCAATCATTGAGGTTCTTTCTGTATATGCATTTAGCAATTTAGTTGAAACTTATGGTGACGTTCCTTATTCTGAAGCATTGGATATTGAAAATCTTTTGCCAAAGTATGATGATGGACTTACTGTATATAAGGACTTAATTTCTCGTTTGACAGCTGCTGTTAACAGTATGAATACTGGAAATGGAAGTTTTGATTCAAACGGAACAGTTGACCTTATGTATAACGGAAACGTTGCAGGATGGAAAAAGTTTGCAAATACCTTGAAACTTAGAATGGGTATTATGCTTGCTGATGTTGATGCTGGTCTTTCACAATCAACTGTTGAATCTGCTGTATCTTCAGGAGTATTTAGTAGCAATGCTGATAATGGTAGCTACCAATACTCTGCTAATGCACCAAACAATAACCCAATGAACAACAACCTGGTGTTAAGCGGACGTAATGATTATGTTGCTGGTGCAACAATTGTTGATATCATGAACGGTTTGGAAGATCCTCGTAGAGCTTCTTACTTTACAACTATTGATGGTGAGTACTTAGGGGGAGAAATAGGAACACCTTCAACTTACTTTAACTTTTCACACGTTGCTGACCGTGTTGTAGATCCAACTGAACCTGGAGTAATTCTTTCATATGTTGAAGCTGAATTTTTGATGGCTGAAGCTGCTGCAAGAGGATATAATGTTGGTGGAAGTGCAGAAAGCCATTATGTGGCTGGTATTACTGCTTCTTTTGCTTATTGGAATGCAGGTGATCCTTCTGCTTACCTAGCTAGCTCTGGTGTTGATTACACTAGCGCATTGGCAAGCAGTACTTCTACTCCAGCTTGGAAACAAGTAATAGGAACACAAGCATATTTAGGTCTTTATAACAGAACATTTGCTTCATACCTAAGTGTTCGTCGTTTGGATTATCCAATTTTGGTTCAACCAACAGATGCTCAATCTGGTTTCCCAGTAAGATATAATTATCCAGTAGGAGAGCAAACACTAAACGGTGCAAACTATGAAGCTGCCGCTAGCGCTATCGGCGGAGACGCTCCAGAAACACAATTGTTCTGGGATAAGTTTTACACTTTTGATTTCTAAAAAAAAGAATTCAATAATACTTTAAATTACAAAAATCCTCGGCAGAAATGCCGGGGATTTTTTTTGCAACCTTTTTTTAATAAAGAAATAAAGCATTAGCTAAAACGTTATACTTAAGCCTTTATAAAACACTTTTACTTTCAATATGTATATTTATTTCCTATCTGAAGCCTATGCTCCTTGGCTTGCTCCTTATGCATACGGGATTGTTTTACTGGGCTTTACTTTTTTTCTATTTAGGATATTCGAAGGTTGGTTCGCTAAAAGTTTCAATAGACCACTTTTTAGGCATTACTTTGTTTATAAGAAATTAATACCCTCCCAAATCAAAATTCTTGAAAACGATTTTGAATTTTATAACAATCTTTCAGAAAAACATAAAAGACAGTTTCAGCATAGAATTGTAGAATTTCTATCAAAAAAGAAATTTATCGGCAGGGGAGAGTTGATCGTTACTGAACAAATCAAAGTTTTAATTGCGGCAATAGCATGTATGCTCAGTTTTGGGCGAAAAAACTATACTTACTCATTAATTGATTTTATTCTTATTTACCCGGCTGAATTTTACAGTACCGTAAATAATAATTTTCATAAGGGCGAATTCAACCCTAAAGAGAGAGCGCTGGTGCTTTCCTGGAAAGATTTTTTGGAAGGTTTTCAAATAAACAATGACAATCTGAATGTGGGAATACACGAGTTTATGCACGCTATGCAATTGGAGGCAAAAAACAGTAGCGATATTGATTCTGCACGTTTCACGAAACAATTTCAGAATATTTTAAAACAATTGACCAAACAGGAAGTAAAAGATCAATTGGACAAAACAAAATATTTTCGTGAATATGCCTTCACCAACCAATATGAATTTATGGCCGTTTTGGCTGAATATTTTTTTGAATCACCACAGGATTTTAAAACAATTTTTCCAAAACTGTATGATTATACAAAGAAGTTGCTAAACTTTAATTTCGCGGGATATTAATTTTTTTTGAAATATTCTCAGCAATAATTTTGGAATGGATTCGGGAGTTTTCAATAAACCATTTGTGTGTTTCCATCCCCCCACATATAACACCCGCCAAATAAACACCTTCAACATTTGTCTCCATAGTTTCTGGATCGTAGCTCGGAAATAATTTTCCATCAGCTGAAAATTTAATCCCCATTTTTTTAAGAAAATCAAAATCTGGCTGATACCCAGTAAGCGCAATCACAAAATTATTTTGTAAAATTTCTGTGCCTTTTGGAGTATTTATAAAAACTTCGTTTTCGGTAACTTTTTCTATTTCAGAATTAAAATATGCTTTAATACTTCCTTCTTCAATTCTATTTTCAATATCGGGTTTTACCCAATATTTTACACGTTCACCAATTTCCGGTCCGCGAACAACCATAGTTACTTCACCGCCTTTTCGCCATATTTCTAACGCAGCATCTACTGCTGAATTACTAGCGCCAACAACAACAACTTTTTGCAATATAAATGGATGGGCCTCTTTGTAGTAATGTGTCACCTTCTGTAATTCTTCCCCTGGAACGTCCAGTGTTTTTGGGATGTCATAAAAACCAGTACTTACAATTATATTTTTGGCTTGGTAATTATTTTTTTCTGAAACAATTTTAAAATATGTTCCATTTTTTTCAACGGAAAGAATTCTTTCGAATAAATTAATTTGAAGTTCATTTGAAGTTGCAACACGCCGATAATATTCCAAAGCCTCATTTCTGGTAGGTTTGGGATTATTACTAATAAAAGGAATTTCATCAATCTCCAATTTTTCCGAAGTGGAAAAAAAATTCATATTTAGCGGATAGTTATAGAGCGAATTGGTGAGTGTCCCTTTTTCAACTACAACGTAATTAAGCCTTTTCTTTTTGCATTCCAATGCACAAGCTATGCCTATTGGGCCAGCACCAACTATTAAAACATCAAATAAATTTTCAGAAGAGGAAACAGTGGGCATTTTACAGTACTATAGTACTATTTTTTTTTAAATCTTTAATTGTTTGTGTTGGATTGCTCGCCCCAAAAACATAACTGCCTGCCACCAAAACATCGGCGCCGGCATCAACCAATTGTTTAGCGTTTTTATTGGTCACACCGCCGTCTATTTCAATTTTAGTTTTTGCACCATTTGCTTCAATTATTTTTCGGAGCTGCTTTACCTTTTTATAAGTATTCTCAATAAAACTTTGTCCGCCAAAACCTGGATTTACACTCATCATGCAAACCAAATCAATATCATTGATGATATCTTCCAAAAGAGAAACGTTGGTGTGCGGATTTATAGCAACACCTGCCTGCATTCCTTCTGCCTTTATTCCTTGGAGCGTACGGTGAAGATGTGTGCAAGCCTCAAAATGAACTGAAAGTACATTTGCTCCCAAATCTGCAAACGCTTTAATATATCGGTCGGGATCAATGATCATCAAATGTACGTCTAATGGTTTTTTGGCGTGAGCAGCAATGCTTTTTATTACCGGCATGCCGAAAGATATGTTTGGAACAAAAACACCGTCCATTACATCAAGATGAAACCAATCGGCCTCACTGTTATTTACCATTTCAATATCGCGTTGTAGGTTAGCAAAATCTGCTGCAAGAATGGATGGGGCTATAATTGTGTGGCTCATTTTAAAAATGTTTTTGCAAAAATATGAATTATTGAACTGGTATTAATTTTTTATGGAATGAAAAATCCCCGGTAATCAGCCGAGGATTCATTCATCAATCAAAAAACGAACAGTATTTTTTCAGACTGGCTGAAAAACTGATACTGTAAGTTATCTTTATGGGCATTATCCCAAATAGGTCATTAATATTTTACTTCTTGAAGTGTGTTTCAATCTTCTAATTGCCTTCTCTTTAATCTGACGAACACGTTCGCGGGTAAGATCAAAGGTTTCGCCAATTTCTTCCAAAGTCATTGGATGCTGGTCACCCAAGCCGAAGTACAAACGAATAACGTCAGCTTCACGTGGCGTTAATGTTTCCAAAGCACGCTCAATTTCTGTTCTAAGCGATTCGTGCAACAAAGCGCGATCTGGGTTTGGGCTTTCGCCGCTTCGCAAAACGTCATAAAGATTACTGTCTTCGCCTTCAACAAGCGGAGCATCCATCGATACGTGACGGCCAGAGTTTTTCATGGACTCTTTTACGTCGTTGATGGTCATATCCAGCTCTTTTGCAATTTCTTCAGCGGAAGGCGGGCGCTCATTGGCTTGTTCCAAATAAGCGTACATTTTGTTGATTTTGTTGATGCTTCCAATTTTATTTAAAGGAAGTCGTACAATACGCGATTGCTCAGCCAAAGCTTGAAGAATAGACTGACGGATCCACCAAACAGCATACGAAATAAATTTAAAACCACGCGTTTCATCAAAACGTTGTGCAGCTTTAATAAGGCCAAGGTTTCCTTCATTAATAAGATCGGGAAGGGTAAGCCCTTGGTTTTGATATTGCTTTGCCACCGAAACGACGAAACGAAGGTTAGCTTTGGTCAATTTTTCCAAAGCGCGCTGGTCACCCGCTTTTATGCGTTGTGCCAATTCTACTTCTTCGTCTGCGGTGATTAAGTCAACTTTTCCAATTTCTTGAAGGTACTTGTCTAATGAAGCAGTTTCCCTGTTGGTTACCTGCTTGGTAATTTTAAGTTGTCTCATTTAAGGTTTGTCCTGTAGATTAAGGTTTAAAACTTGTGTACTTTATTATACGTAAGAAACGCAGAAAAGGTTACAAAAGTTTTAATTTTTTTAAGATTTTGCTAATTCAAGCTACAGAAAGCAGAACCTTAATCTAGAGGACCTTCATCTTTTTTAGAAACAGTTGAATCTAAAGATTTGTAGTGTTCTAAAATTAAACTATCAATTTCGTCTTTGTTTTTTGTTACAATCTGCTTTCCATCCTTGCTATTATAGTAATAGTAATTTTTGGTAACAGTAAAATTTTCATCCGTGCTTTTATGCTTAGATTTATTTTTTATTGATTTGTTTTCAGCAGCTACAGATTGCGCTGAAGCATTTTTATCTAAAGGATTTCCTGCCTCACTTGATTCTCTATTCTCTTCGGGAAGAATTATTCTCGTAAGTTTTTCTTCACCTGTATTTTTAATAGTTTGCGAATTTTCTGTTGAAATTTCTACAGTATTTTCGCCGTTTTCATTTTCAGAGATTGTGTTGGACTGTTCGTTTAAAGGAACAGTATTTTGATGTTTGGACAAACTGGAACTAAAAAACATTTCATTGCCAAACAATAGAAGCAGCCCCAGTAAAACAGAAATTCCACCGCTCACAAGCCAATATAAAAAAAGTCTTTTTTTTCTGCGTTTTTCTTCATCCAAAGAAGCGTTTATTTTCTCCCAAAGACTTGTGTTGGGAATCTTTTTTGCGTGGTTCAGCTTGTTTTCAAAAAGCTGCCCTATGTCTTTCTTTTGTCCCATTTTAGTTTGTTTTTAGGTGTTGGGGTTTTTTAAATGCTTCAATTTTATCGCGCAATATCAATTTTGCGCGGTGGTAATTAGATTTTGAGGTGCCTTCTGAAATAGTTAAAAGCACGGCAATTTCTTTGTGTGAAAATCCATCAAGTTGATACAGGTTAAAAACCAGCCTGTATTGGTCTGGCAGCTCTTGGATGAGTTTTAAAAGTTGGTCTAGCGAAAGATTTTGTTCTTCCTCAATCGTAACGTTTTCCTCCAGAATATCATTTTTTAATTCAATACTTAACGGTTTGTTGGCTTTGTATTTATCAATTGCTTTATAAATGGTTATTCGCTTCATCCATCCCTCAAAAGAGCCTTTGTTTCTATATGTTTTTATTTTTTGAAAAATGGTTATAAATGCATCGTGCAGATTATCTTCGGCATCGGCTTCGTTTCTGCAGTATTTTAAAGAGGTAAAATAAAGCGTGTCTTTGTATTGCCGGAACAGCTCGTTCTGTGCTGTCCGGTCATTTTTTATGCATTGTTTTATTAATTCTTCTATTTTCAAATAAATTCTCCTAAAATTTTAAAAGGATCTGATAGGTCTTACTTTCATTGCGTTGTCTTTTCCAGTAAAAAGTCTTCTTTCATCTGGAAAGATAGTAGTCACGGAAAATTCATACACTTGATAATTTAAATATAAAAAACCTCCGTCACCATCATTTGTTCCCCATCCTTCTGAAGAACTGGAGTAAATAATATATTCTTCATTAGGGTCATTGTTCAAATCGGGAAAGCCTCCAATTAAATCTCTATTTTCATAAATCAATTTCAATTCATCAATGGAGGGAAGATACCAATCATCATATCCATTAGCATCTAAATCATAGGCTAGTCGCGCCGCACTATCTGGTTCGTCACAAAAGTTAACAATTGCAAGCGTATTTTGTTCGCCAAATCCGATTCCGTCATTTTGGGCAATTGGAGCGGTTGGAGGTATTGGGCTTGGCTGATGGAAACATCCCCAAGGAGCATCTGCAAGGTCAGATTGGTATGCAATTAATCCGTGTTCTTCAGTATTATCCAAATAGAAAATGATCCCTCCTTGGTATTCCATGCCTATTTCCAATATTAAATTTTCTTCAGGAGTGTCATCATTTTTGTTGCAGGAATTAAACAATAATGCTACAATAAATAATAACCCCAAAAATTTTAGTTGATGCTTTTTCATGGTTTATTTTTTTACAAATTTTTTAATGGTTTTATCATTGCCACTTTTTAAAGTGATGTAATAAATTCCCGTTGCCAATCCTGAAATATCCACGGCTGCTGAATTATTATTCACCGTAAACTCATCTATAATTTTTCCTAAAGGAGAATATATGATTAGGCTATCAATAATTCTCTCTGAGTTTTTTATGTAAAGAACACTATTTGCTGGGTTTGGATATAGAGTGATTGTGTTAATAGTTGGATTTTCCTCAACCCCTAGAATAGTTGAAAAATTTACTATCCAATAATCTGAGGCACCTTTGGAGTTTTCTGTTTTATCACCTGAAATGTTTGAATATGAGTTCCCTCCAATTGTATAGCTACCATCATTATTTTGAATAATATCAAAAACCCAATCCGAACTATTTCCACCAATGGTTTTTTGCCATTCAATTTCTCCTAAATCATTTAATTTAAGAATCCAAATGTCCTGCTCACCTTTTGAATTTTCTGTTTTATCACCTGATATATTTGACCACGAGCTACCCGCAACAATATAACCTCCTTCTTCTGTTGGGAATGCTGTAGGTCGAGAATCTAAATCGCTACCGCCAATTGTATTTTCCCATTCAATTTCTCCTAAATTATTGAGTTTTATTATCCAAAAATCATTTTCGCCATTTGAATTTTCAGATTTGTCTCCCGAAATATTGGATAGAGAATCACCCGACAGAATATAACCCCCATCATTGGTTTGAAAAATTTGACTGAAATATTCAACGTCATCACCGCCAATGGTGTTTTCCCATTCTATGTTTCCCGAACTGTCAATTTTAACAATCCAATAGTCCCAAGCACCAATTGGAGCCTCCGATTTATCTCCAGAAATACCAGAAATAGACCAACCTCCCAAAATGTACCCTCCATCTGCAGTTGGTTTTAATTCTTCCAATTGATCTGCAGCATTTCCTCCAATGGTTTTTTGCCATTCAATGTTTCCGGAGCTATTAAGTTTAAGCACCCAATAATCTTCACTTCCTTTGGAGTTTTCGTTTTTATCCCCTGAAATATTGGAGTTTGAGCTGCCACCTAAAATATATCCCCCATCACTTGTATTGAAAATGCTTCCAAAAATTTCTACGTTGCTGCCGCCAATAGTATTTTGCCATTCAATTTCTCCGGAAGAATTTAATTTGATTATCCAGAAGTCAAAATCACCGTTTGAATTTTCGGTTTTATCTCCTGAAATATTGGAATTTGAGTTGCATCCTATAATATAGCCTCCGTCAGAGGTCTGTTGTATAGCGGTTCCGTGGGATTGAATTATTTCCATTGCACTGCCACCAATGGTATTTTCCCATTCTAAAGCTCCAACAGAATTTAATTTTACAATCCATAAATCATCTTCACCTTGAGAATTCTCTGTCTTATCACCAGATGCGTTGGATTCCGAAACACCTGCAATTATAATTCCGCCATCACTTGTTTGCTGAATTGTACGAGATCCTTCCCTTGCATTTCCTCCAATAGTATTTTGCCAATTAATAGTTGCTACTTGTGCATTTGTAATAACACTTGCAATTATAAATAGTGCGGAAAAAAATGTTTTTGCTTTCATATTGATACATTTAAGTAGTATTAACAAGATATTGCTTTTAAAATTATTGGCACATAAACCAGCGGATTCCCCGTATTAATATCATCAAATCTAATATAAATTATTTGTGGGTTTATGCTGTTTTCATACATTAAATTGACAATAGGGTTTGTGCCAGCAAGCATATCTTCAAATGTTTCATAATAGCTCCAGGTTACCATTGAAGGATCTGGAATGCCAGTGAAGGGGAAGAAACAATCAAAATAACTTTCCAAATCAAAAATTGCTCTTTGGGAACCCGGTTCTATTTCACATTCCTCATATAGAAATTTTCGGCAAGGTTCGTAACAATCCTTTACTAATTGATAGGTATCGGTTCCGTTGGTTATTTCCATTTGCGCTTCGTTAAAACTTACCACTTTCCAATCAAAATTCCAGTCATCGCTTATTTCTTGATTTCCTGTTAAGAAAATATTTAGATGCAATTCATCTTCTATGAAATAAGTAACCCAAGTTCCGCCAAAGGCCTCCTCTTGAAAGTAAAGTCCTGCATTGCCATAATAGCTCACTTCAAAATAGGAGCTACCATATTCCGTATTTGGCCCGTTAATATGCCTTATTTTCCAAATGCAGGTGGGCTGTGTAAGTATGTTGTTGCAGGTTGTGATTGTATCTTCCTCCAAACATTTATCAATTGCTTCTTTTAGCTCATCATTATTGTTAATCACGTAAGGCTGGCCATTATCTAAAATACTGGTTATTGGATAACTGAGACTGATGGATTTTCCTTCTTCCAAGGTTCCCAAAAATTCACTGAATTCACTATCGCTATTTATAACTTGATAGCCGAAAATATCCATATTCTCGTCATAAATAACAAGTGTAAAAGCATAATTGAAATCAATACAGGTCAATTCGTTTTCAAAATCGTTTCCTGCCGCTTTTTCAATGAGATTATAAAGCTCAGAATTTACTTGAATTACCTTTGATGGATCTGCTTTTCCCAAAGGTTCGTCTTCACAGGAATTGAAAATTGCAAGTAGAAGAATAATTGAAATATACCGAAGATTTTTCATAATAGATTTTTAAAATTTTCTAATAGCTCTTACTTTAAAAGTATTGTCCTTTTGTGAAACAACTTTTCTTGTATACGGAATTAATTGGGGGCTTCCAAAATCATACGCCCAACTTCTGTAATAAGCGGGTGCTGGCCTTGCTTCTGTAGAACTTATATATGCAGAAGTTTCTGTATTGTCAAACCCGCCGACAGCATTTCTGTTTAGATATAACATTTCCAATTCATTAATTGAGGGGAGAAACCAATCAGAATAGCCATTTAGTGATAAATCGGAACATAGTCTAGCGGCAATTCCTTCTTCTTCGCAATAATTAACGATTCCTTGGGTATTACTATCGCCTGAACCTATTTCTGAATTATCTGCTATGGGGCTGGTATTTCCTAAACAGCCATAAATTGCAAATCCGGGTTCGTCAGAAGGTGCGGCAATCAAGCCGTGTTCTCCGGTTTGGTCAATGTAGAATATAATGCCCCCTTGATATTCGTCACCAATCTTAAAGCAATCGTTCTGGGCAAATGACGAATTGGTGAAAAAAGTTAAACTTAAAAGTAAAATTGAAGTTTTTATAAAATTATTCTTCATAATGTGTTTATTAAAATTTACGGATTGCGCGAACAGCTAGGGGGGTTGTTTTATCTATAGGTTGTTGCCTATCTGCATGAACAGGATTTAAACCAAAATCAATTGAAATAACATCTTTATAAATGCCATCATTATTTTTCCCTTCGGAGGAACTCGAATAATTTGTACTTGAAAAACCTCCGACCAAATTTCTATTGTGATATAATAATTCTAGCTCATGCACGGTGGGTAAAAACCAATCATCATACCCATTCAAAATTAATTCCGAACAAATCTTAGCGGAGGTATTTACTTCAGCGCAATTATTTACAATTGCATTTGTGTTGGCATTTCCAAAGCCTATATCTCGTTGGTTTGCTATAGGGTCAGTTGTTTCCGGACATCCCCATATTGCACCACTACTTTGATCTTCCGTAGCCGCTATCAAACCGTGCTCATTGGTTGCGTCTATATAAAAAACGATTCCACCCTGAAACTCATCGCCTATTTTAAAACAATCATTTGTGTCAGCTTCCTCAATTTCTACAATATTTTCAGGGTCTTTACTGCAACTATAGCTTATTATTAATAAGCCAAAGAGGATTGATTTAATAATTGGTTTTGGAATAGATATCATTGTTTTTAAGATTTAAAAAGGATTATTGATTGTTCTTTTCCTTATAGTCTGAAAATTTTTAAAAGGTTGCGTTGTTGTGGTTTTTTTTCATCTTTGGTTATATCTATAATTTATATTTAATGTTGAAAAGGCTACTTTATTTATTTATACTTTTTAGTTTTTTTAAAGGATACTCTCAAGAAAATGAGTCAGGCACGAAGCTAGCATATCATTCATTTAGCTTTTCTCCTTCAGCAGTATACACTGACGGAAATTCGTTGGGACCATCATTTAGTGGGGACTTACGCTTTTCATACCAGAATAATATTTTTGCCGTGGGAGCTGAGGGAGGTGCAGAATACTTTGCCTTTTTCCCGGGTTCTGATGACGCCTACTATGAACTAAATCTTTATTATGGTAGGGAATTTAGAATATACAAACGGCTGTATACGGATGTTTTTGGAGGTTTGGGTTATGTGGATATTCGTACCTATGAAGAAATATATAATGGCGCAAATGGATCTTATAAAAATACGGATGTTTTTTATTCCACTATAGGAGTGCCGCTAACTATTGTGGTTAGAGGTATGTTGAAACGAGGCTTTTCAATTGGTCTGAAGTTTCACGTAAATCTAAATCCAGACAGAGTGATTTTCAGTACAGGACTTCATCTTCAATTCACTCGCAAAAGCAGAAGTCCGTATAAATAAAAAAAGCCCTCATTTCTGAAGGCTTTTTTATTTATTTAAAAAGAATTAATCTCTCTTTCTATCTCTATCGCGACTGTTGCGATCGTCACGACCACGATTGTCGCGTCCACGATTATCACGTCCACCACTACGGTTATCATCGCGGGGTGGGCGCTCTTTGTAACCTTCCGGTTTTGGCAACAATGCTTTTCTTGAAACTTTATCCTTTTTCGTTCTAGGATCGAAACCGATAAATTTCACATCAAACACATCACCCATATTTACAACATCGGTTACATTTTCCGTACGTTCCCAAGCAAGTTCGCTAACGTGAAGCAAGGTTTCGTTTCCGGGAGCGTCCAAATATTCAACTACCGCACCAAAATCAAGCATTTTTATAACCTTAACCTTATATGTGCCACCCACTTCTGGTTTGAAGGTAAGCGAATCAATTTTCGCCAATACCGCATCAATTCCTTCTTGGTTTGTTCCAAGAATTTCCACGATACCTTCTTCGGTAACAGGATCTTCGTTGATAACAATCGTGGTTTTGGTAGCTTTTTGAAGCTCTTGGATTACTTTTCCTCCTGGTCCAATCAATGCACCGATGTATTCGTTCGGAATAGTAACGGTGATCATTTTTGGAGCGTGAGGTTTCACATCTGCATTTGGTTTTGCGATGGTATCCGTCAATTTTTCAAGAATATGGAGTCTTCCGGCAGCAGCTTGTTTCAGCGCATTTACCAAAATTTCATAGGAAAGACCTTTCACTTTAATATCCATCTGGCAAGCAGTGATTCCGTCAGCCGTTCCGGTTACTTTAAAGTCCATATCGCCCAAGTGATCTTCATCACCTAAAATATCGGAAAGTACTGCATATTTTCCAGTTTCGCCATCAGAAATCAATCCCATTGCAATCCCAGAAACTGGTTTCTTCAATTGAACCCCAGCATCCATCAACGCCATTGTTCCAGAACAAACCGTTGCCATAGAAGAGGAACCGTTAGATTCCAATACTTCTGAAACTACACGAACTGTGTAAGGGCAATCTGCAGGAATCATTCCTTTCAAAGCTCTTTGCGCCAAGTTTCCGTGACCAACTTCTCTACGGGAAGTACCGCGAATTGGGCGCGCTTCACCAGTTGAGAAAGGAGGGAAGTTGTAGTGAAGGTAGAAAGTCTCTTCGCCTTCAAAAGATGGCATGTCAATTTGGTTTGCTTCGCGGGAAGTTCCCAAAGTTACGGTTGCCAAAGCTTGTGTTTCCCCACGTGTGAAAATTGCAGAACCGTGTGTGGAAGGTAAATAATCAACCTCGCACCAGATTGGGCGAATCTCGTCAGTCTTTCTTCCATCCAAACGTAAACCTTCATTTAAGGTAAGGTCACGAACGGCAGCTTTTTCTGCTTTGTAATAATATTTTGAAACTAAATCTCCAAAATCTGCCAATTCTTCTTCAGAAAATGTGGCTTTGATTTCTTCTTTAATTTCATCAAAAGAAGCACTGCGTTCATGTTTTGCAGAAGCGGATTTTGCAACGGCATACACTTTATCATAAGCCATTGTGTGAATCTTTTTCTTCAAATCTTCATCTTCGCGTTCTGCTTCGTATTCACGAACTTCTTTTTTGCCAAATGCTTCAGCCAATCTAAGTTGCGCTTCGCACTGTTTTTTAATGTGTTCGTGAGCGAATTTAATGGCTTCAACCATTTCTTCTTCGCTAATTTCCTTCATTTCGCCTTCAACCATCATCACAGAATCTGCAGAAGCACCAATCACCATATCAATGTCTGATTCTTCCAATTGCGCTCTTGAAGGGTTTATTACGAATTGACCGTTGATTCTTCCCACACGTGCTTCAGAAATAGCACATTCAAAAGGAAAATCTGAAAGCTGGATAGCCGCAGAAGCTGCCAAACCTGCCATTGCATCTGGCATAACATCATCATCGTGGCTCATCAATTGAATCATCACTTGTGTTTCAGCGTGATAATCTTTTGGGAAAAGTGGGCGCAATACACGATCCACAAGACGCATTGTTAATACTTCACCGTCGCTCGGTCTAGCTTCTCTTTTGAAGAAACCACCTGGATAACGACCCGAAGCGGCAAATTTTTCGCGATAATCTACTGTTAAGGGTAGAAAATCAACATCGCTCTGTTTGTAGTTTGAAACTACGGTACATAGCAACATACATTTTCCGGATTGTACAACAACAGAACCGTGGGCCTGTTTTGCCAATTTTCCGGTTTCGATGGAAATTTCACGTCCATCACCAAGGTCTATGACCTCTCTAAATACTTTAGGTATCATTTGTTTTTCATTTTGTCCGTAAAACGGACGGTTAAAAATGGTCAACGACTGTATATCAGTCGAGTGTTGTTGTGTTGTTGTGGTTGACCAATGAAAAACCTTTGGGTAGCTTTTCTGTGTGTTCTGAAAAAAAATATTTCAGAAAAAAATTAAAAGATTCCTGCCTGCGCAGAAATTTAAAAAGGGCTCGTAAGAGCCCTTTAAAATATTACTTACGTAATCCTAATTCTTTAACGATAGCACGGTAACGAAGAATATCTTTTTTCATAAGATAATCCAACAATGACCGTCTTTTACCTACCAACATTACCAAAGAACGCTCAGTGTTGTAGTCCTTGTGGTTTGCTTTAAGGTGTTTTGTTAAATGCTCAATGCGGTATGTGAATAACGCAATCTGTCCTTCGGCTGAACCAGTGTCAGTCTTAGACTTTCCGTGTTTTGCGAAGATTTTTTCTTTCTCTTCTTGTGATAAATACATGCAAATATTATTAAAATGATTATTATGTACTGACTACCGTTTTGATAATCAAGGGCGCAAAAATACAAAATCGGATTCGAAATAGTTGTGTTTCAAATAAAAATTTACTTTAAAATATATTGAATTTATCATTTTTGACGTTATAAATGTCTAAACCCCTAAACATCAAATTTTATGAAAATCATCCCTTTTAGATTAATTGTTGCATTTTTTACGATGGGAATCTTCCTTTTTACAAGCTGTGATAAGGAAGAAAATAATTCGTCTGAAGAAGTTAATTTTAATTCTGAAAACTCTACAAGAGCAGCAAAAATGGACAATATTGCTGAAGGAACCTTTAATATTATGGAGCAGGCCTTTGTAGAAAATGAAACTGGTGGCAGAGGTGTTACGCAATTTTCGTTATTCCCGGCCTGTACTGAAATTACTGTTGGATTTCAAGGAAATGTGTTTACCATTTTATTGGATTTTGGCGCTTCCTGTACATTGAACAACGGAAATGTGGTTTCCGGCAGCATTCTTTTGGAATATGGACCATTAGTGAATGGCACTTATACGGTAAACTATACATTCCAGGATTTTGTTTTCAATGGGAATATGGTTAGCGGCGGAGGAACAATTCTTTATGAAATTGCAAACCAAAATGGAAATCCACAATCTACCATCAATGAAAGTATTACCGTAAGTTTTCCAAATAATTCAGTTACAGGAACCCGAAACGGAACCCGTATCTCTGAATGGGTTGAAGGCGTAGGCTCCGGAACTTGGCTGGATAATGTTTATCACGTAACTGGAAACTGGCAAACTGAGTTTACAAATGGTTTTGAAAGAAGTGGTGAAGTGACTGAGACGCTTGTCTATAAAACTTCATGCCGTTGGGTAGTTGCTGGAAGGCTTGAAGTTTCACAGGATGGCTTAACCGCAGCGATTGATTTTGGTGATGGTGAATGTGATAATCAAGCCATATTTATATATAATGGCGAAGAATATCCTTTTACAATGAATTAATTGATTTGATAAAAAAAGAAAAAGCTGCCCTTTTTTTGGGCAGCTTTTTTTATGCTGTTTTCTCACGAAGTGGTCTGTTCAAAACCAAATCCAGATAAAGATTGATTTTTCTTTTTAGGTCTCTACGGTGCGTTATAAAATCAAGGAAACCGTGTTCCAAAACGAATTCGGCAGTTTGAAAACCTTCCGGAAGTTCTTTTCCTGTAGTATCGCGAACTACGCGCGGACCAGCAAAACCAATCAATGCGCCGGGCTCGCTAATGTTTATATCGCCAAGCATAGCAAAAGAAGCGGTTGTTCCTCCTGTGGTTGGATCTGTACACAAAGAAATATAGGGTATTCCAGCATCGCTCAACTGCGCAAGCTTTACACTTGTTTTTGCCAATTGCATCAATGATAGCGCAGCTTCCATCATTCTGGCACCACCACTTTTTGATATTATCAATAACGGAATTTTCTTTTTAAGTGAATAGTCTGCCGCACGGGCAATCTTTTCACCTACAACGCTTCCCATGGAACCACCAATAAAACTGAAATCCATACAGGCAATTACCAAATCAGCACCCATAGACTTTCCAACAGCACAACGAACGGCATCTTTCAGCCCAGTTTTGTCCTGAGCTTCTTTCAGTCTGTCAGTATATTTCTTTTTGTCCTCAAACTTTAAGGTATCTTGAGAAGTAAGGTTTTTGTCGAGTTCTTTGAATTTATTGTCATCAAAAAGTATTTCAAAATATTCTTTGCTTCCTATTCTAACATGGTAGCCATCTTCGGGACTTACGTAAAAATTCTTTTCAAGCTCTTCGCTGTCAACAATTTTTCCTGTGGGAGATTTGTACCAAAGTCCTTTTGGAACGTCTTTTTTCTCTTCGGTTGGGGTTTGTATCCCTTTTTTTGTTCTTTTAAACCAAGGCATAAACTATTGTTTATTAAATATTATTATTTCTTATTGAAAAGGTTACAATGTGTTTACATTGTTCAAATCTTTAAAAGCCTGTTCAAGTCTTTTTTTGAAAGTGATTTCGCCATCGCGAAGCCATTTTCTTGGGTCGTAATATTTTTTGTTTGGTAATTCTTCTCCTTCAGGGTTTCCAATTTGTGTCTTTAAATATTCCAAATTGTTAATCATATAATCTCGCACACCTTCGGTGAAAGCAAATTGCATATCGGTATCAATATTCATCTTTATAACTCCGTAACCGATCGCTTCACGGATTTCTTCCAAAGTAGAACCGCTTCCGCCGTGAAAAACAAAATCAATTGGATTTGGACCGGTGTTGAATTTTTTCTGAACATATTCCTGTGAATTTTTCAAAATAACGGGAGTCAATTTTACATTTCCAGGCTTGTAAACACCGTGAACATTACCAAAAGCAGCGGCAATGGTAAATTGGTCGCTAATTTTTGAAAGTTCTTCATAAGCATACGCTACTTCTTCGGGCTGGGTGTATAATTTTGAGGAATCTACATCTGTATTATCCACACCATCTTCTTCGCCACCAGTGATGCCCAGCTCAATTTCAAGAGTCATCCCAATTTTGCTCATGCGTTCCAAATAGCGTTTGCATATTTCAATATTTTCCTCAATAGGTTCTTCGGAAAGGTCTATCATATGTGAACTATAAAGCGGTTTTCCGGTTTCTTTATAGAATTTTTCGCCTGCATCTAGCAAACCGTCAATCCATGGAAGCAATTTTTTTGCGCAGTGGTCTGTATGAAGAATAACCGTTGCGCCATAAACTTTTGCAAGTTCGTGTACGTGTTTTGCACCAGCAACGCCCCCAGCTATTGCTGCTTTTTCGTTTTCGTTTGAAAGTCCTTTCCCGGCATTAAAATGTGCTCCTCCATTTGAAAATTGGATAATTACGGGGGAGTTTAAAGCTGCCGCAGTTTCCATAACGGCATTCACGCTATCAGAGCCCACAACATTCACGGCGGGCATTGCAAAACCTTTCTCTTTTGCGTATTGATGGATTCTTTGAATTTCTTTTCCCGAAGCTACTCCGGACTTAATTCCATGGTTCATATTCAAATGTGTTTAGCAAGCAAAAATAACAAATTTATATGGTTTAGAAGGGATAGTTGATGCCGATGTTGTAAACAGCATTGGGGAAATTATAGTCTTTAAACCAACGTTCACCCACGGGTCTTCCTGGGTTGTGGGTTTTAAAACCAACATCGAAACGCAATACAAAAAAACCGAAATCATACCGCACCCCAAATCCTGATGCAACAGCAATTTCTTTTAAATCAGCAATCCCATTAAATACGGAGGCTTCATCTTCAATATTGTCCAGCACGTTCCAGATATTGCCCGCATCAACAAACAGACCGCCTTTTAAATCTCCCAAAATTGTAAAACGATATTCCGCGTTGAAAGCGAGTTTGAAATTCGCATCGTTAAAATCAAGAATGCTTCCGCTGCTTCCGGGACCAAGATCATAGGCTCTCCAACCACGGTTATCATTGGCGCCACCTGCAAAATAACTACGAGTGAAAGGAATGCTATTACTGTTTCCATAAGGAATGGCAATACCTCCAAAAGCGCGAACGGCCACTATATTATTGCTGGTTATGTCCCAATGTTTTATATACTCCGCTTCGATTTTTGCATATTGCGAAAAAACTACTCCCAGCGTCTTGTAATTTCCCGCGTCATTTTTTTGAAAACCCGCAAGACTGGATATACCGGAGAGCAGATTACCGGCCGATTCAAGCTTTAAACGAATGCGAGAAAAATTGTTGTCATTCAGGTTTTCCCGAGTATCTCGCGTTAATGTTACATTTGATGCAAAAATCAGGTTGTTCTCACTAAGACGTTGTTGGCGTTCATAAATACTTAAGACTTCTTGATAGGTTTCATCGTCAGAATTTATTATTCTATTTCGTACATCATCAATAAACATAGCCGTTTCATCCGGAATTTCCAAACTGGGGTTTGGATCTGGATTGTTAAAATCATAATTTAATTCCTGGGCGATTTCATTCAGCCTATTATAGGAGCTTTTGTAAACGTTGAAATAGTTATCTGTGTTTAGATTTCGAACGTATTGAAGGTTCATTAAGTCTACTTGATAGGTGAGTATTTTTGAAGGCTTCCACCTGTAATTATATATAGCATTAATGGATTGCCTGTCCAAACCAATATTGTTTTGTAAACTAGCACCAAAGCTGACACTGGTTGATGGCGACATGTATTTCGGAATGATTTTTTCAGTATTTAATGGAAAAATAATCCTTGGGAAGGTTAGTTTCACATCCCCCCCAAATTCGGAAATATTGAAAAAACTACTGTCGCTTTCTGCGGCATCTTTGGAAGAACCTAAGCTTCCGCGCCCTGAAATTTCAAGAATTTCCGCGCCTCGGAAAATATTCCTAAAAATCATATTTCCGCTAAAACTGATTCCAAACTGCTGAATGGTCGAGGTGTAAGCATCAAAATCTACCCCCAATGTAAAACGATCGCGCGGACTTAACAGAATGGTAGAATTCAACAACCTTCCGGTGGAATCCTTTGCTACTTCAGCATAACTTATATTCGGGTATTTAAAAATACGCAGATCGCTAATTTGATTGTAGGTCAAGGTTCTGTCAATATCCTTGTAAATTTTTCCAGGAGTAATGGAAATAGCGTCTGTAATGGCCTTTGGACGAAATCGCATTTTGCCATAACTGTAGAGTTTATAGCCTTTATAGCTTATGGAATCCTGAAATTGTTTGTCTTTGTTTTCGTATGAAAAATCCGTAACAATCCGAACTTCATCAATACTGTGTACCTTAAAAGGAACTGTATAGGTACTGTCTCCTTGCGTAATTTTCCTGTCGGGGATAATATAAGTAATATTGGCTTTGTGGTCTGTGTTTACAGTATCTGCCTCAAAACCTACATATTCCTGCTCAAAATGGTAAAGCCCGGAATTTCTAAACTGAATAGTGAGCCGGTCGCGTTCATTTACAAAATCTGTCGCGGCATATTGTTTTCCCGGAACAATAAAAGAACTTCCTTTGGTGTCTTGAAAGAGTGAGTCAACCACGGGCGAACTAATTGTTTCAAGTATGGAATCGCCCACAAAATAGGGCTGATGCCTTTTTACGGAATAAGTGATTTGCGCTCTTTTGTTCTTTGTTTCGCTGGGCTCAATTTTATAATCTACTTCGTCATTAAAATATCCATAGCTTGCATACCATCGCTTTAACCTTTCCAAAGATTTTTCAATTTTTTTCTGATCGATAATTACAGGCGCATCCCCAGATTTTTGCAACCATTCGTTAAACCCAACATAACTACTGTCTATTTGATCCACCTGTTTTTTTGAAAGAAGACGAATAAGCCGCTCCTCGCGCTTCGGGTTTTTGTGGAGCCATTTATAATAGGTAGAATCGGGCTGTGGATCCGCAAGATTATAAATATGCAACCCAAAAGGAATGCCCACAAGCGGGATGGAAGTATTTGGTTTTTGGGCTAATTGGCTATAAACGCCAGCATCCTTGGTTTTTACACTGTCAACCAGAATCGTGTTTTCTGTGAGTAAATATTTTCCATCCGGTACACGTTTTACAGCATTACAGGAAAAAAACAAACTGATTAATACTATAAATAGTGATATTTTTGTGAGGTCGCGCTTCAAGTGTACATTTTTATTCAAATTCAAAAATACTATATTTTGGTCAGCAAAAGTCAAACAAAATTAATAACGAGTCTTCAACAAAAAAAGTACCGCGACCAAACAGGTCTTTTTGTGGGCGAAGGACCAAAAGTTATTGCCGAATTATTGCAGGAAGGTTTGAAGCTTCAATCATTATTTACAACGGATGCTTCAAAAATTTCTGCTGAAAACCATTTCCATAGTACCGAAGCCGAGCTTAAAAAAATAAGTTTTCTAAAAACCGCAAATACTTCTTTGGCAGTTTTTGAAATCCCCAAACCGAAACCGTTGCAGGATTCGGGGTTGATGGTTGCTTTGGATGCAGTTCGCGATCCCGGAAATTTAGGCACCATTATTCGTTTGTGCGATTGGTTTGGAGTGCAACAATTGCTTTGTTCAAAAGACACTACGGATTGTTTCAATCCAAAAGTGGTGCAGGCAACTATGGGTTCGTTGGCGCGGGTGCAAATTCATTATTTGTCGCTTTCGGAATATTTCGAAAAAACAGAATTGCCCATTTACGGGGGATTTATGGAAGGAAAAAATGTGTATTCCGAAAAACTCCCGAAGGATGGAATTGTTGTTATGGGCAACGAAGCCAATGGTATTTCAGAAGAAATTATTCAAAAAATCACACATAAAATAAACATTCCACGCTTCGGAAAAACCCAAAAAACCGAAAGCCTCAATGTGGCAACGGCAACGGCTATTCTTTTAAGCGAATTCAGAAGGTTTACTGAAATGTAAAATTTATGAAAACACCTCGGGAAGATAATTTTTCTATGTTCCCGGTCCATGGACTATTTGGGTCATCATCGCGAACCAATTCGTCATTAAGTGCAAAAACCCCACGAATGGAAGGCGTGAATTTGAAATAATAGAGGTAAAAATCTATCCCAAAACCAAGTTCGTAATAATTGGTGCTTTTGGTCATCCGGAATTTTCCCTGTTCGTTGTCTTCAGGATTTTTTTCGTTGCTGGAAAGATTGAGCGAAGTGGAAACCCCGCCAATTATAAATGGTTTAATATTGTTCAAACGCTTGGTTGAAACCTTTAGCAACAATGGTACGTGGATGTATGTTGATTTCACCTCCCGCAGATAATCTCTCTGTTCGGTAAAGCCCGGAAAGGTTAGATTCCGCTGTGTAAAATAAAGCCCTGGCTCCAAACGCAGGTTGAAATATTGATTTATGCGCATATCGCCAATAAGCCCAACGTTAAAACCTGTAGAACGTTCCACTTGTATGTCTGTGTTATTGTCTGCATATTGTTCGTTGTAATCAATTTTGAAATCGTAGTTGTTGAAACCCAAAAAGTAACCCCAGGAAAAGCGCTTTTTGTCAAAATTTTCCAAATTTGCAATCCGCTCCTTGTTGAAAAACCACTGCGCCTGCGCGCTGTTTGCAATGAATAAAACGGCCAATACAAAAAATAGCTTCTTCATAGATTACTTTGTAGCATTATAAATGGTTGCGACACCAAAAGTTTGCGGTTTATTTTTCACTTCATTAAACCCAATTTTGCGCAAAATATTGTTGAGTTTTTCACCGTAAGGGAAAACAGATGCACTTTCGCATAAATATTTATAGGCAACTTTATCTTTTGAAAACACTTTGCCCACAAGCGGCAAAATGGCTTTTGTATAAAAATAATACCCTTGTTTAAATGGAAATTTGGTGGGTACTGAAGTTTCCAAAATAACAAAAATGCCATCTTTTTTTAGCACGCGAAGAATTTCTGAAAGGCCTTTTTCAAGATTTTCAAAATTGCGGATGCCGAAGGAAACCGTGATAGCGTCAAAAGTATTGTCATCAAAAGGCAGGGCTTCGGAATCAGCCTGTACAAATTCAATTTTTTCTGAAATCTTTTTCCCCGAAACCTTTTTGCGGGCAACGGAAAGCATTCCTTCAGAAATATCCAACCCCACAATTCTTTCAGCGGAAGTTTTTTCGGCAAACTGAATGGCGAGATCGCCGGTTCCCGTAGCAATATCAAGGATGCTTTTCGGGTTTTTTTCGGCAACCATTTTAATCACTTTTTTTCGCCATTTAATATCCGTTCCCAACGAAATTACCCGATTCAGGCCGTCATAATTTTCAGAAATAGTGTCGAACATCTGCTCAACCTGTTTCTTTTTTCCTTCCGAGGAATTTTTGTAAGGTGTTATTTTCTTTTCCATAAAATTGCGCCTGCAAAACTACATATTTTTTAAGATTTGCAATGGTTTTCAGCTACAAATACATTGATTGCTGTTCTGTTAGGGATGCGTTAAAATTCTATATCTTTGTCAAGATTCATTTTTAAAATATCTTTTGGCTCAATCTTGAAAATTTATTTTAGGAATTTAAAAATAGTTCAATGAAAATTATTGTTGCCGGCGCCGGAGAAGTAGGTTTTCACCTTGCAAAACTGCTTTCTTTCGAATCGCAGGATATTACTCTTATCGATACAAACCGGGAATCTTTGGCAAATGCTGACACGCATTTGGATATACGGGTTGTTCGCGGCGACGCTACCTCCATTTCAGTTTTACAGGATTCCCGCGTTAGTGAAACGGATCTTGTTATAGCCGTTACTTCCAGCGAAACTACAAATATTACTGTTTGTGTGCTCGCCAAACAATTGGGCGCCAAACGTACCATTGCGCGAATTTCAAACACCGAATTTATTGACAGAAAAGATGAGGTAGGTTTCACAAAATTTGGGATTGATGAATTGATTTCGCCAGAATCCTTGGCCTCAAACGAAATTGAACTTTTGCTCAACCAAAGCGCCTTTAACGATACCTACGAATTTGAAAACGGAGCCTTGACCATGATTGGGCTTAACCTTTCCCGCACTTCGGCCTTTGTGGGTAAATCTGTAAAAGAAGTTGCAAGAATTTATCCCGATTTAAAGTACGTTCCCATTGCGTTGCAACGCTACGGAACCCAATATACTTTGATTCCGCGAGGCGACACACAATTTAAGGAAGGAGATCAGGTTTATTTTGTAACCTGTAAAAATGGGGTGGAACAAATTTTTAAACTTACGGGAAAAGTTAGACAGGAAATAAAAAATGTAATGATTCTTGGTGGAAGTAAAATTGGGTACAAAACGGCCAAAGATCTTTGCAAAAGCAGTTTTAGGGTAAAACTTATTGAAAGCAGCAAAGACAAAGCCTTTGAAATTGCCGATGATATTCCAGGCTGTTTGGTAATTAACGGCGATGGTAGAAATGTGGATCTTTTATCGGAAGAATCCATAGAGGATATGGACGCATTCATTTCAGTCACCGGAAATAGCGAAACCAATATTATGTCTTGTTTGGTTGCAAAGTCGAAAGGGGTAAAAAAAGCCATCGCATTGGTTGAAAATATGGACTATTTTCAGCTTTCGCATTCCATTGGGATTGATACACTTATCAACAAAAAACTTTTAGCGGCAAACAATATTTTCCGTTATGTTCGTAAAGGCGAGGTTGTGGCGATGACGAAGCTGAACAATATGAACGCAGAACTGCTTGAGTTTGAGGTTTCCTCGCACTCCAAAGTGTGCAATAAAAAAATAAAAGATCTCGATTTTCCGGTTTCTGCCATTATTGGCGGGGTTGTTAGAAATGGGGAAGGCATTATTGCCTTGGGTGATTTCGAAATAAAAAATGGCGATAGAGTAGTGGTTTGCTGTCTTCCGCAATCCATCGGGAAAGTGGAAAAACTTTTTATATAAAATAAATATTTCATAAAGCGGAAGATGGAATGCCTCTATTTTTCGGCTTCCTTTTAAAAAAAATGTAAAAGGCATTTCATATAATGAATTCATTATCCAAACTTAATTATAAAATCATTTCGCATTTAATGGGCCTTTTGCTGATGGTGAACGGCGGCTTTATGCTGCTTTCTTCCATTGTGAGTTGGTATTACGAGGATGGTGTGTTGAAGGAAATGCTGATGGCTGGCACCGTTGCTCTCGGTGTTGGTGGAATCATAATGTTTTTAACCAAAAACCACCGAAAGGAAATCCAAAAAAGGGAAGGATACATTATTGTTACTTTTGGATGGATTTTTATGGCGCTAATAGGGACGTTGCCCTATATTTTTACAAACGCGATTCCAAGCTTTACCGATGCTTTTTTTGAAACCATGAGCGGGTATACCACTACGGGAGCTTCTATTTTAACAGATATTGAAGCCGTGCCGCGCGGTGTTTTGTTTTGGCGAAGCATTACCCACTGGATTGGAGGGATGGGAATTATTGTTTTGGCGATAGCTATTCTACCATTGTTGGGAATTGGCGGGATGCAACTTTTTGCAGCCGAAGCGCCAGGTCCCGGCGGAGACAAACTGCATCCGCGGATAACGGATACCGCAAAAAGACTTTGGCTAATTTATGTGGGCTATACTTTGGCTGAAACTGTTTTGCTGAAAATTGCGGGAATGAATTTTTTTGATGCCATAAATCATTCACTGGCAACATTGAGTACAGGCGGATTCTCCACAAAAAATGCCAGCGTCGCATTTTGGAATGATAAACCAATGGTACAATACATCATCATTGTATTTATGTTTTTGGCGGGAAGCAATTTTGTGCTTAGTTATTTCGCTTTTAAGCGGAAATTTCAAAAAATATTCCAGGATGAGGAATTTAAACTATACACAGCTTTTGTTGTTGGGTTGAGTATTGTGGCTGCACTTCTTATTTATTTTGAAGCAGATATTACAATTTCAAGTATTGCACACCCAATGGTTTGGGGGCCTTTTGAAAGTGCCGTTCGGCATGCGCTTTTCCAAGTATTAACTATAATTACAACCACGGGTTTTGTGAGTGCCGATTATACATTGTGGACTCCCTTTTTGACGATTTTCTTTTTTGGGATGATGTTTTTGGGAGGTTGTGCAGGCTCAACCGCTGGGGGGATTAAAGTGATGCGTCATTTGATAATGATTAAAAATGGCGTACTCGAATTTAAAAGAACGCTTCATCCGCATGCTATTTTGCCAGTTCGTTATAACCGAAAAGCAGTGCCACAGCCTATTGTTTTCAACATACTTGGCTTTTTCATTCTTTATATGCTCTCTTTTATTGTGGGTACTTTGGTATTCTCTTGGCTCGGTTTAGACTTTAAAACGGCCCTTGGGGGTGCAGCATCTTCCTTGGGAAATATAGGTCCAGCGTTGGGAGATCTTGGTCCTGTAAATAATTATTCCTATTTGCCCGATGCCGCAAAATGGTGGTCCAGCTTTTTAATGCTTATTGGTAGATTGGAATTGTTTACAGTACTTATTTTATTGACCCCTTTTTTCTGGAGGAATAGATAGTTTCAGGTTTTAGGTTTTGGTTTAGTTTGAAATTACTTTTACTTCTTTGACCAACATTTTTGCCCTTTCGGTTACTTCTGAAATATTTCCGTTAAGATTGTCGTGCGTTAAAACAACGCCCATTCTTCTATACGGACGGGAAGTGGGTTTTCCAAAAATCCTGAAATCTGTTTTTGCGGCAGAAGCTATTTTTTCCAAACCTTCAAAAGTTGGATTTTCTGAATTTTCCGAAGCTAAAATTACGGCACTGGCACCCATGCGTTCCTGGGTTATTTCTGGAATGGGAAGTCCGAGGACAGCACGAAGATGCAATTCAAATTCGTTGAAATTTTGTGTTTTTGCCAATGTCACCATTCCGGTATCGTGCGGTCTTGGGGACAATTCTGAAAAGTAAACCCCATCATCAGCTATAAAAAATTCTACGCCCCAAATTCCGCAACCAGTTAGGGCAGTGGTTACTTTTTCAGCCATTTGTTGCGCTTCTTTTAAAACATCGGTTTTCATTGGTGCTGGTTGCCAGCTTTCCATATAATCGCCACGTTCCTGTCTGTGTCCAATGGGCGGACAGAAAAGTGTTTTTCCGTTGCGTTGGGTAACTGTTAGCAAGGTTATTTCATAATTAAAATTAACAAAGGCCTCCACGATCACTTCGGCTACATCACCGCGTGAACCCTCCTGCGAATATTTCCAGGCTTTTTCAATATCTGCTTCGGTTTTTATGGTGCTTTGGCCTTTTCCGCTGGAAGACATTAGCGGTTTTACTACGCAGGGCATTCCTATTTCAGAAACAGCTTTTTTCAAACTTTCAGCTGAGGTAGCGTAACGATAAGCTGCCGTTTTTAAACCTAATTCTTTAGAGGCAAGATCGCGAATGGCTTTACGGTTCATAGTAAAATTTGCCGCTTTCGCAGAAGGAATTACTGTGTAGCCCTGTTTTTCATATTCGTAAAAGCGTTCGGTGCGAATGGCTTCAATTTCGGGAACAATATAGTCTGGCTTGTATTTTTCAACGAGGGCATCCAAAGTATTTCCATCGAGCATATTTATTACTTCCGAAAAATCTGCGAGTTGAGCGGCGGGCGCATTTTTATAACTATCAACGGCAATAACCGTTTGTCCGATTCGCTTTGCAGCTATTGTGAATTCTTTTCCAAGTTCACCACTTCCCAATAATAAAATTTTTGCCATTCTTTGATTTTTTGTAAAAATACGGGAATAGATTGTATGAAAAAACCCAAAGCACAATTTGTACTTTGGGTTTTTCTGAATTAAAGAAGTGTGGGTTTATTTAACGATAATTCGTTTCACTCTTCCATTATCTTTATTTCCAACTCGAACTAAATAAACGCCTTTGGCCACATAGCTCATGTCCAATTTGTAGTTGTATCCGTTTCCGTTGTTTTCTAGTTTTTTGAACAACAATCTTTGTCCCAATGTATTGTAAACCGAAAGGTTCATTGCGCCGGAATAGTTAACGGTTTTTAAACTTACGTCAAAATTGTTGTTTTCCAATGTTAAAACGGTCAAACCATTTTCGTCAAAAATATTGTCTTGAACGCCTAAAACCCCTATTTGCGCAGTGTAGTCTTCGGTTTCACCAAAGGTTGTTTCTTCACAGGCATCATCAGGCACAGGTCCGTTCCAGTTTGTTTTAGCACGCATTAAATGTTGGCCTAAAGCAGCTCCTGGAGGGATTACCAAATCGGTTGTGATAGTGTATGTTCCACCGCCTTGACCAGCGGCAATTACTACGTTGTTAACTACCGTTTCGTCATTTGTGAAAAGGAAATCGTCATTAAAATCTATCCAAACACGAAGGAATTGATCTCCATAACCTGTAGTTACAGTAAGATCATTTGTTGAATCTGGTTCTATCACGGCTATTAAGTTTGTAAAATCTCCATAGCCCTCACAAGCAGAAGGATTATTTATATCTGTTACTTGGAAAAGAGTAAGCCCATCTCCAAAAGAACAATCGCCAACTGGCTGACAGTTTTGTTTCACAATTACCACCGAAGTAGAATCGTTTGAAGGGTCGCTATCTCCAGGCAAAGAAGTGTATGCGCTTAAATTATAACTACCCAAAGCAGAAAAATCACCAGTTTGTGCAAAGGTGTATGATGTAGAGGAATTACCTGCTAATGGCCCTACTATTACTTCGGTAACAACAGTTCCGTCCAAATCATAAGATACGTCAAAATTTGATTTTGGTTCACCACCAAAGTTGTTTACCGTAACAGTAATATTTTCAGCGCCAGTAAGGTCTGTACCAGAAACTGGTGCGGTAATGGCGCTAACGCCTAAATCGTTAGGCTCTAAATAGGTAACAGATTTAGTGCGGGCATCATTGGTAGTATCTTCGTCTCCAGCTAAATTGGTTTCAGCCGTGATAGAATATGTTTGCCCTACAGTGCCCATGTTTGCGGTTGCGGTAAATGTATATTGTGCAGTTGCGGCAGACGCGATAGTTCCTGCGAAAGTTTCTGAAATAACCGCTCCACCATCTACTTGAAAAGTAACTGGAATGTTTGAAGCGCTGTTTTGTCCGTAATTAAAGATGGTAACGGTAACGGTTTCGCTATTAGAAAGAGTTCCAGTTACGGGTGCGTCAATGCTAACAACTCCAACATCGTTATTAAAGTTTGGAGCTATTTGGAAAACACCAACAACATCTTTTCTTCCACTATTCATATATTCATTAATGAACCAGAATTCCTTATCGTTAGATGGGTCTAGGTCAATTTTACTATAATCCCCATAACGAAGGCCAGGAATATTTTGGTTTCCTGCTGCAATTAATTCTTCGCCAATTGTCATTGTATTTAAAGGGTCATTTGCATAACGTCCGGTATAGTATGAACTTACTCTTTTGGTTGTAGGGTCTGGGGTTGTTGGGCCTGCCATTGAGGTATAACCCATACCTATATTTCCTTGTACGTCCATCATCATACTTGCATGCCAAGCGTGTTTTCCGTCGGGAGCGGTATAAGTTCCTTCCTGGTAAATGGTCCAAGGCTGTCCGTCACTAGGTTGACGAAGTTCAAACCAACGTATTCCAGCAAGTTCACCACTGCTAGCATCTGTGTCAACAACAAAATTGAAAAGTGCAGAGTTGTGATCCCCAAATTTTCTGAATTGAGCCTGATTCATTATTGTAGCTTGTAGCGCATCAATATCAGCGCCCCCGCCCGGTTGTGCCAAGTTTGAAAAACTTCCTCCGTCAAATACTGAAATAAAAGGAGTGGTTATCAATTCTACTGGAGCCGAAATGGTAGAACTACCAGGAGTAACCCAATTTACATCAACTGTCCAAAGCTTTACGTGATCTTGGGAAACCCCGGACCAAGCGTCATCTTGTAAATAAATAATTGGCAAACCACCAGCAGCCGGCAGGTTATCGTTAGTAACATTCAATGCCTGTGGGCTATAAAAGCCACTTGTTACAATTCCAGGAAGTGGGAACCCTATTACTTGTGCAGATGGATCACCAACAAGCATTTTGTCTCTTTCCATTGCATAAATTTTATTAGTATCCCCTGAATTTTGAGTAATATAATATCCATCACTCCAAACAGAAAGTTTTTGATAGTCATCTATCTGTGGAATTGTATAAACGTACCAACCATCATTTACAGGGTCAGGTCCGTCAGAAACGGCTATTTGTGCTCCAGATCCCAAAAATGTCATTATGAATCTATCGGCAGCGTTGTCATAAGAAATGGTAAGGTCGCAGCAACCTCCATTCGGAAAAATGGTTGGGTTTGGGTTAACCTGTCCTGTTAACGGGTTTCCACTTTTATCGAATATTCTGAAACCAGTATTGAAAACAACTACAGCGTGGTTGGGGCCAACGCCAATAGATGGATCTGTAGGTTGTGAACTAGACTGGGCAGCATCAAAAACCAGCGAAGGAACTCTTCCGCTAAGCAGTTGTTCCATTTTGTCTGGATTTCGAACGAAATAATCGTCTTCAATTTGTGGGTCTTTTCCAGGAACAATCAAGTTTTTTGAAGCTCTACCATCTTGCATAACTTGTTCTTTTGTAGTTGCTGGGGGTAAATCGGTCCGTGAAGATATCGATGGCACATGTATCATCGATCCAACCTTTCCAACGTAGGTAGCATTAGTTTTTTCCTGCGCATGCACTTGAAAAAGGAAGACGAAGAAAAGTAGAAATAAGGTAATCTTAGTTTTCATTAGAAGATTTGTTTTGAGTTAATTTTTACAATTGCCTAAATTACAGATAAATTATAATACAGAAATAGGATTGATCAATTTTAACCAATCCTATTTCCATATTTTTAAGGTAAAGGTTTTTAATTAAGAGCTTCTTTTATTCTTTTCATCGACTCTTTAATGTCTGATTCAGAAGCCGCATAAGAAATACGGATGCAGTTTGGGTCTCCAAATGCTTCGCCGGTAACGGTTGCAACTTTTGCTTCTTCCAATAAATAAAGAGAAAAATCTGAAGCAGTATTTATATTTTTTCCGCGCAGTGTTTTTCCGAAGAAATAGGAAATGTCTGGGAAAACATAAAAAGCACCTTCTGGTTTATTGGTTTTAAAACCTTCAATTTCTGAAAGTAAATCCAATATTAAAGTTCTTCTTTCTTTGAAGGCATCCACCATAAATTTTATTTTGCTCGGTGGATTTTCAAGTGCTGTTATTGTGGCTCTTTGCGCAATACAGTTTGCACCACTGGTAACCTGCCCCTGCATTTTGTCGCAAGCGCGGGCAATCCATTCGGGACCGCCAATGTATCCAATACGCCAACCGGTCATTGAAAAAGCTTTGGAAACACCGTTTACCACTACCGTTCTGTCATACATATCATCAAATTCAGCCATGGAAGCGTGTTCGCCTATGAAGTTGATATGCTCATAAATTTCATCACTGATAACAATAATGTTTGGATATTTCACCAAAACATCTGCCAATGCCCGTAACTCTTTTTTGCTGTAAACCGAACCACTCGGGTTGCAGGGCGAGCTGTAAATGATCATTTTTGTTTTTGGCGTAATTGCAGCTTCCAATGCTTCAGCGGTTACTTTGAAATCTGTTTCAATGGAAGTTGGTATTTCTTTTGGAACGCCTCCGGCAACCTTGCATTGGTCTGCATAGCTTACCCAATATGGAGCTGGCAATAAAACTTCATCGCCGTCATCCAAAAGCACCATGGTCAAGTTTGCCAAGGATTGTTTTGCACCTGTGGAAACTACTATTTGGGAAGGTTTATACGTTAAGTTGTTGTCCCGTTTGAATTTGGTGATAATAGCTTTCTTCAAATCGCCATAACCATCTACGGGAGTGTAGGAATGATAATTGTCCTTAACTGCTTGAATGGCGGCTTCCTTCACAAATTCTGGAATCGGGAAATCAGGCTCTCCGAGACTCAAGCCAATAATGTCAATTCCTTGTTCTTTTAATTCTCTAGTTTTGGCAGCCATTGCCAAGGTGGCCGAGGTTGCCATCTCGTTCACTCGTTTTGAAAGTCTTTGGTCCATAAGTATTATGCAGATACAACCGGCTTAAGCCCCATTTCCTTTAAGTGTCGGAAATGTGCAATAATTGCCCGGCGGGTGGTTTTATATTCTTTATAGGGTAGATTAAATTCTTTTGTTGTGCTTTTTACGATTTTTGAAATATTCTTGTAATGGATATGGCTTATATTCGGAAAAATATGGTGTTCTACTTGATGGTTCAGGCCTCCGGTGTACCAATTCACAATTCTGTTGTTGGTTGAAAAATTCACGGTAGTGAACAATTGATGGATTGCCCAAGTGTTTTTCATAGTCCCGCTTTCATCCGGAAGCATAATATCAGTATCCTCAACAACGTGTGCAAGTTGAAAAACCACACTCAAAATAAGGCCTGCAACATAGTGCATGATAAAGAATCCGATTAAAATTTTCCACCAAACAATGTTGAAAAACAGAATGGGAATCAATATCCAAAGCGCTAAATAGATCATTTTTGTAATAACCAAAATACTCCATTGTGTAACCGGTTTTGGCAATTTTCCGTAGGAAAGTTTTCGTGCCAAGTATCGTTTTGTCTGAAAAAAATCTGTGGTCAGCACCCAGTTAAAGGTTAAAAGGCCATAAAAGAAAAGACTGTAAAGATGTTGAAATTTATGAAGCCTATGCCATTTTGAATGTTTTGAAAACCGAAGAATACGTCCAGCTTCCAAATCTTCGTCATGACCGTGGATGTTTGTGTAAGTGTGGTGAAGCACGTTGTGCTGTACTTGCCAGTTATACACATTCCCGGCAAGAATGTACATACTGCCGCCCATTATTTTATTTACCCACTTTTTTGATGAATAGGAGCCGTGATTTGCATCGTGCATCACATTCATCCCCACACCGGCCATGCCAACGCCCATCACTATTGTAAAAAGCAACTGTACCCAATCTGGCAGGTCAAGAGTTAACATTAAAAAGTAAGGGGTCAAGTAAAGTGAAAACATCACCACAGTTTTAAGATGCAGTTTCCAGTTTCCGGTTCGGGCTATTTTATTGTCCTTAAAATATTCGTTAACACGTGTATTCAGGGTTCTGAAGAATTTAGCACTGTCTACTCGTGAGAAATTTAAATTTGTATATGTCAAAATGAATTGTTTAACTGGGGATTTTTACTGTGGAAACCACAAAAATAATCATCTTTTGGTTAAAAGTAGGGTTTCAAAACCATTAATTTATGAAAGATGCTATACTTTTGCCGTTGAAATTAAAATATGGAACTGATACTTAAATATTTTCCGCAATTAACTGATATTCAGAAAAGTCAATTTGAAAAGCTACAGGAGCTTTACGAGGACTGGAATTTGAAAATAAACGTAGTTTCCCGAAAGGATATTGATGAACTTTATCTGCGCCATGTGCTCCATTCGCTGGGTATAGCCAAAATTCAAACTTTTCTGCCGGGCTCCAAAATTTTGGACGTGGGTACAGGCGGTGGTTTTCCAGGCATTCCCTTGGCTATTCTTTTTCCGGAAGTACATTTTCATCTTGTGGACAGTATCGGAAAAAAAATAAAAGTAGTAGATGAAGTTGTGGACGGTTTGCAACTTCAAAACGTAAAAGCTACCAACGCCCGCGTGGAAACTGTTTCGGGAAAATATGATTTTATTGTGAGCAGGGCAGTGGCACAAATGGATACATTTGTACATTGGGTTGATGGAAAAATTGCCAAAAAGAGTATTCACGAAAGAAAGAACGGGATTCTTTATTTGAAAGGCGGGGATTTATCCGAAGAACTTAAATATTATCCAAAAGCGACCGTTTTTCCTTTAAGTGATTTTTTTTCCGAAGAATTCTTTGAAACCAAAAGCGTGGTGCATTTACCCTTAAAATTTAAAGGGAAATAAAAAATTACTTATTCATTATATTTAATGGAAACCATTGCAGAGCGAGTATTGTCTTTGCATCCTTCAGCTCCAAAATTTTTGAAGTTATTTGCGAAACCGGAATCTTTACCAATTGTATATCTTCGTTTTCGTGTTCGTTTCCGCCGCCTTTTTCAATCTTGTCATTTTTTGAAACTTCGCAATAAAATAAAAATATCCGTTCTGTTGAAGCACCGGGCGAAGTGTAGAAGGTTGAAAGCAATTTTGGCATCTTAATTTTATAACCCAATTCCTCCATTACTTCCCTTTTTATGCAGTCCTGCGGTTTTTCATTTTCTTCCAAGGATCCCGCTGGAATTTCCAAAAGCCAGCCATCGGCATTTTTACAAGTTGGGTAACGAAATTGATTTGTTAAAAGGATAGAATGGGAATCTTTCTCCAACAGTAGTATCGCTACGGAATCTCCTCTTTCAAAAGCGAGACGGGTGGTGCTTATATGGTTTCCTTCAAAAGTATCATAAGTTACCTTTGCTTTGACCATTTTGTAATGGTCGTCGAAAACAACTTTTTCTTCACTAATGGAATATTTCATTTTAAGAAATTTATATACCAATTTAAAGTAATAAAAAACCCCCGAACAATTCGAGGGTTTTAAAATATTTAAGGAAACTGGTTTATTTTGAAATTAGGAATCTCTTTGTAGCTACAAGGTTGTCCTTAGAAATTTTCATAAAGTAAGTTCCTGTTTGAAGGTTTGCAACATTAATTTGCTCATCCATAGAAATGTTTTCTTGTGAAAAAATCATTTTTCCAAGAACGTCATAAACTTGAATGGTTGCATTTTCAGCATTTTTAAGATTTAATACTGTGCTTGCAGGGTTTGGATACAAGCTAATTGCGTCAAGTTCAGATTGGCTTACGCCCAAAACTCCGTTGCTTGAAAATTGCTCTGTTTTTCCAGAACCGTATTGACCATTTGTGTAGAATACAACAGTTCCTTCAGCATCTGTAAGCGTTACTGAACCACCACCGTCACCAAAGGTATCAATGATGCTAAACGCATAACAGTTTGCAGGTAATGTAAATCTTTGCTCTATTGTTTGATTGTTTCCGTAAGGCCCACCACTATATAATGTGTTACCATCAGCATCTTTTAGGTTCCATCTAACTTCACTTCCGTATCCGTCAGTATGTAAAACCATATCAACAGTACCAGTACCAGCAACAGCTTCATCAAAAGATACTGTAGCGTCATTGTTGCCGTTGTCATCGTCATTTGGAACACTTACTTCAAGCGTATTGGATGCTTGTATGGTATAAGCAACCTCAGGAAGATCAATAGTTTCATTGTGAAGCGCAGTAATGTTTCCAGTCCAGTTATAGGTATGTACATCACCATTGATTGTATATTCTATAGCTAAAGAAGTTAATGGATCTTGACCCAAGTTTTGAATGTTTACTTGAGGGGCAAGCATGTCATTACAAGTATTTGGAACATCCACGATATATCTTACATAAGCGTCATTGTTGTTTGTAATTCCTGTAAATTCTGGGTATACTCCAGAACCACTTGGCAATTCTTGGTGCGTATTTGTGATAAAAGCAACAACCTCCATATCTGCAATTTCTACAGGAACGTTATTGTACATTGCTGGGATTGTATAAGTAAAAGTTCTATCCACAAAAGTTCCTGTAGTTGTAGTGTTTATTACTTCGCCCCATTGGCCAGTAATCATTTCTACAAGTCTGTGCATGTGCACATAGTTATTTCCTTGTCCACCACCAGTTTGAGGTCCTTTAGTATTGTTTTGTAGTAAAGCAACATTCAATAAGTTAGTAGATTCTGGGCTATTAGAAGTATAGTAAGCCTCTACATGAACGGTCAGTATATTTGTTTGTACATCTATTTCAGCTTCAACACCAACGTTAACATTAGATCCTTCACCTAAAGTAATTGTTGAGGCCGAAGTCCAGTTATTTCTGTTCATTGCAGTTGTGCCTGGAGCACCTTGTTCTTTTCCTGGGAAATTATGACGGTTTACAGTGGCTGCAGGATATCCTACAAGACCGGTCTGTCCGGCAATTGCTGCTCCATATGGAGTTCTGAAATCTGGCTCACCACCACTTGGATTGGCAAAACTTCCAGTGTGGATATTGATCAAGAATGCATTTCCAGGATTGTTGTCTTGGATTGCCTGTGCAATAGCGTGACCTTGAGGGCAGTATACGCAATGTATTCCGGTAAATTCTTCAAGGACTACTTTTTTGTTAGCTGGGGATGTCGATACGATTGTTTGGCCAAAAGAAGCGAAGGCAAACAATGCAAAAACAATGCTTAGGGGTAATTTTTTAAACATGATTTTTAGATTTATTTTGTTGTGAAAATTAGTATAGCCACAAATGTACTTTTTTATAATTTATTTTTATGGCTTGAAATGCATTTTTTTGGACTATTTATGTTAAAATGTTGTATTTACATTTCCATAATGCATGTTAGATTCATTGAAATTGATTTTTTAATAATGTTTTTTAAAATTCACAATAGAATGATGAAATAGAAAATAATTTTAAAGAAAGCAATTCTTTAAAAATACCGTTTTAATCAAGCTTTGGCCTTAAAATGTTAAATATCTGTAATAGAATGAATAAAGAAGTGAAGTTTTTTAATAATTATCTTTACTTTTGTGATACCTATATAATTAAACTTTAATATTGATTAATCCTAAAAACAAAAAAAATGAAACTTAAATTACTCCTTTTAAGTGTTATGGGCGCGGTTTCAATCGCAAATGCTCAATACACAGTTGCAGACCGAGCAGGAAATGTGCTTAACGATGGTGATGTTATTGAATACGGTACTACCACTTACCCCGATGCTTCTTACGAATTTTATGTTACCAATAATAACCCTTCCAATGAAATTTATACCAGAATTGAGTTTGTAAGTTCATCTTCAGGAAATGGTGATGGTTTTGAACTTTGCTATGGACAGTGCTATACAGGCATCACTGTGGGACAGACAGTGCCACCAGCACCAGAAGTACTTCCCATTGGCGTGGGCGAAACTACTCTTGAAGGCAACCATTTTTACAATGGTGACCCAGGAAATGGTACTGATAATTTAGACTTTGTTTTTGCCTTTCATCAATATGAGGCAGATGGTGTTACCGAAATTGGAACACCACTAACCTTCACTTATCGTTATAACCCTACTTTGGGTGTAAACGAAAATAGCGTGGTTAATTTGAAAATTCAATCAACCGTTGTTTCCAATCAATTGGTGCTGGATGTAAATGAGCCAGTAAGTATGATGGTATATGACTTAAGAGGGCGTATTGTAAAGCAAGATCGTTTTGAAACAGGGCGTCAAGAAGTTAATATGTCTGACTTAAGTGCACAAACATATATAGTTCAATTCAAAAATGAAAAAGGAGCTATGCAAACAACTAAAATTGTTGTTCAGTAATTCCAAACGAATTAAATAAAAAAAGGCTCCGAATAATTTCGGAGCCTTTTTTATTTATAAGGTTTTTAAATTCTTAGAAAGTAACAACAAGATTTGCAGTAACACCAGTGTTTTCTGGAACATATCTACAAACACCGCCCACACATATCAATCCACCGCGCTGACGGCCGTAGTTTAAAGCGAAACGGGCAGGGCCTTTGGTATAACTTCCGCCAAAGCTGTAATAGTGTAGCTTTCCTTCGCCTTCATAATTCCAGGCATCAGCAGCGTAAAGGGTAAGAGCGGTATTAAAATTGTATTCCAATACTCCTGCAGCCCAGTTTTTTCTATCTACGTTTTTTCTGCTTTTATCAATCCATAGATGTTGCAATTCCATGCGTAGTGCTTTTCCGCCTTCAAATTTGCGAGTTCCTTCAATTACTGCAATTTGCGCTCTAATATCTCCTTGTTGGCCCAGTGGTCCACCTTCAGCAACTCCCTTATCAATAATAACATCTTGAAAGGTAGCAATAGAGCTCCATTTTGAAGACCAGCGGTTTTTCACCTCAATATTAAGGTCACGGAAATAACGGTCACCATCACCTATAAATTTTGCGTCATACGTTTGCTCGGCATCGTTATAGGTTGCCTCCAAGCCTGCCCAATAAGAGAAGTTTCCGGCTATTTTAGTTCCAAGTTTTCCAAGTGTAGATTCTTTGTCAAATGAATAATAAACATCTACTTGCGCACCCACTTCCCCAGCTCTTTTTTCAGTATCATTGAAAAGCAAGCGCGGCTGTGCGCTGTAGACATATATATTTGAAAGTAAATAATCGTGTTGCTTGGTAAGGCCCGGCACATAATTTACAATTTGTTCATTGTAAACGTTTCCTTCGGCATAACGATCTGCATAAAAACTGAAATTTTCCAATCTTCTGAAAGTAGAATTGATGCCCAATCCTTTCTGTGCATATCCCAAATTTACTTGAAGTGCGGTACCGTCAAAAAGCTGCGGAGAGCTAACGGATCCTTCATTTACAATTACGTCTGGATCTTTTGTTATTGCTTCAACCCCTCCGTAAAAATTATTCGCTACAAAATCCAACCTTCCGCCGTAAGCGTTAACGTTTGAAGGAATAGAATCATTAGACCCGTTTGATTGGTATCTGCCAACATAGCTTGCGCCAAGCTTTAGGTCTACAGCGTCAACTTTCATAAGGCTAGTAAGGTCTAAATTGGCATCAACGCCTTGCATAACACCTTCAGAAACATCAAAACCGTTTCTTATTTGTCCATATACTCCAGTAATATCAAGATCTGCTGTTGGGGTAAATTTTACACGAAGTCCTTTTAAGGCATTGTTGATTCCCAATTGGCGGTCTTCCCAAGTTCTTAAAATCAATCCACTACCAAATTGCTCATAAAAATAACCTCCGGTAATATCCAAGGTTTCGTTTTTAAAATTAAGATAGTAGGTGCCTATTCCATTTTGGTTCTCCCAAGTTGGCGAATACCCCAATAAAACTGTAGGCAAATATGCTTCGTATTGTACTCCGGCGGTAAATTTTCCTAAAGTATAATTAAGCTGTAAATAATTGTTTGATCTAAATTGGTCTTCTGGTGCGGTAAAACCGAAATCTTCATCGTCCAATAACCATTGTGAGTTGGATTCCAGCCCCCCGAAAAAGTAGCCATTGTCCTGTGAAAATCCGATTGCGCCCATAAACATACAGGCTCCAAGAATAAGTTTTTTCATTTTGTAAGTTTGGTTGGTAAAAAAAGTTAGTTGGCTGAGAATTCCTTTATTTTCTCATAAAGTTCCATCTCTGCTCCTGGGCTGTAACCTGAGTGTCTGTAAACAATTTCGTTGTTTTTCACTAATAAGGTAAGTGGCACTGTTGCTGCTCCAAGGGCGCGTTTAAAATCATTGTTGGTGTCTAAAAGAATGGTGTAATCCCAGCCTTTCCCGTTAACCAAAGGCTTTACGCGTTTTACGCCACGGCTGTCGTCAATGGAAACTGCATAGAGTTTTACATTGGTTTCTTCCTGCCAGTCTTGATACATTTCACTAATAGCATCCAGCTCTTTTATGCACGGTACGCACCAAGTAGCCCATAATGAAACAACAACAACACTGTTGTCTGTAGAAAGTTCTTGTGAGTTGATAGGGTTTCCGTCTAGCGTGGTCATATCCACTTTTGGCAATTCATTTTGTGAAATGGCGCAAAAAGATACCATTACAAGAAAAAGGGGAAGTAATTTTTTCATCGAATAAAGTTTATACAATTAATTAAAGAGTAGCAATATTAAGTTATTTTTAATAAAAACTTAATTTGTTTTTTTGAAATTTATGGATTTAACATTCCAAAACCGTGCCTTTTTTTATAAATAGATTATATTAGCGCACTTCATTTTTAATAATTTATCATGAAAACCTATCCCTATTTTAAATTTATGATTCTCTTTGTTTTTGTGGCAATTGCTGCCTGTAGCAAAAAAGAAGATCCAATTGGAACCCCAGCCCAGAGCCTTTCTATTGCCCTTAAAAGCGACGCGGGTGATGGCGAACTTGAGGTATTGTCAACTGGTGAAATGGTTACTTTCACTATAACCGGAAGTGACGGCGAAGATTATACTTCTTCTTCAAAAATATATGTAAATGATGCTGAAATCCAAGAACCGTCATATACTTTTAACACCACAGGAACATATACAGTGAAAGCTGTTTATGAAAATATCAATAGTAATATTCTTAACTTTGAAGTACTTGCGCCTACTGAAAGAGCTTTGACTGTTGATGTTTCAAGAGCAATGAAAAACCAGACCGTTACTTTTGGTCTCTTTGACTCAAACGGTAACAACACGGCTTCTGATGCAACCTTTTATGTAAATGGAAATGCAATTTCTGGGTTTACGTTTTCTTCCGCAAGTGAAGGAAATTTTGAGGTTTATGCAGAATATATGGTTAACAATGAAACCTTTACAACTCCAGTAAAAGATTTTTCGGTTTACATTCCAAAAAGAAATGTAGTTATTGAGGATTATACCGGAACTTGGTGTGGCTATTGCCTAGATGCATTGGTTGCTATTGATCATGCAAAAGAGCTTACTCCTTATATTTCAGTAGTTGCCATTCATAAAACAGCGATAAGCATTCCTGACCCAATGGATTTTGCGCAGATTGAAGATCTTCAAGATGAATTTAATGTGCCGGACAGTTTTCCACAAACCCAATTAAATAGAACGGAAGCTTGGAATGATCCTTATGATTTTACGGCAGTAACCAATCTTGCAGGTGCAGAAACAGATTTATCCGTAGCAATTAACTCACAGATAAACGGTTCAAATCTTTCCGTAGATGTTAAAGTGGTATATGCAAATGGTTCAGAACCGGGCGATAAACTGGTGGTTTATTTAATAGAAAGTGGCGTTGTGGCTCCGCAGGCCAATTATTTCAACACAGTGGAGGGCCATCCATATTACGGACAAGGTAATCCAATTCCAGATTTTGTGCACAATGATGCTTTAAGAAATTCCCTATCAAACTTGTTTGGGGATGCTATTCCTGAAACTTCTGCTTATCAGGTTTACTCAAAGAACTATACATTTACGGTACCCGCAGAATACAATGCAGACAATTTAAGTTTTGTGGTAATGGTAGTGAAAGCTGACAATAGCGCAAAAAATTCGCAACACGCTGAGCTGGGTGAAAATAAAATTTTCCAGTAAAATAAAACTTTAATAAAATTTAAAAGCCCGTCTTGAAATAATCAAAACGGGCTTTTTTAATACTTCAATTTGAATACTATCCTAAGAAAGGATATCTGTAATCTGTTGGCGAAACAAAAGTCTCCTTCACCATTCTTGGTGAAATCCAGCGATACAGATTTTGCTTACTTCCAGCTTTGTCGTTGGTTCCGCTAGCGCGTGCACCACCAAATGGCTGTTGACCAACTACGGCTCCCGTAGGCTTGTCGTTGATGTAGAAATTACCCGCAGCGTTTTCAAGAATTTTCACAGCTTCTTCCAAAGCATATCTATCTTCACTGAAAACAGCACCTGTTAAGGCATATTCACTGGTTTCATCAACCAAATGCAAGGTTTCTTCCCATTTATTATCGTCATAAACATACACGGTAAGCACAGGCCCAAAAAGTTCAGTACACATGGTAGTGTATTTTGGATCTTTTGTTACAATTACAGTAGGTTCAATAAAGTAGCCTTTGCTTTTGTCATAATTCCCGCCAGCAATTATTTCAACATTTTTATCCTTTTTGGCTTGGTCTATATAGCTTGCAAGTTTGTCAAAAGAGCTTTCGTGAATAACAGCGTTTATGAAGTTGCCCATATCTTCCGGAGTTCCCATTTTGAAGGAGCGGATATCATCAACCAAATATTCTTTGACGTCTTTCCAAATGCTTTTTGGAATATAGCAACGGCTAGCGGCGCTACATTTTTGACCTTGATATTCAAAGGCACCGCGGGCCATTGCGGTTGCAACTTGCTTAGGGTTTGATGTTTTGTGCGCAACAATGAAATCTTTTCCGCCAGTTTCCCCAACGATACGTGGATAGGTTTTGTAATTTTTTATGTTATCACCAATATTTTTCCAAATTCCCTGAAAAACACCAGTAGAGCCTGTAAAGTGAACCCCGCTGAAATCTGGACTTGCCATTAGCGTGTCCGAAATCATTGCAGGATCTCCCATAACCATATTGATTACACCTGCGGGAACACCAGCCTCACGGAATACATCCATAATCACTTTTGCGGAATATATTTGGGCATTACTCGGTTTCCATACAACAACATTCCCCATCAAAGCGGCGCTTGCGGGAAGGTTTCCGGCAATAGCTGTAAAGTTGAAAGGAGTGATTGCATAAATAAAACCTTCCAATGGACGGTATTCAATTCGGTTCCAGGCTGCGGAAGTAGATTCTGGTTGCTCGGCATAAATCTCGGTCATATACTGAACGTTGAATCTTAAAAAGTCAATAAGCTCACATGCCGAATCAATTTCTGCCTGATAAATATTTTTGGACTGGGCGAGCATGGTAGCTGCGTTTATTTTAGCTCTGTAGGGTCCGGCAAGCAATTCGGCAGCGCGAAGAAAGATTCCCGCACGTTGTTCCCACGGCATAACGGCCCATTTTTTTCTGGCTTCCAAAGCAGTTTCAATTGCTTCTTCCACATTTTTTTTGGTTGCTTTATAATAGGTTCCAAGCACGTGCTTATGGTCGTGCGGCGGAGACATAGTAGCAGTTTCTTTGGTTTTAACCTCTTTTCCGTTGATAAATAAAGGCACGTCTATTTTTGCCTTATACATTTCTTTGTAAGTTTTAAGTACTTCCTCACGTTCCGGTGAACCTGGCGCATAGCTTTTTACAGGTTCGTTTACGGCGATTGGCACTTCAAAAAATCCATTTCCCATAACTTTTTTATTTTTCTATTTATGAAGAGTGCAAAGGTACAAAAATGGAAACACCAAACCTTGAAATCCCCAATTACAAATTGGTTTCTCTTTTTTTTTGGAATTTGGCACTTGTTGTTTGGAATTTTATTTGGAATTTGGTGTTTGTTATTTGGAATTTCAAATTTAACGTATGTGCACAATAACTTTTATCCCAAAAACCAACAACGATTTTATCCTAACTTCCAATCGTGATGAAGCTCCGGGACGTGAAACTTTTCCGCCAGGAATTTATGAAGAAGATAATGTAAAATTGCTTTACCCAAAAGACGCCGTGGCCGGAGGAACGTGGATTGGTGCAAGTGATAAAAAACGAATTGTCTGTTTGATGAACGGTGGGTTTGTGGCTCACAAACGGGAAGCTTTTTACAGAAAAAGTAGGGGATTGGTCGTAAAAGATTTATTGAAATCAGACAATTTAAAAAAGGAAATTGAAAGCTATGATTTTAGCGGAATAGAACCGTTTACGGCAGTTTTGATTGAATGGGAAGCTGAAGTCCAATTGTTTCAATTGGTTTGGGATGGCGAAACGTATCATTTTTCCGAAGAACCTTTGGCGCCACAAATTTGGTCTTCTTCGCCATTATATCCTGAAAATTTGAAGAAAAAGCGTGAACAGTGGTTTTCAGCATTTTTGTTTGAAACCATAAAACCTTCGGAAGAGGAACTGCTTCAATTCCACAAAACAGCGGGTGAGGGGGATTTAAACAGCAATCTTATTATGGATCGCGGTTTTATAAAAACGAAAAGCATTACCCAGATTTCCAAAAAGGAAGATGTTATAGAAATGCGTTATGAAGATTTGCAAACAGGTAAGATCGGTGATTCAGTAATCAATACGCAGTAACCAGAGTTTCGTTTCCTTCTTTGGAGGTTAGGGGTCTAATTCATAGAAAAAGGAGCACTCAAATTGAAAAGAGGGATGGAAACCCTAAACTTTCGGGTGGTCGCGAAGTTCACCATATTATAGTGCCCTTTCATAGATCCGAAGGGGGAATAGAGCAGACATCCACTGGTGTAAGCGTGTTTTTCGCCGGGTTGCAAAATAGGTTTTTGGCCTATAACGCCTTCGCCTTCCACAATTTCAGTGTTGTTAAGGGAATCCTTGATTTTCCACGAGCGGGCGGTGAGCTGGACTGTATCCTTACTTTGGTTTTCAATGGTAACGGTATAGGCAAAGGCATACTGCATTTTACGGTTTTTGTAAAACGTGCCGTCAAATTCGGTTTTTACCGAAATTTTAATTCCTTGTGTTACTTGTTGCACCATTTTTAATAGATTGCTGCGCTTGCGGCCACAAAAATCATCGCGGCAAAAGTCAATCCTATTACAAACACAGTGTTTAAAAATACAAATTTTATTAAAGTTATCACTCTTCCCTGCCCGTAAAAATTACGCAAAGCCTTGTAGAAATAAATTGGCCCAATAAAAACGAAGAGGCAGCCAACAAAAAACTTGGTGCCAATTATAAAATCGGGAAGTATAAAAAGGAGCATCGCCAAAAAGATAAAACTGAATATATGGAAGATGAAAATCATGTGTTCCATATAGGTGTACTTTTTCTTTGAATAAACCAGCCAGAAAAAGAAGGCGAAAAATGGGGTAAAGAAAAAGAGGAAAAAGGGTATTTTGGAAATGACGTATTTAATAAAAGCGGAAGGGTTTTCCTTAATTTTATCTACTGTGATATTTTTTGAATAGATCCATCTATTAAACGAAGTATTTTTGTGGTGCAGGCTGTCCAGAGCTATCTCGGCGTTTTTTATTTTGTATTTTTCGTAAAAATCATTGTAGAGGGAGAACCTTTCGGTATAACTTTTCATTAAAGACATTGTATCCAGTTCTTTATCTGAAATGTACTTTAGTTCTTTTGGGGATTGCATTTTTTTAATGGAATCTGCTATGTTGATAGCGTTTGAAGTTGTTGCCGCAATGTTTTGGCTCAATGAATCTACAAAGGAACGATCGGCCAGCTTGGAGTTGAAGTTTACTGCATTATTATCATCCACCCCAGGATTTATCACATCCAGCAGGCCATTCACCAAAAAATAGATTATGGAAACGCTCAAAAAGAAGCGGAACGGATTGGCGTATTTTAAACGTTGTCCCTTGGCATAATTGCGGGTAATGACTCCCGGACGAAACAACAAATCTTTGAGGGTATTGCGCAGTCGCGAGTCGTAAACCAGAATACTGCTTAAAAATTCCAGAAAAAAATCTTTTATGGAAAGCTTTTTGTGGCTGTTCAACTGGGAACAATAGGGACAATAAACGTCGCTTATATCAAGGGGTTGTTCGCAGTTTAAGCATTTATTGCCGCGATATTGCAACGATTTTCTCCCGCTGGAATTTTCTTTTTTTTTGCGTTTCATTGCTATTTAAAAAAAGGAATCGTCACTTCAACTTCTATTTTAATAAATCAATTGTTATTGATGTTTGTGGAATTGGCATATCCCGCACCAATGATGCGATCATATCTAGCGCCCAAATCACGGAAATAGACTATAACGGTATAATCGTTTTCGGTTTGCCAAAAATCGCCGCTCACTGCGCCCTCGTCTATGCTTCCGTCGCGGTTTACAACAACGTATTTATAGTTGTAATACCCTTGTTTAAATAATCTTTCGTTTCTGTAAGTGTCACTCGTTGGGTCATATTTCATATAGGTACTGCCGTCTATAGTCCAGTTATTGAAATTGCCGTAAAGGTGCAATTCCTTATCGCCCAAATCGTCATAATACTGCAGATTAAAATGCATACGCACGTATTCCGCTTCAATGTCCTGATTTTGGGCATCTACGTTTCTGACCACAAAGTTTCCGTTAATGTCTGGATTGTAGGTGTAGGGTCTGTCATACCGTGGAATGTTTGTGTAAAGGTAATTTTCATACACATCGGTAACCTCAATGGAGCGCACGCCGTTAGTTGCAGAGCGTTCGTCCTTATTGTCAAAAGCAAGAAACTCATTGCCACCGCCAAAGGATGCTTCCTTGTCGTATCTATATATCAGTTCATTCCCCATAGTGTATTGGGGAACCAAATTTGTGATTGCAGTGTTAAGGTTGCTGTTTTGAAGCACTAGTGTTTTAACGGTCTGCTTTGGATTTATCAATAACAAGTTTGGCGAATTGATGGTAAATTGAACTACTTGTTTTTCATTAATCACTTTTAAATCGCGGGCGCGTTTTATTTCTACTGCTACCGTGGCAATGTTTTCAATCACCATGAATTTTCTAGTGAATACTAGGTCGCCATCACCATTAAAGATGCTGAGCAAATAATTACCGCTCTTTTGGATAGCCCGGGTATCGCGATTGGGGATTGTGAGTTCGTAGTGCGAAAATATTTGAAGTGTATTTAATGAATTTTGGTATGTCTGAATACGAACATCATCAAAACCATCTAGGTATTCGCTTTTGGAAAGATCACTGGGCGACCAGTCAAAATTATAATGCGAGAGGGTGTAGTAATAATCCTCTTCATCGCCATTAAGGGCGTCAAATGATAGATTGACCTGTTCGCCAAGACGGATAATCGGCAACTGGCTGAGGTCTGTAGCACCGCGAAACTGTATTGTACTGATGTATGAAGGTTCCACTTTCTCAACAATTTGGGCGAAAGTAGGGAAGACGGTTAGTAATAAAAGGAAGGTGGTGGAAAGTGTTTTTAGCATGATACTGGTTTATAGCGCTAAGATAAACAAATTTTGTGCCTCTTCGAATAGTGGGTTGGTGATGGTAATTATTGTTTGTGAATTTATTTGTTTTGATATGTCTTGGACGAAAACTTTTTGTAGGAATAATCTTCATATACCTTAAGTAAACCTTAATTAAACCTTAGGTTACCTTTAAGTATCCCTTAAGTTGCCTTTATAGGTAATGAACCAATAATTAAGAACCAAGAATAGTTCTGAATAGATGCTTTATTGTTTTGTTATTTCCAATTCGGTGATTTTCTTTTTTAGATCCCTGATGTCTTCCCAATAACGGAGGTTTAGATTATTGGCCTCAAGGCTGGAAAGGAAAAGTTTGTAGTATCTGATTGCTTCTTCGGTATCTCCTTTTAGTTCGTAGTTTTCTGCAATGTACAGTTCATTTTCGTAGCCACTGGATATACTTGAGGCTTTTTCAAATTGAACAATTGCTTCGTCATATTTTTTTAGGTCGGAGAGTGCGAAGCCAATGTATTGCAAGGCTTGGGGATATTCGCCGCCATTTATATCCATGGCTTTTTGATAAGAGGCGATTGCTTTTTCAAGGGAATCAATTCTATGATAGGCAATGCCTTGCCTAAATGCCATATCATATTCTGAGGGATATCTTATTAAAACACTGTCTATATAGGCTGCTGCAATTCTTGGGTTTGCGTCAAGCAGGCTGTCCACAAGCGGGTTGTAGTAATTGCGGAGCATCTCTTGTTTTTGGTATTCTTTGTATTCTTCTTCAGAAAAGTCGGAGCTGTTGTTTGATTCAAAAATATTGGAAAGCCCCCAAATGTTTAACCCTATTCCACTTATTATGCTTATAACAAACGAGCCTATAAAAATGATGGCTATGTATTTTACTGTTTTTTGTTTCAAAGGATTATTGAAATATTTTTTTATTTGTATTTATTCATCAACCCGAAATCGAAAGGTGTCCAATAACAAGATTTCAAACCACTTTTTTTGAAACCAGAATTAACCCATGAATTGCAAGTATTGAAACAGGTATAGCTTCCGTTTGCTTTGTAAAAATCATCTGTTGCTGTGTAGCCTTTGTCTTTGAGTAAAATTTTCTCACCATTTTCATTTGTGAAAAATGTTTCATTTAAATACTGGTTTATTTTTTTTAATTCCTTGTCGGTTACTTTTATTTCAATCCAATCACTTTTTTTATTTTGGTAACGGGTTATATGAACCAATGTTGGACTTTTTAAAAACATAGCCCCAAAAGCGTTTTTAAAGGTTAAATCTCCCCAGGTTGGCGTGTTTAAATAGAAGTTTTCGTCTCCCCAACCGAATGCTAAATAGTTTTCGGATGCCTTGTGGTTTATTCCGGATAATACTATTGGGTCTATGTTTTTTATGGGGATGATAATATCTAAATGAACTCCGTTTGTGGTCAAGAATATGGACTTATTTGAATCGGTTTCAGTAGCCTTTCTGTCCACTGTAATTGCCGTCAACAGTAGCGAAATCAATAAATAAGTGATTGGGATTAATAAAATATATAAAATCCATTTTGCAGCTTTCTTTACTATTTTCATGTCATATATGTTGGAATGTTTGCTGCTTTAAGTAGGATAGTTAGATTTTAGGGTTCATTATGCTATTCACTTCGCCATTTTTTTTTATTTTGAATAAGGATGTCTTCTTTTTCAAATCATAAAAGCATACAGCTCATATCAATATTACCACTTTCCTGCAAATTCCCAAAAAGGATTTTTCTTCTTAAACCCTTCTGCTAATTTATAAACATTATAAAATAACAACCCATCCCTTTTTAACACAGAAAATTATAGCCTTTTATTGTGCAATGGTATATTTAATTTATAAATTTGCACGCCCTTATTTCCCCCGCTTTCGTTTTGAGGGAAAATAGGGTATTAAAAAGGCATTATTAATATCCATATTTATGTCCAAAGACATTAAGATTAAAAAAGGTCTTACCATTAAATTAAAGGGTGAAGCAGAAAAAACACTTTCCAGCGCCCCGCGATCCAGAACCTTCGCACTAAGACCTTCTGACTTCCATCTTATAACCCCAAAAATGGTGGTTCGTGAAGGTGGAAAAGTTCAAGCTGGCGACACTATTTTCTACTCTAAAAGCAATGAGCTTGTAAAGTTTGTTTCGCCCGTTAGTGGAACTCTAACCAAAATTGAACGCGGCGCGAAACGCGTAATCACAGAAATCATCATTGAAGCAGATCCGCAGGATACTTTTAAGGATTTTGGCATTTTGAGCCCGGATTCCTCAAGTGCTGAGGCTATTAAAAGCCGTTTGCTGGAGTCTGGTTGCTGGCCGTTTATTATGCAGCGCCCCTATGCGGTGATTGCTGATACGGAGCAGGAGCCAAGAGATATTTTTATTTCTGCTGTTAGTACTGCGCCATTGGCAAACGACGTTGATTTCTCTTTAAATGGAAAAGAAAAGGAGTTACAGGCTGCCGTTACTGCTTTGAGCAAACTTACCAAAGGGCAAGTACACGTTGGGGTTGGCAAAAGCGGAAGCTCGCCTTTTAAAGGTTTGAAAGATATTTCGCTTCACAACGTTTCTGGACCGCATCCGGCAGGAAACGTGGGAACACAGATAAACAAAATAAGCCCCGTTAATAAAAACGAGATTGTTTGGACCATCGCGCCACAGGATCTTGTGATTATTGGCGAATTGTTGCTTACAGGGAAATTCAATCCAGACCGCATCATCGCGCTTTCTGGTTCTGAAGTAAAAACTCCAAAATATTATAGAACGAGAATCGGTTCAGAAGCTGCAACGTTTTTGTATGATTCTGGACTGAAAGATGAAAACGTTCGCGTAATTAGCGGTGATGTGCTTACCGGGAAAAAGATTTCCCCGAAAGGACACTTGGGCTATTACAGCAATACGGTAACCGTGATTCCGGAAGGGGACGATTATGAATTGTTTGGATGGAACAAACCGGTTTTTGACAAAATTTCAACTTCAAGAGCGCTTACCTTTTCTTGGTTAACGCCAAATAAAAAATACGATCTTGATACCAATACTAACGGAGAGCACCGCGCTTTTGTGGTAACGGGTAATTACGAAGAGGTTTTTCCATTGGATATGTTCCCTATGCAAATGCTAAAGGCCTGTATGGTGAAAGATCTGGACCAAATGGAAGCTTTGGGAATGTATGAAGTGGCTCCGGAAGATTTTTCGCTTACCGAATTTGTTTGCGTGAGCAAGCAGCCGCATCAACAAATCATCAGGAACGGTCTTGATTTAATGTATAAAGAAATTGGATAATTATTCATTTTGAAAAAATGAAAAATAAGTAGTATATGGGATTGAAACAGAATTTACATAAGCTAAAGGAAAAATACAAGGGCACCAAAATGGCCCCTGCGTTCAATGCACTGCATACCTTTTTATATACACCGAACGAAACTACGCATTCCGGAGCGCACGTTCGTGTTGTGGATGATTTGAAGCGTACCATGAACACAGTGATAATGGCACTTGTTCCGTGTTTGATTTTTGGTATTTTCAATGCGGGGTATCAGCATTACGCAGCTATTGACAACACATTGCGGTTAGATCCATTGGGCAATTTCTTCACTTGGGATAACTTTATTCTTGGTGCTTGGACGGTTTTACCGTTAGTAATTGTTTCCTATGTTGTAGGTCTTGGAGTAGAATTTATTTTCGCCATCATTAAAAAACACGAAGTAGAGGAAGGATATTTGGTAACGGGAATGCTTGTGCCACTTATTGTTCCCATCGATATTCCACTTTGGATGCTTGCCGTTGCGGTAATATTCGGAGTTGTTATTGGGAAAGAAGTCTTTGGTGGAACAGGAATGAACATTTTGAACCCCGCACTAACAATCCGTGCCTTTTTGTTCTTCGCCTATCCAACTTGGATGAGTGGTGATAAAGTTTGGGTACACGGAGCGCAAGCAATGGCGGGACAGCCAGATGCAATTTCTGGGGAAACCATTTTGGGAACTTTGGCCGCAAACAGCCATCCCGTTTATAGTCTCTGGGATATGTTCTGGGGCTTTATACCGGGATCAGTTGGCGAAACTTCAACATTCCTTATTATTATAGGAGGTCTTTTCTTGATTTTCACAAAAATAGGAAGCTGGCGTATTATGCTTTCTGCTGTAATTGGCGCCATTGCAATGGGCTTGATATTCAATGGTGTTGTTGCTCAAGGATGGATTCAGGAAGGAAGCAAGTTTTATGGATTAATGAACGAGCCGTTTTGGCATCACTTGATTATTGGTGGTTTGGCCTTTGGTATTGTTTATATGGCTACAGACCCAGTTACGGCATCACAGACCAACAAAGGAAAATGGATTTACGGTTTCTTTATAGGGTTTATGTCTATAATGATTCGGGTCTTCAACCCAGCCTATCCAGAAGGCGTGATGCTCGCAATATTATTGATGAACGTATTCGCTCCAACTATAGACCACTATGTTGTTAAAGGGAATATTAATAAGAGAATGAAACGAGCAAAACATTTAAAAGCTAAAACAGCGTAATCATGGCAAAGTTTACTGATAAAAATTCATATACAATACTGTTTGCAGTTATAATGGTATTGGTGGTTGGAAGTCTTTTGGCCGGGGTTGCACAGGGATTACGTGGAAAGATTTCTGAAAACGAACGTTTTGAGAAACAACAGAACATCCTTTATGCGATGGGCGTTGACGATAACGAAGGAACGGGAAGCGTAACCTTTATTCCTACCAAGGAAGTTGAGGCAACTTTTCATAAATACATAAAAAAGCAATTGGTAATCCAGGGCAATGAAGCTACTGAAGACGAAAATGCTTATTTGATTGATATTAAAAAGGAAGAGGCGCACGCAAGTGATGATCCCAATTACAAAAGAAAGCTTCCTTTGTTTATTGGCGAAAAAGATGGAATGACCTATTATATAATCCCGATGCGCGGAAAAGGACTTTGGGATGCTATTTGGGGCTATGTTTCGCTTGACAAGGATTTTGTAGTGGAAGGTGTGTTTTTTGACCACAAAGGAGAAACACCGGGACTTGGAGCAAACATAAAGGAACGTTTTTTTATGGATGACTTTAAAGGCGAACAGATTATGAACGGAGATGCCTTTGAGGGAATTACCGTAGCAAAAGGAAACAATGACCCGCTAAACGAAAGAAAAGACGATCAAAAAGTGGATGCCCTTGCGGGCGCTACAATTACAGGGAACGGTGTAACGGCAATGATCAAAAAAGATGTTGCGCAATACATTCCTTATTTGGAAAAATTAAAAAACGAGCAATAGTATGGGACTTCTATCAAAAAAAGACAGCAGGTTAATTCTTGACCCATTAGCAGACAATAACCCTATCACCATTCAGGTATTGGGTATATGTTCAGCATTGGCAATTACAGCACAGCTAAAGGCTTCTATAGTAATGGCAGTTTCAGTAATGGTTGTACTGGGCGTTGGGAACGTAGTTATTTCACTTTTGCGAAATGTTATCCCTGGGAAAATCAGAATTATAGCACAGCTTATAATAGTGGCTGCATTGGTAATTATTGTTGACCAAGTGTTAAAAGCTTTCGCTTATGAATTGAGCAAGCAGCTTTCGGTTTTCATTGGGCTTATTATTACCAACTGTATTATTATGGGGCGTTTTGAAGCATTTGCTTTGGCGAACAAACCTTGGCGCTCTTTCCTTGATGGAATAGGTAATGCCGCTGGATATGGTTTAATATTAATAATCGTAGGTTTCTTCCGTGAGCTTTTAGGCTCTGGAACACTTTTGGGCTTCAAAGTTTTGGGAGACCCAATCGCAAAAACCGGATTGTACGCATTAGGTTACGAAAACAATGGATTTATGTTGCTTTCGCCTATGGCTTTGATAGTTATTGGTATCATTATTTGGGTACAGCGTTCAAGGAATAAAGAACTTATAGAAGAATAAAAAATAGTCGCAGTTAGCAGTCCCAGTAGGCAATCAGCACTACTGAAAACTGCCACTGCTTACTGAATACTTTAAGAAAATGGAACACATAGAGTTATTTTTTAAATCGATCTTTATAGACAATATGATATTTGCCACTTTCCTTGGAATGTGCTCTTATCTTGCTGTTTCCAAAAAAGTTTCTACCGCTGTGGGTCTTGGAGCTGCCGTAATATTTGTACTTGCGGTAACAGTACCCATTAACTGGCTTTTGGATCAATACCTATTGAAAGATGGCGCATTGGTTTGGCTTGGCGAAGAATATGCCGATTATAATTTAGGATTTCTTTCATTTATTCTATTTATTGCAACAATCGCAACGATGGTGCAATTGGTAGAAATTGTAGTTGAAAAATTTTCACCTTCATTATATAACTCCCTTGGAATCTTTTTGCCACTTATTGCGGTAAACTGTGCAATTTTGGGAGGATCATTATTTATGCAATCAAGAGATATCCCAACATTGGGCTTGGCCTTGAATTACGGTGTAAGTTCAGGAATTGGATGGTTTTTGGCAATTTTGGCCATTGCTGCCATTCGTGAAAAAATACGTTACTCTAATGTTCCTGCTCCATTAAGAGGATTGGGAATTACCTTTATCATTACTGGTTTAATGGCGATAGGGTTTATGAGTTTTGGTGGAATGTTGACAGGCGGCGATGAAAAGAAACCATCGTTGGATTCAGATCCAAGCAACATTGGAGTGAAAACCGAACAAATTCAAAATGAAAATACAGAGGAAACTGCTCCGGCGGTTTCAGTGTCAGAAGTTTCAACACTAACGAAGCAATAATATGTTTTTAGAAATAAGCACACTTGGAGTTATAACAGTAACCGTCATTGCCCTTTTAATATTGACGTTGCTATTGGTAGCCTTATTGTTATTTACCAAGGAAAAATTAGCACCATCAGGGCCAGTGAAAATTACAATCAACGATGAAAAAGTAATCGAAGTGCCTTCGGGGGGTTCATTGCTTTCAACTTTGGGTGCCGAAAAAATATTTTTACCTTCCGCTTGCGGAGGAGGTGGAACTTGTATTCAATGTGAGTGCCACGTACTTTCAGGTGGTGGTGAAGCCTTGCCTACGGAAACTCCACACTTTACCCGTAAAGAATTAAAAGAAGGAGCACGTCTTTCCTGCCAAGTAAAAGTGAAGCAGGATATGAACATTCACATTCCTGAAGAAGTTTTCGGAATTAAGAAATGGGATGCTGTTGTAAAGAGAAACTATAACGTTGCCTCTTTCATTAAAGAATTTGTAGTTGAAATCCCAGAGGATATGAACTACAAGGCTGGAGGTTATATTCAGATTGAAATTCCACCTTGCGAAGTGAAGTTTTCTGATATGGACATCACTGCTCACCCAGAGGAACATGAAAGACCGGATAAATTCCAAGAAGAGTGGGATAAGTTCAAACTATGGCCTTTAGTAATGAAGAACACCGAAACGGTTGAAAGAGCATATTCCATGGCTTCATATCCTGCGGAAGGACGTGAAATTATGTTGAACGTTCGTATTGCAACACCACCATTTGACCGTGCAAAAGGCGGATGGATGGATGTTAATCCAGGAATTGCTTCATCTTATATTTTTAATTGTAAAGAAGGCGATAAAGTTGTTATTTCTGGACCTTATGGCGAATTCTTTATCAATCCTTCCGAGGCTGAAATGCTTTATGTTGGTGGGGGAGCTGGAATGGCGCCAATGCGCTCACATTTATACCACCTTTTCAAAACTTTAAAAACTGGTAGAAAAGTAACTTATTGGTACGGTGGACGTTCCAAAAGAGAGCTTTTCTATTTAGACCACTTTAAAGAGTTGGAAAATGAATTTCCAAATTTCAAATTCTATTTGGCACTTTCAGAACCAATGGAAGAAGACAACTGGAAAGTGAAAAAAGACATACACGATGAGGCTGGTGATGGTTTTGTTGGCTTTATTCACCAAGTAGTAATTGACAACTATTTAAACCTTCACGATACGCCTGAAGACATAGAACTTTATTTCTGTGGACCACCATTGATGAACCAAGCCGTTCAAAAGATGGGGGAGGATTTTGGAATCCCAGACGAGAATATCCGTTTTGATGATTTTGGAGGATAATTAAAGAATTAATGCAATTTTCAAGAAACCGTTTCAATTTATTTTGAAACGGTTTTTTTTATGTTATTAAATTTCTTAAAGAGTTGTTAAATATATATTATGTGTTATTTTTGAAACAATAAAATAAATTATTAAGCCCCAGAACATGAAAAATTTTACACTTTCGCTAGTATTCTTATTGACTCTAAATTTAGGATATGGCCAGTCTAATC
>NZ_LXIE01000004.1 GCF_001641085.1 Aequorivita soesokkakensis | reverse complement strand
GGCCAATCGTAAGAAGCCTTTTTCTAAAGTTCCGTCTTTGTAAGCAATCTCACATTTTACGTAAGGTGTTGCCCTTAATTCGTAATCTTGTGAAAAGCAATTAGAAAAAATAAAAAAAGCTGAGACTAAAATAATATTTTTTATCATTTGTTTCATAAATGTGCACAGCTACTGCCCACTGCTACTGAACACTGAATACTATTTCCCCCAAACAGCAGGATTCTCCCGCCATTCAGAAAGCAGCGCAGCTTCTTCAGAATTGATATATCTGGATTTTTCGGCCTCTTCCAGTAACATTTCATAATTGCTCAAAGTGTTTAAAGTAACGTTCGCATTTTTGAAATTTTCTTCCGCAGTGCTAAAACCGTAGCTGAAAATTGCGAGCATACCTTTAACGTTCGCATCGGCTTCCTTTAAAGCTTCAACGGCCAACAAACTACTTTTCCCGGTGCTGATTAGGTCTTCAACAACAACAACATTTGTGTTTTTTTCCAAATGGCCTTCAATTTTATTTTGGCGGCCGTGACCCTTTGCTTCGGGACGAACGTAGCAAAAAGGAACGTTTAAATAATCGGCAACCAAAGCGCCAATTCCTATAGCTCCAGTAGCCACGCCGGCAATCATTTCGGGCTTTCCGTAGAGTTCCTCAATTTGTTTTGCAAGGTTTTCACGGATGTAATTCCGTATCATCGGATAGGAAAGTGTAATGCGATTGTCGCAGTAAATTGGAGATTTCCATCCCGATGCCCACGTAAAAGGGTTTTGTGGTTGCAATTTTATTGCATTAATTTGCAATAGTAAGGCAGCGGTTTTTTGCGCCGTTTCTTTGTTTAATATCATGCTGCAAATGTATAAAGTTTTTGTAAAAGATATTCCCATTATTCTTTCAACGGAAGAAAATATTGGGGAGCATTACACCACCATTCCTTTAAAACAGGCGCGTTTTAAAAAGTTGGTAAAAAAAATAAACAATGGCGAACTGCTTTACGTGAACCTCTACCACAAAAATGCGGAAAAGCTGGAGCGTTTTCTTCGGAAGAAAATAAAGGTGGTTGAAGCCGCTGGTGGACTGGTCTATAACAGTAAAAAGGAGATTCTTTTTATAAGAAGAAACAAAAAGTGGGATTTGCCGAAAGGTAAAATTGAAAAAGGGGAAACCCACCGAGAGGCCGCCATTAGGGAGGTTATTGAAGAAACGGGGGTAAAGGATCTTGAAATTCGCGATTTTTTAATGACTACCTATCACGTGTTTACCCGAAACAATAAATTTCGATTGAAAATAACGTACTGGTACGATATGTTCAGTGATTATGATGGGCCATTGATTCCCGAACCCGAGGAAGGCATCAAAAAAGTAAAGTGGAAAAATTTTGAAAAATCGCAAAAAGCTTTGTTGGATTCCTATGAAAATATAAAATTGCTTTTCCCAAAAGAATATCTAACCACCCACCCGAACGATAGGATAACGGAGGTGTGATTTTTCGTAATAGGGCGATTGTTTGTGAATCCAATCCAATTGCAAATACCAATTATTGGCAAAGGTGGAATCGGTTTTCTTTTTGGCTTCAAATTCCTTTTTTATTGCAGGGTTTTCATTCAGAAATTTTTCAGCCATATCTTCCCAAACGTAGGGAGAAAAACCTTCTTTTTGCTGAAGGATTGCATCGAAGAAATTCCAGTTAAAAAATGAATCAATCGCAGATGGTTCCAAAGTTTCCAATAGATAACGAACGCCCGGCTGCTGGGTTTTTATTAAAATATCCCCAGCTTTTATAGAAACATTTTCAATTTTTTTTGATACTTCTGTTTTGTAATGAAGATAATGCCCCTCAAATGGGCTTTTCACGGTTTCAAAACTTTTTATGTGATAAACTTCCGCTGAAATGGTAGAATCATTTTTGACTACTGAAAATTCAATTTTGTTCAATTTCAAAAGTTCCGTAACATTCCAATAACCTGCCGGAACAATATATGCCGAAGGAATTGTCACGGAATCCATTGCTTTGAAATTATTGTAATATGTAACATCTTTTGTAAATGGTTTGTCGCGGAAATATTTTAAACGATTGGCACCAGTTATATTGCTTGGCACCATTTTTCCTTCAAAACCTTTAAATTTAAGCGTGGATGTTTTTGACGAATCTACTTCCCATGAAATTGGGTAATAGTTGCCAACTTTATATTTTTCCAAGGATTTCTTCCGAAGATTTTTTATTGTTGAAGCATCCGCATCTGCAATATTTATAAAAGTTTTCATCAACTCATAAGTGCCTTCAACTCTTTGTTTGTAGGGTTTCAGCATATGTGTTTCCACAATTAAACCCAACGCATTGAACAAGGTTGTGTACCCAGAGGAATACCGTGGCGAATCCATAAATTGTTGAAAACCACTTTCGGGTACTTGGTTGAAAACATTCACGTAAGGCGTGATATCCCAATTTTTTTGTTGAAGCGAATTCTCTAATTGTGGCATTAGTGAAGTGTGCAAATAATTTCCCAATTCACCACCCAATTTATCGTGTTGTGTAAAAAGATGTGTAAGCACATATTGATAGTCCGCACCATTGCTAACGTGGTTATCAATAAATAAATCCGGATTCAGCAAATGAAAAATTTCGGCGAAAGCGCGGGCATTTTTTGTGTCACTTTTTATAAAATCACGGTTTAGATCATAATTTCTCGCATTGCCGCGAAACCCGTATTCCTCGGGACCGTTTTGATTGGTACGGCTTGTACTGTTTCGGTTTAAAGCACCGCCGATGTTATAAATTGGAATGGTTGCTATAATCGTGTTTTTTGGCGAAGGAATTTTATTTTCGGCCAAATCCCGAAAAAGCAGCATCGTGGCATCAATTCCGTCGGGTTCTCCTGGATGGATACCATTGTTTATTAACAGAAGATTTTTGCCGTTTTTTGAAAAGTTTTCTTTTGAATGTTTTTCATTTTGGGGATCAAAAATAATTACATGAAGCGGAAGACCGCTATCCGTTTCGCCCATTTGAAATATTGAGATGGAAGGATATTTTATTGCGAGGGAAGTATAATAGTAGATGGTTTCAGCATAGGTTGCCGCTTTTAGACCGTTTGAACTTTCAAATGTTGTAGTGAATGTTTGTGCAAGGGTGGAATTTGTCATTAAAAAAATAGACAGGCAAAAAAGTACAAAAATTGGCTTCATAAAAAGTTTTTATCAAATATATGGAAAGTACATTTTTAATTTTGGTTGCAATCAATATAAAAAGGGTGCTAAAATTTTAGCACCCTAACCCAATAAACAAAAGAATACTAACTAATTTGAAACCAACATTTTTTTCGTTTTTGAATTGCCATTCTGCGAAACGGTGCAGAAATACATTCCATTGGTAATATTCAACCCTTCTAAAGGAATGGTATAATTTCCTGCAACATTTGCAATACTTTCATATTTGGAAACAATTCTGCCGTTATTATCTATAATCATAACATCTACATTACCATCTTCAAGAATGCAAAAATTTACTTTTTGTATGCTGTCATTTAAAATTTTGAAATTTTGGATTCCGCATTCATTTGTTGAATACTCGCCTATTGAAAGACTGCCTTCCTGCAAAAAAATCTCTGTTTCAAAAAGATAATCGGTTTGAAATCCGGAAGCACAGATCAATTTTGAAGTATCACCAATAAAAACGGAACCACTATTCCCCGTTACCCAAGCGGTGGGTTTTGAGGGTAATTGCCGCCAGAAATCGGTATCGGGATTGTAGAAATACGTTTCATCGGAAAAAGTCTCAAAAGTATTGTCTGTACTTCCGCCCGTCATGATTACGCCATCGCGCCAAGTTTGGGCTTCGAAAAAAGTTCGCGTTTGTCCGGGAAAAGGTGTTTTTTCTTCCCAAGTAATTAGGGAACGGTCGTTTGCATCAATGGTTCCAACCCAAACGGTGTTCCAATAATTGGTTGACATAAACCCATCGCTGCCGCACATATACACCATTTTATTGCCGTGTATTGCAAAACCACCCCAGCTTATACTGCTTCCCGGTGGCAGCATTGGGGTAGCTTCCCGCCAGCGATTGTAAGTACTGTTATACAAATAAGTTTTGTGCTGATAGCCGCCAACCACATAAATCAAACTGTCTTGGTATGAAACCGCTCTGGCGTCCACAATGGTTCGGGGAAAATCTGCCGCGTCCGTCCATGTATCTGAAGCGATGTTGTATTTCCGAACCTTTCTTATTGCATTTCCCGGCGTGGTCAACAGTCCGCCAATCGTATAAATCGTGTCTTTTAAAATAGCGATGGAACCTCCCAAAAGCTGCGTGGGTGGCGGCGCAACGTTGGTCCAAGTATCTGTGCTTAGTTGATAGCGCTGCGTAATTGGAGTGATAATTCCATCCTGATTTCTTCCCGAAACCATAAAAAGATACCCATCGCTGCCACTGCTGTAGCCTATTGTTTGCCCGGCGCGTATTCGTTCCGGAATATCGGCGCCCGCGCTCCATTGGGCTATTGCATTTGGAATTGCAAGTGAGAAAAATACAATATAAAATAGAAGTTTTTTCATAATGATTAGTTTAGAATTCACTTAAAATTAAGTCATTATAGAGTCTCTAAATTCAAACTGTTGCAGATGCATGCTATTCGTCAATGGAAAGCATTTTTCAGTTTATGAAGCGTAATTATTTATAAAAATCCACTGAAAATTACCGTTGGTATGCACAAACCGGTTGTTTGTAGCAATTTTTGAAAAACTCAAATCCAAAACTGTATTTTTATGCAATGCAAAAAAGATGGATTAAACACCTTTTCTTTTGGTTGGCTTACCATTCGTTTGAAGTCTATACAGACTTTTTATGGATGCTGAACCAATACAATCTTTCGGTTTGGGAAGCTTTCAAAATGTCTTTCATTGCTGAAACCGTGATCCTTTTGGCCATAAAACTGCCAATGGTTTACATCATGTTTCATTTTCTTTCAAAATATACCGTTGAAAGACCCAACCGCTGGAAACTCGTTTTTTCGCTGAGTACAATCCTTATTTTGTTCAGCATTTTGGCGCAGCTCATTATAGTTTACATGCTTTTGCCCACCATTTATAAAGACGTGAACATAGTCGAAACCTTTGCTTTTCAGGGAATAGTCAACTCGTTTATGGATAAGGTATTTATTGCCTGCTTGGCAATTGCATTAAAACAAATGTCCAACAGCCAGCGGCTTCGCGATAGGGAACAATTGCTGATAAAGGAAAAGTTGGGAACCGAACTCAGTCTTTTAAAATCGCAAATCAATCCGCATTTTCTGTTTAATACCTTGAATAATATTTATTCCTTGGCGCGAAAAAAATCTGACAAAACGCCCGAAGTTGTGCTGAAACTATCAAAACTACTGCGGTTTGTGATGTATGAAACAAAGCATCAATATATTTCTGGGGGGAAAGAATTGGAGTTTTTAAAGGATTATATTGAATTGCATAAAATTCGTTACGACGACCGACTTAAAATAAATTTCAATTATGAATTGGATGATTTGAATGCGCAAATAATGCCCAACATTTTAACGCCTTTTGTTGAAAATGCTTTTAAGCACGGCGCAAGCCAATCGACAATGCTTTCTTTTATATCAATTGAATTGAAACTTGTAAAAAATGAATTGTATTTTAAAGTAGAGAATTCATTTGAACCTATTGAAATTACTGAGGAAGAAGAAGGAATTGGTCTAAAAAATTTGAACCGTCAATTGGAGTTGATGTATAAAAATTTTAACCTTCAAACGAAGAAGGAAAACCAAAAATTCACTGCGGAACTTTCACTTAATTTAAGCCAAAAACTATGACGATTCGATGCATTGTTGTTGAAGACGAGCCGTTGGCGATGGATGTAATGGTCGATTTTATCAGCCAAGTTCCATTTCTTAAATTGGAAAAAACCTACACCGATGCAATAGCCGCGATGAAAATTTTAAATGAAAAGAAAATCGATTTAATTTTTCTCGATATTCATTTGCCAAAACTGAAAGGTTTGGATTTTTTAAGCACTTTGAAAAACCCGCCAATGGTAATCATTACGACTGCTTATCACGAATTTGCTTTGAAAAGTTATGATTACAATGTGTTGGATTATCTATTGAAACCCATTGAATTCAGTCGATTTATGGTTGCGGTCCAAAAAGCTGCAAGCCAATCAAACAAAGAAATTATTCCTTCCGAAGAAAAAGGAAACGAGGGATTGTTTTTCATCGTAAATAAAAAGAAAGCTCGCGTTGCATTTCAATCCATAATTTACATTGAAAGTCAGCGGGAAAACGTGAAAATTGTTACTGAAAACAATACAATTCAAACCCGAATTGCCATCAGCGAAGTGGAAAAACAGTTGCCGGAAAATTTTATTCGAATCCATCGATCCTATATTGTTTCAAAACCAAAAATAGATTTTGTGGATGCACAGGAAATTGAAATTCGCGGCAAGCGTTTGCCCATTGGCAGAAGTTATAAAAGCGAAGTGCATTCAGCTTTGGGCATCAAATAAAAATCCCCGAAAACTAGAGCTTTCGGGGATTGTTTTTATAATGAAAGAATTTTTATCCGTTCATCGAAATCAAAAACTCTTCATTATTTCGAGTTTGTTTTATTCGATCGTTTATGAATTCCATAGCTTCCACAGGGTTCATATCTGCAAGATATTTGCGCATTACCCACATACGTTGAATAACGTTTTCGTCAAGCAATAGATCGTCGCGACGCGTACTTGAAGAAGTAAGGTCGATGGCAGGGAAAATTCTTCGGTTGGAAATTTTTCTATCCAACTGAAGCTCCATATTTCCAGTTCCTTTGAATTCCTCAAAAATAACTTCGTCCATTTTTGATCCGGTTTCCGTAAGTGCGGTAGCAATGATGGTCAAAGAACCACCATTTTCAATATTTCGTGCGGCACCAAAGAAACGCTTCGGTTTGTGAAGCGCATTTGCATCCACACCACCACTCAATATTTTTCCACTCGCTGGTTGAACCGTGTTGTAAGCTCTCGCTAAACGTGTAATGGAATCCAAAAGAATCACCACATCGTGGCCACATTCTACCAATCTCTTCGCTTTGTCAATCACAATATTCGCAACACGAACGTGCTCACTGGCTTCTTTGTCGAAGGTTGAAGCAACCACTTCGCCGCGAACGTTTCGTTGCATATCTGTAACTTCTTCAGGGCGCTCATCAATCAAAAGAATGATTTGATAAACCTCCGGATGGTTTGCTGCAATTGCATTTGCAATATCTTTCAGCAACATCGTTTTACCGGTTTTTGGTTGCGAAACAATCATTCCGCGTTGTCCTTTTCCGATTGGTGCAAAAAGATCTATAATTCTTGTTGAAATTGTACTCTGCTTATCCGCAAGGTTGAATTTTTCCTGTGGGAAAAGCGGCGTTAAATGCTCAAAAGAAACACGGTCGCGAACCACATTTGGGTTCAAACCGTTTATTTTGCTCACTTTTATTAAAGGAAAATATTTTTCACCTTCTTTTGGCGGACGCACTTCACCCAAAACCGTATCTCCGGTTTTTAATCCGAAAAGACGAATCTGTGATTGCGAAACGTAAATATCATCGGGAGACGATAGATAATTATAGTCGCTTGAGCGCAAGAAACCGTATCCATCCTGCATAATGTCTAAAACACCTTCGCTTTCTATAATGCCGTCAAACTCATAATCTGGCTCGCGATAACGGTTTCGGGAATCTTTGTTTCCGTTTTTGTTGTCGTGGACGTTACCGTCTTTTTGTTTGTGGTTTTGGTGTTTTTGGCGGTTGTCAGAATTTGGGTTTTCGTTCCGCTGATTCTTTTGTCTATTGTCGTTATCGTTTGAATTTGATTTTTGGTGCTGCGGTTTTTTGTCGCTCTCCCTTTTATCATTTTTATCGTTATTTGAACGCTTGTCATCATTTGATTTTTTCTCATCATCACTTTTTTTATTGTGATGTGATTTTTGATGTTGCGGTTTGTTGGGGCGATTGTCGTTCCTTTGGGGGCGAGGCTTTTGCTCCTTGCTTTGGTTTTCTTTTGGAGCGGGTTTTGGCGTTTCGGTTTTTTCAGATTCCACTTTTTTGGTCTCTGGAGAAACTTCTTCCGATTTGATGACAGCTTTTACCGCTTTAGGGTTGGCAGCTTGGTAGTCAAGAATTTGATACACCAAATCCAATTTTTTTTGAGTGCGGTACTTTGGCACATTAAGTTCTTTGGCTATATCCTGAAGCTCAGGAAGCTTTTTATCTTTTAATTCTGAAATTTCAAACATGTAGAAAATACTGTAGTTTAAGTTGATACTATTTGTTCCTGTTGAGAAGGTAAGTACGTTGAAAAAATTTTCGAAGACTAAGTAACCTTTGTTGAGTTGGTTACGAATAGATACTGCAATAATACAATAATAAATTAAAAAGTACTGTTATTTTTTTTAAAAAGATAGCGTATTTTTGCTCCGCAATAGAGTTTTAAAAAAAATGATACAACGCGTCCAAACAATCTATTTAATTGTTTCTGCCATAATTATGGGAGCCTTGTTTATGTGGTTTCCTGTGGTTTTGGGCAAAGATGGTTCTGTAGTTATGGAGCGCAACGAGCCTTTAATTTTCGGGTTGGTCTTTGTTTCTATTGCATTGGCTATTATTTCAATTTTAAGTTTTAAAAAACGGCAAATGCAGTTTGTGCTCAACCGTTTAAACATCATATCAAACTTTGTATTACTGGGAGTTTTCGTTTACAGATTGCTAACGTTATCCGGAGAAACTATAGTTTCAGAGAAGGGTATTGGGGTAGTACTTCCCATCATTTCTATCGTATTTTTAGTGCTGGCCAACAAGGCCATAAAAAGGGATGAGGACCTCGTAAAATCTGTTGATCGTTTACGATAAACCGATCTTAGTATATTAGTGCAGGACCCCTGAAGGCGCCACCTTTAGGGGTTTTTTGCTTTTTATTGGGGTGTGGATGCAGGTTGCAGGTTGAAAATTTTTTATTTCCAAATCCCAAATCCCAAATTTCTCGTCGCTCGTCGCTCGCAACTCGTTGTTCCAATTTACTTCTCAAATTCAATAACTTCCAAATTCTGAATTTTTTCACCATCAATTTCAAAACGCAACATAGTGCGAACTTTTTGGAAACCGTGTTTGCCAACTGCGCCAGGATTCATATGAAGTAGTTTCGTGGTTTTATCAGGCATCACTTTCAGAATATGTGAGTGACCACATATAAATATCTTCGGGGGATTGGAATAAATTTCTTGCCTAATTGACGGATTATACCTTCCTGGATAACCGCCAATATGCGTAATCCAAACATCAACCCCTTCACACATAAAACGGTTATGAAGCGGAAATTCCATTCGCGCTTCAGTGCTGTCAATATTTCCGTAAACCGCTCGCAAGGGTTTTAGTTGTTTAATTGCATCTGTAACAGAAAGATCACCAATATCGCCGGCATGCCACACTTCATCTGCCTGCTTTACGTGTTTCAGGATTTTTTCGTCTATGTAGCTGTGAGTGTCGCTAAGAAGCAGGATTTTTTTCAATTTGGATTTTTAAATATTATTTCTCAACTCATCAACTTCTAAACTCATCGACTTTTGGAAATACGAAGGTATTAAGTTTTTCAAATTTATAACAGAAATGCTGGCTGGTAAATTGTAATTTTGTCAATTCCGAAAAAAAAGATTTGCGATATTTTATTGAAATAGCCTACAACGGCAAAAACTATTTTGGATGGCAGCGCCAACCCGAGCAAATTAGCGTACAGCAGGTTTTGGAAGAAACGCTTTCCACCTTGCTTCGGAAGGAAATTAAGCTAACCGGAGCGGGCAGGACCGATTCCGGCGTTCACGCTAAACAATTGTTTGCACATTTTGATTTTGAAGAAATTGAAAGCTTTGACGATTTTATTTTTAGAATAAACTCCTTTCTTCCAAAAGATATTTCCATAAAAAATATTTTTGCAGTAAAGGAAGATGCCCACGCTCGTTTTGATGCTGTTGAAAGGGAATACGAATATATTATTTCGCTTGAAAAAGACCCTTTTTCTCAGGATTTTGCTTTTCAAATAAATAACAAACCCGATGTGGATTTAATGGACGAAGCAGCAAAATTGCTATTAAACCATAAAGATTTTCAATGCTTTTCGCGCTCAAAAACCGATGTAAAAACGTACAATTGCACAATTGTGAAAGCGTTTTGGGGGGTAAAAAATAATAGGCTTATTTTTACCATTGCTGCAGATCGTTTTCTTAGAAATATGGTTCGCGCAATTGTGGGAACTCTTTTGGACGTTGGTTACGGAAAGACTTCCTTGGAAGAATTTAAAGAAATATTGAAAAGTAAAAGTAGGGAAGAGGCAGGCGCTTCAGCACCGGCTCACGGATTGTATTTAACGAAAGTTGTCTATCCTGAAAACATAAAAGTATAATGGCAGAATCCACAGGTAACGCATTCGATTTCAAACTATTTAAGCGTTTGTTGGCTTATACAAAACCGTATAAATTGATATTCTATTTTGTCGCATTGGCGGCAATTGTAATGTCAGTTCTTGCAGTATTGCGCCCCTATCTTTTAAAATTGGCCATTGATAATTCCATGGTGCCAAAAGATGGCGACGAATTTATGAAGTACGTCATTTTAATGGTTGTCGTTCTTTTATTGGAAGTTATTTTTCAATTCGCCTTTATCTTTTACACAAATTGGCTGGGCCAAAGCGTAATCCGCGATATGCGCCAACGATTGTTCCGGTTGATGATGAGTTTCAAAATGCAGTATTTTGACAAAAGTGCCTTGGGAAGATTGACAACCCGCGCCGTGAACGATGTGGAAACCATTTCCAGTATTTTCAGCGAAGGGCTTTTTATGATTATCAGCGATTTGCTTAAAATGCTTGTTATTGCTGGATTTATGCTTTATCAAAGTTGGCGGTTGTCTTTGATCGTTTTTATTGTTTTGCCTTTCATTCTATATGCAACCCGCGTTTTTCAAAAAGCGATGAAAGTTGCCTTTGAAGACGTACGGAACCAAGTTGCGAACCTCAATACATTTGTGCAGGAACGCATTACCGGAATGAAAATAGTACAGATTTTCACCCGTGAAAAAACCGAGTACGAACGTTTTAAGGAAATTAACGCAGATCACCGGAAAGCGTGGATAAAAACAGTTTGGTACAACTCTATTTTCTTTCCAATTGCAGAGATGACGGGAGCTGTGGCTACAGGATTGGTTGTTTGGTACGGAGGGTTGAACGTAGTTGCGGGCGGTGTAATTACACTCGGAATTATTACAGCTTTCATTCAATATGCTGAAATGCTTTTTAGACCGTTGCGGCAGATTGCCGATAAGTTCAATACCCTGCAAATGGGGATGGTTGCCGCAAACCGTGTTTTTGGAATTCTCGATACCGAATCGCATATTGCAGATACGGGAACGGTTGATTACAAAAGCACGAAAGGTGAAATTGAATTTAAAAACGTTCACTTTGGTTATAATGAGGATGAAGAAGTAATTAAGGGGATTTCATTTAAAGCGAATCCGGGCGAAACCATTGCTATAGTTGGTGCAACGGGAGCGGGAAAAAGTACGATCATCAATTTGTTGAACCGTTTTTATGAAATTAACAGTGGTGAAATTTTGATCGATGGAATCTCGTTAAAGGAATACAAACTCGCCTCATTGCGAGGCCAAATTGCAGTGGTTTTGCAGGATGTTTTCCTTTTTGCGGATTCAATTTTGAATAATATTACGCTCAATAATCCAAACATTTCCGAAGAAGAAGTTATAGTCGCGGCAAAGGAGATTGGCGTGCACAAATTTATTGCATCACTTCCCGATGGTTATCATTACAATGTAAAAGAACGCGGCAGCATGCTTTCTTCGGGGCAGCGACAGTTGATTGCTTTTCTTCGGGCATACGTGAGCAAACCGAGCATTTTGGTTTTGGATGAGGCAACTTCTTCCGTAGATACCTATTCCGAGGAAATGATCCAAACGGCTACCGATAAAATAACGAAAGGCCGAACTTCAATAGTAATTGCCCACAGATTAGCAACCATTAAAAAAGCGGATAAAATTATTGTGATGGATGCTGGGAAAATTGTGGAAGAAGGCACGCACAAAGAATTGTTGAAACTCCAAAACGGTTTTTATAGAAATCTTTACGAGGTGCAATTTATGGCGGAAGAAGCTATTTAAGGTTAGCTTAAATCCTTCTTTAAAATTTTAAGCAGTTCGTCAGTATCTTCAAAAAGCACAAAATCACCGTCCTTTAAATAGGAAATCTGACCATTTTCTTCGGAAACAACTAAACAAACAGCATCTGTTTTTTCAGTGATACCAACGGCTGCACGATGCCGAAGCCCAAAACGTAACGGAATTTTTTTGTCATTGGAAACGGGCAAGATAACCCGTGTTGCAGTAATTCTGTTTTCTTCAATAATCATCGCGCCATCGTGCAACGGGCTATTTTTGAAAAAAACACTTTCAATAATGGGCTGGTTCACTTCCAAGTTCATTTTGTCCCCGGTATTTTTCACAAAATCAAGGCTATTGTTTCGCTGAAGCACAATTAAAGCACCCGTATTGGTGCTTGACATTTTTTTGCAAGCGGTAATTATTCCTTCCAAATTAGTCTTAAGACCAGAATCATTCCCCGAAAATCGAAACTGTTTCAAAAACCGGCGCCTCGCGTTAAAGTTGGTTGAACCCAACATTAAAAGAAATTTCCTGATTTCCGGTTGAAAAACCACCACCAAAGCAAACATTCCTACCCCGAGAAACTCTCCCAGAATTTTGCTCAAAAGCTCCATTTCCAAAAGACGGGTAACAATATTTATGGCGATAACGATAATTATCCCTACCAAAATATTGATTGCTACAGTACCTTTCACCAAATTATAGAGATAGTAGAGCAGAGAGGCCACTAGGACAATGTCTACAATATCTATAATCCGAATGTCTAGAAAATCCAAAGGGGTGTGTTTTTTTGTAAAAGTACTTTAAAAATTTTAATGGATTGCGTTCAGGATTTGAGGTTTTCAAACAATTTTACACATTCCACTGCTTCTTTCACATCGTGAACTCTCAAGATTGAAGCTCCTTTTAAAAGTGCGATAGTGTTGAGGGAAGTGGTTCCGTTTAAAGCATTTTCTGCGGAAGTTGCCAGCGTTTTATATATCATCGATTTTCGTGAAAGACCGGCTAAAGTTGGAATTTCCAAATTTTTAAAAAGCTCAAGATTATTCAAAAGCTGAAAACTTTGTTCACGGGTTTTCGCAAAACCAAATCCCGGATCGGCAATAATATCGTTTATTCCTTCAGCACGTGCCAGCGTAATTTTTTCTGATAAATCCTTTAAAACATCAACCGTTACGTTTTTGTAATCGGTGAGTTTTGTCATTGTTTTTGGGGTGCCGCGCATGTGCATCAAAATGTACGGAACTTTTAGTTTTGCCACGGTTTTATACATTTCATTATCTAAAATTCCGCCTGAAACATCATTCACAATTGCACTTCCTGCTTCAACTGCTTTTTTTGCAACTTCACTTCGGAAAGTATCTATGGAAATTAAAGTTTCGGGAAACTTTTTCAGAATACTTTCAATCGCACCAGCAACTCTTTTAATTTCCTCGGTTTCTGAAATTTCTTCCGCACCTGGCCGTGTGCTGTAACCGCCAATATCCAAAAATGTGGCACCTTCCGAAAGCATTTTTTCGGCTTGCTTCAGAATTTCTTTTTCAGAAAAAGTTTTTCCGCCGTCATAAAATGAATCGGGCGTTACGTTTATAATGCCCATCACTTTTGGACTGGAAAGGTCTATAAGGTTGCCTCGGCAATTGATTGTCATTTTTTTCAACTTTAATTTTGAAAAGATAAAGTGCTATTCACAAATAACTTTAAGCTTTCAACTTTGAACTTTAAACTATTTAAGCGAAATTTACGCAAAATCTTACAAACCACTAATGGCCGATACTTCAAATCAATACAACGACCAGATTGAAAAATGCAGGGAGCTGTTTATCAAGAAAATGCACGATTACGGAAGTGCGTGGCGCATTCTTCGACTTCCTTCCCTTACCGACCAAATTTTTATAAAAGCACAGCGCATACGCGGTTTGCAAAAAAATAAAGAACAAAAAATAGCTGAAGATGAGACCAGCGAGTTTATTGGAATTGTAAATTATTCAATAATGGCGCTGATTCAATTGGACAAAGGCGTGGTGGAACAACCAGATATGTCTTTGGAAGAAGCAACTCAACTTTATGATGAGCAAGTGGCGAAAACGAAACAGTTGATGCTAGATAAAAATCACGATTACGGCGAAGCTTGGCGCGATATGCGGGTAAGTTCGCTGACGGATTTAATTCTTCAGAAATTATTGCGCGTAAAACAAATTGAAAACAATAGCGGGAAAACTTTGGTTTCGGAAGGAATTGATGCGAATTATCAGGATATGATTAATTATGCGGTTTTTGCGCTAATTCATTTAAATGAATCAGCGCAAAAACCGCGTAATTAAAATCCCAAAATTAAAAAGCTTGAAATTCCAAAAACGGATACTTAAAATTTTGAAAATATTATGACCATACAAATGGATTCAAAATATGATTTAGAAGAAAGAACTTTTCAATTTGCCAATGATTGTCGTAAGATGATAAGTTCTTTAAAGTTTTCGTCAGCTAACGTGGAAGATGGAAAGCAATTGATAAAATCTTCAGGTTCAATAGGGGCTAATTATATTGAAGCAAATGAAAAGTTAGGTGAAAAAGATTTCGTTTTTCGTCTTAAAATAGCAAGAAAAGAAGCAAAGGAATCACGTTATTGGTTGAGGTTATTAAAAACTGGAAATCCCGAAATAAAAGAAATAGACAAATTAATAAATGAATCGGAAGAGCTTAGAAAAATACTTTCCGCAATAATCAAAAAGTTTGAGTAGTGCTTTGGAATTTCTTTGGAATTTGGTACTTGAAATTTGGAATTTTTAATAAAGTTAGAATTTTATAATTTATGAAATATTTAGTTGGAATATCACGAGTAATCGTTGGCGTATTATTTATAATCAGCGGATTGATAAAGTTGAACGATCCCGTTGGGTTTTCATTCAAACTGAAAGATTACTTCGCGCCCGAAGTTTTGGACCTTGGATTTTTGGTTCCGTATGCTTTGTTGATAGCTATATTCTTAGTGATTTTCGAAGTCTTGGTTGGTGTGGCATTGCTGTTGGGATATTTAAAAAAATTCACGCTTTGGGCCTTATTGCTTATGATTGTGTTTTTCACATTCCTAACTTTTTATTCGGCCTATTTCAACAAAGTAACCGATTGCGGTTGTTTTGGAGATGCTATTCCGCTTACGCCGTGGGAATCTTTTAGCAAAGATATTGTGCTTTTGGTTTTGGTTTTGATTCTTTTTATTGGAAGAAAATACATCCAGCCATTTTTCACAAAAGGGACGCGAAGCATTATCATTTTTGCATCTTTCGTAGTTTGCCTTGGAATAACTTATTATGTTTTATTACATCTTCCGATAATTGATTTCCGTCCGTATAAAATTGGCGCGAATATCAAAGAAGGAATGACCGTTCCTGAAAATGCGCCAGCTCCGGTTTATGAATACAATTGGAAATTTAAAGTGAACGGCGAAGAAAAAACAATAACCACAAACGGCGAATATCCTCAAGTTGACGGGGAATTGATAAGCACCGAAACCGAAATGATCCAAGAAGGCTACACGCCGCCAATCCACGATTTCACAATGGAAAGGGACGGAGAGGATTATACAGCCCAGTTTTTGGATGAAGAAAATCTCGTGGTTATTATTGCGTATAGTTTAGGGAATACTGAAAAGGACGGATTCATTCCTGTAAAGGAAATTACCGATAAGGCTTTGAAAAATGGTTATAATGTTATTGGTCTTTCGGCTTCTTCCCAAGAAATGACGGAAGCTTTGACGGAAGAATACAAGCTGAATTTCAAATTTTATTTCTGTGATGAAACCACTTTGAAAACCATTGTCCGCAGTAATCCAGGGATTTTGGAACTTGATAACGGAACCATTAAACAAAAACTTCACTGGAACGATGCTGAAAAATTGCAGCTTCCCGTAGTTGAAAACGCAAAACCAAAGTTGGACCTTTCTTTAAAGCAACGTTTGGACAGCATAGCAGTGCTTGATCAAAAATACCGAAAGTTGATGCAGACACAATCTTTGGATGAACGGAAAAAGCTTGGCGAAAGCATGGGGCTTTCCGAAGCAGAATACAGCGGTGATCTTTCGCAGATGCAAAGTGTTTTGGACAGCGTAAATATGATTTTTATTGAAAAATATTTTATTCAAAAAGGCTATCCGGGCAAATCTGTAGTTGGTGAAGAATCAAGTCTTGTTGCGTGGAATGTGCTGCAACACAACCCAGATAAAATTCCACTTTACTTACCATTGGTAAAGAAAGCTGCTGAAGCTGGCGAAATACCCAAAACTTCCGCCGCCATGATGGAAGACCGCTATTTGATGATGGAAGGGAAACCACAAATATACGGCACACAGGGAATGACGTACGATGATGCCCGTGGCTCATTTATATGGCCCATTGAAAATCCTGAAACGGTAAACCAAAGAAGAAAAGAAGCAGGTTTTGAAGAAACTGTTGAGGAATATGCCAAAATTCTTTTCGGCGACGACTTTGTATATGAGCCTCGCTCCATAGAACAAATAAAACAATAATAAGTGACGGGTTACATACTTCAAAAATTGGGTTATGCCTTGCTCACGTTATTTGGGGTTGTGACCGTGATTTTTCTGCTGTTTACAATACTTCCCGGAGATCCCGCTCGCATGATGCTCGGCCAAAACGAAACCGCGGAACAACTTGCCGTGGTAAAAAAGAAATACGGTTTTGACCAGCCTGTTTCGGTTCAATATGTACGGTATTTGAATGATTTATCGCCCATTTCCTTCCACAGTAAAAATCCGGAGGATTACACGTTTCTTTCCGAAGGGAAATACAATGCAGCAAAATTATTCTCTATCGGAAATACAACCGTGGTTTTGAAAACACCCTATTTGCGGGAATCCTTTCAAAAGAATGGAAAAGAGGTAAGTGAAGTAATTGCGGAAACCCTTCCAAACACTTTTATATTGGCGGTTTCAGCAATTGTCATTGCAATGATTATTGGGGTTTTCTTGGGAATAATTTCCGTTCTTTTTAAAGATGGATTTATTGATAAAATGATCCAGTTGGTAAGCACTTTGGGAATGAGCGTCCCTTCATTTTTCAGTGCGATTATTTTTGCGTGGATTTTCGGCTTTTTGCTACACGAATACACAAATTTTAATATGACCGGAAGCCTCTATGAAGTGGATGATTTGGGAAATGGAAAGTACATCCAATGGAAAAATTTGATACTTCCCGCAATTGTTTTGGGAATTCGTCCGTTGGCAGTTGTTAGCCAATTGATGCGCAACTCGTTGCTCGAGGTTTTAAACCAGGATTACATTCGTACGGCAAAGGCAAAAGGGCTCTCTTTTTTTCAAATTATAAAAAGACACGCCTTGAAAAACTCTTTGAACCCTGTTGTTACGGCTATTTCAGGATGGTTTGCAAGTATGCTAGCTGGAGCCGTTTTTGTTGAATATATTTTCGGGTGGAATGGCTTGGGGAAGGAAATTGTAAACGCATTGAATACCTTGGATTTACCAATAATTATGGGAGCAGTCCTCGTGATTGCCACATTGTTTATTATTATCAATATTTTTGTGGATATAATTTACGGTTGGCTGGATCCGAAGATTAGTCGTTAGTAATCAGTTTGAGATATGAATGATAGTTGTAACGTACAAGTAGCTGAATTTGCGTTCCCTTTTCCTGCCGAAATATTTAAAACCGAATTGATTGATAAAGAAATTGATTTTAGGGAATTTCATAAAGATTCCTATGAAGACGGCTCCGGCTTTGTTATATTTTACGTTGCAAATAAAGATTTTGACGAAGCGTTTCTTTTAAAGGAAGAAGTGGATAAAGAAAATGCAGTTTCCGAAGAGAAATATAAGCACCCCATTGAAAAATATATAAGATGGTTCTTTCTAATTTGTTTTATTTGCTTCCTAATTTATAAACTAATCGATTTCTTTATCAGCGATAATATGATTTTAACGAAATAACAATAAAAATGAAAACACTAATTGCCATACTTTTATTTGTAACATTTGCGCAAGCGCAACAAAAATTCTTTACCGAAGCCGCATTAAATGATGTTTTTGTTTCTGAAAACAATGAGGAAATCACGCTTTCCGAAATTCTTCAGCAATACAAAGGGAAAACCGTTTTTATAGACGTTTGGGCCAGTTGGTGCAAAGATTGTATCGCCGGAATGCCAAAGGTGCAAAAGCTTCGCGAAGAAAACCCTGAAGTTGTTTTTCTTTTCCTTTCATTGGACAAAGAAACGGAGAGTTGGAAACACGGCATTGAAAAATATGGTGTAATTGGCGAAAATTATTTTATCCCTTCCGGATGGAAAGGACCCTTCTGCTCTTCCATAGATTTGGACTGGATTCCCAGATATATGGTACTGAATCCCGAAGGGGAAATTAGCCTTTATAAAGCCATTGAAACTGATGATGAAAATCTTTTAAAAGCATTGAAATGAGAAAAAAAATAGTAGCTGGAAACTGGAAAATGAACAACGATTTGGCCGAAACAGAAATGTTTTTGGTGGATTTAAAAAAGCAGGTATTTCCAGAGAATGTAATAATTATGATGGCACCGCCATTCACGAGTTTAAACCATGCATTTAAATCGTTGCGCGAGCATCCCGTAGAACTTGCCGCACAAAATATGCACCAAAGCAACGAAGGCGCTTTTACTGGTGAAATTTCAGCTAAAATGCTGAAAAGTGTTGGCGCCAAAACTGTTATTTTGGGCCATAGCGAACGTCGTGCTTTTTTCAACGAAGACAGTGCTGTTCTTGCTGAAAAGGTGAATACGGCACTTGAAAATGATATGGGCATTATTTTCTGCATAGGCGAAGAATTGGATGACAGAAAAAAGGGAAACCATTTTGAATTGATAAAAAGACAGCTTTCCGAAGGGCTTTTTCACGTTTCCGATGACGCTTGGGAAAATATTGTAATTGCCTATGAGCCCGTTTGGGCAATTGGCACGGGTGAAACCGCAAGCCCGGAACAAGCGCAGGAAATGCATAAATTTATCAGGAAAACGATTTCTGAAAGTTATTCGAAAGCAATTGCTGAAAAAGTTTCAATTCTTTATGGTGGAAGCGTGAAACCAGACAATGCTTCTGAAATTTTTGGGCAAGCTGATGTTGACGGCGGTTTAATTGGTGGAGCTTCCCTTAAAGTGGATAGTTTTATGAAAATTGTAAATTCTTTTTAATGTCACAGATCTATATTGGTTATGATTTTAAGGTAAATCCGTTGCAACCAGGAACGGAAATCTTGATTGCTGAATTGGGTTATGCAGGTTTTGAAAGTTTTGTGGAAACGGAAGAAGGCGTTACGGCATATATTCAAAAGGATGATTGGAACGATCATATTTTGAAAGACATAAATATTCTCAATTCTGACGAATTTAAAATTGAATATACTTTTTCAGAAATAGAACAAATCAACTGGAATTCTGAATGGGAAAAAAACTTCGATCCAATAGAAGTGGATGGAAAATGCACCGTTCGCGCGCCATTTCACCCAGCTAAAAATTTTGAATACGAGATTGTGATTGAGCCGAAAATGTCTTTCGGCACTGGCCATCACGAAACCACTTTTATGATGTTGCAGTTTATTTTGGAAAACGATTTCAAAAACAAAACCGTACTCGATATGGGCTGTGGCACGGCAGTTTTGGCGATTTTGACCGAAATGCGCGGCGCTTCAAAACTGGACGCAATAGATATTGACGAGTGGTGTTTTGAGAATTCTATGGAAAATATTCAAAGAAACGATTGTAAAAATATTTCAGTTTATTTGGGAGATGCGTCGTTGCTTTCTGATAGGGAGTATGATGTGATAATAGCCAACATCAATAGAAATATTCTACTTAATGATATGCAGGCTTATATGGAAAGTTTAAATGATGTTGGAGAATTGTATTTAAGTGGTTTTTATTTAGAAGATTTACCAATAATTACAGAAACTTGCAATAATCTCGGCTTCACTTTCGTTGAAAATAAGGAGAAAAATAATTGGGTTGCCGCGAAGTTTATAATTTCGTAAATTTAATTAGTTATAGTAAAGTTTAAAAATTATGAGTACCAAGGAAAAAATTCAGGAAGATGTATCGGTCTTGGAAAAGGAGAGCAACCAAAATGAAATTGTGCTTTACAATGATGACGTAAACACTTTTGACCACGTAATAAACAGTTTGATCTTCGCTTGTGAACACACGCCAGAACAGGCAGAACAATGCAGCATCATAGTCCATTATAAAGGAAAATGTACTGTAAAGACCGGCGAATTTAATGAGTTAAAGCCGCGCTGCTCTATGTTATTGGAAGCTGGATTGAGCGCAGAGATTATTTAAAACCACTCAAAATATAATCCGGAAATAATTACGGCTAATATTAAAATAATCAGTATAGTAATAATGAAACCTGCACCAAAGCGGGTTTTTTTATTATCCTGAAGTATATAATCTCTTTCTTTTTCGTTATCGGCATCTTTTACTATTTTCGTCATTTTTGATGGTTTTATGCCTCCAAAATACTTAAAAATCCTGAGATTTTTATGAAAATTAAGTCATAAAAAAACCACGTTTTTAAAAACGTGGTTTTTGGTTTGTGACCTTGCCAGGATTCAAACCTGGAACCTCCTGAGCCGTAATCAGGTGCGCTATTCAGTTGCGCCACAAGGCCTAAATAAATTTCGCTTTAAGCGGGTGCAAATATATTTCTTTTTAAATTGCAAGACAAATTAATAGTTGTAAAATTATGGATTTATCTGAATATATTCGAAATATTGAAAATTTTCCAAAGTCTGGTATCCAGTTTAAGGACATTACTCCCTTGCTTGCAAATAAAGGAGCTTCCGAATACTGCTTAGATAAATTGTTGGAAATGATAGGCGGAGAAAAAATAGATAAAGTAGTGGGAATAGAGTCCCGCGGTTTTTTCTTTGGAACATTACTCGCCCAAAAACTTAACGCTGGTTTTGCGCCCATCAGAAAACCGGGCAAGCTTCCCTATAAAACCCTGAAAGAGCCCTATCAATTGGAATATGGGATAGATGCACTTGAAATTCATGAAGATGCAATAAAAAAAGGGGAGCGGGTTTTGTTGCATGATGATGTTTTGGCAACGGGAGGTACTGCAAAAGCTGCCTGCAAATTAATAGAAAGTTTGGGTGGCGAAATAGTGCAGTGTAATTTTTTGATTGAACTGGAATTTTTAAAAGGGAGACAGAAATTGCAAAAACAATTAGTTAAATCATTGTTGAAATATTAATCCAGGGCGTTTTTCGTAACCCACAATTTATAGCCGAAAATAGCCATTTGAAGCTTTGATGCTTTGGCTAAATCCAAGCCTTTTTTGGTAAAACTTGGCAAGACCTTCTTATTCACTTTTGCCAAAAATTGAAAGATTTTCTTTTTCATAATATATAAAGGTATAGAAATTGGATTTTAACAATGTAAAAATTATTATAAGTTTTTCAGAAGCCGTATTTTTTTAAAGTTACGGTGGAACCGATTTTTATTTCCCACTTTCCATTTGGCAGTTCATTTCATTATCTTCGCAATCTTTAAATAATTTATGGAATATTTATATGTTTTTATAGGATTGGCCTTGCTTGTTGTGGGTGGGGAGTTTTTGGTGCGTTCCTCGGTTGCGCTTTCTTTTAAACTTCACCTTTCCAAAATGGTTATAGGTTTAACCGTGGTTTCCTTTGCAACTTCGGCACCAGAGCTTTTGGTGAGTCTTCAGGCTGCCCTTAATGGTTTTTCAGACATTGCTTTGGGGAATGTAATGGGTTCAAACATCGCAAATATTGGTCTGGTTTTGGGTATTACTGCAATTATTTCTCCATTGGCAATCGATAAGGGTTTTTATAAATTGAATTGGCCCGTAATGATGATTCTTTCTGTAGGGCTGTATTTTATTTTGAAAAGTGGTTTGGAGATTTCCCGTTCCGAAGGTGTGGGTCTTTTACTGGTTTTGGTGGTTTATCTTTGGGTTTTAATAAGAAAAGCGAAAAAGGAAAGAGGTGCTATGCCTGTGGATGACAGTATTGATGAAGGTTTGTCCAAGGCTTCGAATTTTAAAATAATTATTTGGCTGCTAATTGGTGGTGTTTCTTTGTATTTTGGAAGTGAGCTTCTTGTTAGTAGTGCAATAAGTATTGCGGAAGATTTTGGGGTAAGCGAGCGTGTGATTGCTGTAACGATGATAGCTGTTGGAACCAGCATTCCGGAACTTGCTGCTTCTGTAATTGCTGCTCTAAAAAAGGAAAAAGCCATTTCACTGGGAAATCTTATTGGTTCAAACATCTTCAATATTTCTTCTGTATTGGGTGTTACGGCAATCATTCAACCAATCGCTGTAAAAAGCTCTGAAGTACTTACCAATGATGTTTTTTGGATGATTGGTTTTGCGGCAATATTGGTTCCTTTGGCATTTCTTCCGAAATCCTATCAACTTGGCCGGAAAAGGGGAATTTTATTAGTAGCGGCCTATGCCATTTTTATAGGGATGACAATTCTTAAATAATTAATATCTCATAACACCCCCTACATATTAAGGGGGTGTTTATAACTTTTCTAATTTTATTTTTAAATTTATTTAAAAAATAAGGGGGTGTGGGTGTGTTTTTTATATTTTTGCACTGTCAAACCATAAAATTCACATTATGCCCACTTTAAGATTTCATGCTTTAAAGGAAACTTTTAATAGAGTTCCTATTCCAGTTACCGAACCTGAAAGACGTTCCGATATTTTCGGAAAAAATGTTTTTAACGAAACTGCAATGCGGCAGTATCTTACTAAAGATTCTTTTAAAAGTGTAATGGATGCCATTGAAAATGGTTCCAAGATTGAACGCCATATAGCCGATCACATTTCAACAGGAATGAAGGAATGGGCTATTGCAAAAGGCGCAACACATTACACGCACTGGTTTCAACCATTAACAGGGGCAACTGCCGAAAAGCACGATGCTTTTTTTGAAACCATGGAAAATGGACAGGCTATTGAAAAATTTGGTGGCGGACAATTAGTACAACAGGAGCCGGACGCTTCCAGTTTTCCGAATGGAGGTATAAGAAATACATTTGAGGCACGCGGATATACTGCTTGGGATCCAACTTCACCAGCATTTATTTATGGCACTACCTTATGTATACCAACAGTTTTTGTTGCTTATACAGGGGAAGCACTTGATTATAAAACACCTTTATTAAGAGCACTTCAAAGTGTTGACGGAGCAGCGACTGCCGTGGCAAAATATTTTGATAAAAACGTTACTAAAGTGATTGCTACTTTGGGCTGGGAACAGGAATATTTCCTTATAGACAGTGCCTTGGCTGCATCTCGCCCGGATATTTCGTTGGCCGGAAGAAGTTTGTTGGGTCATTCTTCTGCAAAAGGACAACAATTGGACGACCATTATTTTGGTTCTATCCCTGCACGGGTCCTTAATTTTATGCGTCATTTGGAAACGGAGTGTATGCTTTTGGGTATTCCTGTGAAAACACGCCATAATGAAGTTGCACCTAACCAGTTTGAATTGGCTCCAATTTTTGAGGAAACTAATTTGGCAGTAGATCACAACTCCTTATTAATGGATTTGATGCACAAAATTGCCGAGAAACACAATTTTAAAGTTTTGTTTCACGAAAAACCATTTGCTAACGTAAACGGAAGCGGGAAGCACAACAACTGGTCATTGGCAACCAATACAGGTGTAAACTTACTTGGCCCTGGTAGTACGCCAATGAAGAATCTTCAGTTTTTAACGTTTTTTATTAATACGCTGAAAGCTGTAAATGAATATGAGGAATTATTAAGAGCTTCCATTGCAAGTGCTAGTAACGATCACCGTCTTGGAGCTAACGAAGCTCCTCCGGCCATCATTTCTGCATTTATAGGTTCGCAGTTAACAGAGGTGTTGGATGAGCTTGAAAAAGTTACAAGCGGAAAACTTTCTCCACAAGAAAAGACGGATCTAAAACTGAATGTAGTTGGTAAAATCCCGGAGATTTTATTGGACAATACAGATCGTAACCGTACTTCACCATTTGCTTTTACTGGAAACAAGTTTGAATTTCGTGCCGTAGGTTCAACTGCCAACTGCGCTAACCCGATGACGGTTCTTAATGCTATTGTAGCAAAGCAGTTGATAGATTTCAAAGCAGAAGTTGATGCTCTTATAAAGGATAAGAAGATGAAGAAGGACGATGCTATCTTCAATGTCCTTAAGGAATATATTAAGGATTCGAAAAGAATTCGTTTTGAAGGTGATGGTTATGGCGACGCTTGGGAAAAGGAAGCGAAAAAACGAGGATTGAGCAATCATAAAACAACTCCAGAAGCTCTAAAAGCTAAAGTTTCCAAGAAGACAATTGCATTGTTTGAGGAATTGGGAATTATGAGCAAGGTTGAGATTGAGGCCCGCCACGAAATAGAAGTTGAGGATTATGCTTTAAGAATACAGATTGAAGGCCGAATTCTTGGCGATATTGCTCGTAACCACGTTATTCCTACTGGAATTAGATACCAAAATATTTTGATTGAAAATGTTCAGGGGCTAAAAAATATTTATGGAACCGATTTCAAAAAATTCTCTGTTGAACAAATGCGACTTATAGAACAAATAAGTGAGCATATAGCTAAAATAAACAAGGGAATCACTGAAATGATTGATGCTAGAAAAAAGGCCAATAAGATTGAAAATGCAGAGAAAAGAGCTTTTGCCTATTGTGACGATGTTAAGCCTTATTTTGAAATAATACGATATCACTGTGATAAACTTGAACTTCTGGTTGATGATGAAATTTGGCCATTGACCAAATACAGAGAACTTTTGTTTACTAAATAATTTTAACAAAAAATTAACAATTACTGTTAAAAACCGATTAAATACTTTTAATCGGTTTTTTTTTATTTTTCATCTATTAAAATGCTATTTATTGATAGGAAAAACCACTTTTGAAAAGGGGGATTTCCCCCTTTTTTCCTTTCGGGGCTTGCAAACCTTTGCATAGTATTTTTTTTTGTCGCATCTTTGAATTGTGATTGAGAGATAACAATATCAAAATCACTTCTCCTCAAAATATTGTTAAATAACAAACCTATCCCCTTAGTAGTTTTTGAATTCTGTGGCACATTATTTTGTCCATTGTTTTTAGAAAGCTTTTAAGACCTCCCCTAAAATTAAAATGTACTATAAAAGTTCATTTTTAAACTATCCCCATAATTAAAGTTTGATGAATTATTTTATATGATTTGTCAAAAAAATAAGGAAATAATTCCTTATCAAAAGCAGAATATTTTTTTAACCAAATATTAATCTTTAAATCTTTTAATTATGAAAAAAGTAGTTTTTTGCGCAGTAGCGCTAATGGCAGGAACAGCAATGTTCGCACAGTTCAATGACAGTAACGTCCTTCAAGTAGGGGCTTTAAACGGTTCAGCAGTTAACCAACAAGGTTGGGTGAATGACTCTGACGTAATCCAGTTAGGTCTTGGAAACGGTTCTAACGTAGATCAGTATGGAATCGCTAACGATTCTTATGTATTGCAAATCGGTGTTGGAAATGGATCTGATGTAGATCAAGATGGTATCCTTAACGATTCTCAAGTATTGCAGTTTGGAGCTGGTAACGGTTCTACTGTAACTCAATTAGGGTTGGCAAACAATTCTGCTGTATTACAAATTGGTGTTGGAAACGGATCTGATGTTGACCAAACTGGTATTTTGAATGACTCTGATGTTACTCAAATTGGTGTTGGAAACGGTTCATCTGTAATGCAATTCGGTATTTTGAACGACTCTGATGTTCTTCAAATTGGTTTAGGAAACGGATCTGATGTAGACCAAATTGGTTTATTCAACGATTCTGATGTTTTCCAATTGGGAGCTGGAAACGGATCTTATGTAGGTCAATTAGGTATTGCTAACGATTCAGATGTAAACCAAATAGGTATTGCTAACGGAAGTTTAGTAGCTCAAATAGGTTTCTTCAACACTTCTTTGGTAAACCAATTCGGAATTGGTAACGGAAGTATTGTTTTGCAAACTGGTCTTGGACACAACAGTGTTGTGAACCAAATAGGTTTGGGTAACGGCTCTTTAGTAGTTCAAAATAACCTATAATAAAACTGAAATAAATAGTTATATTTATAGAGGAAATAGTAAAACTGTAAGAGCACTTTCTAAGTGCTCTTACGCTTTACTCAAATAAAAAAAGGATGAAAAATATAATTAGAATATCGATAGCTATTTTAGTTTTGCTTATAGGCAACCGCACAGACGCCCAAACCTATAAAGTTGATAATTCCTCTACAACATCCAATCTTCAAATTAAAGCAGATCAATTCAAACTTTTTTCTTCCCAAGCTGGTTCACTCAGTAATTCAAAAAATGTTTCTGCTTCAAACAACATATATATCCAACAGATAGGAAATAAAAATGATATCGTTTCCAATACAAAATCTGTCTATAGTGACGTCGGGTTATTTCAAAAAGGAAATAATAATGAAATCTTACTCGATATAACCGCGGGTGCAATAAAAGAAAATGTTTTGCAAACCGGAATCAATAATAGTGTTATTGATATTAATACAAAAGGTTCTATTTTGCATACAACTGCTGTCTTTCAAAAGGGAGCGAATCAAAACCTCATTATGCTGGGATCAAATTCCATCTCAGATAATATGATAATCTCAATGCAAGGAAAGAAACAAACTATCCTTGTTCGCAACATAAGAAATTAAAATATTTTGTTTACTAAAAATATACATAGCGTATTAATAATACTGGCCATGGTATTGTTTACAGATTTTGCTTTTTCACAAGTCTATAATACTAGTGTTGAGGCCAAGATAAATTTGCAACAATATGGAGATGTAATTCAGATTACCGGTTCTGCACTAAACAAAACCTCCTCAAGCCAAAGCTTACGTTATATTCTCTCTGTTATTAAAAATGACACAAAAAGTTCAAATAGTTCTAAAAATGACCAAACTGGCCGGTTTGTTCTTGATCTTGGCGAAAAAAAGAATCTTTCCACCACCACAATAAATACTAATGAAAAAGACAGAATAATTATTCTTTTGCTAGTTTATGATGAAAAAGACAAATTGCTGGGGATGGATCGTATCGTCGTTAATGGTAACGAAGAAGATGAAAAATTAGAACTGGAAGAGAATAAACAAAAAGAGCAAATATTGAATGTTTCTCCAGATGCAACCCAAAAAGAAAATGACGGGGTTACCCTTCGGGGCATTGTAATTGAAGAAACCAAAACGAAGCCAGGTAGGGATTTTTATAAAATGTTCTACTCTCTCTATTCCGCAAATAATGTAAATGGCGAAGAAATAGTTACCGTTAAGGAAGTTCTGGCGCTAAACAACAATACAAAAATTGAAATTTATGTGGCCAATGAAAAGGTGGTTGAATTTTTTGTAACACCGCAAAATGAATATTTAAAAAAAATGTCTGAAACTTCCATTAGAACAGTCTATTGGTATCTTCAAAAGTATAAGCAAAATAAAAATTTGAAAAAATATTATTAATTTCTTGAATGTATTTTAAGCAAGCTATCGTTTTGAAAAAGCAAAAAGATGGAAATATTTACTTAAATTTGAGGAGCTTCCCCTTCAAATTATATAGATTAACAATTAAAATTACAACCAAATGAAACCTATTATTACACTTCTTTTTTTAATAGTTTCCTCATACGGCTTTGCCCAACAATTAGTTTATACACCAGTAAATCCAGCTTTTGGAGGAGATCCTTTTAATTATACCTGGCTTTTGAACTCTGCCAACGCACAAAATTCATTTGATGATGATACGGGTCTGGCTGGATTTGAAGGCTTGACTGATTTAACTAGTAATTTGGATGGTCAATTTGGAAATCAATTCGGTCAAAATAATACTCCCCCTCTTGGAACATCCACCGAAGGAAATTTTGAATATGAAGTATTTGAATCAACAGCGGGACTGGTTATCAATGTTTTGAACATTATTACTGGAGAAGCGAGCCAGATTATTATCCCAAATTAAAAATATTATGAATAATACACTTACAAAGTTATGTATTGTATTTGCCTCTTTTCTATTGGTAAGTTGTGGTGCCTACTTCAACCAACCAGTAGGGAATCAAGAAGCTCGTATAGGTGAAACAACAAAGCAAACAAAAAAACTTTATACACTGCCAGATCCCGCTGAACCAATTATAGCGGGCGTTTATAACTTTAAGGACCAAACGGGGCAATATAAAAGTATTGAGGCAGGAAGCACGTTCAGTACCGCAATAACGCAAGGAGCGACCACAATACTCATAAAGGCTCTGCAAGATTCCAAATGGTTCAGACCTATAGAAAGAGAAAATTTGAACAATCTTTTAAACGAACGAAATATCATTAGAAGTACTCGTGAAGAATATAAAAAGCCCGATGATAATAGCCCAACAAGGTTATCACCACTTTTATTTGCTGGAATTTTATTGGAAGGCGGCGTAGTTTCCTATGATTCCAATATCATGACTGGAGGTGCTGGGGCACGTTATTTTGGCGTAGGTGGATCTACACAGTATAGGCAGGATAGAATAACTGTTTATTTAAGAGCCGTATCAACATCTACGGGCGAAGTTCTAAAAACTGTGTATGTTTCAAAAACAATTTTGTCACAAGCCGTTGATGTAAGCCTTTTTCGTTACGTTAATTTTGAGAGATTACTTGAGGTGGAAACAGGATTCACAAAAAACGAACCTGCACAGATGGCTGTACAGGAGGCTATTGAAAAATCTGTAGAAGTGCTTATAGTGGAAGGAATAAAAGATAAATTATGGTCCACAGCTGAAGGTGAAGAAAAAAATAAAGAAATTGTTGATGAATACTTACTCGAAAAGGAAGTGGAAGAATCTACTGGACTTTATGAAAGAAGATTCTTAAAAAATGATTATAGAAATACTGCAAATATTAATTTTGGAATGGCTTTGGTTGACGGTGATTATACCACCGGTATATTGGATTATAAAGCAGGCTTGGGTTACAAATACCGTATAATTCCAGAGCTAAGTGTAGGTTCAGATTTTCAAATTTTTAGATTAAATTCTTCTCCTAAAACCAACCATTGGTGGGTGAGCGAGAGTATAAAGGTTGAATACAATATGCTTCCACATGACAGGCTTTCACCGCTTTTTTATGCTGCTCCTGGTATTTTACTTTTTGCGGACGATAGCCCTTTGCTTTATCTGCAGCGTTGGGACAGTTTCTTTAACTTGAAATTGGGCGCCGGTTTGGAATATGATGTGTCAGACAGGATTTCGTTTGAATTAAATGGCGAATGGAATGTAACCTTTTCAGATAAAATTGACAATTTACCACACGGCAGAAGAGACGATTATTATTACACATTCAGTCTGGGCCTAAATTACCATTTTGGGTCTGTAAAATCTAAATTTAAAACTAATCAATAAACGAACGATGATGAAAGGAAGTTTAACATATATAAAGTTATTGGGTATTTTCTTGATTCTTTTAGTTTCTTGTAATGAGGATAGAATTAGTGAAAATGATTTTGGCACCATTAAAGGAAAAGTGGTAATGGAAGGAACCAATGCGCCTTTGGAGAATGTAAGGATATCAACAAATCCATTTACAAGTACCGTTTTTTCTGACAATAAAGGTAATTTCAAAATTGAAAACGTTCCCGTCGGTGAATATTCAGTAGGAGCCCGTTTAGATGGTTATCTCGCTACTTTTGAACCGGCCACAGTGGTAACAAACTTAGCCGTAAACGTTATTTTTGAAATGCAAATTTCTACAGCAAATAACAGGCCGCCAACAGCTCCAGAATTAACCAGCCCTGCAGAAAACGAAGTTTTGGAAAGTACAGAAGTTGTCTTTGAGTGGGAATCTACCGACCCAGAAGAAGATCCAATAACTTATACCCTAGAATTGAGAAACGATCAAAATGAGGATGTTTTGCTTTTTGAGGATATTACAGAACCTACTTTCACATATTCTGATTTAATGCTTGGCGCACAATATTTTTGGCAAGTTTCCGCGAAAGATGAATATAATCCAGCGGTTTTAAGTACAGTTGGAACTTTTAAAGTAATGACTGCGCCAGTGGAAAATAGATTTTTGTTTGTTAGAAATATAAACGGTAACAACGTAATTTTTTCCGCAGATGAAGATGGAAATGAATTTCAACTTACTTCTGAAAACACAAATAGCTATCGCCCAAGAAGAAATGTTGCTGCAAATAGAATAGCTTATCTTCAAACTACAGGTGCCCAAGCTGATATTTATACCATGAAGCGTGATGGAACAGATAAAGTTAAGGTTACTACAAACATTCAGCCCAATGGTTTCAATTTGAATGAAATAAATATTGCTTGGCCGCCTACAAGTGACAAAATCTACTTTCCAAGTTTGGACAAACTCTATAGAATTAGGCCAAATGGACAAGGTATTCAACTTATTTACCAAACACCAGATGGTTCTTTAATTTCTGAAATAGGAATTAGCGGTAACAACGATTTTATTGTTTTGAAAACAAATGATTTAAACGGCTATAATATAAAAATATTCACCATCCGTTTTAATGGAACTGTTATTGACACACTAATTTCGGGTGTTTCTGGAGCGGCCAGTGGATTGGATATTTCAGTTACAAATAAAAAAATAATTTATTCATATGACGTTTCTGAGTTTCAGAGCTCTGATTATAGAAGGCTGGATTCAAGAATATTTATGTATGATATAACTGACGGCACCACCACAGATATTTCAGCTGAAAAACCAAATGGAACCAACGATTTAGATTGTAAATTTTCACCAAACGAAGCCTTTGTGATTTATACAAATACTTCTAACGATGGTATTTCCCAAAAAGACGTTTATTCACTTGAGATAGGTGAAGAAGAAACCAGAGAATTACTTTATACGGATGCCTTTATGCCCGATTGGGAATAACCAAATAAATTTCAAAACCCTGAAAGCCCACCTTTGTGGGCTTTTTTTTAATCCGTACTTTTGCAAACATAATATTCAGTCCATGAGCAAAGAGATTTCAAAAAGGTATGCACAAAGGGGCGTGTCTGCAGGTAAGGAAGATGTGCACAATGCCATCAAAAATGTAGATAAAGGCCTTTTTCCAAAAGCATTCTGCAAAATTGTTCCCGATTACCTCACCAATAATAAAGATTATTGCTTGATAATGCACGCAGACGGTGCTGGTACCAAATCTTCATTGGCCTATACTTATTGGAAAGAAACAGGTGATGTTTCTGTATGGAAAGGTATTGCCCAAGATGCCCTCATAATGAACATTGACGATCTGCTTTGCGTGGGTGCTGTTGATAATATAATGCTTTCATCTACCATTGGAAGAAATAAAAATCTGATTCCAGGAGAAGTTATTTCAGCAATCATAAATGGTACGGAAGAATTGATAGCCGAAATGAAACAATATGGAATTGTTATAAATTCTACAGGGGGTGAAACAGCAGATGTTGGAGATCTTGTCCGTACTATTATTGTTGATTCAACCGTAACCGCCCGAATGAAGCGAAGCGAGGTTGTTGACAATGCAAATATTAAACCCGGAGATGTGATAGTTGGGTTGGCCTCCTTCGGTCAGGCTTCTTATGAAAAAGAGTATAACGGTGGTATGGGCAGCAATGGTTTAACCTCTGCACGGCACGATGTTTTTGATAACTATTTGGCCAAAAAATATCCTGAAAGTTTTGATGCCTCAGTCCCAAGTGAGCTTGTTTATTCAGGTTCAAAAAAATTGACGGACGCAGTTGCGGATTCCCCATTGAATGCTGGAAAATTAGTGCTTTCACCTACGCGCACATATGCTCCAATCATAAAAGAAATTTTAACTCAATTCAGCAACAAGGAAATCCACGGAATGGTGCATTGCAGCGGTGGCGCCCAAACAAAGATTCTTCACTTTGTAGAGAATCTTCATATAATTAAAGATAATATGTTTGACGTGCCCCCACTTTTTAAACTTATTCAATCTGAAAGTAAAACAGATTGGAAAGAAATGTATCAAGTTTTCAATATGGGCCACAGAATGGAACTCTATGTTCCCGAGAAAATAGCAGCGGCCATTATAAAAATTTCGAAATCATTTAATGTAAATGCACAAATTATAGGTAGGGTAGAAGCTGCCACTTCCAAAAAGCTAACTGTAAAAACAGCAATGGGCGAATTTGTATATTGATATTTTCAGCTATATTCGCAGATGATTTTGAGCTAATTACATTTTATTTTCAAATCGTCAAAAGCGGATGTCAGAGAAAATTTTCTTCAAAAATTACAAGATGGGCTTGGCAATTATGGCAGTTTTTTTTATCTGCTTGAGCATAGCAATCCACTATTTTCAAAATTATTTTTTGTTTCGTTTGTTGCGTGGAATTATATGCTATACCGCGCTAATATATTTATTTGTGGCTCATGGGAAAAAAATCCAAAAATGGATTGTTGGTTTTCTCTTTTTTTATGGCGCTTCAAGTATTACAACGGTTTGGTATGAAAATGGAATTATGGCGAGCCTTTCTATGATTTTAAACTTCATTGCATTTTCAGCACTTTTTTTCTATATACTTCCAAAATTTACCTTAAAAAAAATAACCAAAACCTTTACACTACTTTTCATTGTTATGGTTTTTGTTAATGGATATTTATTTTTTCAATTAGTTGAATTAATGAAAGAAATGACACTAAATACAACGCAGTACATTTTTATGCTTTTATGTGCTTGCTGTGGAATTTTACTTGGGTTTTTAGCATTATTTTATAATCATTATTACAACAACCCACAATCCATGGCTTTTACGCTTTTAATTTTTTTGATAATTTTTGCCGAAATATTTAGGGGAATAGCGTACTACAATCTTGCTGATGGAGTTTTGTTTGTGTATTTGGCAAGAATTTTTCTGGTGCTCAGTCTCTGTGTGATTGTTCACTTTTCATTTCTTGACTTAAAACCGGCAAGAAACTTAAAGCCAGCCTACTCTTAAAAAATCAGAAATCAATCTTTTTCTACATTGCTCTTTTTCTAAATAGATGCGTATTTCTATAGTTTTGATTCAGCTAAAAAATTGTAAATTTGCACCCATTATAAAATCCATATGTTAGACAGGCTTCAAATAATAAAACAACGTTTTGACGAGGTGAGCGACCTTATTATTCAACCAGATGTTATTAGCGATCAAAAACGCTACATTCAGTTGAATAAAGAATACAAAGACTTAAGGATTTTGATGGATAAACGCTCAGAATTTTTGGAGCTTACCGATAATATTACCGAGGCTGAAGAAATAATTTCTGACGGAATTGATACCGAGATGGTGGAAATGGCCAAGCTACAATTGGATGAAGCGAAAGCCCGTTTGCCAAAACTAGAGGAAGAAATTAAATTTTTATTGGTTCCGAAAGATCCCGAAGATGCCAAAAACGCCGTAATGGAAATTAGAGCTGGAACGGGTGGTGATGAAGCAAGTATTTTTGCAGGAGACCTGTTCAGAATGTACACAAAATACTGTGAAGGCAAGGGTTGGAAAACCAATGTTATTGATTTTAATGAAGGAACCAGCGGTGGTTTTAAAGAAGTACAGATAGAAATTGAAGGGGAAGACGTTTATGGTACCCTTAAATTTGAAGCTGGCGTTCACCGTGTGCAACGTGTTCCACAGACTGAAACACAAGGGCGTGTTCACACAAGTGCGGCAACCGTTATGGTTTTTCCTGAAGCTGAAGAATTTGATATTGAAGTAAATCCAAAAGATGTTCGTGTAGATTTCTTTTGTTCCTCGGGTCCGGGAGGGCAATCCGTAAACACAACCTATTCTGCGGTGCGTTTAACACACGTTCCAACGGGAATTGTTGCACAATGCCAAGACCAAAAATCACAGCATAAAAATAAAGAAAAGGCTTTTAGGGTATTGCGCTCTCGTTTGTATGATCTTGAGTTGGCAAAAAAGCAAGCAGAAGATGCCTTAAAACGTGGATCAATGGTGACGAGTGGTGATAGAAGTGCGAAAATTAGAACCTATAACTATCCACAAGGCCGCGTTACAGATCACCGTATAAATCTTACCTTGTACAATCTTGGGAATATTATGAACGGCGATGTTCAAGAAATAATTGACGAACTTCAGTTGGTTAGCAATACAGAAAAACTGAAGGAAACAGGTGAAACCTTTTAACAATAATCTTCTGAAATCTAAAGTATGACTACAGAAAGTTTAATTTCAGAAATAAAAAAGAAGAACTCCTTTCTTTGTGTTGGCCTAGATGTTGACCTTGAAAAAATTCCCGTATTTCTTTTAAAAGAAGAAGATCCAATATTTTCCTTCAACAAAGCTATTATTGACGCAACCCATCAATATGCGGTTGCCTACAAACCAAATACAGCTTTTTATGAAGCTTATGGTTTAAAGGGTTGGCAATCGCTGGAAAAAACAATAAAATATTTAAACGAAAACTACCCTGAAATTTTCACTATCGCTGATGCAAAACGCGGCGATATTGGCAATACTTCAAGCCGTTACGCGAAAGCTTTTTTTGAGGATTTGGGATTTGATTCAATAACGGTTGCTCCATATATGGGGAAAGATTCCGTAGAGCCTTTTCTCGCTTTTGAAAATAAACACACTATTCTTTTAGCCTTAACTTCAAACGAAGGTGCTTTTGATTTTCAAACTAAAAAAGTTGGAGACGAAGAGCTTTATAAACACGTATTGAAAACTTCAAAAGATTGGAAAAATAGCGAAAACTTAATGTATGTGGTTGGCGCTACAAAAGCTGAATATTTTGAAGAAATACGAAAGAATCTCCCTAATAGTTTTTTGCTGGTTCCCGGAGTTGGCGCGCAAGGCGGAAGCCTTAAAGAGGTCTGTAAATACGGTCTTTCCGAAAATATTGGCCTGCTCGTGAATTCTTCACGCGGAATTATTTATGCTTCAAATGATATTGATTTTGCCGCCGCCGCCGCCCGAGAGGCAAAAAAAATGCAACAGGAAATGAATACTATAATTGATGGAATTCGTTGATCAATTAAATAGAAAAGTATTTCTTAAAAAAACTCCTTCAAGAATAATATCGCTTGTTCCTTCCCAAACCGAATTATTGGTAGATCTTGGTTTGCGCGAAAATATTGTGGGCATCACTAAATTTTGTGTGCATCCAGCAGATTTGAAAAAAGAAAAAATGATTGTTGGCGGGACTAAAAAAGTGAATTACAACAAAATAAAATCCCTCAATCCAGATATTATTATTTGCAATAAAGAAGAAAACACTGAAAAAATGGTGCTTGAACTTGAAAAAATAGCACCCGTTTGGATCAGTGATGTAAGGACGATTGATGAAAGTATTTTGCTAATTACACAATTGGGAGAAATTTTCAATGTAGCTAAGAAAGCATCAGAAATAACTTCAAACATTAAAAAGAAGTTTTCCGAGTTAAGGACAATCACCCAAAATTTCCCCAAAAGGAAAGTTTTATATATTATATGGAAAGACCCTTATATGGCGGCGGGAAAGAATACTTTTATTGACGCGCTTCTTCAGGCGAATAATTTTGAAAATATTCTTGATTCTGAAACAACTCGCTATCCTGAAATAAGGGAAAAAGAATTTAACAAGGCCGATTTAGTTCTCCTTTCCACAGAACCTTATCCTTTCAGAAATAGTGATGTCTTGAAATTGAGTGAAAAACTGGAAGCTGAAGTTAAGCTTGCAGATGGAGAATATTTTAGTTGGTATGGTTCCCGTTTTATGCGTTCAATGGAATATTTTAAAACATTTCATAAAGATGGAAAATAGTTTTATTTATCGCCTTGTTGAAATGTAAGATATTTTATTTCCTGAAAAAGTTTGTCTGCTTGATGGTGTACTTTTTCACTTTTTTCTACATCCTTCAATGCAGTATCATAGGATTTTTTCATTAAAAGAGTATACCTTTCTTTTAACTTTTCTACTTTAGATTTTTTTTTGAACCAACTGAACATTGCGCTTTTCTTAATAAAACAAAGATAATTTCAATTAAGAAAAGTAATTATTAATGCATGGTTAAGAGTATCATAAATTAGAATAGATTGTTACGATTTTAGTTAAAAAGTCACGGAAATTAATCCTGTAATGCAAATACTTGCCTTAAAAGTGTTGTGGTTCTTGCTGAAATATTGTTTCTGATATCTTTCTCCTCAACGCTTATCATTTTAAAAACTCCATTGAGAGCTTGGTTTGTTACATAATCTGTAAGATCTGGATTCACTTTAGTAACAAATGGCACGGAGTTATATTTAGTAATGATGTTGCTCCAAATTTGGTCCGCACCTACTTTTGAAAAAGAATTTTTAATAACGGGATTAAATTTTGAATATAAGGCAGAATTGGTGCGTTGTTGCAAATAGTTTGTTGCTGCATTGTCTGGACCTAAAAGTATATTTTTTGCATCATTGAAAGTAATGTCTTTCACGGCAGTTACAAAAATTGGAGTAGCTTCTTTTACGGCATCTTCAGCTGCTCTGTTAAGTACTTTTAGCCCTTCATCAGCTAAACTCCCTAATCCAATATCTCTTAATGTTTGATCCACTTTCTGTAATTCTTGGGGCAATAATATTTTTACCAATTGATTTTTGTAAAAACCATCTGTTTGGGTAAGCTTTGTTACTTGTTTGTCTATTCCGAAATCCAATGCTTGCCGTAAGCCATTTGCAATCATTGTTGTGTCTGTGCCAATTCCTGTTTGGTTGGGAAGGGTGTTTACTACTTGTTGCAATTCAGCACAAGAAATCAAAATAAATAAAGAACAGAAAAGAAAGATTTTTTTAAGTAACATAGGTTTGGATTAAATGAATTTCAAATATAAAAAAAGACCCTTCATTAATGAAGGGTCTTTTGATAAAAAAACTTTAAATTATTATTTAATAATTTTCACAGTTTTAGAAGCATTACCTATAGTAACTTTTACCATATAAGCACCAGAAGCAAGACCGCTCATGTTGATTTTTGGAGAAATTACATCAGGTTGTACTGAAAGTACTCTTTTGCCCAATACATCGTAAACTTCAATATTGTCAACAGCTGTTTTAGTACTGATGTTCAATACATCTTTTACTGGATTAGGATATACTCTAAAAGAATCAGCAGAGAAATCTTCAACTCCAGCAGCACTAGAGAAAACTACATCGTCAATATAGTACTGATTGTTTGCGTCAATAGAAAAGAAGTCAATTCCTCCTAAGTTACCACCAGAATAGAAAGGTCCATTATAGATTTCAGTTCCGTCAATAGACATTACAACAGTATCTGTGTCAAGATTAATTACGTGACTGATTTGGAACCAAAAGTTTTCTGGGTAAGAAAATGTAGAAACAATGTTTGCAGGGTTTGCATCATCAACAACATATCCAGTACCTGGAGTTAAGTTATCCAAGTTAAAGTGAACGTTGATTGCCCAAATACCTCCAGTAGCACCAGTGTCTTCATCTTCTTGTACATTATAGTATCCAGTTTTTCCACCAGGTATATACATATACCAATCTAAAGTATAAGTTCCAGAAGTTTGGTTTCCTAATAAAAGCATTGCATCTTGAACACCATCGTCACCGATGTATCCAGACTGTCCACCGCTGAAAGCTTGGTCAGTAGTAATCACCATGTCTTCTGGACCTGCAGCACCACTCCAGCTAGACCAATGGTCTTCATGTACTGGACCTGGAGTGTAACCTTCCATATCGTCGTCAATTAATTGTGCGTTTGCAGAAAAAGTAAAAGCTCCTAGAGCAAAAGCTAATAAGTAAATTTTTTTCATAATGTTAAATTTTTAATTGTTTAATATTGAGTGTGCAATATACAAAAATTATAAAAAAAAGCAAGGCTCTAAATAAAATATTTTTTACATCCTTCTCCACTTAAAGCATTATGTTCGTTAGCTTTTCCTTAAATTTGCGTTTTATTATTTTAAGAAATATTCCATGCGACAAATAACTCCCTATAAACCAAAACATAAAGTACGTATTGTTACGGCTGCTTCTCTTTTTGATGGGCACGATGCCGCAATAAATATTATGCGCCGTATTATCCAATCTACCGGAGTAGAGGTTATCCACCTTGGCCACGATCGCAGTGTGGAAGAAGTTGTTAATACTGCCATTCAGGAAGATGCAAACGCAATAGCTATGACTTCCTATCAAGGTGGCCACAATGAGTATTTTAAATATATGTATGACTTGTTGCAGGAAAAAGGAGCGGGACACATAAAGATATTTGGCGGCGGTGGCGGCGTTATCCTTCCTTCTGAAATTAAGGAATTAATGGATTATGGCATTACTAGAATATATGCTCCGGATGATGGACGTGAAATGGGGCTGCAGGGAATGATAAACGATTTAGTGGAGCAATCTGATTTTGCGATAGGTGATACATTAAATGGTGAACTTTCAAAATTACCTAATAAGGAAATGGGTGCCATTGCGCGAATTATTTCTTCTGCCGAAAATTTTCCCGAGGTTGCAAAGGAAACGCTTCAGAAAATCCATATCAAAAACGAAAAGGTAAAAACGCCAGTTTTGGGAATTACGGGAACCGGAGGTGCTGGAAAGTCATCATTGGTTGATGAATTGGTGCGAAGATTTTTAATAGATTTTCCGAAGAAGACAATTGGAATTGTTTCCGTAGATCCTTCCAAAAGGAAAACCGGAGGCGCTTTGTTGGGCGATAGAATTCGAATGAATGCAATAAATTCGCCAAGAGTTTATATGCGAAGCTTGGCAACGCGCCAAAGCAATCTGGCACTTTCAAAATATGTTTCGGAAGCTATTGAGGTTTTAAAAGCTGCGGAATATGATTTGATTATCCTTGAAACTTCCGGAATAGGGCAGAGCGATACCGAAATTCTTGAACACAGTGATGTTTCATTATATGTAATGACACCTGAATTTGGCGCAGCCACACAGCTTGAAAAGATTGATATGCTGGATTTCGCCGATCTTGTGGCAATTAATAAATTTGATAAACGCGGTTCGCTCGATGCGCTCCGTGATGTAAAAAAACAATATGTGCGCAACCATCAACTTTGGGAAACACCTCAAGATGAACTCCCTGTTTATGGTACTATAGCTTCACAGTTCAACGACCCGGGAATGAACAAACTCTATAAGGCGGTAATGAATGGGATTGTTGAAAAAACTGAAGCAGATCTTAAAAGTGATTTCCATGTTTCGGAAGAAATGGAAGAAAAGGTTTTTGTGATCCCGCCTTCGCGAACGCGCTATCTTTCAGAAATTTCGGAAAACAACAGAGCTTACGATAAAAAGGCTGCTGAGCAAGGGGAAGTAGCACAACGGCTTTATGGAATTTTCAAAACCATCGAATCCATTTCTGGGAAAATGCCACAACTCGATAAAGCGGGAATTGTTTCCGAATCAATTTCTGCTTCAGAAAAAAACAAGGATTTATTAAAGCTTCTGCTCGCTGAATTTGATCGTGAAAAACTAAATTTAGATCCCTATAATTGGGAAATAATTACAGCTTGGGGAGATAAACTGAATAAATACAAAAACCCGATTTACACCTTTAAGGTACGTGGAAAGGAAATAAATATTGATACCCATACCGAGTCGCTTTCCCACACCCAAATACCAAAAGTAGCATTGCCCAAATATCAAGCTTGGGGTGATATTTTAAAATGGACACTTCAAGAGAATGTTCCAGGGGAGTTTCCCTATACTTCGGGGCTTTATCCTTTCAAAAGAACGGGCGAAGATCCTGCGCGAATGTTTGCTGGAGAAGGTGGGCCTGAAAGAACAAATCGGCGTTTTCATTATGTAAGTTTAGGGCTTCCGGCAAAGAGGCTTTCCACGGCTTTTGATAGCGTAACACTATACGGAAACGATCCAGATCTACGTCCCGACATTTATGGAAAAATAGGGAACGCAGGCGTTTCTATCTGTTGCCTTGATGATGCCAAAAAACTTTATTCAGGTTTTGACTTAAGCCACCCAATGACTTCGGTAAGTATGACCATTAATGGTCCGGCGCCTATGTTGCTTGGCTTTTTTATGAATGCTGCTATTGATCAAAATTGCGAAAAGTATATTTTGGAAAATGGTTTGGAAAGTGAAGTTGAAAAGAAAATCAACAAAATTTATAAAGAAAAAGGAATTGAACGCCCAAAATATCACGGCGATCTTCCAGAAAGTAACAACGGATTAGGGCTGATGCTGCTTGGCGTAACCGGCGACCAAGTTTTGGAGGCTGAAGTTTATAATAAAATTAAATTTGAAACCCTTCAACAAGTTCGCGGTACCGTACAAGCTGATATTTTAAAGGAAGACCAAGCACAGAATACTTGTATATTTTCTACAGAATTTGCGCTTCGATTGATGGGGGATGTGCAGGAATATTTTATTGAGAAAAAAGTTCGAAATTTTTACTCTGTTTCTATTAGTGGTTATCACATTGCAGAAGCTGGTGCAAACCCAATCACCCAATTGGCTTTTACGCTTTCAAACGGTTTCACTTATGTGGAATATTACTTGAGTCGTGGTATGGACATCAATGAATTTGGACCAAACCTTTCTTTTTTCTTCAGTAATGGAATTGATCCGGAATATGCAGTAATTGGTCGTGTTGCCCGTAAAATATGGGCGAAGGCACTAAAGGAAAAATACGGTGCAAACCCAAGAGCGCAAATGCTAAAATATCATATTCAAACATCAGGGCGTTCCCTGCATGCCCAGGAAATTGATTTTAACGACATTCGAACTACGCTTCAAGCATTGTATGCAATTTATGACAATTGCAATTCCTTACATACAAATGCTTATGATGAAGCTATCACAACCCCAACAGAGGAAAGTGTTCGCCGTGCCATGGCCATTCAATTGATTATAAATAAAGAGTTGGGACTCGCAAAAAACGAAAATCCAATTCAAGGTTCTTTCATCATCGAAGAATTAACCGATCTTGTTGAAGAGGCGGTTTTGAAAGAATTTGATAGCATTACTGAACGCGGTGGGGTTTTGGGCGCTATGGAAACAATGTACCAGCGCAGTAAGATTCAGGAAGAGAGTCTTTATTATGAAACTTTAAAACATAACGGTGATTTCCCGATTATTGGCGTAAATACCTTTTTAAGCAGTAAAGGTTCCCCAACGGTTCTTCCAGCGGAGGTTATCCGAGCTACGGAAGAGGAAAAAATGGTACAGATTGAAACATTAAAAAACCTTCATAAAATATATACAGAGAGCGCGACGGCCTCAATAGAAAAAGTAAAGGCTGCGGCCATTCATAATGAAAATATGTTTGAACAATTAATGGAAGCGACTAAAGTTTGTTCTTTGGGACAGATAACGGAAGCGCTTTTTGAAGTAGGCGGACAATATAGAAGAAATATGTAAAAATCGGTTGAAGAATTTTAAATAAATGGACTTGAATTTTAAGAGATTACAGTTTTGAAATTTAGAGTGTTAACCTCCAGGTGTGTTGAAGTTTTCTAAATTTTTTAAGCTCTTTGCGAAGCAATGGCAGAAAATCCTTCCCGTTGCTGTTAACCTTTTCTAATCGTTCACAATTTTTATAAAGCAGGTTTGACAGGCGCATAACTGATGCGGCATACTTGTGTTTTTCTTCAGAAAAAGATTGGCTTTCCGCTTTTAGTATTTGTGGTGCAAGCGAAACGGATTGTTGCACAATATCGCCCGTAAAATATATGTTCGTGTCTTCTTTGCCATTTCTTTGAAGATAGGCTAAATCGTGACTTAAATAAAAGGAAATATGTCTGGATAATGTAAATATTTCCTGGGCCTTTTTATATAAAGGCGAATGCGGATTGTTTCCGAAAGAGTGGGGCGACATTTTTCTTTTCTTTTTTTAAAGCGTATCAAATTTACTCAGAAGCATTGGTTTTGCACAATATACTTTAAAGTAAATTGATATATTTGCTTTAAATAATACGTTAATTTTATTTTTTAACTTTAATATGAGCATAGATACTTTAAATTGGAAAATACTGAATTGTCTTCAGAAAAACGCACGACAACCCAATACAGAGATTGGAAGGCAAGTAGGCATTAGTTCACCTGCCGTTTCAGAGCGCATAAAAAAGATGGAAGATTCCGGTGTTATCAATGGTTACTTTACGGTTGTTTCACCTTTTGAAGCTGGATATCAGTTTAAGGCCATCATTACACTTCGAGCTTTTATGGGAAAACTAAAGCCCTTTCTTGAAATCGTAAAAACCTACGATGAAGTTTTAAATTGTTACCGTATCACTGGAAACGAAAATATTGTGATGGAAGTAGTTCTTAAAAACCAAAAGCATCTGGAAACATTTATTGACCAGTTAATTGTTTATGGTGAAACCAAGACACAGATTGTGCTTTCACACGTAGTTAAAAACAATGATTTAAAGCCTTTGAAATAATTTTTGCAATGTTAAAAATCTGGTAATTGGTTTCTTTTTAAGAGTTTAAAATTTTAGTTGGAGTTATCTTTAAATGGAAAAAAATTCTAAAATAAATAGCCATGAAAAACTATACCATACATTTTTTGATAATAACAATCTCTTCAGCACTTTTAGGATTTACAGGTTTGGAATTCCCAGGAGACACCGCTATTAGAATAATTTGTCTTTTCGCTGGAATAGCACTAATGATTTCCTGTCTCGATGCCGTTATTATAAGCAGGAAAAAAAGGAATAACAATAAAAAGCCCAGTATTAAAAGTTAGATTTAAATATTTTTTGTTTCAGATTTCTTCAATAAAAAATACAGCCAAATAGTTAGCAACGCCAATAAAAGAAGGAAAATGGAAAAGATTGTCCAGGTATTAAAATACCCAAAACTATTAACCATATTCATTCCGCCGTTATGCCCAATTAAATGCGCAAAACTGAAACTCATACTGTACAATGCCATATAGCTACCTTTTCTTCCCTTGGGTGACATTTCCAGAGCAAGTGCATTTGAAAATGGAAATCCAATCATTTCTCCCAAAGTCATAAGAAACATAGCGATTATTAGCACACCGCCCCAACTTGAAAGATTCAAAACAAGAAAACTGAGGCCCAAAAAGAAAATACCCCAAAATGTTGCCATGGTTTTTGATATTTTTTTTCGGTCCAACCAAGCAATCAAAGGCATTTCAAAAAGAACAATCGTTGCTCCGTTTATAAACAAAAGCCACCCTATAACATCTTCTGAAAGAAAATGTACTTTTTCATAATACACTGGCATCACCGAAAAATATTGAACAAACGCAAGACTGTACGCCACCATAATTATGAAAAAAACCATAAAAAGCTTGTTTAAATATGGCGGTACTCCTTCTTTTATTATAATGAGCTTTTCAAGTAGTGGGTCTTTTTGTTTTTTAGGTTTTAATAGCAGGAACACCCCTAAAGATGCAATCATGCATGTAAGTCCATCAATCCAAAAAAGGGAAGTATAATTAATATTTGCAATAATCAATCCCCCAATCAATGGACCTATTGAGAATCCCAAATTTATTGCCAGCCGTATCAAAGCAATACTTCGGGTTATATTTCCTGGCTTACTATACGCATCAGCCGCAACAAAAATGGCCGGCCGGCCGGCATCTGCCATTAATGTCAATAAAAATATGCCAATACAAAATCCGTAAAAAGTATTTATGAATTGCAACAAAATAAAACCCACACCCCCCATAAAAAGACTGACGAGAATAACTTTGTAAAAACCAATGGAATCTGTTAATCTGCCTCCAATAAAAGTTCCAAATAATGACCCCAGCCCAAAGCAAGACATAATCCAGCCCACTTGCGGTAAACTGAATCCTTCAACATTTATAAGGTATAGTGACAAAAATGGAATTACCATTGCCCCAGCACGATTGATGAAGGTCACCAAAGACAATAGCCAAATTTCCCGGGAGAGACCCCGAAAGTTTGCTAAATAATTGGTGTAAATTTTTTTCATCGTTGGTTGGTGGTATAAAAGTAAAACGTCCCGGTTTTGGCCGGGACGTTTTTATATTGAATAAATTTATTTCTATATAATCAATACATACATCGCCGACATTTCTTTTTAGAAATGACCTGGGTTGGTTGACTGGTGTATGTTCTATTTTTCATTTTTCTTTAATTTGAAACCAAATGTAGTGAAAAATACTTGTTACTTAACAACTTTTTTTAGCGATAAGCCTAAATTTTCAGCAGCTCTTTCAAAAGCATTTTCCATACTTTTCAAACTAACCTTTGGGAATTCCGGTTTTGGAACCACTAAACCGAGAGTTTCTTTAATGCGTAAACTACTAATAATTTTTTTTGATTCAACTTCGCTTAAATCCATGGAAAGATGCAATTTTGCTGGCTCTGTATGTGCTATAGCCTGATAGCCAAAATACATCCAAAAAGCATTTACACGTAGTTCATATTTAGCGTTTGGTTTATTCAAAACAAATACGGGAGCATTTTTATAAAGAGCAGTGGTTTCATTCAAAGTATTTACAAAAGCTTTTGGCCAAAATTCCCTTTTAGAATTATAATATTCCGCTTTCCAATTTTCTGCCTCCGTATGGTTTAGGTGTTTATTAATTTTTTGCGTTATATGTTCCAAAAAATCATTTTCGTTCAAATTATCAGCATTGAAATGCAAATCATTAAATGTTATATGAACCGAAACGGTATCTACATTTTTCAAAAAAGCGAGCTCTTTCTTATTAAATTTTACCCATTGGGCATTAAGGCTTATAGATGCAAAAAAGAATATTAAAAATGGCAACAGATATTTAATTTTCATGGTTTTGACTATTAATCCAAAACTCTTTTTAAAGTCATCCCAAACCTAACAGCCGCTTTGTCATACATATTCCCCATTCTGATAAGGCTCGGTTTTGGATAATCTTCATTTGCTTTTAAAAATTCTTCCACCCAATTCGTTGAGGTTATTCCAACATTTGGAGTAAATGAAAGATTACCAACAACATCAAAACCCTCGGCTCTTTCTACATCAATTTGTGAAATAATAGTATCAGGATTTGAGGTTTCATAAAAATAAATTTTAAGGTTTGCTTTTGCAGGTTGTTGCGCTATTCCAGCGTCGTAACCAAAATACATCCAGTCCGTTTGAACCTTCATTGTATATTTTATGGAGGGATCATTCCAAACAAATTCTATGGGATGGTCATAATTTTTGATGCGATTATTTAATGAAGCAACAAAAATTTTAGGATAAATAGAGTCTTTGGCAGTGAGATGTTTTTGTTCCCAATCCAAAGCTTCTTCCAGATTTAATTTTCCTTCTATTTTTTTCTTTATATAATCAAGAAATTCACTCTCTGTAAAATTATCGGCATTGAAATGAAGATCCTCATAAGTAAAAATTACATTTACTTTTTGCTGAGAAGCTAAAAACGACATTTCCTTTTTGTCAAGTCTAATATGTTGTGCAACTGAAAATTGGGTGCCAATAGCAACAAAAAGGGTGAATAGTAAAAATTTAAATTTCATAAAATTTTGTTTTGCCCAAAAATAGAAATAATTATGAAGTATGGAATTGTTTTCTATTTTTACTAAAAACTAATCATGAAGAATTTATTTTTTCTTTCGTTTTTGCTTTTAAGTATTGTTGTTTCCGCGCAGGACGAAGCTCTTATTTCTGAAAGCAAAGCCGCACAAATAGAACTGAATGAAGAATTCAGCAATCCCGAAACCACGATTTTGGAGCCTGAGGATTTTAAAGATTTTCACGGTTTGGAATTTTACCCAATCACTGAAAAATTTATTGTTGAAGCGCAATTTATTCGCACACCAGATGAAAAACCTTTTCTGATGCCAACAACCACTTCGCGAACTCCGGAATATGTTAAATATGGCGAAGCCCATTTTTCTTTGGAAGGAAAGGATTTTGTGCTGAACCTTTTCAAAAGCACACAGCCATACGATGAACCGGGTTATGAAGATTATTTGTTCCTTCCGTTTACAGATTTAACCAGTGGGGACGGTTCCTACGGAGGCGGCAGATTTTTGGACCAACGTATTCCGGAAGGGAATACAATTAATATAGATTTCAACAAAGCCTATAATCCATACTGTGCCTATAGTGCTCGTTTTTCTTGCCCCATTCCGCCAAAGGAAAATGATCTTTTAATCAGAATTGAAGCGGGAGTGAAAGATTTTGGGAAACATTAAAGAATCTTGACCAACCACATTCCCAAAAAAACCATTGCAAAACCCACTACAAAACTTGCAATGGTATAAAGCGCAAAAGACATAAAGTCGCCACTTTTTAAAAAAACGTGGTTTTCATACGCAAAGGTTGAGAAGGTTGTAAACCCGCCGCAAAAACCGGTTGCCAAAAACAGCACGGTATTTTCAGAAAGAGTTTCATTTTTTAAGGCGATCCCGAGAATAATTCCTATCAATAAACTCCCTAAAATATTCGCTGCAAATGTACCGTAGGGAATACCGGTTTCATAATTATTCAAATATTTTGAAAACCCATATCTAAGAGTGCTTCCAAAACCACCACCAATAAAAACGAGTGCTAATTGTTTCATCTAAATGCCTTCTTCAACGGGTTCTGGTGCTATAATTATAGGAATGTAAACTTCCGTCAACCACGCTGCCGGATTTGGAGTTGTTTCTGGGTCGGTCATATAAACCTCGAACATTTTTCCGTTTGGGTCAATTTGGTGGCCATTTTTTTCTATGTATTGCCTTCCTTTTGTATAAGCCTCGGGAAGATGGTCATAATTTCCTTTTAATGAAATTTTTACAGCCGATACTGGCTCCATAAACCCACAAACCACGGGGCTTCCTTCGGGTGTAATTACTTGTTCTTTTACAGGAACGCCTGTTGAAAAGATAACCGTTCCGTTTGCGTTGTCAATTTCATTATAGATAGTGAATGGCTTTCCGGCCATATTTAGGCTGTTTTTCGCAATAAAGCCCATAACCACATCCATCATCGGTTTCATTTTTTCGTCGAGCTCGTCCAGTTTTGCTACTGAAGTTGTGTACATATAATAGCCGCCGCCGTATTGGGTTACACCATCAACGTTTATGGAATATTGCTTCATGTCTTCGGCTACTTCGGTAGCAATTCCTTCCAAACCACTTTTGTACATTTTGTGCATTTCCGCATCAAAGTCCATTCCGCTCAAAGAATAATAGGCTTTATCAATCAAGGTATGTTCGCCTTTCATTCCCCAAGTTACTTTGGTTCCGCCTTCTACTTCCTCAAAAGTCCAATACACTTTCGGATGTCTTTCCCCACCTGGAGTATCTAAGGTTAAATCTTGTTGAATTTCTTTATTTGGAATTACTTTTGTCGTGGTCATAGAACCGCTCATATCGCCATCCCAGGAATAGGACGCACCTTCTCCCGCCGTTTTTTCGGCATAGGTAAAAGTCATTGTAGAGTCTTCTTTTTTCCAAGGACCCCACTTTTCCCAACTTTTAAAATCATTTACCTTATTGAAAACAACTTCCGGCGGCGCTTGAATAACCATGGAATCCTGAATATCGTAGGTTCCTTCCTTCGTTCCGAAGTAGATGGCGCTGCCAATAATTATAAGAAGAATAAGAAAGAGTAAGTATTTTATTATTTTCATGTGTTAGCGGGGTGTTAATTGGTGTTGCTAAGATAAGGAAATTTCATTGATGCTTTTGAAAATCAGTATGTGCAATCTCATTGTAGTTCAACGCATTTAATATTGCGGAAAATATTTTAGTACATTTGCGAAAATCTAAAATTTCTTAAAATGAAGAACACCCTTTTTATTGCAATGGCAATGGTTGGTTTATTCTTTTTTTCCTGTAAAGAAAACAAGGAGGAAAAAGATGTAGCCCAAGTGGAAACAGCAGCTTCCACAGAATTTGATTACAATGTGGAGCAGTTTGGCGACGTAAAGGTTTTACGTTATCAAATTCCGGGTTGGGAAAAACTTTCACTAAAAGAACAAAAACTTGTGTACTACCTTACCCAAGCCGGATTGGCAGGAAGAGATATTATGTGGGACCAAAACTACCGTTACAACCTTACAATACGAAAAGCTTTGGAAAACATATACACAAACTATAAAGGTGATAAAACTACCGAAGATTGGAAAAATTTTGAAACATACCTGAAAAGAGTTTGGTTCAGCAACGGTATCCACCATCACTATTCCAACGATAAAATGAAGCCGGACTTTTCTTCGGAATATTTAAAACAACTTTTAACCGATACCAATACCACTTTGGAAGGAGAAGCTTTTGAGGTAATCTTCAACGATAAGGATTCCAAAAAAGTGAATCTTGCAAAAGGTGTGGATAATGTTGCTATGAGCGCAGTAAATTTCTACGGACCGGACGTTACCAATAAAGATGTGGAAAATTTCTATGCAAAAATGAAATCTCCAAATCCTGAAAAACCACTTTCGTACGGTTTGAATTCTAAATTGGTTAAGGAAAATGGACAGCTTAAAGAATTGGTTTACAAATCTGGTGGGCTATACGGTCCTGCAATTGATAAAATAATAGAGTGGCTTGAAAAAGCCCAAGGCGTTGCCGAAAACCAAGCACAGGGAGATGCAATCGGTCTTTTGATTCAATACTACAAAACTGGCGACCTTCAAACTTGGGATGACTATAACGTAGCTTGGACTGGTGCAACCGAAGGAAACATAGATTATATAAACAGTTTTATTGAAGTTTATAACGATCCATTGGGCTACAGAGGTTCTTACGAAACCGTTGTGCAAATAAAGGATTTTGATATGTCTGAAAAAATGTCTGTTATTTCAGGAAATGCACAATGGTTTGAGGATAATTCTCCATTGATGCCAGAGCATAAAAAGAAAAATGTAGTGGGAGTAACCTATAAAGTGGTGAACGTTGCCGGCGAAGCCGGAGATGCTTCCCCAAGCACGCCAATTGGGGTAAACCTTCCAAATGCAAACTGGATTCGCGCAGCTGTGGGCAGTAAATCCGTTTCCCTTGGAAATATTATTGATTCATACAACAACGCAGGAAGCACAGGCAGATTGAAGGAATTTGTAAACGATTCCACCGAACTTGAACTTGAAGAAAAATACGGCCAACTTGCAGATAAACTTCACACTGCGCTTCACGAAGTAATTGGTCACGCTTCCGGACAATTAAATCCTGGTGTGGGCGAAACGAAGGAAACGCTTAAAAATTACGCTTCTACTTTGGAAGAAGGTCGCGCAGATTTGGTAGGACTTTATTATTTATATAGCCCAAAATTACAGGAACTTGGTTTGGTTGACGATTGGAAAAAAGTGGGAATGGCAGCTTATGACGGCTACATTCGCAATGGTTTGATGACGCAATTGATTCGTTTGAATTTAGGTGATGACGTTGAAGAAGCGCATATGCGTAACCGTCAATGGGTTTCTGCTTGGGTTTTTGAAAAAGGAAAAGCCGATAATGTAATTGAAAAAATTACACGTGACGGAAAAACCTATTATAACATTAACGATTATGAAAAACTGCACGAACTTTTCGGTGAATTGCTTCGCGAAACACAACGCATTAAAAGTGAAGGCGATTATGCAGCGGTTGAACATTTGGTTGAAACCTACGGTGTAAAAGTGGATCAAACCCTTCACAAAGAAATTTTGGAGCGCAACAAACAGTTTACTTCTGCGCCTTACAGCGGATTTGTAAATCCAGTACTTGTGCCTAAGATGGATGACAACGGCGAGATTGAAAGTTTCACAATTGAGCAGCCAAAAACATTTGCAGAACAAATGTTATTCTATTCTGAAAACTACAGCAATTTGCCTGCAACTAATTAATAAAAATTTTACAGTAATAAAAAAGCTCTTCGAATATCCGAAGAGCTTTTTTTATAAACAATTTTAAAAAAAAAACTTAAAGAACTAACTGGAGCTTAAAACAACCATTTTGAGTGATTGTAACTGACCCGTTCCAATTATAGCCTTGGCAACTTGCTGAATAATTATAGATTCCTGGCAAAAGATCATTAAAGTTCCCTCCAACTCCATCTACTATACAATCTGGGCTACCATTGTAATAACCGCTAATTGTGCTAGAACCCACGCCATTCAAATTTACAGTTATTAATCCACAACCATAATCTTGATTTACCCAAAATTTAACATCCCCTTTATTGTTGCCAATAATGGGTAAATTTTCCACCAAAACTACCAGGCATTCCTGTGGATCCAACACTACCAATCCTTCACGTATTTCACTTCCACCATTTCCTTCAGCCCTTATTACATGGGATCCAGAATCAAAAATTCTGCCTACCGCATCTGGGTTTCCACATTCTAGTCCGTTAGGGAAATAATAAGTAAGTCTGCCAATATATTCACCATCTATATAAATATTGTATTCATTGTTTAAATCCACTATTGCTCCAACATCTATTTGACCTTTCTCACGACCACCGTAGTAATATTCACAAGTTCCATTGTCAGAAACAGCGCTAGGATTATAATTGTAGCTTAAAGAGTCTGTACAGCCAGAAATTTCGTCTTCCTCCTTATCGCAAGAAACGGAGATTGAAAAAATAAGTAATAATAATGGAAAAAGTAATTTTGTTTTAAAAATCATAATTTTAAATTTTGGTTGGTTAGTATTAATTTCTAAAAATTTTGGCTAAAATATAAAGTTGAAGCAAATTATCAACTTTATTGAGATAAATTTTAGATTAACAGAACTAATATTGCATCTTATGAAAAATGTTTTGGAGAAATTTTTAGAATTGGTAAGATGATACCTTCAAGTCAAACTTATTTTTGAAGGTCTAGAAAAGAGTAATCTTGAGAAATGAAATTAATTTTTCATATATGTTTTTATCGCCAGCAAAAAAACGATAAAAAGAATAAACCCCAACAATATCCAAAGGCTCCCTTTATAATATTTTTTATGAAGTTTCTTATCGCCACGATAGCTATAAATTAGGATGCCCACAAAAGCAACAAAAAATAAAATAGCAAAAATCAACTGGCCGGTAGTAAACATAAATTTGTAGTTTTACGAAGCAAATTTACAACCTTAAACTTATATTATGAAGAATAAAATAGCCGCAGTTTCTGAATTTCACAAAGCTTTTGGTCTCGGAATGAAAGAATCACCAACCGCCAATCTTGGAATAAAAAAGAATTTATTGCGCTATGAATTGATGCGCGAGGAAAATGAGGAATATCTTGAAGCTGCCAATAATAATGATTTGGTGGAAGTTGCCGATGCTTTGGGCGACATGCTCTATATTCTCTGCGGGACAATTATCGAGCACGGAATGCAACATAAAATTGAGGAAGTTTTCAACGAAATTCAACGAAGCAATATGAGCAAATTGGGAGAGGATGGAAAACCAATTTACCGTGAGGATGGTAAGGTTTTAAAAGGACCGAATTATTTTAAGCCAAATATTAAGGAAACCCTTGAAAAGTAAAATTCCAAATTCCAAAAAGATAAGTTTTTGAAATTTGGAATTTTAAGTATTGGAGTTTAAGTTTTTTTACAAAACTTCATATCTCCATCCAAATGGATCTTCGCTACGATTGTGCTGAATATCCATCAGTTCTTTTTTGAACCGCATAGCAAAACCGTTATCTTGATGTTCAAGATCATAAACTGTATCGTGATAACTAAAAGCGCTCACCGGGCTTATTACCGCAGCGGTTCCAGCGCCAAATATTTCCTTAAGGTTTCCATTCTTTGCGGCTTCCACAATTTCTGAAACCGAAACAGGTCTTTCTTCTACCGTTATATTGTCTCTTTTGGCAAGGGCAATCACGCTTTTTCGGGTCACCCCGTCCAAAATTCTATCACTAATTGGGGCTGTTAAAAGTGTATCGTTCACACGGAAAAAAACGTTCATGGTGCCAGCTTCCTCTAAATATTCGTGCTTGCTGGCATCAGTCCAAATAACCTGTTGGAAACCCTTTTCACGGGCCAAATTTGTTGGGAAAAACTGTGCGCCATAATTACCCGCAGCTTTTGCAGCGCCCACACCGCCATTTGCGGAACGGCTATAATGCTCTGCAATTTCTACTTTCACATCGCCCGTATAATAAGCTTGCGCTGGCGACATCAAAATCATAAATTTATATTCTGTGGAAGGAGACGCGGAGACCCCAACCTGTGTAGCCATAACAAAAGGACGAATGTACAGTGAATTGCCCAATCCTTTTTTTACCCATTCCTTGTCAATTTTTACAAGTTCAGTTAATGCCTCAAAAAATATATCTTTTGGAAATTCGGGAATTGCCATCCTTTTTGATGACTTGTTTATTCGGTTAAAATTTTCCTCAGGTCTAAAAAGCCATACCTTTCCATCATCATCTTTATAGGCTTTCATTCCCTCAAAAACTGCTTGGCCATAATGAAAAACCTTTGCTCCGGGCGAAATAGTCAATGGGCCATAAGGCTTAATTGTTGGATTTTGCCACTCGCCATCTTTATAATCACACTCAAACATGTGGTCACTAAAAGTGCTTCCAAAGGTGAGGTTGTTAAAATCAACTTGCCCAATTCTGGAGGATTCAGCTTTTTGTATATCTAATTTTTGCTTGGTGGAAGAATTCATGAAAAGAAATATTTATTTGGTAAAAATAGGTAAAATTTAAACCATAAAAAATTCAAAAAATCATTAAAATTGCAATGTGTTACCAATCAATAATTTATTAAACCGTTCAAAATGAAAAAAATTCTATTTGTATTTTCCCTGATGGCAATTATAACAAGCTGTAAAAACGAAAAGACTGAAGAAAAACCTACTGCCGAAGTTGAAGAAGTTGCGATGAACTACCAATCTTTTGGTACTGAAATTTCTGACGATAATGTCATGACAAATACTGAAATGACCGAAAAGTATAAAAATCTTAAGCCTGGCGATACCGTAAATGTGAAATTTGCTTCCACTGTAAAAGATGTTTGCCAGAAAAAAGGATGCTGGATGAACCTTGAAATGGGCGATGCCGAAACCATGGTTCGTTTTAAGGATTATGGATTTTTTATGCCAAAAGACATAGCCGGACAGGAAGTTATAGTTTCCGGAAAAGCCTATGTTGAAGAAATGAGCGTTGAAGATCAGCGCCATTATGCTGAAGACGGAGGAAAATCTGCTGAGGAAATAGCTGCAATCACAGAGCCTAAACGCACTTTGGCTTTTGAGGCAGACGGCGTACTTATTCCTGAAGTGGAAAAACAGTAATATTTGAAACGCACATTATTAAAAACCGGCGACGGTTCATATACATTACATATTTCGGAATGGGATGAGCAGTATCATTCCAAGCACGGAGCGATAGCTGAAGCCCTTCACGTTTTTATAAAGGAAGGGCTTTATTATTGGCTTTCTGAAAATTCTAAAACTGAAATTTCTATCATGGAAATTGGTTTCGGCACGGGTTTGAATGCTTTTCTTACTTTTTTGGAAAGCGAAAAAAATAAACTAAAAGTAAATTATACGGGAGTTGAAGCGTATCCTTTAATTCTTGAGGAAATTAAAACACTCAATTACACTTCGCTTTTAAAGGCTTCGGAAGAAATATTTTTACAATTGCATACATCTCCTTGGGAAGAAAAAACGATTATTTCTGAAAATTTCAACCTCACAAAACAACAAAAATTCTTTTCTGAAATAACTGCTGAAAATACTTTTGACCTTATCTATTTTGATGCTTTCGGAATCCGCGTGCAGCCCGAACTTTGGACGGAGGAAATTTTCCAAAAAATGCACAATGCCCTAATACCAAATGGGGCTTTAGTAACCTATGCCGCAAACGGAAATGCACGTCGAGCCATGCAAGCGGTCGGATTTAAAGTAGAAAGACTTGCCGGACCGCCGGGGAAAAAGGAAATGTTGAGAGGTACAAAGTGATTGTCAATATTCATCATAGCTAAATACATTGGGCGGTAAAGATTTAAATTTTGTAAAATCCCAAATTCCAAATCCCAAATTTCCACTTCCCACTTCCCGATTTCACAATCTTCCGTTAAGGGTCTTTGCAGTTCACTTTTGAATATTTAAATTTAAAAAGTATGAGCAATAAAGTATTGATAACAGGAGCCACAGGACTTATTGGAAGTGAATTGGTAAAGCAATGTCATCGCGAGGGAATTTCTGTTAATTATTTTACTACCAGTAAAGAAAAGATTGAAAATTCTGAAAATTATAACGGTTTTTACTGGAATCCCCAAACAAAAGAGATTGATGAAAAAGCATTTCACGGCGTAAGTGCTATAATTAATCTAGCTGGTTCTTCAATTTCAAAACGCTGGACAAAAAAATATAAGAAAGTTATTATTGATAGTAGGGTGGAATCAATGAAACTTCTTTATGAAACACTCCAAAAGATAGATCATAATATTGAACATTTCATTTCGGCCAGTGGAATAAATATTTATCCAAATTCAAAAACTAGATTATACACCGAAGAGGATTTGGAAATTGACAATACATTCTTGGCGGAAGTAGTTGTTGCTTGGGAAGCTGAAGCCGTGAAATTTAAAGATTTGGGAATGGAAGTGAGCAAAGTGCGCACCGGTATCGTGCTTGCCAAAGATGAGGGTGCTTTGCCACAAATTGCAAAGCCAATTAAACTAGGCGTTGGTGCGCCGTTGGGAAGTGGCGAGCAATGGCAATCTTGGATTCACATTAAAGATATTATAGGGATTTATATGTTTATACTTAAAAATCAATTGGAAGGAAAATTTAATGCCGTGGCTCCAAACCCCGTTCAAAACAAAAAAATGACCAAATTGATTGCATCGCAATTGGAAAGTCCACTTTGGCTTCCCAATATTTCTGCTTTTGTTTTAAAACTTTTATTGGGCGAAATGTCTGTTTTGGTTTTGGAGGGACAATTGGTCAGTTCCCATAAAATTGAGCAACTTGGGTACCAATTTAAGTTTTACAATCTTGAAAACGCGCTGCAGGATTTATTGTAAAAAAAAAAGAGAGGCAGAATCTGCCTCTCTTTCTTTTGTTTTCTTCTTTGATTATGACTTTGTAGCAACTAAAGAAACTGTAATTTTCATTGTATCATTAATAAATTTATCACCCAGGTTTGGGAAAATAGATTTTGAACCGTAGTTTACATCCCACTTTGTTCTGTCCAATTCAAAAGCTTCGCTTTTCAGCATCATTTTCTCACCTTCCATGGTTACAGTTGCAGGGAATTCAATAGCATTTGTTTTGTCTTTTATGGTTAAGTTTCCTTTCACCATATTGTTTTCAAGACTTGTCATTTCAAATTTTGCGGTTGGAAATTCTTTCACGTTAAAGAAATCGCCTTCTTTTCCTTCGGCAGTACCTTTTAAGTGTGCTTCCAAATTAGCTTTTTGGTCTCCTTCCAAATCTTCATCATTGATAGAGTTCATATCAATCACAAAGTTTCCGGCTTCTGGTTTTCCTTCATTCAAATGAATTGTGCCAGAGGAAAGTTTTATAGTTCCGTGATGCGTTCCGGTAGGTTTTGAACCTTCCCACATAATTTGTGAAGCGGCAGTATCAACAGTATATTCGCTGGCCATTTCTGTAGCTTCGGCAACTTCCTCAAGCGCAGTTTCCGTTTCTTTCTCAGTGTTTTTGCAAGAAATTGCTCCCACTGCAATAAAAGTAAATAGTGTAATTTTTAAGAATGTAGATTTCATAGATATTGGTTTTTGTTTTGAAGTGCAAAAATATGCTTAAACAAAATGATTTTTCTTAAACAAATACTAAATTAATTGCTGTGACATTTTGACAATTTAGAACAAATGGCAGTACTTTTGCTCCCTTCTGAAAAAAATTGAAAGAAACGCTACTATGAGCAAAAACGATAAATTGAAAGATACCGAACGTGAAAACCAAGTTGGTTTTGACGATCAAGATTTAAATGAACAGGAACTTGCGGAAGAAAAAGTAACCGACGCCCTTTCTGAATTGCAGGAAGAATTTCAGCGCGAAAAGGATCGTTATCTGCGCCTTTTTGCGGAATTTGAAAATTATAAAAAACGTACCGCCCGCGAGCATATTGAGATTCGTAAAACTGCAGGGGAAGACGTACTCAATTCTATGTTGCCGGTTTTGGATGATTTTGAACGCGCTTTGAAAGAAATTGAAAAAAGCGATGACGATAATCTTTATAAAGGAGTTGAACTTATCAATAATAAGTTGCGCGAAACCCTAAAGGCAAAAGGACTTCAGGTGATGGATGTTAAGGCGGGGGATACTTTTGATGCAGACTCGCACGAAGCCATTACACAAATCCCAGCCCCGGAAGATAAGTTAAAAGGCAAAATTATAGACGTTGTTGAAAAGGGTTACACCTTGGGCGACAGAATAATCCGCTACCCAAAAGTAGTTATAGGACAATAAAATATGAAGGAAGATTATTACGAAATTCTAGAAATCTCAAAAAGTGCTTCGGCTGCTGAAATTAAAAAAGCGTATCGAAAAAAAGCACTGCAATATCATCCCGATAAAAATCCGGGCGATCACGAAGCAGAAGCCATGTTTAAAAAAGCAGCAGAGGCTTATGAAGTGCTAAGTGACCCAAACAAACGTTCCAGATATGACCAATTTGGTCACCGTGCTTTTGAAGGTGGCGGCGGCTTTGGTGGTGGCGGAATGAATATGGACGATATTTTCAGCCAGTTTGGGGACATCTTCGGAGGCGCTTTTGGCGGTGGTTTTGGCGGCGGCGGCTTTGGTGGCGGTGGCCGCAGAACCGTGAAAGGAAGCAATTTGCGTATTCGCGTGCAACTTACTTTGGAAGAAATTGCAAACGGCGTTGAGAAAAAGATAAAAGTAAAAATTAAAAAACTTGCCAAGGGCACCACATATAAAACCTGTTCAACTTGTAATGGTCAGGGGCAGGTAACCCGAATCCAAAATACTATTTTGGGGCGTATGCAAACTGCTGCAACCTGTAGCGCTTGCGGCGGTTTGGGCCAAATTGTTGACTCAAAACCTGCGAATGCGGATGCAGAGGGAATGTTGGTAACCGAAGAAACAGTTTCAATAAAAATACCTGCTGGTGTTGTGGATGGCATGCAACTTAAAGTTTCAGGAAAAGGAAACGATGCCCCCGGTAATGGAATTCCAGGCGATCTTTTGGTTGCAATTGAAGAAAAACCGCACGATACTCTTCAGCGTGAAGGAGATAATCTTCATTATGATTTATACATCAGTTTTTCTGAAGCAGCTTTGGGAACATCCAAAGAAATAGAAACCGTTACGGGGAAAGTTCGTATAAAGATTGATAGTGGTGCGCAGAGCGGAAAAATATTAAGACTCCGCAATAAGGGAATACCAAGCATTAACGGTTATGGAACGGGAGATTTATTGGTTCACATAAACGTTTGGACTCCAAAATCGCTTTCAAAAGAGCAAAAGGAATTTTTTGAAAAAATGAGCAATGACGAACACTTTCAGCCCAAACCTGAAAAAGATGACAAATCATTTTTTGAAAAAGTAAAAGATATGTTCTCTTAAATAAACGTTAAATTAATTTTTTTCCATATATTTGAAATGTCGCTTCTTCTAGAAGTGATAATTTTTCTTTTTCATAGCAATTTTTTTTCCCACCCAAGAATTTATTTTTGGGTGGGTTTTGTTTTATGGAAATATTTTATTTCAGCTATTTTATTCTTTTTTTAAAACTCTGTCACTTAAAATACTCTTAATAATTATAGCGCTTCGTAGTCAAATCAATATATTTACATACTTCAAATAAAATTTATGGAAAAACTTTTAGAGGTCAACAATGTTTCCAAAACCTACGGTGATTATAAAGCGCTAAACGATGTATCCATCGAGGTTGAAAAAGGAAGCATCTTTGGCTTATTGGGTCCAAATGGTGCCGGAAAAACAACTTTAATCAGGATTATAAACCAAATTACAATGCCCGATACAGGTTCGGTTATTCTTGATGGCGAACCGCTACAGCCGCATCATATTCAGTATATTGGGTATCTTCCCGAAGAGCGCGGACTATACAAAACAATGAAAGTGGGCGAGCAGGCCCTATACTTGGCGCAACTAAAAGGACTTTCAAAACAGGAGGCAAAGGAACGTCTTAAATATTGGTTCAATCGTTTGCAAATAGGCGATTGGTGGGACAAAAAAATACAGGAACTTTCCAAGGGGATGGCACAGAAAATACAATTTGTGGTTACCGTGCTTCACAATCCAAAATTGTTGATTTTTGATGAACCTTTCAGCGGTTTTGATCCCATTAATGCAAACCTCATTAAAGATGAAATTTTAAAACTTCGCGAAGATGGAGCCACCATTATTTTTTCAACGCACCGTATGGAATCTGTTGAAGAAATGTGTGACCACATTGCATTAATTCATAAATCCAATAAAATATTGGACGGCAGGTTGATAGATATAAAGCGCCAATACCGAAGTAATATTTTCGAAATAGGTCTGAAAACCACAAATCACGAGGTCACTTCAGTTTTATTGAAAGAAAAATTTGAAGTGTTCCCTGCAACTTTTAAAAGTATCAATGACGAGCTACAGTACAAAGTGAAAATTCCGGATTCCGTCTCTCCGAATGACTTGGTGAACTATTTAACTTCACAAGGGCAATTGACCCATTTTGTGGAAGTAATCCCTTCCGCCAGCGATATTTTTATTGAAACCGTACAAAAAAACTAAACAATGAACCATCTTCCTCTTATCATTAAAAGGGAATACCTTACCAAAGTTCGCAATAAATCGTTCATAATCATGACGTTTTTAAGCCCAATCATCTTCGTGGGGATTTTTGCATTGGTTGCATACCTCTCGAGTTTGAATAATGATACCGTTCGCAACATCTCAATTTTGGATGAAAGCGGTTTGTTTGCAAATGAATTCACCAATTCATCAACTACCCACTATAAAATACTTAGCGGTACTTCTTTGGCTGATGCAAAAAAAGAAGCCGAATCTACTGAAATTTATGGTTTGCTTTACATTCCCAAAACCGAAAACCTTGAATCGCTTTCAAAGGAAATAACGTTCTATTCGGAAGATTCCCCTTCCCTTTCTTTAATGGGAAATATTAACGATATTTTGGAACGTGAAGTAAATACCCTAAAGCTTAAAGAAGCGGGAATTGATTCGGAAACTATTAAGGACCTACACATAAACATCAGTGCCAATCAAGAGACTTTTAAGGGAATGGAAACATCCAAACTTGGCGCAGGCCTAAAGTTGGGCTTTGGCGGGCTGGCTGGTTATTTACTTTTTATGTTTATCATAATATACGGTAATATGATTATGCGAAGTGTTATTGAAGAAAAAACAAGCCGTGTGATTGAAGTAATCATTTCATCCGTAAAACCCAGGGTATTGCTTTTGGGAAAAATATTCGGGACCACTTTGGCAGGGGTTACACAGTTTTTGGTTTGGGTTATACTCATATTGATTTTAATGGCAGCCGTTACCTCTATTTTTGGAATTGACCCCACCAGCGTTTCTGCTTCAGGCCAAGCCATAGAAAAAACAGTAGATGGCGGTACACAGCAGTTAATTCAGGAAGTAATGATGGAAATAAACAATCTCCCCATTGCGAATCTTATTATAATGTTTATCCTCTTTTTTGTGGGCGGTTATCTATTATACGCTTCTATGTATGCTTCTGTTGGGGCAGCAGTGGATAGTGAAACTGATACCCAACAGTTTATGATGCCTATTTTAATGCCGCTTATTTTAGCGGTTTATGTAGGTATTTTCACTGTAATAGACAATCCGCATGGAACTGTTTCACAAGTTTTCTCGTATATTCCCTTTACCTCGCCCGTGGTAATGTTGATGCGTATTCCTTTCGGGGTTCCGCTTTGGCAACAGATTATTTCGGTAGTAATTCTTTTTGCCACTTTTGTTGGAATGGTTTGGTTTGCGGCGAAAATTTATCGTGTAGGTATTTTAATGTATGGAAAAAAACCTACTTACAAGGAAATATTTAAATGGCTTAAATATTAAAAAAATGGCTTTGCCGAAAAATGCTATGAATTCGGCAAATTCCCTATTAAAAAAAGAAAAATTATGAAAAAAACCATCTTTATAAGTTCATTGCTATTGCTGTTTGCATTTGCAATGACCGCTCAAACAACAGATTTAGCACGTATTGAATATCTATACCTGCCATTTTCAAAATCAGACAACTCAATCAGCAGATACCGCGCATTGGTACAGGCGCCTATTCCCATCAATAAAGAAAAGAAAAACTATTTGGTCATAGGTTTTGAATATCGTTATGTAGATATTAATATAAAGGATAATGAAGATGTTTTGGCTTTTACGGAACCAATTCCAAATTCAAATTTTCGGGACAATCTTGTAACTTCTGTCCAGCAAATCGACGCTTATTTGGGTTACACATGGACTGCGAAAAATGATTGGAGATTTGGTTTAAAATTTGGACCAAAATTCCAAAGTGATTTTAAGGATGGCCTTCAAAGTGATGATATTATTTATGAAGGTGCTGTTTACGCCATAAAGGATAAAAAAAATGATACCACGGAAGGCCACAAACCATACAGATTGGTGCTTGGGCTTACATATTCAAACACTCCGGGAAGGGGATTTCCTTTGCCTATTTTAAATTATTATAAAGAATTTCACCCAAATTGGACCTACACTTTGGGGGTGCCCAAAACGAACGTGAGGCATTATTTAAATGATAACCATAAAGATGCTATTCAGGCTTTTGCTACCTTGGATAATGTTTATGCAAACATCCAACAGAATTTTGTGCCTTTATCCAGTCAAAATTCCGACGGGAAAGTTGCCGAAAGCATCCAGGAAACTATCGGTCTTCTGGGGTTGGGCTATGAGCATTTTTTCACCAAGCACCTTTTGTTTTATGGGTATGCAGCACATTCAGTATATAATGATTTCCGTTTGGAAGATGCTGATGGAAATAAAATTTACAAGATCAATACCGAGAACTCGCCTTATTTTAGGGCTGGATTAAAATTCAAATATTAATGCCAAGAATACTTATAATAGAAGACGAAGCAGCCATCCGAAGGGTTTTGGTGAAAATTCTTTCCGAAGAAAACAAAGGCTATGAGGTTTTTGAAGCCGAAGATGGCCTTTCCGGAATGGAAATCATCAAAAAAGAAGATTTTGATTTAGTGCTGTGCGACATTAAAATGCCAAAAATGGACGGCGTTGAGGTTTTGGAAGCTGTGAAAAAAATAAAACCCGAAATCCCGATGGTTATGATTTCTGGACACGGCGATTTGGATACTGCAGTAAACACGATGCGTTTGGGCGCTTTTGATTACATTTCAAAACCGCCGGATTTAAATCGTTTGCTCAATACCGTCCGCATTGCTTTGGATAGAAAAGAGCTGGTTGTGGAGAATACATTACTGAAGAAAAAGGTCAGTAAAAATTATGAAATGGTAGGCGAATCTCCTGAAATAAACAGGATAAAGGAAATGATAGAGAAAGTAGCACCTACCGAAGCCCGCGTTTTAATAACAGGTCCCAACGGAACGGGCAAGGAGTTGGTGGCGCATTGGCTCCATCAAAAAAGCGAACGCAGTAGCGGACCAATGATTGAGGTGAATTGTGCCGCAATCCCGAGTGAGCTGATTGAAAGCGAACTTTTCGGGCATGTAAAAGGCGCATTTACTTCAGCAATTAAAGATCGGGCGGGCAAGTTTGAAGCTGCCAATGGCGGAACTATTTTTCTGGATGAAGTGGGGGATATGAGTCTTCCCGCGCAGGCAAAAGTACTTCGGGCTTTGCAGGAAAATAGGGTGCAGCGCGTGGGTAGCGATAAAGACATAAAAGTGGACGTTCGCGTTATTACGGCTACAAACAAAGATTTAAAGAAAGAAATTGAGGAAGGCCGCTTTCGCGAGGATCTGTACCACAGGTTGGCGGTAATACTTATAAAAGTACCTTCTCTAAACGACAGGCGCGAAGACATTCCAATTTTGGTGGAATATTTTACCGAAAAAATAGCAAGCGACCACGGAACTTCCCAAAAGAAATTTTCCGCGAAAGCGATAAAACTTTTACAGGAATATGACTGGACGGGAAACATCCGCGAACTTCGAAATGTAGTGGAACGCTTGATTATTCTTGGAGGGAAGGAAATTAGCGAAGAAGATGTAAAACTTTTTGCAAGTAAATAAAAACTATGAAAACAGTAAACATTACAGATTTTAAAGTTTCTGAAAAAATTGTAATTGACGGAACAAAAACCTCGTGGGACCTAGAGGCGTCGAAAGACGAATTGGAAGACCAACTGGAAAAAACCCGAAAAAAATTGGGCAAATTGCAGGATACACTTTATGCCCATGGAAAATATGGCGTTTTGGTTTGTCTGCAAGGAATGGATACTGCGGGAAAAGATAGCTTGATCCGGGAAGTTTTTAAGGATTTCAATGCTCGCGGGGTGGTGGTTTATAGTTTCAAAACGCCAACGGCTCTGGAAAAAAGACATGATTACCTTTGGCGGCATTACATTGCACTGCCCGAACGCGGAAAATTTGGAGTATTTAATAGAACCCATTATGAAAATGTTTTGGTAACAAGAGTCCATCCCGAATATATTCTTGGCGAAAACTTGCCCAATGTTAACAGTTTGGAAGATATTAATGAAAAATTCTGGGACAAACGTTTTCAGCAGATCAATGATTTTGAAAAGACCATTCAGCAAAATGGAACGATTATATTTAAATTCTTTTTAAATCTTAGTAAAGAAGAACAAAAGCACCGCCAACTGCGACGTTTGGACAAACCTGAAAAAAACTGGAAATTTTCCCCGGGAGATTTGGATGAACGCGAACTTTGGGGTGAATACCAAAAATGCTATCAAGAAGCTATCAATAGAACTTCAAAACCGTATGCACCTTGGTATTTAATTCCTTCCGATGATAAGCGTACCGCGCGGGTTATTGTTGCGGAAATTATGCTTCAGGAACTTCAAAAATACAAAGACATCAAAGAGCCCGAGCTGGATGACGATATAAAAGCCAAGATTTCCGAGTACCGCGAAAGGCTTAAGAATGACTAACTTCAATTAAACTTTTTTTAAAACAATCATAATGAAAATCGGTTTCCTCCCCACATTATTTTTCTTTCTATTTATTTCTTCAGTAAGCATTTCGCAGAACGCAGTTCAGGATTCCATTATGCTCAGGAAGATTTATACCGCATCCTTAACGGAAGGCAAAAGCTATGAATGGCTGGATTATCTTTCCAATGAAATTGGTGGTAGACTTTCTGGTTCCATTGAAGCGGAAAACGCTGTAAAATATACAGAGGCGCAACTTAAAGAACTTGGTTTGGACAAGGTTTGGCTGCAGCCCGTAATGGTTCCAAAATGGACAAGGGGTTTTAAGGAATACGCCTATATAGAAACAAGCAATGGAGAGAAGACAGTTACTGAAATTTGTGCCCTTGGGGGTTCGGTAGCTACGCCAAGTTTGGGAATAAAAGCCGAAATAGTTGAAGTAAAAGGACTGGATGAGCTTGCTGCCTTAGGCAAGGAAAAGCTTGCTGGAAAGATTGTTTTCTTTAACAGACCGATGCAGGCAGATTTAATACAGACTTTTGAGGCTTACGGAGGTTGCGTGGACCAACGCTATGCTGGTGCTGCGGAAGCTGGAAAATACGGCGCGCTTGGCGTGATTGTTCGTTCTATGAACCTTCGCTTGGATGATTATCCGCATACTGGTGCGATGAGTTATGGCGACACGCCAGTTTCGCAACGCATTCCTGCGGCGGCAATTAGTACCAATGGTGCGGAATATTTAAGCAGTCTTTTGAAGTTACAGCCCAATCTTCTGTTTTATTTCAAGCAGAACTGTAAAACCTTTGACGATGTGCAATCCTATAACGTGATTGGTGAAATTACGGGCAGTACCAATCCTAATGAATATATGGTCGTGGGCGGCCATTTGGACAGTTGGGATCTTGCCGACGGCTCTCATGATGACGGGGCGGGCTGTGTGCAAAGTATGGAAGTGTTGCGGCTTTTTAAGAAAATAGGCTACAAGCCCAAACACACTATTAGAGTGGTTTTGTTTATGAATGAAGAAAACGGACTGCGAGGTGGAACCAAATATGCAGAAGAAGTAAAGCGCAAAGGAGAAAAGCATCTCTTCGCTTTGGAGAGTGATGCGGGAGGCTTTACACCCCGCGGATTTTCATTCCAAACGGATGCTGCCAATTTTAAGAAAGCACAGTCATGGCAGTCGTTATTTAAACCGTATTTAATCCATTCTTTTGAAAAAGGCCACGGTGGTTCCGATATTGGTCCATTGGAAGGAAATATTGATGTAATTGCCGGACTGCGCCCAGACAGTCAGCGGTATTTTGATTATCACCACGCTGCCAATGACACTTTTGATGCCGTAAACAAACGGGAATTGGAACTTGGTGCGGCTACTATGGCGAGCTTGGTTTATCTTTTTGATACCTATGGCACTAAATAAATTTTACCACCAAACTATAAAGAAACGCTCCATTTTATGGGGCGTTTTTTTATAGATTAAAGGTGATTTCTTCACTTTTAATTGTTCGTCAATTAATTGTTTTATTTCAGTGAACGAATACCAAGCTGTCACTTTTTCTACGGGTAAAAGCCATTCTTTTTTAGTGGGAATGGCATAGCGCGCCGTTTCGTCTTTCTCTAAATCTTTTGGCTTTAGATAATGGCCCACAATGCAATCTTGAACGTACTTTGGAAATGTTTCAGCATTTATATCTTTCGGAACAAATAGAAAAGTTTTTAAACACAACTTTTGCGAAGTAGGTTTGGGTAAACCGAGTGTTGTTAACTTTTGAATGGTTTCAGGATAGTGAAGCAATGGAAACTGTTTCAACTTTACCTTCTCCAACTTGTCATACAAACTGTCTTTTCGGTTGGGGCCGATACATTTTTGTTCTATTGCATCATCAATAGCCTTATCATATAAATAAAATTTGCAGGCCAATTCAATATGAACAACTTCACTGGTTTTAAGGTTTCGAATTATATAATCCAACTCTCCCAAAGTTTCCTTTGCACCTTGAATCTGAAGGTTTGAAGCTAGCAATTCAATATTGTTTGATTGTTTTAAATATGCTTCAAAACAAGCTTCCGCCTGTATGCCGAGCACGGAATCCTTTGGAAAGCTAAATTCCTTTTCGTTTATTTTTTCATCAGAAAATTCAAAATATTCAAAAGGATAGTTTTCTGAACGGATTTTTAAGTCCGGAGTGTTTTTAAAGTGCTGTAATATGTTGCTTGCTTTGATGGCTATCGTTTTAGTAAGCTTTCATATTTTGAAATCCAATCTTCTACGGTAATTTTAGTTGTGAGTTCACCCAACAAATCAAACGGAATGTTTTTTGGGTTTTTGAAGCGGATGCAGCTTTTGCCCATATCCAATTTTCCTGCGGCGTGTTTGGGATATTCTTCTGTAAACCATTTGTACAAATTGGGGTCACTATAAATGCCCATATGGTAAAAAGCAATGTGGTTTTTCTGTGAGGCGATACTTAAAAACGGCAGAGGGTCAGCAGGCTTGCAATGATAGCCAGCTGGATAAATACTGTGTGGCACCACATAGCTTATCATTCCATATTGCATGGTTTCCTCAAAACCTTTGGGGAGGTTTTTCTTTACAGTTTCCCGAAGTTTTTGCATTACTTCTTTTCTGTCCTCGGGCAGCTCGGTTATGTATTGGTCTGGCGTGATTGCTTTGGATTGCATTTTTTGATGGTTTAAAGCTGAAATTTCAAAGTTAAAATAATTTTACTGAATTCCGATTGACCTTAATTACACCTTAAGTAAACCTTAAGTAACCCTTAATTATCCCTTAAGTAAATACGGGTTAATTTTTTTTTAAATTTAAGGAGGAGGTCGGTATTTTTTATAGCAACTTTTAATACCAAAAATATAATTGTACTTTTCGATAAAATAAACAGAAAAGATGAAAAAATTTATAGCATTTTTAATAATTGCCCTTTTCTTATCAATAGCTACAGAAGGGCATTCACAAGAAATTACGAAATATAATTTTCTTGAAATAATTGTAGTTCAAAAAGCCAATAACCGGGGGAAGGTGAAACGTATAAAAGTGGAGGAACAGACTTCGCTGATTGGCCAAAATATCTCTATTGAAGAAATTGAGGATATTGAGGAAACTTCAACCTTGCTCAATTATATGAACGCGCACGACTGGGAGTTTTTGGATCGTCAATCTGTGGTTTCTGATGATAATGACCCTGTATGGATGAGTTATATTTTTAGAAAACGGAAGTAGATTTTTGGATTGTTAGATTTTTGGATGATTGGATTTTTAGAAACTAAACTCCAGTACTACAATGCGTTTGTGAAAGTAATTTGTAAAATCTGGATTACTATTTAAAATGCCAGGAACAATCAATTCATTTTGGGAATAACTTAGTGTGAGAAGAATGGATCTTACTAAAAGGACTTTCTTCATCTAATTTTTATTTTGTCCGGCATGCTTATCACTAACCTATTTAACCACAACGTTCTTGCCCAAAGTTTTAAAACGGACTCCGTTTGCCTGTACCACGGTAATGGTTATATGCCCAGTCTTACTGGTATTGATGTCACGCACGGTGCCGGATTTTCCTCTGTGCGTTCCTTTAATAACATCACAAAGCTCACCGTCTTTTAGGCTTTCTGGGTTGTTGTTCATATTTTTTAAATTAATCGTTACAATGCGAACCGGGGGCAACCCAATTCTTTTCATTTTCAAAGGCTTTATAGTCATTATTGATTGATGCAATATTTAGAAAATTTAAACTGACTCCTACGTGCACTTCATATTTACACCTAGCCGTATGGCATGGCCTATTGTCTAAAAGCCCTGTGGAAAGGTAAGATGAGGTGCGTGTATCCAATAAAATATAGGGCACTATTAAATTTCCTAACATACTTATTTCAATTCTTGGGAATTCTACGCCCACACCCATTCCAGCAATTCCAGCTGTTGCAGTATTACTGTCTCCAGTTTGTTCTGCGGAATCACCTGTAACATCGCCTCTTGAAGTTACTTCCCCATCCTCATATGAAAAACCTATATTGCTGTTATATTTAACTTTCATACTTACTTGGCTACTGCTACCTACAGCTACTTCGGGATAAATTTTAAGATTGGCCTTCAGTTTTAAGGTTACCGGAATGATTCCATTTATAAGGATAGTTTGGGATATTTCCGCAGGAATTTCCAATATTGCAATATCCGATCCCAAACCCACCGCGGCAAATTTAACTTCCATTTCACCTTCCATACCATCATTACTGTATGAAGCGCTTTGTGTTTCGCCCCCTTGAATGTCAATATTTGCATTGCTTGTAAAGGAGGAAATAAATCCTTCGGCTTTAATACTGCACAAATTTCCTTTTGTTGCCGTAAGGCTAATATTAAGTTTACCGCCCGCTTCGGGAGTCAATTCAAATTTTACATTCCATCCGTTTATATCACGCTCCAGTGCAATATGAAGCTCTGAATCTCCTCCTGACTCTATTTCTTGCTCTTCTTCTCCTTCATTTTGAGGATTTGTAAATCCAAACATTGGAACTGACATAGTTGCCACGGGCGTTCCTATTTTCATTTTTGCGGCACTCACCTGCGATTTATCCCAAGTAATGGGCGCCGAATAGCTTATTTTGGCATCTTTGTAATAATCTGTAAGGCGTGCATATTCAGATTCTACAATTATTTTACCACTTTCTTTTCGTACACTTGTTACTTTCCGTAGTGAATGTGTTTCAAACAAAACTACCTTTCCAGGTTCCAAATCTTCCACTTCGTCTGCGCTATCAGAGAAAACATAGGTGCCCGTTTCTGCATTGTAAGACTCTAAATCATCCAAAACTTTTCCTGAAACTGTTTGGGTATTTTCCTGCTTAGTTACTTCAAAAGTTTCAGTTTTTGGAACAATATAAGTATTTGAAAAACTGTTGGATTTCTTTTTATCACCTCCACAGGAATAGAGAAACAAAAGAGTAAACAACAAAGCCGATACTTTACGGAAAGAGTGGAATATTGCCATGGGTAATTTGGTTAAAGTGTTGATATTAAATATACTGCTTTTCTCTTTTGATATAATATTTCATCATCTTTTTTTTTGTGAAGTGTGTTGTGCCAGGTAATAAAAGTGAATATGGGGATATCATTTAAGTCTTTGGATCTCTTCTGAATACTTCAACCAAATTAAAAATAAGAATACAAAAAGCCACCCAAATAAATCCGGCAATATATCCGCCGGCAATATCTGAAGGAAAGTGTACTCCCAAGTAAATCCTGCTGATGCCAATACTTAAAATGACAAAAACCAGCAATATAATTATTGCGGTTTTTAAAAAATGATTGATCTTGAATCTGAAAAAAAGATAAATCACAAATCCATAAAAAGCCATCGCACTCATCGCGTGGCCGCTGGGATAGCTCAAGGTTTCTACCGAGACCAAATGTTCAATACTGGGTCTTGCGCGGTCAAAGAAGCGTTTCAACATCATATTCGATAGGGAAGCCAATAGCAAAACGAAAACAGTTTGCACTACGCCCCGCCATTTTTTAAAAACGAAATAGGATATTATCCCTGAAATTGCAACAACTATCAAATAACCGTATAAATCGCCCACGTTGGTCATAAAAATAAAATACTTTGTAAGCGCAGGATTCCGAAAGGAAATAACATAATCGGTTATTGCTTGGTCATATTGTGGCAGGAGTTGATCCTTTAATTCCTCGGTAAGTTCAATAAACAGATTGATGCCGCCAATAACAATAATCAAAGCGACCAAAACCGTGATGATGTAGGGCAGTTTGCTGTTATATTGGTGAAAGTTGCGAATTAAAAATGCTTTTACCTTTTGTATTAGTTCCAGCAACGGTTCTTTCATCGGGGAGAGGAATGTTTAAAAATTAAACATTAAAGATAGTTTATTTTAAGCATTGAAAAGTTTGATAGTTTACCCCTTTTGGTCTTTATCAATCTACTTCCTTAAAATCTTTTCGATCGCCTTGCCTTTTGCCAGCTCATCCACCAACTTATCCAAATAGCGAATCTTTTTCATCAGTGGATCTTCTATTTCCTCTACGCGGTAGCCACAGATTACGCCCGTTATTTTTGAAACATTGGGATTTAGTTGTGGGGCTTCGTCAAAAAAGGTTTCGAAGGTTACTTTTTTGTCTATTTGTTTCTGCAATGTTTTTTGGTCATAAGCTGTTAGCCAATAGATTATGGTGTCCAACTCTTCTTTGGTTCGGCCTTTTTTTTCTGCTTTGGCTACGTAATGTGGATATACGCTAGCAAAAATCATTTTATAGATTCTATCGTTTTTCATTCTATAATTATTTAGCATTCATGGCTCGCGATGGTTATAAAAACACAATATTCTGAAAATATACTCGCGATCCTAAATTACTTAAATATTTTCCACAAATTTTAAAAACACCCTTTTATGATGGGCAAGATCCATATTTCCTGAAAGTGATACGCGAACAATATAATCCTTATCACCTTCCTTGGTCGTGCCTTGCGTAGAAGTTGCGGGAATGGTCCAATAACTTCCTTTTAACTGGCCATAGCTTACGCAGAACTTACTTTCATTGGGAATTTCAGTAATCATTAAATTAATTAGCTTCAAATTCAAGGCTCTTTTGTAGCTTTCCTTTTCTTCAGCAGTATTTCCCTTTGTTGGAAGATCCAATGAAAACACAGAAGGGGTAAAGCCTTGGGCTGCTAAACTTTCTGAAACAAAATTGATCTTTGCTTCCGGTAAGGTTTCGTGGATGAAGTTTACAAACTCACGCGTGTTGTAGTAAGCATCAATAATCCGTTTGTTCATGGAAGGCAATTGCTTTGCCAGGATTTCATATTGAAGCGCTGTAGCCTCGTTATCGCAGAGGGTTAGATGCAACTCTATTTTTTCCATCAAGGCTATCGTTTTTGTATTTCCTACCACATAACCTGCCGTACATTTTCCGCCACTTGGGAATTTGGAACCACTAGCGTATGAAATAGCCCGCACCGTTGAAAGTATTTCCCCTTCGCCCAAGAAGTGATAGTTGGGGCAAAAAGTTTGATCCAAAATAAAAACAGGGTCTATAGCAGTTTCACCCGTTGAGGTTTTGCGCTCTTTGCTTAAAACAGCTTTCAATTGTTGCAGATCCGGGACTTCAACTCTTGGGTTTGTTGGGATTTCAGCAATGATGTAAGGGATGGCATCTTCGGCAGCTATTTTAGTTAAAACGGCATCGATACTTTGCACCATTTCATTATCACCATCAACCAATAAATCTACTATTTCAACATTATCAAGACAAGCTGCCACACGTCTTGCCTGGTCGTTTGTGCCGCCGTAACAATTTGGAGGGACAATAAATTTGATGGCCTTCCCTTTGTGTTTTTCCTGCGCATCGTGGATGAGGCCCATCATAATGGCGTACTGAATAGAGAGTCCGCTGGAACCAACGAGTGCAGCTGTGGGGGAGCCGGTAATTTCCTTTATGGAATTTAATACGCTTGGTTTATTTTCATCTTCATTATTTAGCGCAATAGAGGGTTGTTTACCAAGCCATTTTAATGCAATTAAGCAGTTGGCAGGCGTCATGGCAATGGTTTCCCTTCTCCGTACGTGCTGAATTTCTGAAATGTAATCTTTGTTCTTTTCGCCATTTACAATTAAAGTACTTCCGAGCTGCCCTTGAAGGCTTAGGAAAAAGTCAATGGTTGGCGTGAGCGCAACAGCGCCAATCTTCTCATTCTCTGAAATGAAGAGGGTGCTGCCATTAAATTTTGGAATGGCTGCTCCTTGCTCTATTTTCTTTAGTTCAAAATTATAGCCGTAGATGTTTTTTACGATGTCAGCATCGAAAAAGTTTGGTAATTCATCGGTATAAAGGATTTGGGTTTTTTTATTAGCCAATAAATTCTTCCGTAGGATTGCCAGGATGGGAACCGTTTTGGAGGAAAAGGTTATTACATGCTCGGGAGCTAAATTATTGAGGTTGGCAATTCCCCATTCCAATATGCAGGATAGTGGATGGCCCAAACGGATATAATCATAAGCCGTGGGTAATTTTTTTAGGGCTGCCGGTTCCGCATTATTGGCATGATATAAGTTTTCAAACTGATCTAAAAACTGGGTTTTTGCCAAGCTTTCATTATAAATATCAAGTCTGTGGGTAGTGAGGTTTAGCCAGTCTGCAGGCATATTTTCTAATACCTCTTTTATATAATTTTGCACGTTAGTGTCTTGCATGTTTTTCACTTTTAAATAGGTCCGCAAGTTACGTTAATTAGATTTTTTTGAAGATGATTTAAGAGTTTTGTAACAATGGGTTTTACGGATTTAAAAGACTTGTGACGCTTCATCCAAAATGCTCAATTTTTGCTCTCGCGTGCGGAGTTTTATTCATTCAAATGGTTGGATTCGAGCTGGATGCTTCCGCTCGTTGGGGCTAGAGGGAAAAACTTAAAATTCAATCTAGTTTTGATTGTTCCATTCGCCGTTCAAAAATGCTAAGGTTCTACGTGTAAAATCTGCACTATTTAAGGAGCCTTCATGGGGCATATGCCAGCCATTGGGAACAATAAAAAGATGTGCGTTGGGGATGGTGGTGAACATTTCCCAGGCATTGGAAACGGGAACAAAGTCATTGTCGCCGTGAACTATTAGGGTGCGTGCTTTTATTCTTGAAAGTTGCTCTGAAGTTATGTTGGGATCTCCAGTTAAATTTCTAAAATTATAAAATTGATATGCCAGCTGCATCCCCTTTTCGGCCCCGTGCAATTTTTCGCCATCATTGAATATATAGAAATCTTCAGGCTTGGCATTATGTTCAATAAATTCCCGAGTTTCCGTACTGAAATTTAATTGCGCACTCACCGGCACAATAGCTTCAAAACGTTCTGGTTGTAAATGTGCAACATAGAGCGCAATAATTCCGCCGCTGCTATGGCCAATCACTTTTGCTTTTTCAATTTTTAAATTGTCCATTAGCATCAGCAAATCCTGAGCGGCTACTGCATGCAGAAAAACATTGGTAGTGTCTGGGTTTGTGGAACGGCCGTGCCCGCGCATATCCCAAGCTATTACCCGGTATTGTTTGGAGAGTTCGGGAATAAAAGCTTTCCAGTCTGATGCCGTTCTGCCAAACCCGTGAAGCAGAATCAATGGCGCTCCTTGGCCGTACTCTTCATAATATATTTTGGCACCATTTACAGAAGTAAATCTGCCATTTTCAGAAATTGGTTCTTGTGCGTTTAGACAAGGTGCTGCTATAAATAAAATGATTATAGCATTAAAAAGGAAGCTCTTTTTCATTTTTGAACAGGATTTAAATGATGCATATAGTTAAAAATACAACATTTAGGAATTGGTTGGTGCTCGGCAACCTTGTAAAAGAGCCCTTAGTTGGATGCGTATTGAAAAGTATTGGAAATTAGGCTAAGACCTATTAAAGCTTGTTGAAGGGTACATTGCCTAAACCCGAGGCCAGCAATTGTCCGGCGGCGTTTATGGTAAAGGGGGTGGCATCGGTAGCGCCGTCGTCATAATCTAGGGTAAGGGTGGTTTCGCTGCTGCTCCAGCTAAAGGGCCGCAGGTTTGAAATTGCGGTACCGTCCGGCTGGGCTATGTATTCAGTACTGTAGCCGTTGCCTTCCGTATTAAAATACAGTTTGTAGTCATATTCCTCGCTAAAGTCGCTGCGTTGCCATACGCCAAGTAAGCTTTTGGTTGAATCTGCATTGTTGTTTTTTTCATCATTGTTGCAGGATAGGAGTGTTGTGATAGCGAGAAAAAGAATGGTGGCTTTAAGGGATTTATATGGTTTCATTTAGCGAAAGAAGCGTGTTTGTTATTGCTTTAGATGGGTTAAAAGTATGGAATATAGTTGATAAATATGTTTGGTGTTTAGTAGGTTTATTCTTCAATACTATAAGCAGTACGCTCGCGATAGTGGGGCAATTGGTTTTAAAGGATTTGCAATTGGTTACGCAGAAGTTACAATTAATTTTGCAGGAATTACAATTGGCTATGCAGAAGATGAAATGTGCTTTGCGGGAGTTGTAAATGGGTTTGCAGGAGATATAAATGGGTTTGCGGGAGTTGCAATTGGTTATGCAGGAGTTGTAATTGATTTTGCAGGAGTTGTGATTGCCTTTGTATGTGTTGCAATTGGTAATGTATATTATATTTTTAGTAACGTATGTTAGGTAATTGGGAAAGGTCGCATTACAAATGCGCTGTTTAGATGGACACTCTTTGCAAAAGCGCGCCAGAGGGGGCTTTTTAAGTTTAGAAATTATTTTATTACTGTTGTGAGCACGAGCGGGACGCTCGCGCTAGCGGGGGAGGATAAATTTTTATGATTCAAAGTTAAAAGTATCCTCCGCCTCTTCATCGTTAAAATAAATTTCTTGTGCTTCCTCTGTAATTGTAAAAATTCTTCTTCCAGTTTCATTTTCTGATCGAGTAACTAATTCTCTATCAGAAAGGTTGCGCCCTCTTTTTCCGATTAATTGATACGAGCAATCTAATTCTGCTGCAATTTGGTTTGCGAACATATTTGATCTTTCATCATGTAGCGTTTTTAAAATTCCAAGCTCAGTTCTAGGTAATAGAGATTCTTTTGATACTTCGTTTATAAGATCACCATATTTTATTGAAAGGTTTATTACTTTACATTTTCCATTTTTACAGACCGGACAAAGCATGTCATATTTTTGTAAACTTGGTAGAGCAGAGGCTTCCTGCTTTACTCCACAAGAATCGCAAATAATTTCCTGGTTCATAGATAGATATGAAGTAACTATTGGGCTATAATCAAATATTCGTTCTACGTAATATAACCTATATTCTCTTTTACCTTGGGGTCTGCCAAAATTTATAGATTCTTGTTGACATAAACCATAATTGAGAGCATATATAGATACTTCTTTACCATCACGATCTTTCATTTCGTAGTATTTGGTAATAAAAAAATTTAACTCCAAAGATGATAAGACTGATTCATATTCGGAGATCACATGAAAATGACTTGTGGGTGGTCGTCCTGCTATATCTTTCATTAATTTAGATCCTTGGTATGATCGAAGTTCTTTTGACCTTATAACAATTTGTTCATACAATTCTTTAAGGCTATAAATTGAAGATCTTTCTTCGAAAGATTCGTGAAGAAATTTATTTAATTTAAAATAAGCGCCAATTTTCTCTGAAAAATATCTTTTGGAGGCATCTTTAATGCTTTGTACGTTAATTTTATTTCCGTAAATAACTGAAGTTTCATAGCAGTAATAGAGAATATAACCCAGAATTCTTGGATTACCCATGCTGGAATAAAATAAATTTAACCAAATTTCTTCTACAGATTTAGAGGATGAAAAATATTCTTCTAGATTATCTTTTGTATAATAATTGAGTCTTTTTTCAAGTAATCTTTTTGTAAATTCCACAGCTTGGGCTTCCATTGTACTAATATCGCCTCTTCCATAAGCTCTGTGAATATCTAAATATACTTCGTCAATTTTTGTTTTATCTATATCTCCCAAATATAATCTGCCAGGATAAACAGCTACTTTTAACTTAATAAATTCGTCAGACCAATTATTAAAGGGAGTTAAGATTGCATCAACTACTTCTATCATTTCCGTTTTTGGTAACTCAGAAAAATCATCAATAAAAATATGAATTCGGTCTAAATTCAATGTTGCCAAAATTTCCTTTAATTGCTGAATGAGTTCTCTTATTTTAAAAAGACGAATAAATATCTTAGAAAAGTTTTCGTTATGTTTTGATTCTTGATTTTTTAGTTCAGAAATAAAGTAGGATCCTGTAAAAGAAGGAGTTTTAGAAGCGGTAGCTGTAACCTTTAATTCTTCCTTAGATATTTTTCCATCTGTTTGTTCCATTGAAGCGTTCTTCACGAAACCTCCTGTTACATTTATATATTGTTCCGAATTTATTTCAGCAATGAATTGATCGAGTTTTTCGAAAAGCTCAGAAGAAGAACCCGTGAAACGATCCTTCATAGTTGCCCAGATATTTGACTCAATCCTCTTTTCGATTTGCTTTTTAATTTCTTTAACCAATTCTGCCATAAATGCTCGAAAAACATGCAGTTTTTGTATGGTGTGTGAATTTAAAGTTCCGGTTACATCAGTGTGGGAAATTCCAATCACTTCTGATGTAGAGGATTCGTATAAGGACTTGATATCAATATAAGCCCACGTAATATTTTTTTTTTGATCTAATTCATATTGAGCTCTTTGAAAAATCGTAGATTTTCCTGTTCCTTTTCTTCCAATAAGGAATGTAGTGTTGTCATTTAACAAAGTTTTTAAAACGTGATCATTGGGAAGAGGATCGGCATATAATTCTTTTATTAATTTACGTCCTTTTTGATCCATTAACTCTGCTCTTCTATAGAGTTTTAATGAATTTACGGCCTCAAGAAATTTTTCTTTCTTCATATTTTCTTATTAAATAAAATTCCAAACATTTCAAAATTATAAAGTTTTAGTAAAGATAGTTATGAAAAGTTAAATAGTCCATAATTGATTTTACTTTTGAGTTAATAACTCTACTGATACCCCGCCGCCTGCAACTTAAACAACTCAGAGTACAATTTTGGGTTTGCCATTAACGCTTCGTGGGTGCCCAGCTCCAGCACTTGGCCGTTTTGCAATACCAAAATACGGTCTGCCATGCGCACGGTGCTAAAGCGGTGGCTAATAATAATGCTGGTCTTGCCCTTGGTGAGGGCAATAAAGCGTTCAAAAACATCAAACTCTGCTTGGGCATCCAGCGCGCTGGTGGGTTCGTCCAGCACCATCACATCGGCATCCTTCATATAGGCGCGTGCCAGGGCCACTTTTTGCCACTGCCCGCCGCTTAGTTCGGTGCCTTTGTAAAACCTTCTGCCAAGGCGTTGTTCCAGCCCGTCGGCCATTTCGGTCACCACTTGTTCCGCGAGGCTTTTGCTGGCGGCGTAGTTTATTACTTCGTCGTTCTGCACTTGGTCTATATTGCCCACGGCTATGTTTTCACGTAGGGTAAACTCATATTTAAAAAAGTCCTGAAAGATGACGCCAAAACGTTTTCGGTAGGCGTCCACATCAAACTGGTTTATGTTGATGCCGTCCAAAAGTATTTCGCCTTGGGTGGGTTCGTAAAAGCGGAGGAAGAGTTTTATAAGCGTAGTTTTTCCCGCGCCGTTTTGGCCTACAAAGGCCATTTTTTCGCCTGCTTTTAGGATAAAGGTTACGCCTTTTAGCACTTCGGTTTCGCTACCAGCATAAGCGAAGTGTAGGTTGTTAACCTGAAAACCTTCTTTAATGGTTTTGGGCATAGCCGTTTTTGCTTCGGCATTTTGCTCTACAGTTAAATCGATAAAGTCAAAATAATCCTGAAGGTAAAGCGCGCTTTCGGAAATACGGGTAAAGCGCGAAAAGAAGCCCTGCAGATTGTTGCGCAAACGGTTGAAGGAACCGGAAAGGAAGGTGAGTTCCCCAATGGTAATCACGCCCGTAAGCACCCGCAGGATGATGTAAACATAGGCGCCGTAATAACTGAGCACGCCGAGAATATTGAAAAGCGAACCGTAAAAACTTTGCCTAAGCGAGAGTTTTTTGTTGATGAGGTAATAGTCGTTTGAAAGGTTTTTAAAGCGTTCCGCGATAAAATCTGTTAGACCGAAAAGCTTGATTTCCTTAGCGGTTTGGTTGTTGGCGCCGATGAAACGAAGGTAATCCAGTTCGCGGCGTTCGGCGGTCCAACTGCGCGCCAAAGAGTAACGGGTGCTGCTGAATTTCGCTTCATTTATAAACGAAGGAATAATGCTGAGCACCAAGATAAGTATTAAAATAGGTTCAAAATAAATCAAGCCCGCAATCAGCGAAACCATAGAAATCAGGCTTTCTGCTTGTCCCAAGGCGTTGGTCATTAAATCTACCCGGCTGTTGGTTTGGGTTCGGGCGCGTTCCAGTTTGTCGTAAAATTCGGGGTCTTCCAGTTGGGCGATGGTGAGCTCGCTGGTTTTTCGGATTATTTTTTCGGAAGAGGCGTTGCTGTATAAATCGCCCAGCAGTCCGTCCGTTAGGTTTATCAATCTTCCCAACAAATCTGAAAGTACGGCAACGGAAAATTCGATGATTACGTAATTCCAAAGCATTGTAAAATCTTTGTCTTCTAAGGAAACTTGGAGGATTATTTCATCAATAATCATTTTTCCCACCCAAAGGATTACTACGGGCGTGAAGGCGTTGAGCAAACGGCTGAAGGCGTTCACAAAAAACAGTTTTGGGCTGGCGCGGTATATTTCCTTAAAGAAGCGCGGTATGGTTTTCAGCGCTTTGAAGGAATCGCGAACGCTGGTTTTTTCTTTATCTGTTATGGATTTTGGGATTGGACGGGGCATTTAGTTGTTGGTTGTTAGTTGATGGTTGTTAGTTGATGGTTGTTGGCTATCAATTTTTTTATCAAAACAATCTGACCTAAATGATAGTAGCAGTGTTCTATCATTGCATCAATATTTCTTTGAAAAGTTCCGTATTTTTCATCTGTAAATGCATTGTTCAAATTGTTTTCTGAAAGTTGCGCTACGAGATTTGCAAATTCCTCGGCATCCATAAAGAAAGTATCCAAGAAATTTTTCCATTCATTTTCAGAAGTTAACGGAGGAAAATCAAAACTATAGGCATCTTTAATTTCTAAGTTTCCCCCTTTAAAAACAGTAGCCACCCCTTTTATATAATAATGGATGTGCTGCGCAAGTATTGAAATGGTGTTTAAATCGCCAACTTTTGTTTGGGCAATTTGCAGCGGTAGGTTTTGCAGTTGGTCTTTATAATTGGTATTGGCTATAAAAGTGCCGTTAAGAATTACTTCCCGAAACCGGTTTGCCAATTGTTGGCTATTTTTCATCTTCTATTTTTTGATTAATTAAAGTAATAGTTTTTTTTCAAATAGCATTTTAAAAAACCCAACAACTATCTTTGCGCAAAAAATTAAGTTTTGGCATTTAGCGATTATTCTAAAGAGTTTAAATTCAACATAAAATTGGCAACACCCGTAATTTTGGGCATGTTGGGCCACCAAGTGGTTGCGCTGGTTGATAATATTATGGTGGGCCAACTGGGTACTGCTGAGCTTGCTGCGGTTTCGCTAGGGAACAGTTTTATGTTTGTGGCGATGAGTTTGGGGGTTGGTTTTTCTACGGCAATCACGCCGCTTGTTGCCGAAGCCGATGGCGAAGGCAATCGCGAGAAGGGGAAATCTTCCTTTAAGCACGGACTGTTTTTGTGTATCGTGCTTGGTTTGATGCTTTTCGGAATGGTGATGGCCGCCAAACCGCTGATGTATGTAATGAAACAGCCACCCGAAGTTGTTGATTTGGCGATGCCCTATTTAACGTTGGTTGCGGCTTCGCTTGTGCCTTTGATTATTTTTCAGGGTTTTAAGCAATTCAGCGATGGTATGTCTATGACGCGCTTCCCAATGTATGCTACTATTGTGGCGAATTTGGTGAATGTGCTGCTTAACTATATGTTTATCTTCGGAAAGTTTGGTGCGCCAGAACTTGGCGTTGTTGGAGCTGCCATTGGCACTTTGGCTTCTAGGGTTGTGATGGTGCTTTATTTGTGGTATTTATTAAGCAGAAAAGAGAAATCGCGGTTTTTTGTTACAAGTATAAAAATTTTCACTCTCAGCAAAGCGATGCTTAAAAAGCTTTTAAATCTCGGCTTTCCTTCGGCGATGCAGATGTTTTTTGAGGTGGCTATTTTCACTTCCGCAATATGGCTTTCCGGAATTCTTGGGAAGAATCCACAGGCTGCAAACCAAATAGCACTGAACCTAGCTTCTATGACTTTTATGGTGGCAATGGGATTTAGCGTTGCGGCAATGATACGCGTTGGTAACCAAAAAGGATTGAAAAACTTTAGGGAATTGCGGCGCGTGGCCATTTCCATTGTGTTATTAACGTCTATTTTATCGTTGATTTTTGCCATTGGATTTATACTTTTTAATGGCGAATTGCCGAAAATATTTCTCGATTACAACAGTATAACCGATTTTGCCGACAATCACGAAGTGGTTTCCATAGCTGCACAGCTTTTGATTATTGCAGCAATATTTCAATTTACCGATGCCTTGCAAGTAGTAGCTCTGGGAGCGCTGCGCGGAATGCAAGATGTGAAAATACCAACAGTGATTTGCTTTATAGCGTATTGGATAATTGGTTTCCCTATTTCGTATTACTTAAGTATGGAAACTTCCCTGGAAAGTATGGGCATTTGGATAGGCTTGTTGGCAGGGCTTTCCGCTAGTGGCATTATGTTATTCATCAGATTTAATTATCTTTCGAAGAAATTAATTAGGCAGGAAGTAGCGATTAGCGAATAGCGAAAAGAGAATAGTTTTTAAAAATCATAACTCCGAACTCATAACTCATAACTCCAAAAAAATGGATTTCCCAAAATATTTATTAGGCGACAACAGCGATTATCCAACGGCGATTTTCGTGATACATACTGAATTTCCGCGTTTCATCATTAATCTTGAAAACGATGAGGTGGAATGGTTGGAAGATTTTGATGCCCAAGACCAGAAAGAACTGGAGAACGAAGCTGAAAATTTAATTCAAGGCGCGACAGATTTTTACGATCGGGAGATTTCGTTATATGATGAAGATTGATTTTTTCAACACGAATTCACGAATACTTTTATATAATTATTCATGAATTCGTGGCGAAACATTTCAAATTAAACATTAAAAAAGATTTTTGAATGCTCGAAGAACTCCTAAAATACGACACCCAATTTTTCCTTTTTCTAAACAATCTGGGAAACACTTCTTGGGACGGATTTTGGCTTTTTGTTACCGAAAAATGGTCATCTATACCTATTTATGCTATTCTTCTTTATTTGATTTTTAAGAATTACGGTTGGAAAGGAACTTTAGTAATTGTGGTTTGTGTAGCGCTGATGATTACGGCTACTGACCAAATTGCCAGTTTGTTTAAATACGGCGTCCGTCGTCCACGGCCTTGTCAAGTTGCTGAACTGAAAGAACACATGCGTTTTATAGCTGATGGTTGCGGCAGGTTTGGTTATTTCTCTGCGCACGCGGCAAGCTCTATGGCTGCGGCTGTTTTTTTAGGATTGAGTCTTCAAAAATGGTATAAATATTTGCCTTTTCTTTTATTAATTTGGGCTGTAATTACTGGTTATAGTCGAATTTACTTAGGCGTCCATTATCCGTTGGATGTAATTACCGGAATGGCCTTTGGCGGATTGACGGGCTGGCTTTTTTATCTTTTGCAGAAATGGGGGCAGCGGAAGTTTAATGTCAGGTCGAGCGCAGTCGAGACCTAATTTTCAACCAAAAATTTAAAATAGAAGAAATCCTTCGACTGCGCTCAGGGGGACATTGCGATTATTTTTTAGTAACGACAAACAATTCCCTATAAAGTCTGGTTTTATGGGTTTTGCTATCTGGCCCTTTTGGGTTCATGTCGTAACGGATTATGTGCTCTCTTTTAAAATCTGCATAAACTTCAGCAAAATGTTGCAGGCTTTCTTCTGAAACCAAAACTCCGAAACGCTTCTCATTAGGAATTGTGAATTCCCCTTCATTGTTGAGCATTTCCATCTTTTCGCCGTAATCCCAAATAAGTTCGGGCGTCATTCCTGAAAACTCATAGACCTTTATGTTTTCTTTTTCCTCAAAAGCATGCAATTCCGAAAACGGTTTGTAGTCGGGATTTATAGTGATGGCTTTGCTCAGCGGAAGGCCGAACCAAATAACGGTCACGATAAAAGCAATCGTCAAATAAAAGACCTTTGCAATATTTCTTCGGAAAAGATTTCGAAACATAAAAACCCCAATTGCAAACAAACCGATTGAAAGCAAACCAAACCAAACCCAATTTCCTGCTAGACCATCTTTCAGAAAAATGTAGCCGCCAACAGGGAATACAATTCCTATAAAAGCAATCAGTCCGAAGTTAAAATAAACAGGAATTGTTTCTTTCTTATCTTTCAATTCTTTAAATCTTCGGAAAAGATATTCAATATAAAACCCTGTATTAAGAGCCATCGGAATTAAAACAGGCAACAGATAGCGTGCCTTTTTTTCAGGAATCAGCGAAAGTAAAATCACCGAAAGCATGGTCCAAAGAAAGGTAAACAGATATGCTTTTTTATTGAAAACCCGATTTTTTAAGTAAGGGTAAAGCAATGCAATAAATGCGGGAATCGTCCAAACGCCGCTTTGTGTGAAAAAGCTCCAATAATAATAAAATGGCTTTATTTCATAGCTTATCCAATTGGTGGTTTCCTTTTTGGTGATTTCTGCCGCAGCGGGATCGAATGTAAGCGTGTACCAATGCCACCAAGCAGAAACCACGAAGGCAACCGCCAAAAATGTAATGAGAGGCAGCCAGCACGATTTAAAATTTCTGTATTTATAAACAATTCCGAAGGCTATCAAAAAGGGCAGGAGCAGACCGTACATAGAAACAGGGCCTTTGCTTAAAAACGAACAGCCAAAGAGAAGTCCGGCCAAAAGCGCGTTTCTATATTTGTGTTTTTCTTCCGTGAAAAATAAATAAAGTAGGTAGATACAAACCACCATAAAACCGTGGGTGTAAATATCCCATTGCCCATCGCGTGCAGAGGCAACTATGTAAAAAGAAGTAGCCATTACTAAGGCACTGATAAAAGCATACAATTTTTCTGAAGTAAGTTTTTTTGCAAGTTTATAGGAAAACAGCACGAGAAAAAGCGTCATAATCGCTGCTGGAAGCCGCAGTGCCCAAATACTTTTTATCCCGAAAATTGCTGCTGAAAAAGCCGTTAACCATGTGGGCAGCGGGGGTTTTTGATAGCGAGGTTCGCCGTTTATTGTGGTTAAAAGCCAATTGCCGTCGTGAAGCATTTCGCGAGCTGTAATAAAATTTCGCGCTTCCATAATGTTTACCGGAAGCGAGTCCAGATTCACGAAGAAAATAGCCGCGCAGGTAAGCAAAAGTAGCAAGAGATAATTTTTCTCAACTTTCATAACGCATCTGTTTTTTCCAAATAAAAATATTGCGGACGTAAATTATCAAACCAGCAATATGGCCTACAAAAAGTACCGGATCTTTTCTGAAGATGGCATACGTCAAGATTAAGGACGCTCCCAAAACGCTCATCCTCCAAAAACCAACCGGCAGTTGTGAAGTTTTTGTTTTTTCGGAAACCATCCATTGGTACACAAAACGAAGCGTAAATATTAGTTGGGAAATAATACCCAATAACAAAAGCCACAGCGGGATTGCATCATTTTTGAAAAGTTTTTCAATGTCGTATTCGCCATTATTGTATGCGTAAACAACCACAAAAATTGGAAAAATATAAAGAAAAACCTGCAGCAGTTTTGGCGATTTCTGCCATTCACCCTGCAATTGTAAATTGCGAATGTAAATATAATAAGTCAGCGCTTGCCCAAGCATAATTGCGAAATCATCACGCAAATGTCCATAAACAAAAAGTAAAAAAGAAGCGAGCAAACTCAGTTTCCAAAATGCGGAAGGTGTTATGATGCGTTTGCTTTTTTCGGAAAGAATCCACTGAACAATAAGCCTTCCGCTAAAAAGAATTTGTGCCAAAAAGCCAATGCCATACACAATCCAGTTGCTCATCCCTTGCTTTTAATTTCGTAGTTGATGTATTTTTTCTTCATCCAAAGGTAAGCGAAGCAGTCCATCAAAGGACCTATCAATCTGTTCCAAAGTCCAAATTTTGCGGTTCCTGCCATTCTTGGAAAATGTTTTACGGGAATTTGAATTATTTTTCCGTTTTGTAACAAAATCATTGCAGGTAAAAAGCGGTGAAGCCCCTTAAACATTGGGATGCGTTTGGCATAATCTGTTTTAATTACTTTTAAAGGGCAACCCGTATCGTCCATGCCGTCGTGCGTAAAGGCGCGGCGAATACCATTTGCAATTTTTGACGACATGTTTTTTACAAACTTATCCTTTCTTTCGGCGCGAACGCCTGTTACCAAATCGTATTCGCCAATATGTTCCAACAAAAGATTAAAATCTTCCGGCGCCGTTTGCAGATCGCTATCAATATAGCCAACCAACGGACTTTCGGCAGTGTCGAAACCAGCTTTTATAGCAGCGCTCAGGCCTCTGTTTTCCTTAAAAGAAATAAAATGAAAAGCTTCATTGCGATTGCAGATTTCTTCAATTAACGCTTGACTGTTGTCCTTGGAACCGTCGTTAACAAAAAGAATGGAAGTTTTTTTGGTTGCTATTTTTGTGTAATCCAGTAATTCCTTTTCTACCCTTTGCAGGTTTTCTTCTTCGTTGTAAACGGGCACAATTATGGTGAATTCGTACATTTCGATTTTTGAAAAGGTTTCTGCAAAAGTATTTCTTTTTTGAAGAATACCGCAGAACGTTAAAAAAGATGTTATTTTGCATGTGAAATTAATTTTATGAAGATTTTAATTACAGGTGCTGCGGGGTTTATAGGTTCGCATACTTCGGAAAGATTGAAAGAACTTGGACACGAGGTTGTTGGTATCGATAATTTTTCGCCCTATTACGATGTTTCTTTAAAAAAACTGAATGCCAAAGCACTTTCAGATAAGGATATTACAATACTTCAAGTTGATTTGCGAAGCGACGATTTAGCTGAAAAACTTCCAAACGATTTCGATTATATTTTCCATTTTGCCGCGCATCCCGGAATTTCAAATACTTCCACTTTTGAGGATTATTTTACAAATAATATTTTGGCAACCCAACGCCTGCTTGAGTTTGCGGAAAATCTTCCAAAGAAGCCATTTTTTGTAAATATTGCCACATCATCCATTTACGGTTTGGAGGCTACTTTTCCTGAAAGTGTTCCTCCAAAACCAGCTTCGTGGTACGGGGTCACAAAACTTGCTGCGGAACAATTGGTGCTTGCAAAAAGCCGTGAAAAGAAATTACAGGGAACATCTTTTCGTTTGTTTTCCGTTTACGGTCCGCGCGAAAGGCCGGATAAGCTTTACACCCGATTGATAGATTGTGGTTTGAACAACAAAGCGTTTCCACTTTTTGAAGGAAGCGAAAAACATTTGCGAAGCTTCACCTATGTGCAGGATATTGTGGACGGAATTGTGAGCGCTATTGGAAAAGAAACAATTTGCAACGGCGAAATTTTCAATTTGGGAACTGAGACCGAAAGTACCACAGCACAAGGGATTGCAACGGTTGAAGAAATTCTTCAAAAGAAAATTGCAACCGAAAAAAAACCACCTCGCGCGGGCGACCAATCGCGAACCAAAGCGAATATTGACAAAGCCAGAAAATTGCTTGGCTATAACCCAAAGACTACTTTAAAAGAAGGTTTGCTGGCACAAACGGAATGGTTCAGAAATAGTTTTTAAAAAACTTATAATTAACGAATTAAGTATTCGTTTTAATAAAACTAACCAACTTTAATTATGACATTATTCTCAAAATTTTCACCAAAAAGGTTTCGGCTTTTATGGTATTTTGTTGGTACTTTTATTGTGCTTTCAACCATTATCCGTCTAGTTTTTACTTTTTGGATGTTGCCCGAAGTAGATACTTCCTTCTTCAAAATTGGCAATACATTACTCATCGGTTTTCTTTTTGATATTGGTACGGTTTCCTTTTTTGCAATTCCGTATGCACTGTATTTATTGGTTTTTCCAAAGAAATGGTACGGATCATTATTTGATAGAATTATAACTTGGTTTGCTTATACATTGGGTCTCGTTATTTTTCTTTTTTCCTTTTTTGCGGAAATAACTTTTTGGGAAGAATTCAAAAATCGCTTCAATTTTATAGCGGTTGATTATTTAATTTATACCTACGAAGTAGTAAAAAACATTAACGAATCTTACCCAATTCCATTATTGGTGGGCGGTATTTTACTGCTGACGGCTTTTCTTCTTTTTATGACGAAACGCAAAGGCATTTTTCAGAAAACATTCCACAACGAAACCACTTTTAGGCAGAAGTTATTGCCAACGGCTTTTTTTATAGCTATTGCCGCAATTTTTGCGCTATTCGTAAAAAACAAGGATGCCGAACAATTTGAAAACCGCTACAATAACGAAATTGCTAAAACAGGAATCTATTCCTTCTTTGCGGCTTTTCAGAACAATGAACTTTCGTTTACTGATTTCTATAAAACTATTCCCGTAAAAGATGCCTTTGCGGAAGTTAATTCTGAATTCAGAAAACGCGGCGACAGTCTTCTTTTCCCCGAAAAGGAATTGATTTACCGTAATATTTCAAATATAGATTCACTACCCGAACAAAAACCAAACGTTATTTTTATTTGCGTGGAAAGCCTTAGCGCAAAATTTCTCGGCAGCTTTGGCAATACCGAAAACATCACGCCAACGTTAGATTCTTTAGCAAACCACAGCTTGTTTTTCAACAATCTTTTTGCAAATGGAACCCGAACTGTACGCGGTATGGAAGCGATAACCTTATCAATTCCACCAACGCCGGGCCGAAGCATTGTGAAACGTGAAAATAACCAGCATCTTTTCACCATTGGCGAGGTTTTTAAGCAGAAAGGTTACACTCGGAATTTCTTCTACGGCGGCGACGGCTATTTTGATAATATGAACAGTTTTTTTGGAGGAAACGGTTTTAATATTGTGGATCGCGGTCGAGGTTTTTTAATGGATGCTAGCATTACCACAACTCGCACCAATATAGAGGATGAAGAAGTAACTTTTGAAAATGCGTGGGGAATTGCAGATGAGGATATTTACAACAAAGTAATAAAAGTTGCCGATGAAGCCCACAATGCTGGTAAACCTTTCTTTGATTTTGTGATGACGACCTCAAACCACCGTCCATATACGTATCCGGAAGGGAAAATTGATATTTCATCGGGCTCGGGTAGAAGTGGAGCGGTGAAATATACAGACTATGCCATTGGCGAATTTTTAAGGAAAGTCAAGCAAAAAGAATGGTACAAAAACACGGTAATAATAATTATGGCGGACCATTGTGCTTCCAGCGCTGGAAGGCAGGAGCTTGATGTGAAAAATTATCATATTCCCGGCTTGATGTTGAACTTGCCAAACATTTTACCAGAAAAGGTTGATAAAATGGCTTCGCAGATTGATATTTTTCCAACGCTGTTTTCATTATTAAACTGGAATTATAATACCAATTTATACGGTACCGATGTTTTAAAAATGAAACCCGAGGAAGAACGTGCTTTTGTGGGCACGTACCGAAAACTAGGGCTATTAAAAGGCGATGATAAAGTAATGGTTTTGGGCGATCAAAAAATTTCGAACTATTATCAATGGAATCGGGAAAGTAACGAACTTATTCCATTAAAGGAAAACGAAGCTTTCTTAAAAGAAATCATTTCAAACTATCAAACCGCGGACTATCTATTTTCAAACGGTGGGTTGAAGCTGAAAAGTTTAGGACTTGAGGACTAATATTCATTTTATTGTAAATCCCATTGCGGGCAAAGGAAAAAATGAACTTTCCGAGGCTTTGCTGGAAGCATATTTTCCAAAAACGGAATATTCAGTTTCAATAAAGAAAACAGAATTTGTGCTTCATGCCACAGCGCTCACGAAAAAATCTATTGAAGAAGGAGCAGAAATTATTGTTGCCTGTGGCGGTGATGGCACTATTAACGAAGTGGCTTCCTGTTTGGTGAATACATCGGTGATATTTGGAATTTTGCCAATGGGTTCGGGCAACGGTTTGGCTTCCAATCTAAAAATTTCAAAAAATATAAAAAGGGCGCTCGCCATTATTAAGAACCAAAATATCATTGCTATTGATACGGGAACCATAAATGGCGAACCGTTTTTCAGCAATACAGGCGTTGGGTTTGATGCGCACGTTATTTCAGATTTTGAGGAAAATACTACCCGACAACTTTTTAGTTATTTGCAATCCACGTTGCGAACGCTGAAAAAATACCATTATAAAAATACGGTAGAGTTGAAATACAATGAAACCACTGAACTGATTTCACCCTTTCTGCTTTTCGTTTCAAACTCCAACGAAATGGGTTATAAAATGAGTTTGACCCCGAGAGCGTCTTTACAGGATGGATTACTTGATTTGGTTATCGTTCCCGAGCTTTCAAATTTTAAACTTTTCATATTTACTTTACTTTTTCTTTTTAAAAAACATCATTGGCTGGAGGAAGTTAGGTTTAAACAAATTACTTCTTTGGAAATTAAAAGTGTGGATAATATTATTTTGAAAACACAAAAAGACGGGGAGTTTTTTGTTCCGAAAGAGCCAAAAATTGAAATAACAATTCATCCGAAAAACTTGAACGTCTGTGTTTTATAATAGCCTATTTTTACACTAAATTTTGTAGTTATGAAATGCCCATTAACGATTTATAAACCAACCGAAGATGTAAATTGGGGCATTCCATCTTCCGCTTTCTTAAATATTTTCTACAGATGAAAACATTCGTAAGCAGTATTTCAGGAAAGGAATTTCCCGAAAGTGAAAAAATGCATGCCAAGATAATTCGAAAAGCTATTTTCGATTTAATAAATAAAGAGCACCCTTCCTTTAACCATAACAGTTATATATCTGTTTCAGAACTGAACCAGTACCGCCAAAAGTACATTTCGGAATATCTTCTGGATGAGGTTGGCGAACTGGGAGAGCTTGAAAAAGACGTGTTGGAAACCATTCAAAACCAAGAAGCTATTTCCTCTAAAATAATTATGGAGGAAGGTTCCGTAAAATTCACCTACGGGCAACGCTTGGCTGATACTATTGCGAGTTTTGGGGGCAGTTGGAAGTTCATTATCATCTTTGGGGCTTTCATCCTTGTTTGGATGTGCATCAACATCATTTTTTTGTCTAGTAAGGCTTTTGACCCTTATCCGTTTATTTTGCTGAATTTAATTCTTTCATGTTTGGCTGCGTTGCAAGCTCCAGTGATTATGATGAGCCAAAACAGGCAGGAAGAAAAAGATCGCGAGCGCGCCAAACAGGATTATATGATAAATCTGAAATCTGAGTTGGAAATACGGATGCTGCACGAAAAACTGGATCATTTGATTATTCACCAACAACAGGAACTACTAAATATTCAGCAAGTTCAGGTAGAAATGATGGAAGATATTATGAAACGTTTAAAAAAGGAATAATTTATTTCTTTTTTGTTATTGAAAGCAATTTTTCAGCTGCTTCAAAAGGAGTAGTTTTGTTTTTGTCCAAAGCGTTCAATTGGTTTTCAAGTTCTTTTTTCACGGCAGCATTTGCGTAAAATTCACTTTTCAATCTACTTTCAATAGTTTGCAACAACCAGAATTTGTTCTGCTCTTTTCTTTTATACTGAAAATAGCCGTTGCTTTTTACGGTGTCAAAATAATTCATAATTACTTCCCAAATTTCTGAAATACCTTCGTTTTTAATGGCGCTGCACAGAAGGGTTTTTGGTGCCCAATCGCTTTCCTTTGCCGGATAAAGATGTAATGCACGATTAAATTCCGTTTTGGCCATTTTTGCAGCCTTCAAATTTTCACCATCAGCTTTATTGATGATTATGGAATCTGCCATTTCCATAATACCTCGTTTTATGCCTTGCAGTTCGTCGCCAGCGCCGGCAAGTTTTAGCAATAAAAAGAAATCGGTCATGGAATGGACAGCGGTCTCGCTTTGGCCAACGCCAACGGTTTCAATCAAGATAACATCAAAACCAGCCGCTTCACAAAGAATTATTGTTTCCCGTGTTTTTCGGGCTACGCCTCCCAAGGTGTCGCCACTTGCGGAAGGACGGATAAAGGCGTTTTCTTCTTTTACCAAATCTTCCATTCGGGTTTTATCGCCTAAAATGCTGCCTTTGCTAATGCTGCTGCTGGGATCTACGGTTAAAACAGCTACTTTTTTCCCTTCGGAAATAAGCAGCTTTCCAAAACTTTCAATAAAAGTACTTTTACCCACCCCTGGAACACCTGTAATTCCTATGCGGATAGAGCGATTTGCATGTGGCAAGCATTTCTCTATAATTTCCTTTGCTTGCTGTTGGTGTTTTTGGGCCGTACTTTCAATAATAGTAATAGCTTGGCTAAGGTCTGCTTGGTTTTGATTTAAGATACCTGCAACCAATTCCTTGACGGATAGCTGTTTCTTTTTAAGATGCTTTACAATTTCCTTGTTTAGGGTTTCGGGTTGCGAAACGCCCTCTTTTTCGTTTAAAGCAGTTGTATTTTTTTTGTTAGCAGCCACAGCGTGAATTTAGGACAATTTTATGAATATGTTTTTTAAAAAGCCAGTTTTCGGTAGTATATTGACTGGAATTTAATCAAAAATAGAAAAGATGAAAACATTATATGAAGCAACAACTACTGTGGTAGGCGGAAGAAAAGGACATTTAAATACTGATGATGGCAAGCTGGACTTGGCTCTTTCTGTTCCAAAAGGTATGGGTGGCGATGGCGGCGATGGAACAAATCCCGAACAACTTTTTGGCGGAGCCTATGCTGCGTGTTTCGGTGGAGCGGTGCAAGTAATTGCTAAAAAGAAGAAAATTGAACTTTCAGACGACTTCAGTATTACGGCAACCATCGGTTTTTGTGAAGATGAAGATGGTGCTTTTTTAGAAGCAACGTTGGATTGTTATCTGCCGGGGGTGGATGTAAAAACGGGCGAGAGTATAATTAAGAATGCCCACAAAATATGTCCTTTTTCAAAAGCAACCCAGGATAATATTACTGTAAACCTAAATTTATTGTTAGACGAATAAACAGATTATTTAAATATTTATAAAAAAAGAAAAGCCCTGAATTCAGGGCTTTTCTTTTTTACATTGCTTTTAAGTTTATCACCTTCCCACCTTCATCTTCTTTTTTTGGATCTTCTTTTTTTGTTTCCACAAAAGGATTTTTCTTAGGCTGTTGCGCGGCTTGCTTGATGTACCACTCTAATTGATATTTCTGTTTTTCCAGAAGCTCAAGAATGCCATCTGGCAATTCCTTGCGTTCCAAAAGCTCATCATATCTTTTGATGTTGTTTCTATCTCGGCTTATGCAAGAATTAACAATGGCTTCGGCATCAAAATGCTCCAAGGCTTCTTTTATTTCCTGCCAAGTGCGGTCCAAGTTTCCTTTTTCAGAATCTTCTTTTAAAGGTTCAATGTCGCGTGAGTGAAGCTCGTTGGAAATGTCGTGGCTCATTCGATTGCGTTCAACGGCCATGTAGTTTAAAAACCTTTTTAAATCGGTGGTTTGGGCGTCTTGGGCAGCGTTATAGTATAATTTTTCTGCTTCAAAGCAGGCTACCAATAAACGGTTTAGTTTGTCAAAATCGGCGTATTTCTTTTTCATAACGGATGGTTTTATCAAATTTAGCACAAAAAACAACTGTTTTAAAAAATCTTCACTTTTTTTATGAAGAAGATAACAGTATTTTATAAGCTAAATTATGTATTTATACAGGCATAATTTGTGCCAAAAATTTCAAGGGGAGAAAAACTGTATTGTGTATTTTTAAAAAAGAACGCGACCAGTTTATCTGCCTAATATACGAAATTTTTTAGATTGGGGTTTGATAAAATTTTTTCAAAAAAAATTCAAAATTTGCAACAACCAATTTCTTTTGTCGTCTTTTAAGGGAACAGCAACCAAAAAAACCATCAAGTTTGTCCGATTTATTACTCATCGAGCAATGCAAACAGAGCAACCGTAAGGCGCAAATGGCGCTCTATGGAAAATATTGTGACGGCATGTTTGTAATAGCCCAGAGATATTTAAAGGACACCGCGGCCGCGGAAGACGCGATGCAGGAAGCTTTTATTAAAGCTTTTAAAAAACTGAGCCAGTTTAAAGGAGACGTCACTTTTGGGGCTTGGTTAAAAAGGATTGTAATCAACACTTGCCTAGATGCAATCAAGGCAAGAAAACTTGAAACGGAATCCATTAATGAGGAAGTTTTTACAATTGTCCAAAGTGAGGAAGATTGGTCCATAGCAGATGAAACTACTGTTTCGGAAGTAATGGCTGCAATTGATGAACTGCCGGATAATTATAGAACTGCGGTAAAATTATTTTTAATTGAAGGGTATGACCATCAGGAAATTTCAGAAATACTGCAGATTTCTGAAAATGCATCGCGGACCTACCTGCACCGTGGAAAAACAAAATTGAAAGAAAAACTAAAACACTTGCGCTATGGCACGGGATATTAAAAAAATGTTTGAGAACTACACTCCGGAACCTTCAACCCCTCCAACGGGGCACGAAGCACGGTTTGAGGCGAAATTGGAGAAAGTTTTTTCAGAAAACATTTCTGAAGAAAAAAGCACTTCATTCCAGTGGCTGAAAATCGCGGCTGTGGCAATCGTATTTTTTGCGGTAAGCTTTTTTGGGTACCAACAATTATCTAAAACAGGGGGCAACATTCCAAACGATCCAAAGAATTCTGTGGTGGATACTAATACCGAAAATAATAACCAAAGCGACACCCCTAAACTTACATTGGCAGATATTTCACCAGATTTGAAAAAGGTGCAGGATTATTATATGACGGGAATCAATGTGCAATTGGCTTCACTGAAAATCACAGATGAAAATAAAGAACTGGTAGATGGCTATATGCAGAGACTTTCAGAATTGGACAAGGAATACACTGCGCTGAATGCTGAATTGAGCAAAGTAGGCCCAACCGAAGCCACCGTAACCGCTTTGATTGATAATTTGAAAATACGTTTGGATTTGCTGTTCAAACTTAAAAACAAATTAAAAGAACTTAAAAACCAAAACAATGATGAATTTAAAACTATTCAATCGTAACGTTGCAGTATTAGTACTGCTGTTTATTGGCACACTGGGCCATTCACAAAAAAATTATGTGGAGAGCTTCAATGTGGCCGATGATGTGGAAGTATCCATAAATACTTCGTTCACCAATGTTGTTTTTGAAACTTGGAACAAAAACAAAGTAGAGGTTGAAGCCTATATTGACGGTGAAAAACTGTCAGAAAAAGACAAGCAAGATTTGATGAAAAACTGGAATCTTGACATTACCGGAAACAGTAAAAAAGTAAGTATCACATCCAACGCGGGCAATCAAAGTTTTGCGATGAATGATATGCCGCAATTAGAATTTATTGGCCCCATGATGGAAAATATGGTTATGCCAATGATTCAAAACATACAGGTACCGCCACTTCCGGAGGGTCTGTTTGAGGATCTTGGCAATATTCAGTTTGATTATGAGGAATGCCAAAAAGATGAAGAAGCTTATATGAAGAAATTTAATGCGCAAATAGAAAAGAAATTTGGTAAGGATTTCGAAAAAAAGATGGAAGAATGGGGCAAAAGTTTTGAAGCAACCTGGGACGAAAAAAAAGGGGATAGCATTGGCGAAGCTTATGGAGAAGCAATGGAAGCTTGGGGAGAAAATTTTGGAAAGCAAATGGAAGCCTGGGGCGAGGCTTACGGGAAAAAAATGGAAGCTTGGGCCGAACAGCTTGAAAAAGAAGGAGGCAATTACACAAAAACGGTTACCAAAAGCCCAAATGGAACCTCAATAGTTATTCAGGGAAACCGAAGCAGTAACATTAATACTGGTAATGCTAAAAAGACCATTATCATCCGTCTGCCAAAAAATGCAAAAACGAATGTGAACATACGTCACGGCGATTTAAAAATGGCAGATGCTAATAACATCAAAGCCAATCTTGATTATACATCTTTTACAGCAAACAGCGTTGATGGGGGGCAAACCCTCATCAATGCTTCTTATGCTCCCGTAGTTGTGAATTTATGGAAACAAGGCGTGCTGAATGTGAAATATGTGGATAAATGTAGAATTGAAAATGTTCAGAACGTAAATCTGCAAGCCAATTCCAGCGATGTGCGTATCGGCAATATTACTAATCAAGCCTTTCTTTCCGGATCGTTTGGAGATTTGAGCATCGCTAAAATTTCGGACGGTTTTGAAACTATAGACATCCGTTTGGAAAATACCGATGCCAAAGTGAAAGTGCCAATGGGTGCATTTTCGTTTTATTTCAACGGAAAAAAATCTACTTTGAAATATCCAAAATCACTTCATCTGAAAGAATCCAAAAGCGCAGATAGAGTTTTAGTAAAGGGATATAACCAAAACAATACCTCTAATAAAACCATAACAATCAATTCTACTTACAGCAATGTTTCACTTCAATAAAGAGTTTTCGTATGATTTGAAATTCTACTATATCATTTCTTCATAAAATATCTTCATAATAAAAACCCCTTTCCAAAAATGAAAAGGGGTCTGCACCTATAAGTGCTTAGAAATAGGGGAGTCTACAATTTATTTTACAGGGCTCTTTTTATAAGATTTTTAAAAACCGCCCCCAAAGCTTTTGAAGGCGGTACTCTAGAAAACTAAATTAATTATGAAAAAAATACTGAATAATAAATTTTTAGTTTTTTATTATTTTGAAAGTTTCCGTAGCATTGTTTGCTATTACCCTTGCAAAGTAAATACCTGTTGATAAGGAATTTAGATTGATCTCACCATGCATTGCATTTAAACTTTTCGTCATTAATTGTTGACCGTTGATGTTATATATCTCAACCGAAGTGATTTCAGTTTTAGCCGAAATTTGCAAAATATCATTCACTGGATTTGGATAAAGTGCTAGCTCTGTTAATTGGCTGTCATTTACACCTAATGCTTCACAAGTTAATTGCAATTGGAAATTCCCTGCTTGGGTGTCATCATACCCTTCAATCATAATGATATAAGTAGATGTACCATCAGATTCAAATTCAAGTTCTGGTTGGTTCACGCAAGAACTGTCGTTAAACGCTATTTGATTGGTAAGTGTGCAATCTGAATAAACTCTTACTGTTGTAGGGAAATTTGTATCAGGTCCACAAGCGTTAAGGGTAATGGTTTGGGGAGTGCCAGTTCCAGTATAAGAATAGAACACATCGGGAGAAGCATTTCCACCAGAGTTTGTTGCAAATATTGTTGAGTTTGTAACCAAATCGCCACAATTCAATACTATCGCATTCTCACAGCCATCATTAGTTGGCACGGCAGGAAGCTGAACACGGTAAGTAAATAAATCTCCCCAAGGGCCAATTGTAGGGTCATAGCCCCAACCGGTAATATATTCGCCGTTAAAAGAAATTGCGTTTGGAACCCATATTGGGCTTGCATCCATAGTGTAGCCTAAGGTATCGGTTACGAATGAATTAAATTCCTGCAAACCACCACTTGCTGTCCATATAAATGGAACGTTTGGATCCCAAGGACCAATTTGAAAATACCCGATTACAATACTACCATCGTAGTTTATACCCGTAACATTTCCTGAACTTCCGGGAGCCAAAGTACCTAATGACATATATCCCGTAGCTTCACTCCAAATCCATGGTTCGCCATTGTTTGCATAGTCTCCACGGCCTCCAATCCAATTTCCATCTGCAGAGATAGCGCTGCACTCGCCCAATTGGTTGTATTCATCTGTTGGATCTCCGTTGGGGTCAACCAAGAGATATTCGTTTGGCAGCCAATTCCCGTTTGCATCTTTTCGCCATACAGCCGATTTCCAAGGCCCATTAAAATCCTGCCAACCTACAATTATGTTTCCATCGCCACTAACGGCGTTTGCCCTTGTGCTGCGGTTGATGTTTGTGTAAAGACTTCCCAAATCAACAAGCCCGTCTGCTGCTGTCCAAGCCGTAGCATGTACGGCTATACCTGGTTCCCCCGGAGTTGGTTCTACATAGGCACTTCCCACTACGGTGCTTCCATCTGCAGAAATATTATAGCCCGAGCTTAAATTGTTATCCACTGGATAATCAAAACTATCAAGAATGGTCCATTCAGCATTTGCAACATTATACATGGATTGTATGGAAAAGGTATTGTTTTCAGATTCTTTTCGGAACATTACACCTTGGGATCCAAAAATAAATCCACGACCGTTCGGGGTATATAACACTTCGTATAGCGCCTCGTTATAATTAGAAGTTCCCATATTGTTAATAGGGAAGGTTTCCCCACCGTCTTCTGAAGAAAATATCATCTCGGGAGTTCCAACGAGTGTAACATGATCTGCATCCAACCATGCTACATCGCGCCAAATAGGTCCGGGACTGTTTGCCACAGTAATGGTTTGCCAAGTGGCTCCTCCATCTGTGGTTTTAAGTACGATGTCGTCACCTACCGCAAAACCGGTGTTCATATCATAAAATTCAATGCCAGCCAAGACACCCGCACCTGAGAGTACCGTAGTCCACGTTGCACCGTTGTCTGTTGATTTTTGGATGGTGCCTCCGTTTGATAGCATAAAATAAGTATCGCCACCCACATACGTCAGTCTGTCCGGAATTGCATCAACCCCAGTAGCTGGAGTCCAAGTAGTACCTCCATCAGATGTATAATATATTGTACCGGGGGCACTGTTTGGGAAAGCACCTATAATTCCATTTTGCCAATCTTTGAAAACTACATCGGTATAATACCAAATATCTGTTCCAGGGGCCATAGCGGTCCAAGTGTTTCCAGCATCAGTAGTTTTTCCTGCATAGCCGCTCCATCCAGCTACATAACCAGTGTAGGAATCTGGAAAACTCATTCCCTCAATACCTTGATTGGTACCTGTCCAAAGTTGTTCCCAAGTATCTCCAGCATCATACGTTCTTAATATTATTCCATTTCCATTATAAGTTGAGGATTGTCCAGCGGCAAAACCAAGAGAGTTCTGATTGTCCGGGAACTCAATACCTGTAAATATATAGTTATAACCTGTATTCATTTTTTCCCATTCGGTTGGGGTGGTAATTTCCATGTAAGAAGTCCCAGAGAGTAAATTTCCATCCGCTGAAAACCTTACTCCACCACCAACTCCAAAGCCTGGAGCAGCACCTCCAATTTCTTCAAAAGTATTCGCGTCGGCATTCCAAAGAGAGTATGGCCCTGCTTGGGCCTCATATCCAGAAACCACCCCGTCATTTGAAACCCCTTGGGTTTCAAAAAAGGAAGGCTTTACCACAAATTGGGCAAATAGTGTACTTGTGCTTGCAACACAAAAAAGCAAAATTAGTAATAGTGTTTTTTTCATTTTAAAAGTTTTTATTGATTAAATGGTAGTCTTTTAACTGATGGCTAAAGTATGTGCTGTTATACTATAATAAAAGAAACTATCTTTTGAAATTCGTGAATTTTAAAAGCGAAAAAAAACGTATAAAGCGCTGTTAATCAATAGCTTTTTGAAATATTTTGTAGAAATTTAAAATGAAGTATAAAAAAGGTTTTTCAACCTAATTTTTAAGTTTTTCTTGAAGATTTTTAAGTTTTTTCTCTTCAGAAATTAGCAATCTAATTATCATGCCCAATGCAATAATGATGAATAATATTAAGAAGATTTGTATGGGACTATAAAATTTATGTAAAGAGTCAATTTCTTCGGCTTTGCTTTCCGTGAGGTTTATCAAGGATTGGTTTACTGATTTTCTTTCCGCTTTTTTGGTCTGTTTTTGCAGGGCTAAAAATTTGTTGTGATAAAGAGTATAGTTTTCCCAATCGTGTAAGGCAAGATAATTATTCGCCAGCCCATCATAGAGTCCCTTATTTAAAATTAAATCGCCCACATTTTCTGATGTTTGACTAGCATTGTTTAAAAGAATTATGGCTTCATTATAGTTTCCTTCCAGTGTTTTTGCTTCTGCCAGACCTTTTTGCCCAAATGCAATTAAGCTTTTTGCCTCTGCGTTTTGTGCATAATCAATAGAATTTAAAAAACTGGTTTTTGCTTCCTCTATTTTATTGAGAGTTAAAAGACAGTTTCCTTTATTGTAATAGCAAATGCTGAGGTTGGCGTTTCTTAAATGTGGCTCCGTAGCTTTTTCATAGGCTTTAATTGCTTTGTCGAAATATTTCAATGCAATTTCACAGTTCATTTGCTCCCGATAGATAAAGCCTCTTAGGGTTGCGTTATACCCCAAAAAAGGCTGCACGGAATCTTGAATTGGATAGCTTTCAATCAATAGCAATGATTGGTCCAGATAATCAATTGCTTTGTCGTAAATCTGAAGTTCTTGATAATGGCCGGCAATTCGGTTAAGAATGTTCATCTGTTGCCGCTCGTTTTTTATATCTGGGATTAAACTTTTAATTCGTTCCACATATTCTGTGGCTTTGTTGTAATCCCTTTTTGAGGAGTAGGCGGTTGAAATTGTAAGCAAGGCATTCACTTTATTCTTTACGGAAACATCGGGATAATCATAGGCTTGTTGAGCGAGAATTATGGCTTTGTCAGGGTTTTCGTAGATCAACACGGTGGATTTTTCCAACAGACTGTCTACGTTTTTTTGGGCATAAGTAGTTTGTAAAAGCAAAAAAATGCTTCCTAAAAACAGCGCATTTCTTAAACTATTCCACATCTTCATATTCTTCTGTGTAAATTTTCGATTTCACTTTTTTATCCCGTAGAAGTTCTATAAACACAGTAGGAGGTATACCCGTAACGGCCTTAAAAACTGTGGCAAAACTGCTGTGCGAAGAAAAACCGCTTTCTTCGGCTAAATAGCTTATTTTATATTGCAGATAAGTTCTATTGTTTTTAAGCTTTTCTGTTATATAGTTTATTCGCAGTTCATTTATGTAACTGTTGAAGTTCTTGTTTTTATAGTTGTTTATTATTTCGGAAAGATATTTGGTGTTGGTCTCAAACTGCGAAGCTAACATGGCTAACGACATATCCTGTTTCGTGAATTGTTTGGAATTTTCAAACTGGTTCAATTTTTTTATCAAGGCCTCTTCCGTTTCCTTGGGAATGTTCATTCTTTTAGAAACCTCTTTTTCTGGCAGCGTTTCTATTGGGTTTTGTTTCTTTTCGAAATAATTTATAAAACGCTCATATTGCCTGGCTCTGTTTCTATACCTGTACCTCAAAATCACCCAACTGAGCAGCAAAAGAAGTAAAATGGCTCCCATGATTATAAGATTTCTTTGGTATGTTTTTTTTACCTTCTCTTTTTGCGCCGTGTGATTGTCGTTTATATAATTGTAGAGCGAGTTTACAGCCTTATCTTCTTCTGCCTCTATATTGCTGGTTATTTGGCTACTTTCAGTTCTGTTGGAATAGAAAAGCGAAGCCTTGTCCATTACCAAATAAGTTGCGGAAAGCCCTTCCATTATTTTTGAGGTATAGGGCTTATTATCTAGGTTTTCTGAAATTTCCAATGCTGCTTGATATGCCATAAGCGATTGGGGATAATCCTTCTGAAGAAAATACAATCTGCCGAGCTGGTTAAGTGTAACCATCCGCAAAAAAATATTGGATGGTGCTTTTGAAGTATCTTCCAATGTGGATTGTAAATACTTTTTTGCAGTATCGAGATTTGTAGCGGCCAAATAAATTTCTATGATTAAAGCAGTTGTTTGGTTCTTAAGTATTTTATCTGGAATCTCTTCAAAAAAAGCATTCGCTTCTAAAAGTTTTTTTAATGCTTCCGAATAATTTTCTGCTTCTATAAGTTTATGACCCTCAATCAACGCTGTTCCGGCATTTAAATACCTTGTGGTTTTTTGTTCGCTTGTTTCTCCCACAGTAGCTTTCGTTCTTGTAAAATACTCCTCGGCTACTATATCCATCCCCAACTGGTTAAGAAGTGAAATGGAAGAAATACTAGTTTTTAAAAGCATCTCCAGATCTTGAGTGCTTTCAGCCAGTTTTTTTGCTTCTATTGTAGCTTTAACCGCATTATCAAAATTTCCCATAACATTATATGCTTCTGCAGCTAATAAATAGGACTGAATTTGCTGTGAGGATTTTGTGGCTTTTTGAATTATATGTTCCGTTATTTTAACGGTTTCCGAAGGCTGGGTGTAGAGAATATTTTCGGCTTCCTGCAACATTTCGGTATAGTCGTTATCACTTTGTCCGAAACTATTTATGAGAAATAAGAAAAAAAATATGATAGATAAAGAAAACCGCATAATAAGACCTACAAGCGTTCAAGGTACGTAAAAATTACTTTTTCCGTCCAAAAAAATACTGTTCACCCAGACAGGGCAAAACAACTGAAAGTTGTTATTTAAAACAAAAAAATCCCGAAGATTTTACACTTCGGGACTTAAAATATCTGAGTACGGAAAAATTAAGCGCGCTTCATCACAATTTCCATGTTTTTATATTCTCCACCCCCTTGAGCGGTCTCAAACATTTCCATTTTTCGGGTATTGTCATCTATTATGGTATACACTTGTTTCATCTGTTTTTCTTTCCCTGTCATAGGGTCTACCATCGTGCCTGTAAGTGTTGTGGATTTACTGGCCTCATCATATTTACCTCGCATTACGGACAAACCAGTACCCATATTGTCAATCCAAGTGGAAATGTATTCATTGGTGGCATTATCATAAGCCAAAGTGCCTCTTCCCTCAAAAGGCATTCCCATCATTTCGCCCGTAGTGGTACTAACTTGATAGCGACCGCCCATTATCATTTTTACTTCTTCAGTTGCAGTTGCTTTTTCTGGGGGCGCATCAGGTCCCATCCAAAAAGTGAGTTCATCATTCCATTTGCCTTCCTCGGCAGCCATTCTTTTGTGGGGCTCACCGGGCGTCATATATGCTTCCCAAGCTTTTTGCATTGCCACGGAATCCATCGGTGCTTCCGGGGTTTCAGGTTCTTCCATTACTATGCTGTCCTTTACCACGGAATCTTCAGCTTCCATTGGTTTTTTCGTTTCATTTTTGCAGGAAACGAAACAAAGGGCAAGCGCTGCTGTTGCTAAAATTAGTTTTTTCATACGTGTTGATTTTAAGGTTGATTTTAATAGCTAAGTTATGAAAAAAACTATTATGCAATAAGTATTCAACTCATTATAAGCTGTTTAATTTCTTTGAGCAACTTTTAAAAAGAAATTTTTTCTGAAGAAATAAGTTTATTTTTTTCGAACAAAAATGGCAACAATTGCCGCAGTAGCAATGCCGAAACCCAAGGCTCCAAAAGCAGATTGCCACATATAACTATTTATATTGAAATATTCGTTGGCCTTTGTGCGTGTCATTAAATCATTGGTAACGGAATATTCTATCACGTTGTTGAAGTATTTCGGGGTGATAAATTCATGTGTAATATATTGGGCCAATGGTGAAAGCAGTGCTACAAAAACACTCAGTATAACTCCTGAAATAAATCCCTGCAACCAGGTCATTTTGCCGCCATAAACCCGTCTTCTTTTTTCGCGCATTTCCAGTAAATACATCAAAATTGCGAAAGGAGCAAAAAGAAGCGTTAGCCATTGGTGGTTTGCAATCTGTTCTTCGTGCCAGCCCAAGGTTTTTTCGAGCAACATCCATGAAAGCATGGTTATGGTGAAAATCACTGCCCACTTCAGTTCAATGTATATTTTTTTCATAAATAATCTTGTTTTGAGCTTAAAGATACTTCATTTTCCCAATAAAAAATCCCGAAGGAATGCTTCGGGATCTTATTATAAGTTTAGGAAAAATATTAATCATCCACAAGCACCCAATCTCCTTTATCAAGCAAAGGAATTGCCTGTTTAAATTTCATCTCTTTATTTTCACCGCTCATCACGTGCTTGATAGTAACCTTATCATTACGGTTAATTTTTGGTTTATCACGCACTATGGTTTCCGTAACCTGTTGGTGTTGCGATTGTGTGTTTCCTGCAGCGCGGGATTGTGCGGCGCGCTCGTCCATATTCGGGATTTCATCTTTCTGCTCGCTCAGTTTTTCTTTTTGTTTTACCTCGCGTGCTTCTTGGATTTGCTGCTGGTTTTCCTGAGGCAATTCCCCTTTGAAAAGAAACGAAATAACGTCTTTGTTCACTTTTTCAATCATTGCTTTAAAAAGTTCAAAAGCTTCGAATTTATAGATAAGCAAAGGATCTTTCTGCTCGTGAACAGCAAGCTGAACCGATTGTTTCAGTTCGTCCATTTTGCGTAGATGCGTTTTCCAAGCATCGTCAATAATGGCAAGTGTGATGTTCTTTTCAAAATCGTTTACCAATTGCTTTCCTTCGGTTTCGTAAGCTTTTTCAAGATCGGTAGCTACGTTCAATGTTTTTACACCATCCGTAAATGGAACAAGAATACGTTTGTATTTATCTTTTTGCGTTTCGTAAACGTTTTTGATAACTGGATAAGCCATTTCGGCATTGCGCAACATTTTATCCTGATAGTGAAGGTAAGCAGCTTTGTATATTTTTCCTGCAATTTCACGAGCGTCCATTTTCTCAAATTCCTTTTCTGAAATAGGGGAGGCCATAGAGAAAAAACGGATCAATTCAAACTCAAAATTCTTGTAATCCTGTGCTAGTTTGTTGCTTTCTGCAATTACTTCAGAAGTATCATAAATCATATTCGCAATATCCACTCGAAGTCTGTCCCCAAAAAGCGCATGGTAACGACGTTTGTATACAACTTCACGTTGGGCGTTCATAACGTCATCATATTCCAGCAAACGTTTACGGATACCGAAGTTGTTTTCCTCCACTTTTTTCTGTGCGCGCTCAATGGATTTTGAAATCATAGAGTGCTGAATCACTTCGCCTTCCTTCAGGCCCATACGGTCCATCATTTTCGCAATTCGCTCGCTTCCGAAAAGACGCATCAAGTTATCTTCCAAAGAAACATAGAATTGTGAACTTCCCGGATCACCTTGACGCCCGCTACGCCCGCGCAACTGTCTGTCCACGCGTCGTGAATCGTGGCGTTCGGTACCAACAATTGCAAGTCCACCCGCTTTTTTCACTTCGTCGCTCAATTTAATATCCGTACCACGACCCGCCATGTTTGTTGCTATGGTTACGATCCCGCTTTTTCCCGCTTCGGCAACAATATCTGCCTCGCGTTTGTGGAGTTTTGCGTTCAAAACGTTGTGCGGAATATTTCTGATACTCAACATTCGGCTCAATAATTCTGAAATTTCCACGGAAGTGGTACCAATTAAAACAGGTCTTCCAGCTTTTGAAAGCGCAGTAACCTCTTCAGCTACGGCGTTGTATTTTTCTCTTTTTGTTTTGTAGATTTTATCCTCGCGGTCGTGTCGGGCGATTGGGCGGTTGGTGGGAATTTCAACCACATCCAGTTTGTAGATTTCCCAAAGTTCGCCAGCTTCTGTTACAGCGGTACCTGTCATCCCCGAAAGTTTGCGGTACATACGGAAATAATTTTGAAGTGTAATGGTTGCAAAAGTTTGGGTTGCAGCTTCAATCTTTACGTTTTCCTTTGCTTCAATTGCTTGGTGAAGCCCATCACTGTAACGACGCCCGTCCATAATACGGCCGGTTTGCTCATCCACAATCATTACCTTGTTTTCCATCACCACATATTGATCGTCTTTTTCAAAAAGTGTATATGCTTTCAGAAGTTGGTTCATCGTGTGGATACGCTCGCTTTTCACAGAAAATTCACGGAAAAGTTCGTCTTTTTGGGCAATTTCTTCTTCTTTTGAAAGACCCTTTCTTTCAATTTCAGCAATTTCAACACCAATTTCCGGCATTACGAAGAAATCTGGATCGCCTTCCCCGGAAAGATAATCTACACCTTTATCGGTAAGTTCAATTTGATTGTTTTTTTCGTCAATCACAAAATACAGCTCGGCATCAACCTTTGGCATTTCACGGTTGTTGTCGCTCATATAATGGTTTTCCGTTTTTTGGAGAATTTGTTTCACTCCTTCTTCGGAAAGATATTTTATCAATGCTTTATTCTTCGGCAATCCGCGATATACACGTAACAATTGAAAACCACCTTCTTTTGCATCGCCCTCTTTAATTAGTTTTTTTGCTTCCGCCAAAACTCCTGTCAAATATCTTTTTTGGACTTCAACAATATCGTTGATTTTTGGTTTCAGCTCATTGAACTCATGGCGGTCACCTTCGGGCACGGGACCAGAAATAATCAATGGCGTACGCGCATCGTCAATCAAAACAGAATCCACCTCATCCACAATGGCGTAATGGTGCGGACGCTGAACAAGATCATTTGGTGAATGTGCCATATTATCACGCAGATAATCGAAACCGAATTCGTTGTTGGTTCCATAAGTAATATCAGCTAAATATGCTTTTCTTCGCGCTTCGGAATTTGGGCGGTGGTTGTCAATACAGTCCACTGTCATTCCGTGAAACTCAAACAATGGCGCCATCCAAGCGCTATCACGTTTTGCAAGATAATCGTTCACCGTTACAAGGTGAACGCCGTTTCCGGCAAGTGCGTTGAGGTACATTGGCAGCGTTGCAACCAAGGTTTTACCTTCCCCGGTGTGCATTTCGGCAACTTTTCCTTCGTGTAGTGCCACCCCACCAATAAGCTGGACGTCATAGTGAACCATATCCCAAGTGATGGGCTTTCCTGCGGCATCCCAAGAGTTTTTCCAAATGGCTTTGTCCCCTTCAAGGTTTACGTAATCTTTATCCGCAGAGATTTCACGGTCAAAAGGGTTTGCGGTAACGGTAATGGTTTCATTATTTTTAAAGCGTTTTGCGGTTTCTTTCATCACGGCAAAAGCTTCGGGAAGTATTTTGGTGAGTGTCGCCTTTTCAATTTCGTAGCGATCATCCTTTAGTTTGTCAATTTGGTTGTAGTAATCTTCTTTTTTATTGATGTCATCCTCGTTTTCCGATTGTTTTTCAAGGGAATCTATTTGATCCTGAACATCTTTTTGGGCATCTTTTATTTCTTTTCTGAAGAAATCCGACTTCGCTCGAAGCTCATCGTTGGAGAGTTTTTCAATTGCTTCCTCGTGTTTTTTTACTTCGTTTACTAGCGGCTGTATTTCGCCTATATCTTTTTTTGATTTATCGCCTACGAAAACTTTTAGTACGTTATCTAATATTCCCATGATGTGTGTGTTATTTTGATGTGCTGCAGCGCAACACAGTTTTGTCAATTTATATTATGTTTTTCGTTGCCAATGAGGTTTCGACTGCGCTCAACCTGACATCAGGACGACTTTTCCGATACTTTTTAAATAAAAAAAAGCCTCGTAAAAGAGACTTTTTATATTATTTTTTAATTTTTCCCAAAATCTTGGGATTAATATTCATCCTCATTCCAGAGATAATCGTCGTCGGTAGGGTAGTCTGCCCAGATCTCTTCAATAGAGTCATAGGAGTCTCCTTCGTCTTCAATTGCCTGAAGGTTTTCCACTACTTCCAGTGGAGCACCGGTCCTGATCGCGTAATCAATCAATTCGTCTTTGGTTGCGGGCCAGGGTGCATCGCTTAAATAGGATGCCAATTCTAATGTCCAGTACATAGCACTATAGGTTTAATTTTCTGCAAAAGTAATTTTTTAGATCAAAAAGTCAAGAAAAATCTTAATTATTTCTGCTATATTTTAAAGAACTTATTTAAACAACTGAAAATCAATTATTTAAAATTATTGTTTTGGAAGAAATTTACAGCTTCTTAGGAATCCATTGTGTCTCTTCTGCGTTGGTGTCTTTAGACAACTTTCGTGCCAGCACAAAGAGGTAGTCAGATAGTCGGTTTAAATACATCAGCACCTTTTCGTCAATGGGTTCATTTTCATTTAAAAGCGTAGTACGGCGTTCTGCACGGCGGCAGACAGTACGGGCAATGTGACAATATGACACGGTAGAATTTCCACCTGGCAAAATGAAATGCGTCATTGGTGGCAGGGAGTCGTTCATCCTGTCCATCTCTTTTTCTAGGAGCTCGATATCTTCTTCGTCAATTTTTGGAATATTTAAACGTTCCTTTCCGCTTTTCAGTGTGGCTTTCGCAGGATCGGTTGCTAAAATAGCTCCAAGTGTAAACAGCCTATCTTGAATATGAACCAAAATTTCTTTGCTGCGAGGGTCAATTTCTTGAGTGCGGATAAGCCCCAGATACGAATTAAGCTCATCCACCGTACCGTAACTTTCAATACGAATGTTGTGTTTGGAAACTCTTGTGCCGCCGAAAAGGGCAGTAGTGCCTGCATCGCCGGTTTTGGTATATATTTTCATTTAGAGTTTGTGGTTTATTGTTTGAAGTTTGTTGTTTTTCAAAGTTACGAATAACTGATTTAAAATTCTTGCAAAGGCGCTAAGACACGAAGTTTTTCTAAAAAGAATAATTTTTAAACTGTCCACTGCGTACTGACTACTGCGTACTGACTACTGCGTACTGTCCTGCTCCCGATCCTTTTTCCGTTCGTAATAACTGTTTCTGAAATTTTTCGTTCTGCGTTGCCGCTGATTTGTAGCATTTCTTTTATTCCAAAAATAGAGAATGGCTAAAAGAAGTATTCCGCCAATTATTAAAAGCAATGGATTTGAAAGGTCTAAATTCATATTTCAAAGATAAAATACGAAATGGGAAATATGAAATTAGAGGTTAGAAATATCTTTTTTCTAATTCAAGAAACAAGGTTAATTAATTCACAAACTCACCCAGAAAAACTGCCTACTGCGACTGCAAACTGAGACTTTTTTTCGTATCGCTCTCAACAACACCATCCCGAAGCCGAATAATTCTGTGTGCATTTTCTGCAATTTCCTCTTCGTGGGTTACTAAAATCACTGTGTTTCCTGCTTTGTGAATTTCATTGAAAAGATTCATTATTTCATCTGAAGTTTTAGAATCTAAATTTCCTGTTGGCTCATCTGCCAAAATGATGGAAGGGTGGTTTACCAAAGCCCGGCCCACGGCAACACGCTGGCGCTGTCCTCCTGAAAGTTGGTTGGGTTTGTGGTCCATTCGGTCTGCAAGGCCAACATCGGTCAATACTTGTTTTGCACGTTCAGTTCTTTCGCTTTTTGAGGCACCCGCATAAATCATGGGCAAAGCAACATTTTCCAGCGCAGTGGTTCGAGGGAGAAGGTTAAAGGTTTGAAAGACGAAGCCGATTTCCTTATTCCGAATTTCAGCCAACTCGTCATCGGTCATATTGCTTACATTACTTCCGTTTAGCTCGTAAGTACCGGAAGTTGGCGTGTCCAAACATCCCAAAAGGTTCATTAAAGTAGATTTTCCAGAACCGGAAGGCCCCATCAATGCAACGTATTCGCCGCGTTCAATGTCCAGATCAATTCCTTTTAAAACTTTAACCACTTCATTCCCAAGCGGAAAATCCCTTGTGATGTTTCTGATTTTAATAACTAAGCTCATAGACGTTTTTCAATATGATTTAATAGGACGCAAAGGTACGTGGGTTGTTACAAATTTAGTTCAAAGTTGAAAGTTTAAAGCAAAAAGTCATCTTTACCATCAACCATCAACCATCAACCAATCCTTATCACAAAATGCTGCTTGGGTTGTTCCTTTCTGAAAAAAACCAGCCCCCATTGAAAAGTATCGATGCTTACCGTTACTTTTTCATTTGCGATTATTTTCTGCCAAGCCTCAGTCATATCCTTGCTCCAATAAATATCATCAAAAATAATTATAGAATCATTGTGTATATTTTTTAAAAGGGAATTGAAATACCCGAAAGTCCTTTCTCCATTGTGGTCGCCGTCTATAAATATTAAATCGAATTTTTCTGTCCCGAAATTTCGGGATTGAAGAAATTCTCTGAAAAGCTTTTGGTGTATCTGAATATTGTGCAAGTTGAATTTTTCAAAATAATCCTGTGCTTTACGTAAGGTGTTCGGGCAACCTTCCACGGTATTAATGGCGGCAAATTCATTCGAAAGTGAAAGCGCAACCGTTCCCAAACCCAGTGAAGTCCCAAGTTCCAAAATATTTTCACTGTTGAAATATTTCGACAAGCGGAATAGTAGTCGTTGGCGTTTTTTGCGCATTCCCGCATTTTTCAAAACCGCGGAAACTTTTCGTGCGCTGCCTTTAAAAACTCGCGAACCTTGACCAAAATCCTTCATTTCAAAAGTTGAAGTATCGCTTCGCAAAGCTTTTCTGTGCGATTTCAGAATTTCGTATTCGTGATATTTCGTTTTATCATTAAAACACTTCGTCACCAAATCATATACAAATGGCGAATGCACGCCGTGTTTGTTTTTGGCAAGCCGAATGAATTTTATGTAGCTTTTTGATTGGTGTATCATAATTCATAATTCATAATTCATAATTCTGAATTCTGAATTCAGAATTCCTCCATTTTCGCTGAAAGCTCAAACCAACGTTCTTCCTTCGCTTCAATTTTATCCATAATCTCCTGTAGCTTTATGGATTGTTTGTCAATCTCGGCGCCATCCCAGTTTTCAGTGGCAAATTTATTCTGAAGTTCCTCCCGATTTTTTTCAAGATTGGCTATTTCCTTTTCTAGCTTGTTGTACTCCTTTTGCTCGTTATAATTAAGTTTTGCGGGGCTGGAGTCTTGTTTCCAATCTTTTTTAACCTTTGGAGTAGCTTCACTCGCTTCACGTTTTTCCTGCACATTGCTATCTTCATAAGCCCTAAAATCTGAATAGTTTCCGGGGAAATCTTCCACTTCGGCATCCCCTCTAAAAACAAAAAGGTGATCCACAATTTTATCCATAAAATACCGGTCGTGGCTCACAACCAACAGACAGCCGGGAAAATCCAAAAGGAAACTCTCCAAAACATTTAGCGTAACAATATCTAAATCGTTCGTAGGCTCATCAAGAATTAAAAAGTTTGGATTCTTGATAAGAACGGTACACAAATAAAGGCGTTTACGTTCGCCACCGCTCAGTTTTTCAACAAAATCGTATTGTTTCTTCGGGTCGAAAAGAAAGCGTTCCAAAAGCTGCGAAGCAGAAATCTGCCGACCTTTTTTCAATGGGATATAATCGCCGTATTCGCGAATAACATCTATTACTTTTTGGCCTTCCTTAATATTGATTCCGGCTTGGGTGTAGTATCCAAACTGAACTGTTTCACCTACGACCACTTTCCCAGAATCGGGTTTTAAAGCTCCCGTAAGAATATTCAAAAATGTGGATTTTCCTGTTCCGTTCTTTCCGATAATTCCCACTCTTTCCCCACGGTTAAAGTTGTATTCAAACTTATCCAAAAGCACTTTCTCGCCAAACGATTTTGAAATTTTGTGAAGTTCCACAACCTTGGTGCCCATGCGCTCCATGTTTAATTCAAGTTGAACTTGGTGATCGTTTCGGCGTTTGCTGGCACGGTCCTTTATTTCGTGGAAATCGTCGATTCGGCTTTTGCTTTTAGTGGTTCGCGCTTTGGGTTGGCGGCGCATCCACTCCAATTCCTTTTTGAAAAGTTGCTTCGCCTTGCCAGTTTCCGTGGCTTCGTTTTCTATTCGGGCGTCGCGTTTCTCCAAATAATAACTGTAATTTCCTTTATAGCTGTAAAGCGTTCCCTCATCCAATTCTACAATTTCATTACAAACGCGTTCCAAGAAATAACGGTCGTGCGTAACCATAAAAAGAGTGAAGTTTTCCTTTGCGAAAAGATTTTCCAGCCACTCAATCATTTCAAGATCCAAGTGGTTGGTGGGCTCATCCATTATCAACAAATCTGGAGTAGTTAAAAGTGCATTTGCCAATGCCAAACGTTTTTTCTGTCCGCCACTGAGGTTGCCCACTTTGGCGTGCAAGTCTTCCAACTTTAATTTGAAAAGAATCTGTTTGTAGCGAGTCTCAAAATCCCAAGCGTGATGCGCATCCATAGCGTCGAATGCCTTTTGGTAGGTTTCGGAATCATCTGGATTTTCAATGGCGTGTTCGTAATTTTCAATTATTTTCAGAATGGGATTGTCTGAAGAAAAAATAGTTTGTTCCACCGTTAGTTTCGGATCCAAATCTGGTTCCTGTGGCAGATAGGCAATTTTTAAGCCTTTTCTGAAAACCACATTTCCCGTATCGGCCTTGTCGTTTCCGGCAATAATATTAAGAAGGGAAGTTTTCCCCGTTCCGTTTTTGGCAACGAAACCTATTTTTTGTCCTTCGTTTATTCCAAAGGAAATATTTTCAAACAAAACCCGCATCCCGAAGGATTTGGAGATATTTTCTACTGAAAGGTAATTCACAGTTTAAATTTTCGGCAAAAGTACTGTAAATGTTTAATGAATGAATAATGAATAATGAA
>NZ_LXIE01000003.1 GCF_001641085.1 Aequorivita soesokkakensis | reverse complement strand
ACGATTGGCCAGCTCGGCTTTTTCACCGCAATTTAAAAAAGAAGAAAATGAAAAGTCTAGAAAAATAGACTTTGAGTTAATTGATAAAATTGTAAGCAATCCAGAAACTGAAAACGAAAGAATTTTCCAGTATTTAAATCATAATCATAATAAATTTAAAATTTTCGTTGAATTGATTTATAACGATGTTTTGAGTATTTATATAAATTCTACTGATTCTGACGACCTTTTCTATTCCGATTTTGACAGACAAAATATTCGGGAAATGATGGCACAAGCAAAATTTGAAGGGAGGTCAGATTTTACAAAACGGCTAAAACTTTCTGATACGTTGAATTTACCAAATGGAAAAAAAATAGCCCTTCCAATGCGATATTCATATTATTACGGTTTAGATTATGGAGTAGCCCATGGCATAACACCAAAACTCAATTATTACCTTTTAAAAGAAGGAAGTACTAAACTTTACAAAGTTGAAAAAAACAAACGTTTTATAAAAAATGCTGAAGAAATAATTAATAACTGCCCGATTATTTTAAAAGATTTGCAAAATAACCAAGTTAATATATTTGATTTACCAAATTTTATTGAGTATTATAAGGATGTATGTCAAACAGAAAATAGTTTCGAGAATTGATTTCCCGAAAATTTTTTTAATAAATATAGCAATAAAGAATAAAAAATATTTCCAATGAAACTAAACAGCAAAAAAGTAACCACCCAAAAATCCGCAGCCGAACTTTGTGATTTTTTGGCCGATGTAAAGAATTTTGAAACATTGATGCCCGAAAATATCAGCAAATTTGAGGTTTTAAGCGAAAAATCTTTTGTGTTTGCACTAAAGGGAATGCCCGAAATAGCGCTGGAAGTAAAGGAAGTTGAAAAGCCAAACAAAGTAGTGTTGGGCGCAATCAGCGATAAAATTCCGTTCACGCTAACGGGAAATATTGAAGAAGTTTCTGAAAAAAGTTCAACCGTGGAATTGCTTTTTGAGGGCGAATTCAACGCGATGATGGCGATGATGGTAAAAGGACCGATTTCAAAATTTATTGATACACTTGCCTCAAATTTAGAGCAGGTTTAAATTTATGTCAGTACGAGCGCAGTCGAGAACTATACGTTTCGAATTTACACTGAGGTCTCGACTGCGCTTGACCGGACAAACCAAATATTTCAGTAAATAAGTTTCACTTCTTTCAGTTGGAATTTTTGCAACGGATTATTTTCCGTTTCCACCAAAAGTTCGCCAATGTCAGAAACACCTTTTATAATTCCGTTGATTTGTGAACCTTCCGAGGTTTCAAAAACTGAAATCCTTTCTTTTCGAAATAAATTGTTTTCATAAAGTTGTTTCATTTCTGAAAAATCCTTTTCTGAAATATTTTTTAAGTTTTTGAAAACATTTTTCAGAATTGTGTCAAGCACTTCTTCCAACTGAAAGGTTTTTCCAGTTTCAAGTTTCATTGAGCTTGCCTGCGGCAGATTCGGGAAGTCAGTTTCGTTCACATTGAGCCCAATTCCTATTATTGAATACTTTACAAAACTGCTTTCCAACACATTTTCAATCAAAATTCCGCCAATTTTCGTGTTAGCTGACAATATGTCGTTTGGCCATTTAATAGTAACTTTGGGAACATTCAGACTTTTAAGTGCTTTCACGATAGCCAAGGAAACAACCATAGAAATCATAAATTGTTGCTCTATCTGGAGCTTTTCAAAAGCCTTGAACATACTGAATGTAAGGCTTTGCCCTTCTCTTGAAAGCCATTTGTTGCCCATTTGCCCACGACCGGAAAGTTGACGGTTTGTAAGCACAACCGTTTCTTCCTGCAAGAATGTTTCTTTTGCCAATTGCTTTAAGTAGGAATTGGTGGAATCGATGGCATTAAGTTTGATTATCTTCAAAACGATAATTATGTTTAGTATTACGCTTTTAAGGCGCTTCAAGAAACAAAAAAGTAATAACTTTGCGAAAAAGAAAAGAAAAATAATTAATGCAGAAAAAACAAGCAGGAACAGATCAACTTATTACCCAAATTATACGAGGGATTGAAGAAGTAAAAGGAAACGATATAGAAATCCTTGACCTTAGAGAAATAGAAAATACCGTTTGTGACTATTTTATAATTTGTAATGGTACGTCCAATACCCAGGTGAACGCCATTGTGAACTCCGTTCAAAAATCAGTAAGCAAAGCACTTAAGGAAAAACCGTGGCACGTTGAAGGAAGCGACAACGCGGAATGGATACTTATGGACTACGTGCACGTTGTTGTACATGTTTTTCAAAAGCATATTCGCGAGTTTTATGACATTGAAGGGCTTTGGGGCGATGCAAAATCGGTTAAAATAGAAACAACACACTAAAAAGAAATTTGCCATATGGCTGAAGAAAATAAAAATAAGAAAAGCGAATCCAAAAAACCGAGGCCCAATTATTATTGGATCTATGTTGCCATAATATTATTGTTCCTGGGAATTCAATTTTTTGGCGGCGGTAGTTGGTCCCAACCCGAGAAAACCAATCAAGCACAATTTGAAGAGTTTTTGAAAGATGGTGACGTTGATAAAGTTGATGTAATCAATAAAAAAATTGCAAAAGTTTACCTCACCCCTACTGCAAAAGAAAAAGAGGTACATTCAAAAAAAGAGAACACACCGGCTTTTTTGGCCCCAGGCCCAAATGATCCGGATTATCAATTTGAATTTGGAGATCTTCAAAATTTCGAGAATTCATTTAAAACCATTAAAGCAGAAAATCAGCTTGCCACCAAAATGGAATGGCACACAGATTCCAACGTTTGGGGCGATATTTTGATGGGGATACTGCCATTTGTAATCATCATCGGTATCTGGATTTTTATTATGCGAAGAATGTCTTCGGGTGCCGGAGGAGGTGCTGGTGGGCAACTTTTCAATATTGGAAAATCCAAAGCAAAACTTTTTGATGAAAAGACAGATGTAAAAACTTCCTTTAAAGATGTTGCAGGTTTGGAAGGTGCGAAAGAGGAAGTACAGGAAATTGTGGATTTCCTTAAAAACCCAGAAAAATACACTTCTTTGGGAGGGAAAATTCCTAAAGGAGCTTTACTTGTAGGCCCTCCGGGAACTGGTAAGACCCTTTTAGCAAAAGCTGTTGCCGGCGAAGCGAAGGTTCCTTTCTTCTCCCTTTCAGGTTCAGATTTTGTTGAAATGTTTGTGGGAGTGGGAGCTTCCCGAGTGCGCGACCTTTTTAAACAGGCAAAGGATAAATCGCCAGCAATTATATTTATTGATGAAATTGATGCCATTGGTCGTGCCCGAGGAAAAAACAACTTCTCTGGTAGCAATGACGAGCGTGAAAATACATTGAACCAGTTATTAACCGAAATGGACGGTTTCGGAACAAACACTAACGTTATTGTTTTGGCCGCAACAAACCGCGCAGACGTTCTGGACAAGGCTTTGATGCGTGCTGGCCGTTTTGACAGACAAATATATGTTGACCTCCCGGACGTTCGCGAACGTAAAGAAATATTTGAAGTTCACTTGCGCCCTATTAAAAAGGATGAAAATTTAGACACAGATTTTCTTTCAAAACAAACCCCAGGGTTTTCTGGAGCTGACATTGCAAACGTTTGTAATGAAGCTGCGTTGATCGCTGCGAGAAACGGAAAAAAATCTGTTGGAAAACAAGATTTCTTAGATGCAGTTGATAGAATTGTGGGTGGTCTTGAAAAGAAAAACAAGATAATGACAGTGGCAGAAAAACGCGCCATTGCTTTTCACGAAGCTGGTCATGCAACCGTAAGCTGGATGCTTGAACACGCTGCTCCGTTGGTAAAAGTTACCATCGTTCCCCGTGGACAATCCTTGGGTGCCGCTTGGTATTTACCAGAAGAAAGATTGATTGTTCATCCAGAACAGATGCTTGATGAAATGTGTGCTGCCCTAGGTGGCCGTGCTGCGGAAAAAGTTATGTTTGACCGTATTTCCACAGGCGCGTTAAGCGATCTTGAAAAAGTTACAAAACAGGCCCGCGCAATGGTTACTATTTATGGCCTCAATGAAAAAATAGGAAACCTTACTTATTACGATAGCAGCGGACAGTCTGAGTACAACTTCTCTAAGCCTTACAGTGAGAAGACTGCAGAATTAATAGATAAAGAAATTTCTTTACTTATTGAAAGCCAGTATCAGCGTGCAGTAAAACTTTTGGAAGAGAACAAGGACAAATTGACCGAATTGGCGAATGTGCTTCTTGAAAAAGAAGTAATTTTCAAGGATAATCTTCAGAAAATATTTGGAGATCGTCCATTTGAAATTCCTGAAGAAGTACCAAGAGTGGCAACTACATAACGTTGCCACTTTTGTGGTTTATACTGAAACTTTGTTTTTTAGGTAACAAAACTTCAATATAGATTTTATATATTTGAAGTTGAACGTAATTATGAACTCCTCAATGAATTATTAATGAGTCTATTCAAAAGGCTTTTAAACCCTAATTATAAGTCGGAAGAGAAGGCCAAACGTGCCGACAAAGCCGACCATAGCAGTTATTACCCAGAGCAAAAACTTCCTATAGACGAAAAATTCACCTATAATTTCAAAAATAACGGCGGAAAATTCATTTACTGCGAAAACTGGGAAGAAATTCTGGAGGGTTTTGATAATATTTTGCTTGAGAATGATTGGTATGAGCAGGACGTGTTTTGTGTGAATGAAATGCTTTCCAAAAAATTTGACGGCTTCAACCTCAACTTCACAAAAAATACCGATTCAAAATTTTTTCTTTCCGCTTGTGAATCATTGGTTTCAAATAACGGTTCTATCTTACTTTCCTCAAACCAAATCAAGGAAAAAAAGCTTAAGGAATTGCCTTCAAACTTCATCATTTTTGCAACAACAAGCCAAATTGTTGATACCATCAGCGAGGGTTTGCGCAATATAAAAAACCAAAGTTCAAGTTACATTCCAAGTAATATTACTACTATTCAAGACTTTGAAACCGAAAAAGAAAAGGATTTTATGAGTTATGGAAGTAGCACAAAAAACCTATATTTGTTGCTACTGGAAGACTTATAATATGAAGGAAATTCTCGTACGGACCCTCTCGGGCGTATTATACATTTCGATCATCATTTTTGCAATGTTCACTTCGCGTGAATGGTTTATGGGACTTTTCTTTGTGCTTGCAGTTATCACTTTAAGCGAATATTTAAAGCTAGTTCATTTAACCAGCTATCTTGCCTACTTCCTTCTAGCCGCAGCTTTTTACTTTTTAAGCTACAACGTTTTCGACGAAAATGCAGTTTATCTCCTTTTGATTTTGAGCGGTTTTGTCAATCTTTTTCTATTAAAGGATGTACTCTGGACAAGCAAAATTCCTATGTTTGAAAAGAAAAAATACGTTACCGTAATACTTTATATTATAAGCGGTTTTGTATTTCTAACCCTAATTCCAGTTATGAACATTGATGGCAGGTTTATGCCAGAAATAATTGTAGCGGTGTTTATACTCGTTTGGAGCAATGACACCTTCGCCTATCTCGTGGGGAAAAATTTAGGCAAACATAAACTCTTGGAGCGTATTTCACCCAAAAAAACCATTGAAGGGTTTGTGGGAGGTATTTTGGGCGCTCTTTTGGCAGGATTTGTTATCTTTAAAGTGTTGGAAAACTACAGCCCAATGGATGCTGAAAAGTATCCCCTTTGGGTTTGGATGGTAATGGCAATGATCGTCGCAATTTTTGGTACCATTGGCGATTTGATCCAATCTAAATTTAAAAGACAGGCCGGGGTGAAAGACAGCGGAATCATTATGCCGGGCCACGGTGGATTATATGACAGGCTGGACAGTATTATTTACGCTAGTCCGTTTGTTTATGCATTTTTATTAATTGTTGACAATGTTTCATAAAGAAGGTTTCAAAATTATTTTTATAGCGCTGGTAATCGTTATCGGGCTTAGTTTATTGGCAAATGTTTTTGTGGGCGACCCAACCATTCGCGGTGGCGTTATAATTTCTTTGGTAATAATCCTACTATTGGTATTACAGTTTTTTAGAAACCCTAAACGTAACTTTTTGGTGCACCCAGAATATGTTATTTCTCCCGTTGACGGAAAAGTGGTGGTAATTGAAGAAGTTTTTGAAAAGGAATATTTCAACGATAAGAGATTGCAGGTTTCCGTTTTTATGAGCCCAATAAATGTGCACGTAACACGCTATCCCGTTGGCGGAAAAGTGGTTTATAGCAAATACCATCCTGGAAAATATTTGGTAGCGTGGCACCCAAAATCTTCCGAAGAAAACGAACGCACTACCGTTGTTGTAAAAAATGAAGCTTTCGGTGATGTGCTATACCGCCAAATTGCTGGGGCAATGGCAAAAAGAATTGTGAATTATGCCGAAATAAATGATGAAGTAGCACAAGCGAGTGATAGCGGATTTATTAAATTTGGGTCGCGTGTGGATGTTTTTCTTCCGCTGGACGCAAAAATAAAAGTGGCTATTAACCAAAAGGTAAAAGGAGGTATCTCTATAATTGCTGAAAAATAATGACTTCAGAAGAACTGGATATTGCTTTTAGAGCGGCCGTAGAGAGTATCAACGAGCACACGGAACCGTTTCCGGCAGATTTCTTGTTGCGTTTGTATGCATACTACAAAAGAGCTACTGACGATCAGGATTTACCCAGCAGCAATAATCCTCTTATAAGTGCTTTTAAAACAAACGCCCTTTTCCAAACAAAAGACCTTTCTTCTGATGAAGCCAAGCAACTTTATGTTGAAGCTGTAAACCATTATTTTTTGTATCGAAAATAGCTAGGACTGCTGTGCCTTGTTGAATTTTATTTCGTAATCCTCAATCGCTTCTCGAATTTTTTCCACATTGTCTGAAGCTTTTTCATGAGCCGCTTCCATCGCTTTCTCCAAATCTTTATCCGGATGCTGAAAAAGATCTGTAATTACGTGGTTAATTTTGTCAATGATACTTTTCTGACTGTTTTTGATGTCTTCCAATTTGTGAAGCATCTTCTCCATTTCTTGGTACTTTGCTTGGTCCATAATTGTTTAATTTTTGAACAAGTTACGGGCAAATGCATTTTAAAATGAAGCAATTAACCTCATTTTAAAACAAATTAAGAGATTTTAACGCGTTAAAAAATTATTTCAGACCTGCCAAACTCGCCTTCAAAGTTTCAATCTTAGCCAGCGCATCTACTTCTTTTTGTTTTTCCAAAGCCACAACCTGTTCCGGTGCTCCGCTTACGAAGCGTTCATTTTTCAGTTTTCCTTGGACGCTTTTTAAGAACCCTTCGGTGTATTTCAATTCTTCAGAAAGCTTTGCTATTTCTTCTTCAACGTTTATTGCACCTGCTATTGGAATGAAATATTCGTTGCTTTTTACACGAAATGTCAGTGCTCCATCCAGTTTTTCAGAAATATAATTCAATTCCGAAACATTGCCGAGTTTTGAGATTACTGCATCAAATTCCGTTGATGCATTTTCATTATTAAGCACGGAAAGCGCTATTGTATCTTTAAAAGAAATGTTTTTCTCTTTGCGAATTGTTCTAATTCCAGAAATTACTTCAGCAGCAAAATCGAAGTTTTTTACTATTCTTTCATCAAAAACTTCTGGTTTTGGCCATTCTGAAATTATCAAGGCTTCGGAAATGTCGCGCTGGGTGATGTGCTGCCAGATTTCTTCAGAAATAAAAGGTACAAAAGGATGAAGCACTTTCAGATTATCTTCCAAAACAGAAATTACTTCCAAATAAGTCTTTTCTGAAATCTTTTCGCCGAAAGGCGGTTTTACCATTTCTAGCAACCAAGAACAGAAATCATCCCAAACCAATTTATAGGTTGACATTAAAGCGTCACTGATACGGTATTTGCTGTAATGGTCTTCAATTTCAGCAAGCGTTTTCTGAAATTTGCTACGGTACCATTTTAATGCAATAACATCACTTTGAGATTGGTTTTTTTCGGTATCAACTTCCCAACCGTCAATCAAACGGTAAGCATTCCAAATTTTATTTACGAAACCACTCCCCTGCTTGCAAAGGTCTTCATCAAACATTAAATCATTACCAGCAGGTGAACTCAAAAGCATCCCGACACGCACTCCGTCGGCACCGTAAGTATCCATCAAATCAATCGGATCTGGTGAATTTCCTAAAGATTTACTCATCTTTCTACGCTGTTTATCTCGCACGATTCCAGTTAAATAAACATTTGTGAAAGGCTTTTCGTTTCTGTATTCGTAACCTGCAATAATCATTCGCGCCACCCAAAAGAAAAGAATTTCGGGAGCTGTCACGAGGTCGTTGGTTGGGTAATAATAGTTTATTTCTTTATTGTCCGGCTTCAAAATTCCATTGAAAACGCTGATGGGCCAAAGCCAAGATGAAAACCAAGTGTCGAGGGCATCTGGATCTTGGGTTAAGTCTGTAGTCTGTAGTTTATAGTTTGTAGTTTTTTCTTGTGCGAGTTTTAACGCTTCTTCAATATTTTCTGCAACCACAAAATCTTCCTTCCCATCGCCATAAAAATATGCGGGAATTTGCTGTCCCCACCAAAGTTGGCGGGAAATGTTCCAGTCCCGAACGTTTTCCATCCAATGGCGATAGGTATTTACAAATTTTTCGGGAACTAGATTTACATCTTTTTCCAATACGGCATCTAAAGCAGGTTGCGCAAGTTCCTTCATTTTTAGGAACCATTGATCGCTCAGTTTTGGTTCTATCACTGCGCCGGTTCTTTCACTGGTTCCTACTTTGTGAGTATGTGTTTCTATTTTTGAAACCACGCCCATTTCTTCAAGTTCCTTTACAATTTCCTTGCGAACTACAAAACGATCCTTTCCTTGATAATGAAGGCCGAAACTGTTTAAAGTCGCGTCATCATTTAGAATATCTATAATTTCAAGCTTGTGTTTATCGCCCAACATTTTATCATTCTCATCGTGGGCGGGAGTTACCTTTAGACAACCTGTTCCGAATTCAATATCTACATATTCATCTTCTATAATCGGAATCACACGATTACAAACTGGAACGATTGCCTTTTTTCCTCGAAGGTGTGCAAAACGCTCATCATTCGGGTTGATGCAAATAGCAGTATCACCCAAAATTGTTTCGGGGCGCGTGGTAGCGATGGTTAAGGTTTCATCACTGCCTTCAATTTTATAGTTTAGGTAATAGAGATTGCCTTGTTTTTCTTCGTAAATAACTTCTTCGTCCGAAAGCGTGGTTTTAGCCTGCGGATCCCAATTAACCATTCTGTAGCCACGGTAAATGTTTCCTTTTCTGTACAAATCCACAAATACTTTTATCACGGAGGCAGACATATCTTCATCCATGGTGAACTTGGTTCGGTCCCAATCGCAGGAGGCGCCCAATTTTTTCAACTGCTCCAGAATTATTCCACCGTGTTTGTGGGTCCATTCCCAAGCGTGTTCTAAAAATTCTTCGCGGGAAAGGTTTGCTTTGTCAATCCCTTCGGCTTTCAATTTTGCAACCACTTTTGCTTCAGTTGCTATGGAGGCATGGTCTGTTCCAGGTACCCAACAAGCGTTAAAACCCTGCAAACGTGCACGGCGTATCAAAACATCCTGCAAAGTATTGTTGAGCATATGGCCCATGTGCAGTACTCCGGTAACATTCGGCGGAGGAATAACTATGGTATAAGGCGTTCTTTCATCCACTTCAGAATGGAAGTATTTATTCTCCATCCAGTAGCTATACCACTTATTTTCAATCTGCTTTGCATTATATTTTGCTTCTAGAGCCATACTTTGGTCTGGTATTTGAGTAATGAGTTGCAAAAGTAAATATATCTGCAGGATAATAAAAGTGAATAAGTTATTTTGCAGAATGTTTAAAAGTTATATACTTTAGCATACATTAAAAAAACAAAATCATGAAAAAATTAGCTATTATGGCTCTTGTTGCCTTTATCGGTTTTGCCGCACAGGCACAACAAGCAAAAATCAGTTTCAAGGAAGACACCGTTGATTACGGCACTATTGCAAAAGGTAGTGACGGCGTTAGGGTATTTGAATTCACTAATACCGGGGATGCCCCGCTTATTATTAGTGATGTAAAATCCAGTTGCGGTTGTACTGTCCCGAAAAAACCAGATGGCCCTATTGCTCCTGGAGCAAGTAGCACTATCCAAGTTAAGTATGACACAAACCGTGTTGGACCAATCAGAAAAACTGTTACCGTTTATTCAAATGCCAGCGAACCAATGGTGGCTTTAAAAATAAAAGGTGAAGTGATGAGCGACACTAGTAGCGTGTTAGAAAAAAGCTAACAACTTTACAATTACAAAAAACGGCTGAAGGCAAATGCTTTCAGCCGTTTTTTTTTAAAATACACTTTTCAGAAAAAATTTCACCTTATTGAAATAGGGGCCACGTTTTAATTCCATTGAAATTCTTTTTCCCTCATCCGTTGAAAACATTTCAATCAATTCATAAAGTTTGTATTCATAACAAGGTTTCCCATTGATGGAAATTACTTCATCCCCTTTTTCAACTCCAGCCAATGCAGCTGGAGAACCTTCGCGCACATCAGCCACCACAAATTTTGGAACCAATGAAAAATGAAGTTCGGTGGTTATGGAAATGCTATTCATGGTCAAGCTTTCATTCTGATTTCCACGGTTTGAATTTACATTTGCCCGTCTTTCCTCCTTTACAAGCTCCACCCCCTCGTGCTCAAGGGTCAGACCACTCATATTATAGTTAAATGGATTATTAAAATTATGGTTTTTTTTAAGCCGAATTTTTTTGTTTCTATAATCAAACGTAACGGTGAACCTGCTTAAAAAACCACCACCAATGCTACCATCCCGATCTTCATAATATCGTGCCTTCATTATTGCATCTTCTTCTGGGAAGGAGGTATTCACTTCCTTTAAATGAAAATCACCAATAATAAGCTCCGGAATTCTTGCCCGTTTTCCATAAATATTCCCACTAAGACCAAGACCTAAGAAATCTTCAAAGTAATTTTTTGGAGATTCTGATATAAAATCCCTGTCGCCAAAAAGCCACATTACATCACTGGAGCCTGAATCTACTAATAGTTTTACTTCGTCTTGAGTATTTTCTGAAGCAACCTGTAAAGAAATATAAGGCTTGCTGCCTACAAAATTCAAAGGTAAATCCTCACATTTTTTACATTCCTTTAAAGGATATTTTACAGGATCGTAAATGGTTATAACTTTTGAAGTGTAATTAATCTTGACTATAAAATTCTGAAAAAATTCATTCCCCAAAATTCCATGGACCGGAATGCCCATTCTTGGTGAAAAGTTAAGGGTGCTATCAAAAATTATAAAAATTGTATGATCTCTATCTACAGCATCTCCAATTTTAATTCTATTATCCAAGCTCTTCAAGGCTTCCACAGAACCTCCAGAACCCAATCCTTGAAGCAACACAGGCGAAGTGTTGCGAAGCTGAAGGCTATCTGCCTCTTCCAAGCTAAAAAGAATGGTAGATTTCACGCCAGTATCCAAAATAAAAGAAAGTGGTGTGCCGTTGATTTCCACTTCAACTATTGGTAAATTGTTCACTAACCGAAAAGGTATTCGATCCCTTTTTTTAGTATTCTGTAATAAAAAACCAGACTGAGCAATTAGGGAAACCGAAAAACAAAAAAGCAAACAAAAAAACAGTTGTTTTCGCAAAGTTTTTGGAATTATTTTGAATTGAATTGAAGGTATAAAAAAAAGCTGAATGTTGTTATCATCAAAGTGGAATTATAAAATATATTTTGCAACTTTGCCACAAACAAATTCATTATGCCTTCAGTTTCACACAAAGGGAAAAACATGCCGGAATCACCCATCCGTAAACTAGTTCCCTACGCCGAAAAAGCCTATAAAGCAAACAAAACCGTTTATCACTTAAACATTGGTCAGCCCGATATCAAATCTCCAGAAATTGCAATGGATGCCGTGGCGCACCACCACTTGGAAATACTTGCATACACTCGTTCTGAGGGTTCACAGGAATACCGTGAAAAAATTGCAGGTTACTACAAAAAAAACAACATTCCCGCGGAGGCGAATGATATTATAGTAACCACCGGCGGAAGCGAGGCGTTACTTTTTGCAATGGGAAGTATTGCTGATGTTGATGATGAAATAATTATTCCAGAACCATTTTATGCAAACTACAATGGTTTTGCAACGGCTTCCGGTGTTAAGATTGTTCCCGTTATTTCAAAAATTGAAGACAATTTTGCATTGCCGCCAATTTCAGAATTTGAAAAACTAATTACTCCAAAAACCAAAGCAATACTTATCTGCAACCCCGGAAATCCAACGGGTTATCTTTATTCAAAAGAAGAAATCCAAACGTTGGCGGAAATTGTAAAGAAGCACGATTTGTTTTTGGTTTCTGATGAAGTGTACCGTGAATTTACCTATGACGGCTACAAACATTATTCAATTCTCGAGGAACCAAGCATGGCCGAAAACGGAATCATTATCGATTCGGTTTCAAAAAGATACAGCATGTGTGGTGCACGCATTGGTTGTTTGGTTTCAAAAAACAAACAGGTTATCGCCACCGCTTTAAAGTTTGCCCAAGCACGTTTGAGCCCTCCAACGTTTGCTCAGATTGCGAGTGAAGCTGCGCTACAAACCCCCCAAAGTTATTTTGATGAAGTAATCACGGAATATCAGGATAGAAGAAACACTTTGGTCACAGCATTAAAAGCCATTCCCGGCGTACAAGTGGGTGAACCAAAAGGAGCTTTTTATTGTATCGTGCAACTTCCCGTTAAAAATAGTGATGCCTTTGCACAATGGCTTTTGGAAGAATTTGACGACAATGGCGAAACCATTATGGTGGCTCCCGCTGCAGGTTTTTATTCAAGTCCCGGCGTTGGGTTGAACCAAGTACGCATTGCTTACGTTTTGAAAAAAGACAGCCTTGTTCGCGCAGTAGAAATCTTGAAACTTGCGCTTCAAAAATATAAGGATTGATGCGGATTGAAGAAAACAAATCGCTTAGAAACTACAATACTTTTGGCATAGCCAGCAATGCACGCTTTTTTGTTTCGGTTGAAACTATTGATGAACTGAAACAGGCTCTTTCCAAAAAACCTTCCGAAGAACTTTTTATTCTTGGTGGAGGCAGTAATATGCTGTTGACGGGCGATTTGGACGCTTTTGTACTTCACATAAATTTAAAGGGAATTGAAATCCTGAAAGAAACCGAAACCGAAGTTTTTGTAAAAGCAATGGCTGGCGAAAACTGGCACGAGTTTGTTAAATATTGTATCGAAAAGGATTTTGGAGGTTTGGAAAACCTTTCTCTAATTCCCGGAAACGTTGGTACGGCACCCATCCAAAACATTGGTGCTTATGGCGTAGAGCTGAAAGATACTTTTGAAAGCTGCAATACGGTTGAAATTGAAACATTCAAAGAACGGGAATTCACAAAAGAAGAATGCGTTTTTGAGTACCGAAATTCCATCTTCAAAAATGAGGCGAAAGGAAAATACATCATTACAAGTGTAACCTTTAAATTGACAAAAAAGAATCATAAAACAAGTGTTTCCTACGGCGATATCCAAAAGAATTTATCTGAAAGAAATATTGAAATCCCAACAATTAAAGACATTTCCGAAGCAGTGATCGCCATTCGCCAATCCAAACTGCCCGACCCGAAAGTATTGGGAAACAGTGGCAGTTTTTTTAAAAATCCTGTTGTGGGTTCGGAAACTTTTCAGGAATTCAGAAGAAATTTTCCCGAAGCTCCTTTCTACGAAGTTTCCCCTACGGAATTTAAAATTCCCGCAGGCTGGCTAATTGAAAAAGCAGGTTTTAAAGGCCAACGTTTTGGAGACGCAGGCGTTCACAAAAATCAAGCCTTGGTGTTGGTAAATTACGGAAACGCCACCGGAAAGGAAATCTGGCAACTCGCAATGGATATCCAAAAAAAAGTAAAAGAAATGACCGGAATTTATATTGAACCGGAAGTAAATGTCTTTTAATTAGCTTTTCAGCAAGCCGTCAAGTACATAAACCGCTCCGTTTGAGCTTTCAATGCTTCCTTTTACCACTTTTGCATTTGCTCCTTTTCCATCGGAAATGATAATTTCTTCGCCAGATTTTGTTGCGGTTAAAGTAGTCCCGGCAAGGGTTTTCAATTTCGCTTTCCCATTTTTATTGATGGTCTGCAGCAAAGTTTCTTTATCCATCTTTCCTTCAACTATGTATGATTTCAACAATTCCTCCAATTTCGGTTTATTATCCGGCATAGAATAAAACTTTTTTTTCTCGGCGGAAAAAGATTCCAAAGCGGCGGTTGAAGGCCCAAAAATTGTAAATGGGCCTTTATCTTCTGAAAGCATTGTAGCCATTTCAGCCGTTACCAAATAACTGGCATATTTCTTCAAATTCGGCTCGTTCATAACGCGGGCCATTACACTTTTCAACATTGCCTTATCCTCAGGCGTCAATTCCTTTTTCGGAGCTCGCTGCACAGGTGGTTTCTGAACAGTATCAACAACAGCGCTTTCTGTTTCCATTATTTTGGAATTCTGTGTTTCATTTTTACAGGAAACGGCCATTATTGCGAAGATTGAAATCATTAAAAAAGTGAATGGTTTTTGCATCATAAAAAATTTTAAAATAGGGGCTAAAAATACTTAAAATCTGAGCACAACCGCAAGAAAGATTGTATTTTTGCACTTTAAATTATACAGATGAAACTTTTACTGATAACACTGGCTTTACTATTACTTGCCGTAGCTGGAATCGCCATAAAACTTTGGGCAAAAAAAGATGGAAAATTTGCTGGAACCTGCGCTAGCCAAAGTCCTTTTCTTAATAAAGAAGGCCAAGCTTGCGGTTTCTGCGGAAAAACTCCAGACCAGTTTGATACCTGTAGCGGTGAAATTTCCAATTCGGAAGCTCCAAATTCCAAATAGCAAACCTAAAATCTTCACTTAACAATCGTAATTGCTTATGGTGCTACTTTACGTTTTCGGCGCGGTCGCGTTGATTAACTGTGCTTATTACATTCTCTTTTCTAAATTTTCCTTTTTAAAACCTTCGGAAAAAAGAACTTCGGAAAAATATCCCGTTTCCCTGATTGTCTGTGCAAAAAATGAAGCTGAAAACCTTCAGAATCACATTCCGCTTTGGCAAAAACAGCGTTATCATAACTTTGAAATTATTCTTATTAATGACGCTTCTGTTGATGAAACCTTGGAAGTAATGGAAACGTTTGCAGCGAACGACCCGCGCATACAGATTGTGAACGTAAAAAACAACGAAGCCTTTTGGGCAAACAAAAAATACGCGCTCACACTGGGAATTAAGCGCGCCAAAAACACCCGACTAATCTTTACAGATGCCGATTGTTACCCAGCTTCAGAGGATTGGCTGGCCACGATGGCCTCAAATTTTTCCGATAAAAAACAATTGGTCTTAGGGTATGGTGCCTATGAAAAACAGCCGGGATTCCTAAATAAAATCATCCGTTTCGAAACTTTGATGACGGCCCTCCAGTATTTTTCATACGCAAAAAGCGGGAATCCCTATATGGGGGTAGGTCGCAATTTGGCTTACACCAGCAATCTTTATTATGAAAACAATGGCTTTATGAGCCATATAAAAATTCCTTCGGGCGATGACGATCTTTTTGTGAATGAAGCCGCAACTTCAGAAAACGTTGCCATTTGTGTGGAACCGGAAGCATTTACATATTCACTTCCGAAGAAAAAGAAAAAAAAATGGCTCATTCAAAAAAAGAGACATTATTCCACCGCCAAGCTTTATAAGCCCAAACACCGCATACTTTTAGGGGCTTATTTTATATTCAATTTTCTATTTTGGCTGCTCGCCCCAATAATTTTATTTACAGATTTCTGGATTTTCGGATTCGGTATCATTTTTATAAGAATTCTATTTCAGTATATAATTATTGGAAATGCCGCAAAAAAACTGAAGGAAGCAGATTTGTTGCCGTTTATTCCTTTTTATGAATTGTTTTTAATCTTCACACAATTAAGTATCTTTATTTCCAACAGCAGCGAAAAAAACTCGCGATGGAAATAACTTCGGAAGAAATAGCGCAACAGATTCAAAAGGCAAAAAAAGGAAAGCAGGACGCTTTTAAGTTTTTGCTGGATTATTATTGGAATGAGGTTTACGGATTTCAATTAAAAAGAGTCCGAAACGAACTTGAAGCGGAAGACATCACAATTGAAGCCTTTGCAAAGGCATTTGATAAAATTGAAACCTTTGATGAAAACTACACTTTTTCCACTTGGCTCGTTGCCATTTCAAAAAACATTCAAATAGACAAAACCCGAAAAAAGAACGCTTCCATCTATTCTAATACTACAGATGCTACCAACGAACAAGTTCAAAAAATAATAGACCACTCGCCCACACCCGAGGACAAGCTGATAACAGAGCAAAATCTTTCAGAATTGCTACAATATATTAAACAGTTAAAGCCTCATTACCAGGAAGTGATAAACCTTCGTTATTTTCAGGAAATGAGCTATAATGAAATTTCCGAGACGCTAGAGGAACCTTTGAACAATGTAAAAGTGCGGCTGTTGCGCGCCAGAAAACTATTGGCTGAAATAATAACGCAGAAAGAGTAGAGAATACAAATTCCAAAAAATCAAATTCCAAATCCCAAATTTTAAAAAAAATGGAGTTTCCCCTTTGGGGGTTAGGGGGCTTTTTTTCGTACTTTTGTTTCCCTTATGAGCACAGAAACCTTGGAACTCCACAAGCCCGAACCAAAGCCGAAATGGATTCGCGTTAAACTTCCCACCGGGAAAAAATATACCGAACTGCGCGGCTTGGTTGAAAAATACAAACTGAACACAATCTGTACCTCTGGCAGTTGCCCCAATATGGGCGAATGTTGGGGTGAAGGTACGGCAACATTTATGATTTTGGGAAACATCTGCACCCGTTCCTGCGGCTTTTGCGGCGTAAAAACCGGTCGGCCAGAAACCGTGGATTGGGACGAGCCCGAAAAAGTAGCGCGCTCCATAAAAATAATGAACATTAAACACGCGGTTGTAACTTCTGTGGACCGTGATGATTTAAAGGATATGGGTTCCATCATTTGGGCCGAAACCGTAAAGGCAATTCGCAGGATGAATCCTGAAACTACTTTGGAAACCTTAATTCCAGATTTTCAGGGAAACACACGGAATATTGATAGAATTATTGCCGTAAAACCCGAAGTTATTTCGCACAATATGGAAACCGTGAAACGGTTGACGCGCGAAGTGCGCATACAAGCAAAATACGAACGCAGTCTTGAGGTTTTGAATTATTTGAAACAATCAGAAATGCCACGAACCAAAAGTGGAATAATGCTCGGTTTGGGCGAAAAAGAAGAAGAAGTTTTGCAAACGATGGAAGATTTAAGAAGCGTTGGCTTGGATATTTTGACCATTGGCCAATATCTGCAACCCTCCAAAAAACATCTTCCCGTTAAGGAATTCATTACTCCAGAACAGTTCAAAAAATATAAAACCGTAGGCTTGGAAATGGGTTTCCGTCATGTGGAAAGTGGCGCTTTGGTGCGTTCATCATACAAAGCACAAAAACATCTTACCTAAAAATTATTTCAGAAATGGGAAAAAAGATAACTGTCGGCATTAATGGTTTTGGCCGTATTGGCCGAAATTTTTTCAGGTTATTGCTCAACCATCCTTCCATTGAAGTAGTAATTGTAAATGATTTGGCCGACACGAAAACGTTATGCCATCTTCTTAAATACGACAGTATTCACGGTGTATTAAAGGAAGAAATTTCGCATTCCAAAAACGAAATTACAGTTGGTGGAAAAAGTGTGAAATTTTCTTCGGAAAAAAATATTGAAGACATCCGTTGGGGAAAAGTAGATGTGGTTGTTGAAAGTACCGGCAAATTTAAAAGTCGAAAACAGCTCGAAAACCATTTGAAGAATGGAGCTGGCAAAGTTATTCTTTCAGTTCCCCCGCTTGATGATGATATAAAAACTGTGGTTCTTGGGGTGAATGATTCAATTATAAAACCTGAAGACAACATTATTTCCAACGCTTCCTGCACAACGAATAATGCAGCGCCCATGCTGAAAATAATAAATGAGCTTTGCGGGATTGAACAGGCTTATATCACAACAGTACATTCATACACAACAGACCAAAGTTTGCACGATCAGCCGCACAGAGACCTTCGGCGGGCGCGTGCTGCTGGACAATCTATTGTACCAACAACTACTGGAGCTGCAAAAGCTTTGACAAAGATCTTTCCAGATTTGGCTGATGCCATTGGGGGTTGTGGAATTCGTGTACCCGTGCCGGATGGCTCTCTAACAGATATAACAGTAAATGTTACAAAGGAAGTTTCAATCCAAGAAATTAATGACGCATTCAAAAAAGCATCTGAAAATTCGTTAAAAGGAATACTGGAATATACAGAAGACCCCATCGTTTCCATAGATATTGTGGGCAATACGCACTCTTGTATTTTTGACGCCGGCATGACTTCAGTAATAGGAAAAATGGTGAAAATTATTGGATGGTATGACAATGAAATTGGTTATTCGTCCAGAATTATTGATTTAATTGACAGAATTTCCGTGAAATAACTATATTTATTGCCCTTTTAAACTAACCGATGCACCTACCTATATTAAAATACAAGATTTTCTTGCCCCTGATTTTGTGTTTGCTGGTTTCAGTTAAATCATTCTCAATACAAATAAAGGATACAATTGTTACCATAAAACAATTGCAGTATAACGCTTCAAAAGCGTTGGAAACTGAAGATTTTATGGAAGCCGTTAAAAACCTTAACGATGCCAACAAACTGGCAATGCTCCCCAAATACCGAAGCTACAAACCCGATGTTGACTTAAGTGTAGCAGAACTTTATTACAATCTTGAATATTTTGAAAAAGCTTCCGAAGAGGCAAAAAAGGCTATTGCAAATGGAGAGATTTACAAAAACGACTACAAACTGGCGAAAGCCTATAACGTATATGCAATAATCCAAATTTCAAAAGGGCAATCCGCTGATGCCGAAATTTATTTGAACAAAGCTGATTCCATTTACACCAAACTTAATGAGGAAAAAAGTAAAGCAAATGTGCTTTACGCAAGAGGTTTATTACAACTTCAGCTTGGCAATTACACTAAAGCTATTGAAAATTTAAAACCTGCCGCTCAAAGTTTTAAGGATCAGGGGCTTATTTATCAGGAAGCTAACGCTTACAGCAATTTGGCAGATGCACTTTCACTTGTTGACCCTGCAACGTATGCAAACCCACTTAAAGAAGCTACGGAAATTTTAAACAATGTGTCTGGAATTGCTCATTCTCAGGGATTTTCAAAGCTTTTGGTTGAAAACCATAGAATCAATTCCCAAATTTTAATTGCACAAAAAAAGGGAACGCAAGCAGAAGAAGAGCTTAAATATTATTTGGGTCAGAAAGATTCGCTTAAGCAAATTCACTTAAGAGCTATTGAGAAAGGAATCCAGGCAGAATCTGCTATTGGCGATCTAAACGAAATTATAGCAAGCCAGCAGGACGATTTGAGCAAACAGGAGAAATCGCTCTTTTTTGGAAAACTTACGGGATGGCTTAGCATTGCGCTAATTCTTATTCTTTCATTATTGACACTTTCGCTTTATAAAAACAATAATTTAAGAGCGAAGGCCAATGAGCTATTGCAGGACAAAAACACAGAACTGCAGGAAGCAAAGGAAAATGCTGAAAAAGCTTCGCAGGCCAAGGCCCAATTTCTTTCAACAATTACGCACGAGCTTCGAACGCCAATGTACACGGTTACTGGGCTAACCCATTTGCTATTGGAAGAAGACCCAAAACCTGAACAAAAAGAACATCTCAACTCGCTTAAATTTTCTGGGGAATATTTACTTTCACTAATCAACAATATATTGGATCTCAATAAATTGGAAGCCAATAAAGTGGAAATTGAAAAGGCACCGTTTAATTTGAAAAAACGAATTGATGGGGTTTTGATTGCACTAAAAAAATCCGCAGAAGCAAAGAACAACAATATACATTACGACTATGACCCCACGTTGCCCAATGAAGTATTGGGCGACTCCCTTAAAATTTCACAGATTCTTATTAACTTAATTAGTAATTCAATAAAATTTACTGAAAACGGTGATATTTGGGTGCGTGTACATAATGCTGAAAAAAACGCAAAAAAGGTTGTTGTCCATTTTGAGGTTGAAGATACTGGAGATGGTATTTCAAAGAAAAAACAAAATACAATTTTTGAATCTTTCTCGCAAGGTTCACTTCAAATCAACCGAAAATACGGTGGTACTGGGCTGGGTCTTTCCATCGTTAAAAACCTTTTGGAATTGATGGGAAGTAAAATATTTTTGGAAAGTAAACTAGGTGAAGGCTCCAAATTTTGGTTTAATATAGGTTATGATATTTCCGAAACGGAAAATAATGTAACGCCTGTAAACGACCTTGAAGTAGTTTTTGAAAACGATATTTTTGAGAACAAATCGGTAATGATTGTTGAGGACAACAAGATTAACCAGATGATTACCAAAAAGATTCTTGAGAAAAAGAAAATGGTGTGTACCGTTGTAGACAATGGAATGGATGCCATAAAATTTGCGAAAGAAGGAGAATTTGATGTAGTGCTAATGGATATTCATATGCCCGGTATAAGCGGAATTGAGGCCACCAAAAAGATTCGTGAGTTCAACAAAACAGTTCCAATTATTGCGCTAACGGCTATAACTATTGAGGAAAATTTAGAAGATTTTTACAAAGCTGGCTTCAATGAATTTATACCCAAACCCTTCAATGCTGAAGATTTCTTCGAAAAGATAAACAGGGTTCTTCGCAGCAACGATTACTTGGTAAAATAATTATTTCACCATTTCCATTTCAATCCTCTTTTTGAAGGCAACTTCCGCATCATTCAAAATTATTGTTTGGATGGGTAAAAAGTAGATTTCCGTTTCCTTTGCAAGCCCTTGCAATCGCATAAAATCCTTTTCCGTGGTAAGTATCAAAGGATGTTTTTTAAGTTCTGCAATTTCAGAGATTGTAAAATTATGGTGGTCTGAAAAAGATTTTTCTTGAAATTTCAAACCTTTACTTTTTAAAAAATCAACAAACGGTTGTGGGTTTGCAATACCAGTAACCAAAAGGAATTCTCTGTCTTTTAAATAATCAAGTGGCTTCAGTTCAGAAGCATTTTTAATGTTGGCACTGTACCCAATTTTCGAAAAATAAATTTCTTGATGCGGTTTTGGCTTCAGTCTTCGTTTTATTGCTTGCATTTTTGAATTTTCAATATTTTCAGGGCATTTCGTAACTACAATTATATCTGCCCGTTTTGCACCAAACTTTGGCTCGCGAAGATTTCCTGCGGGAAGCATGCAATCGTTACTGTACAATTTATCAAAAGAAGTCAGTAAAATATTCAGCGAAGCCTTTACTTTTCTATGTTGAAAAGCATCATCGAGCAAAATCACTTCTGCCGTTTTTTGAAGTTTTTCAATACCCGTTTGTCGGTCTTCGCAAACGGCTACTGTAACTTCGGGGAATTTCTGCTTAAACTGAAGCGGCTCATCGCCCACTTCTTCCACCATACTCGTTTTTAAAACTTCACGAAAACCCGTTGTTTTACGTTTATAGCCTCGACTTAAAACAGCAATTTTGTGATTGTTTTTCAAAAAAGAAACCAAAAATTCAATCATTGGCGATTTTCCGGTTCCGCCCGTGGAAAGGTTTCCAACGCATATTATAGGCAAATTATACGATTTACTTTTAAGCAATCCTTTGTTGTAAAGAAAATTCCGAAGTGCAGTAATGCCACCGTACAACAGTGAAAAAGGAAATAATAACTTCCGTAGAAAATTCATTTAACGAAAGTACTAATTCCGCAGAAAACTGCGATTACTTTAAAATAAAAATAGAAGTCCGTAAAAATTCCACAAACTGTTATCTTTACTGAAAATGTAAAAAATGAAGGTCAAAGAAGTCATTTCATTGCTGGAAGAGCTCGCACCACTCTCCTATTCCGAAAATTTTGACAACACGGGATTACTTGTTGGTGATGCAAATACGAACGTTTCAGGAATTTTGGTTACGCTGGATACTTTGGAAAGTGTGGTAGACGAAGCAATTGAAAAAAAATGCAACCTTATAGTGAGTTTTCACCCAATAATTTTTTCGGGATTGAAAAAAATTACCGGAAAAACCTATGTGGAACGGGTGGTTCAAAAAGCAATAAAACACGATATAGCTATTTTTTCAAACCACACGGCACTCGATAATTCCTGGAATGGAGTAAATGCAATGATTTGTGAAAAACTTGGATTGAAAAACCGTTCGGTATTGATTCCCCAAAATGAAAGCATAAAAAAACTGATCACTTTTGTTCCTTCAAAAGATGCTGAAATAGTTAGAAATGCTTTATTCTCAGTTGGCGCTGGAAACATCGGCAATTACGAAAATTGCAGTTTCAACATTGAAGGTAAAGGAAGTTTTAAAGGAAATGAAGCTTCAAATCCTACGATTGGCACAAAAGGAGAAATTCATTTTGAAGAGGAAATACAAATTGGAATCACGTTTGCGAAACACCTTCAAAACAGGATTTTAAAAGCACTTTTTGAATCACATCCGTACGAAGAAATTGCTTATGAAATAACCACACTTGAAAACCAAAATCAACATTTGGGCATGGGAATGGTTGGTGAATTTGAAAAAGCGATGGATGAAAAGGAATTTTTAAAATTTCTGAAAAAAACAATGAATACAGATTGCGTTCGCCATTCAACATTGCTAAAAAAACAAATTAAAAAAGTTGCTTTACTCGGCGGAAGCGGAAGTTTTGCCATTGATGCAGCAAAAAAAGCTGGCGCCGATGCTTTTATCTCAGCAGATTTTAAATATCACGACTTCTTTAAGGCCGAAAACACTATACTTTTGGCAGATATTGGTCATTATGAAAGCGAACAGTACACAAAAGACCTTTTACATTCTTTCCTTAAGAAAAAAATTACTAATTTTGCAGTCCTTTTATCACAAACAAATACCAATCCTATTAGCTATTTATAATTTATGGCAACAAAAACCGAAGTTACTGTTGAAGAGAAGTTAAGAGCCTTGTATGACCTACAGCTTATTGATTCCAGAATTGATGAAATAAGAAGTGTTCGTGGTGAACTTCCACTAGAAGTTGAAGATCTTGAAGACGAAGTGGCTGGAATGAACACCCGTTTGGAAAAACTGAAAGCCGATCTTGAAGTAATTGAAGACCAAATCAAGGAAAAAAAGAATAATATTGAAGAGTCTAAAACACTCATAAAAAAATATTCTGCACAACAGGACAATGTTCGCAATAACCGTGAATACAACTCCTTAAGCAAGGAAGTTGAATTTCAGGAACTTGAAATCCAACTTGCTGAAAAAAACATTAAAGAATTCCGTGCACAAATAGAGCAAAAAACGCAGGTTATTGAAGAAACCAAAGCACGTTTTAATGAGCGTTCAGAGCATTTGAAACACAAACAAAGTGAGCTTGACGAAATTCTGAAAGAAACTGAAAAAGAAGAGCAAACCTTAATAAAGGAATCTGAAAATTTTGAGGGTCAAATTGAAGCGCGCCTTATAAAAGCATATAAAAGAATTCGCAGTAATGTAAAAAACGGTTTAGCCGTTGTTGCTGTTGAACGTGGTGCATCGGGTGGATCATTCTTTACCATTCCACCACAGGTGCAAATGGAAATTGCCGGTCGTAAAAAAATAATTACTGATGAGCACAGTGGCCGTATTCTGGTAGATCCAGATCTTGCCAATGAGGAAAAAGAAAAGATGGAGGCAATGTTCACCAAACTTAAATAAGCAACCAACGTCAATTATAACAAAGCCTTCACATATAGTGAGGGCTTTTTTTGTACTTTGAATGAAAGGTTTTAAAATAAAGTAAGACCTATTGCATAAAACATTTCAATATGAAAAAATTCACAGTTTTAGTTGCAAGCCTTTTTCTATTCACTATGCAAGGCGCTTGCAAACCTTCAAATGAGAATAACAAAAAGGCTGAGACCTTGGCCCAAAAAGAGCAGGCTCCAATTCAAACGGAGTCAGAAAATGGCTTAAAACGGGCGTATTTTGCAAGCGGATGCTTTTGGTGTGTTGAAGCTGTTTATGAAAGTGTAAACGGCGTGAAAGAAGCAATTTCAGGCTATAGCGGCGGAACATTAAAAAATCCCACTTACGAAAACCACGGCAACCACGCAGAAGCGGTTGAAGTTATTTATGACCCCGAAGTTGTAAGCTTCAGTCAATTGGTGGATGTATATTTTGGTTCCCAAAACATAACACAAGTAAATGGCCAAGGCCCAGATCACGGCGGTTCCTATCGCTCTATTGTGTTTTATCAAAATGAGGAAGAAAAGAAAATAATTGATGAAAAAATAGCTGCGCTGAACAAGCAACTGAATGGCGATAAAGTTGCAGCACAGGTTTTGCCTTTTCAAAAATTTTGGGATGCAGAAAATTATCATCAAAATTATGAAAGAAATCACCCTGAAAATCCTTACATCCAAAATGTTTCCATTCCTCGCATAAATAAGTTTAAGGAGAAATTCCCTGAGCTTTTAAAAAAATCGGAAAGTCATTAATTAAAAGATTTTCTTTTAGAATAGCCTAATAAGTTTCCGAAACCTGTTAGGCTTTTTTTGTTGCCTTTACTTCAAAAATTAATGGATACATTTTAGTTGCAAGCTCGAACATCCCTTCATCATTTTTAGTCAACCCCGGAAAAATATCATAAGGGGAAGCATCGTGTTCATTTAAATATTCTATTTGAAGTCCAGCTTTTGAAAGTGAAGTAATCACTTCACCCAAACTGTGGTTCCATCCGTATTCCTTGCTTATCATCTTTGAATTTTTATCGGCATAGGTTCCTTCATATTCCTCATAAATTGTTCCTTTTTGATGATATCCATACTTCATCACAGGCGGTGAAACTGTATAATCAAACATCCAGCAAATGGGATGGAATTCTACAATATAAAAGAACCCACCCGGCTTCAGCCTCTCCGAAATCATTTTCGCCCAAGGTTTTAAATCTGGCAGCCAACCTATGGTGCCATAGCTTGTAAAGACTATATCAAACTTTTCTGATATATGTTTTGAAGTGTCCAAAACATTGCAGCAAACAAAATTTGCATCGAGGTTCAACTCAGTGTTCAATTTTTCTGCAAGTTTAATTCCTTCATCAGAAATATCGATTCCCGTACATTTAGCTCCCATTCTCGCCAAACTCAATGTGTCTTGACCAAAATGACACTGCAAATGCAGAACACTTTTTTCAGAAACATTTTTCAGCGCCGTGATTTCATATTTATTTAAAGAGCATTTTCCTTTTTTAAATTCAGCTACTCCATAAAAATCACTTTCCGCGTGTACTGTAACTTTTTGATTCCAGGTATTTCTATTTGTTTCAAATGCTTTATTAATACTCATTAAAGAAATATTTATGAAATATAGTTTTAAAAGATAATAAAATAATTTTTTGTGATATTTTTTATGGTTTCAGTTAAACATCGGTTAAATATTTACCACAACGTAAATTTTATTGTAGTTTTAAATCACTAACAAAAAACAAACAATTATGAGAGATTTAATTTGGTTAATCGTAGTAATCTTAATAATAGGATGGCTTTTTGGATATTTTTATTTTTCATTGGGAGCCTTTATCCATATTTTATTAGTACTCGCAATTATCGGAATACTTTGGCGTTTGGCCACCGGTCGAAGATTATGATTCTTCATTCCATTAATTAAAAGCCCTTTAAAATTTTAAAGGGCTTTTATACTTTATAACCTTCCGCCAAAATTTCCTTCCACTCGGGATGTCTTTTTACATAACTGGCTATAAACGGACAAAGCGGAACTAATTTTAAATTCTCGTCTTTTATTTGTTGCAAAACTTGCTTTGCCATAGATGACGCAATTCCTTTACCCTCCAATTCAGAAGGAACTTCCGTATGTGTTAAATACATTTTATCTTCTGCGCGGATATATTCTATTAAAGCCAATTTGTTTTCAACTTCAGCTTCAAAGCGCTTTTTTTCTTTATTTTCTTTAATTTTTACTTCCATATATGTTGTTTGTGTGATCCATCACAGAAAGGCTTGTTAACGCTTTCACCACAACGGCAAAAGGCAGTAATCTTTGATTTTTCTTCCGTTCGCCCATCTGGATGGGATAAATTTATTAAGCCGTGAACCATTAATGGTCCGTTTTCAACAACTTCTACTTTTATACTTTTAGAAATTTTTTCGGAATCACTATTTTTGGTTTCAGCATTGTTCATAAAATAGCTTAACGCTCCGCTGGGGCAATTGCTTACCGCATCAATTATATTCTGGGTTTGCGAATTTTCAGTTTGGATCCAAGGTCTTTCTTTCGGTTTAAAAACTTCTGGCAAACTGTGTACACATTTCGCAGAATGTATGCAAAGCTCCGGTTTCCAAACAACCGTGACTTCGCCATTGCTATATTCTTTTGTCTTTCCCATACTTTAAATTTACGAAAAATATGAAAGCAACCAGGGTTTGCCTATTTTTACACAAACTAATTTTATTATGAAAAAGTCCATCTCTCTAGTTTTCATTTCATTTGCCCTAATTTCCTGCAACAACACTAAAAATTCCTCGGGGAAAAACGAAGAAAAGCAGGTTATTTCAGAAGAAAATTTAAGCACCGCCGAAAAGATAGCAGATGCAAACGGCTTTAAAAACTGGAAGGACGTGAGTGAAATTGCCTTCACTTTTAATGCAGATCGCGGTGAAAACCATTTTGAGCGTTCGTGGATTTGGAAACCAAAAACAGATGACGTTTCCTTAATTTCTTCAGAAGGCATCACAATAAATCACAACCGCTCATCCATGGACAGCCTAACCATGCAAACTGACGCTAAATTTATTAACGATAAATACTGGCTTTTGGCCCCTTTCCAAATTGCGTGGGATGAAGGAACCACTTTTTCCGAAAAGGAAAAGGTTTTGGCGCCAATTTCAAAAGACACTTTAAATCAATTGACCATTGTTTATGGTAATGTAGGTGGATATACTCCGGGCGATGCATATGATTTTTTCTACGATAAGAATTATAAAATCAAAGAATGGAATTTCAGACAAGGCAATTCTGAAGCTGTTTCCATGAGTACAACTTGGGAGGATTACGAAAATTTCAACGGGCTTGAAATTGCAAAAACACACAAGGATAGCACAGGAAATTTCAAGTTATATTTCACGAATATTTCTGTGAAAAATTAATTGGGCAACTAATTTTTCAGCAATTTTTGCGTCCAGATTTTTTTCTTTCCATCCCGCAAACTGAAGAAATACAAACCAGGCTTTAAATTTGAAACGTTCATCTCAAACTCAGTATTTGAATTGAAATTTGTGAAGGAAGAAAGTACTTTTCTCCCCAAAACGTCAAAAATAACAGCTTCGTAATTTTTATCGGTTCTGTAAAGCACAGTAATAGTTTCGTTTGCAGGATTTGGAAAAACCACTCCATTATTGGCAATTTCGCCCGTGAAATATTTTTCAGCAAAAGAAAATGCTTCCAGCCCTATTTCTTTTCCAATAATTCTACCGGGAATATCATCCACAGGAACGTGTATTCCTCCCCAAATCCGCGAAAGACTGCATTGGTCCGAAGCATCTCTATAAGTAGCCCACTGCAATTGAAAACTTTTGCTGGGCCCTTCTTCAAAGACTAAAAATTCATTTTTTTCAATATCAAAAGTTCCCATTCCCCCGGGGAAATATTCACTTCCGGTGAGCATCGTCATAACTTCGGCCGCAGCACGCGAAAATGTAGAATGCCCAGAAACATAGCCTGCAAAAGGCGGCGTTACAAAAGACGGTCGTTGATATGGCCACCATTCCGAAGAAAGTATCCACCCCACTCCTGCTTCGTCAATATTTGGATTCACTATATTTTCAGGCCCTCGCCAAGTGTAAAGTTTCATTTTGCCCAAATTTTCGTTGAAAGCTCCCGCTAATGAATCTCCTTCTTTTATCAATTCAATTCTACCTGGAATGATTGGCAATCCATGTGGATCATAACTTGGTTGATTGGGGTCGCTGGACTGCCCTTTTTCACCCATATATCGGATGGCACTCACGGGTCTTATAAAATCATAATAACCCTTAATTCCCCATGCACTCACAGCCACATCGTGCATAGTGCCACCCAAAATAAAATAGCTTTTAGCGTCCCATTCCAAATCTGATAAAATTCGGCCAGAACCTTTAAACTTTTTTACTGTTGCTGGATTGTCGCTAACATAATTTAAAAGAACAAACCAATGTCCGGGAGGAGTTTCGCTGTTGGGACCATCTGCCCAAAATTCAGCCAAGGCTCTTGTATAATCGCCTCTATAAACAATCTGGGGTTGGTAAGGTTGTCCCGTAACAGCATTCATTTCTCTGCCCTGACTTGGATCGCCACCCTCTTCAAAATTGTAAAAATCTTTATACTCCTGAAGTGTTTGTGGGTATAAATCCATACTCAAATTGCCCTTGCTTCTAGGAGAAATATCAACTTTCACACTATCTGCAGGACTAAGGTGGGCACCCCAAGCAGAAACTAAAGAAAAATTCCACTTATAGGCATCTTCTTCCCCCAAACCATCTTGAATATAGCAAGGTGGTCCTGGGTCGTGGTACACCCAAAAATCATAACCCGGAACACTAAAAATAGTCCTATCTTCCTCTTTTAAAGAAAAAGGAGCAACCCTTCCCCACTCCGGGCTTAAAAAAGGCGGCTGCCCGCCGGGGATGTTATGCCCACTTTGATCCACGTAGGCCTCAATTTTTAATGGCTGCCAATTATTTGGAAATTGCAAATCAGGGTTTCCCGAAATATCCATATTCAGTGGCTCATTCAAAGGTTCGTAAAACTGGTTGGCGTAATTATTGGCCTCATTGGAACCATCCTGTAATCCAAATTCAATGATTTTTTGAGCCATATAATTTCCCAAAGCGGCAGGGTTTCCGTTATGGTAATTGGTATCAGTATAATTCTTATCAAAGCCCAGATTATCCATTAAATTATCAATAGATTCCATAATCTCCAGAGCTTCAGGGGAATTGGAAAAACGTTCCTGCATCAATCTATAAACCCCATAACTTATTGCTTTTCGCTGTGCTTCCGCAATAGATTCTTCGGTTTCAAATCCATCAAATTCACAAGTAAAACTATCTACTGTTTTCCCGAGGAAATAAGTGTCAGCCTGATCATTAAAAGCCGCCCACATATCATAAATAATTACTGAGGAATGAAACAGGTTTCTAGCGTGAATTGTTGGACGTGCATAATCGTTTCTAATTCCGTTCAACACTTCTTCATTCCATTGGCGCGCAATAGATTGCGAAAATATTGCCCCGGACAGTAATAAGAAAAACATTAAAAGTAGCTTTCGAAACATCGATAAAAAAATTATAAACTTCGGTTTTGTCATTTTGAGACTGCCGAAGGATAGAAGTTTGGATATTATGCTACAAATTAAACGAATATTAATTCCTATTTTTGTGAAAAGGCGAAAAAATTTAACTCACCCGAATGTTCCAAAACTCATTAGAATACGCAAAACAGCAAGATGCCGAAGATTCTTTGGCTTCTTTCAGAAATAAATTTCACATTCCAAAAAATGATAATGGCGAAGAACTGATCTATCTCTGCGGAAATTCCCTTGGTTTGCAGCCAAAAATCACTTCAGAATATATAAAAGAAGAATTGACAGATTGGGCAAATCTTGGCGTTGAAGGTCACGTGGAAGGCAAACACCCTTGGCTGCCCTATCACGAATTTTTGACCGAAAACATGGCAAAAATCGTTGGCGCAAAACCTTCGGAAGTGGTTGTAATGAATACATTGACAACCAATCTTCACTTGATGATGGTTTCATTTTTCCAACCCACCGAGACAAAATATAAAATAGTAGTAGAAAGCGATGCTTTTCCAAGCGATAAATATGCGGTTGAAAGTCAACTCAAGTTTCACGGAATTGATCCAAAAGATGGTTTAATTCTTTGGAAACCCAGAAAAGGCGAGGAACTTTGCCGTTTTGAGGATTTAGAGGAAATTATGAAAAATCAAGGAAACGAAATCGCTTTGCTGATGATTGGTAGCACCAATTATTACACGGGGCAATCTTTTCCCTTGAAAAAAATTACAGAACTCGGACACAAATACAACTGCTTGGTTGGTTTCGATTTGGCGCACGGCGCTGGAAACATTCAACCAAGTTTGCACGAAACGGGAGCCGATTTCGCTGTGTGGTGTACCTATAAATATTTAAACAGTGGCCCGGGAAGTCTCGGGGGCTGCTTTGTGCACGAACGCCACGCAAACAATGAAAACCTAAACCGTTTTGCGGGTTGGTGGGGTCACAACAAAAAAACGCGTTTCAATATGCGGCACGAATTTGACGCCTTGCCCGGCGCAGAAGGTTGGCAACTAAGCAATCCTCCAATTTTATCGATGGCGGCCATTCGTGCGTCTTTGGACACTTTCGCGGAAGCAGGTTTTGAAAATATTCGCAAAAAATCTGAAAAACTTACTGGCTTTTTAGAGTTTCTATTGGATGAAATGAAAAACGAATCCATCAATGTAATCACTCCAAGAAATCCCGAAGAACGCGGATGCCAACTTTCAATTCAAGTGAAAAATGCAGATAAAAATTTACACACAAAATTGACCGAAGCCGGCGTGATAAGTGATTGGCGCGAGCCGGATGTAATCCGCGTTGCCCCTGCCCCACTTTATAATAGTTTTGAGGATGTTTTTAAGTTCTCGGAAAAATTAAAGGAAGTTTTAAAGTAATTGTTATGTCCCCCCGAGCGCAGTCGAGGGGTCTATTAAAAAATCATTAATAAAAAAGTATCGGCTTTAGCCTGCCTTGAGCGCAGACGAAAGGCTCGACCGGACAAATGAAAATGAGTAAACAAAATATATTAATCATCGGCGCCGGCCTCTGCGGAAGCCTTCTCGCACTGCGAATGGCTCAGCGTGGTTTTGAAGTAACCTTAGTAGAAAAACGTCCCGATTTGCGCAAAGTAACCCAAGATGCCGGACGTTCCATAAACTTAGCTTTGAGTGATCGTGGGTTACGTGGTTTGCGTCTTGCAGGTGTTGAGGAAGAAGCCAAAAAACTCTGCATCCCAATGAACGGGCGGATGATCCACGATAAAGCGGGAAACACTTTTTTGAGTCCTTATAGCGGTAGAAAAGATGAATACATCAACTCTATTTCGCGTCCCGGATTGAATATGCTTTTACTCGACGAAGCCGAAAAAATGCCGAATGTGCAACTCATTTTCAACCACGCGTGTGAAGATGTTGATTTGGAAAATGCTTCGGCTACTTTCAGGAATTATAATTCAAAAGAAGAAATCACTATTTCAGCCGATGCTATTTTCGGTACTGATGGCGCAGGTTCCGCAGTCAGAAAAAATATGTTTGACAGTCATAAATTTCTGTTCAGTTTTTCGCAGCAATGGCTTAGCCACGGCTACAAAGAGCTTGAAATTCCAGCTGCCGAAAATAACGGATATAGAACCTATAAAAACGCCTTGCACATTTGGCCGCGTGGCGAAGATATGCTGATTGCGCTTCCAAATCTCGATGGAAGCTTTACCGTTACGTTATTTCTGCCGTATGAAAACAGCGATTACTGTTTCGCAAATTTGACTTCGCCAGAAATGGTGCACGAATATTTCAACAAAGAATTTCCCGATGTGGTGGAAATGATTCCAAACCTTTCCGAAGAGTTTTTCGGAAACCCAACCGGGCCTTTGGGAACCGTAAAATGTTCGCCTTGGAATAGTTTTGGAAAGGTACTTTTGCTAGGCGATGCCGCACACGCAATCGTTCCATTTTACGGACAGGGAATGAACGCTTCGTTTGAAGATGTTGTGGTTTTTGATGAAATTCTTGAGAAATATACTTTCGAAGAAAATATAAATTGGAATAACTTTTTTAAAGAATACGAAGCGCTTCGGAAAAAAGACACGGACGCAATTGCAGATTTGGCGGTGGATAATTTCCACGAAATGAAAGAACATACCGCAATGGAAATTTTCCAAAGAAAAAGAAAGCTGGAAACCGCTTTTGAAGCCGAATTCCCCGAAGAATATTACAGCAAATATTCTTTGGTTACCTTTAAGGAATCAATTACCTATTCCGAAGCATTAAAACGCGGGAGAGCTCAGGACAAAGCGATTTTAAATCTTTTGGACGACGGAAAAATAAAAGACGAAATGTCGCTAAAAGAAAAACTGGAACTGGTAAAAAAAGAAACCGAAGCCATTCTTCACGATGATGAAGTGGCCGGAAATTTAAAATAAACAAAATGTCAGGCTGAGCGCAGTCGAAGCCCGATTGAAATTGTAACTTAAAAACACTTCGACTGCGCTCAGTGTGACAAAAAAGTAATAGAATGAGTAACAAAAGCAGATTAGTAGAAGGAAAAGCAACGCCGCGCGGCGCATATCCACATGTAAAACGCGTGGGCGATTTTATATTTATAAGCGGAACAAGTTCGCGTCTGCCGGACAATACCTTTGCCGGCGTTCATAAAATTGACGAAATGGGCACGATGCATTTTGATATAAAAGAACAAACCCGCGCCGTACTTGAAAACATAAAAGATTATTTAGCCACGGAAGGGGCAACTATGGCAGATGTTGTGGATGTAACAAGCTTTTTGGTAAATATGAATGACTTTGCGGGTTATAATCAAGTGTACGCTGAATATTTTAATAAGGAAACGGGACCAACTCGTACTACCGTTGCTGTGCATCAATTGCCGCATCCTTATTTAGTTGTTGAGATTAAGGCGATGGCTTATAAACCACTATAAAAATGAGAATACTTACATTTTTATTAATTTTCAGCACTTCACTCGGTTATTCCCAAACGGCTGAATATGGAAAATTGACTAAAAAATCCGAATACAAAATCTATCTAACAAGAACAGGAGATACTTTAAAAGTTGGAGATACATTGACTGTTGGAATTCCAACTTCTGATTTAGGCTTCACTTATATTTCACAAGGCGGCCAAAGAGTATCAAACACTTTGTCTGATAAAAAAGTGATAGTGGATAAATTAAAAACATATGGAAATAAGAGTAGTGGATATAAACTCTATGCGCATTTCAAAGGATATGGTTTGTTGCCTGTTTTAATAGATTATGATATTGCTCTGGAACTTGGCGAAATTAAAAATACGAACATTAAGATAACTAGAGAACAAGCGATTGCAAAATTGAAAGAGGCTAAAGAATTATTGGATTTAGAAGTAATAACTTTAGCAGAATATGAAAAATTGAAGACCGAATTGACGCCTCTAATTATGAATTAAGAATAGAAATATTGAAAATCCTAAACTACATAAACGGCGAATACGTAGAACCGCTTTCCAAAAAATGGTTGGATAATTACAATCCTTCCAATGGCGAAGTGTATTCCCAAATCGCCAATTCAAATTCGGAAGATATTGAAAACGCATATCAAGCCGCAAAAGCAGCATTTCCAAAATGGAGCAACACAACCATTGACGAGCGCAGCAAAATTCTTCTAAAAATCGCCGATTTAATTGAAGAAAAACTAGTTGAATTGGCGGAAGCCGAGGCAAAGGATAACGGGAAACCATTGAGTTTGGCTTTGGCAGTTGATATTCCCAGAGCCTCTGCAAACTTTCGATTTTTTGGAAATGCAATCACCCAATTTTCAAGTGAAGCCCACGAGAGTGTAGGGTTAAATACGATGAATTTTACTTTGCGCCAGCCGCTTGGCGTTGTGGGCTGTATTTCGCCGTGGAACCTTCCGCTTTACTTATTCACTTGGAAAATTGCGCCCGCAATTGCCGCGGGAAATACACTAGTCGCAAAACCCAGCGAGGTTACACCAATGACGGCTTTTCTTTTAGGCGAAATTTGCACAGAAGCTGGTTTGCCAAAAGGAGTTTTAAATATTGTTCACGGCACGGGACCTTCCGCAGGGCAAGCGATTGTAGAGCATAAAAATATCAAAGCAATTTCGTTTACAGGTGGAACCAAAACCGGTGAACACATTGCCCGAACCGCAGCGCCAATGTTCAAAAAACTTTCTTTGGAACTCGGTGGAAAAAACCCAAACCTCATCTTTGCCGATTGCAATTATGAAAAAATGCTGGAAGTAACAGTGCGTTCCTCCTTCGCAAACCAAGGCCAAATTTGCCTTTGCGGAAGCAGGATTTTTGTTGAAAAACCGATTTACGAAAAATTCAAAAAGGATTTTGTTGAAAAAGTAAAACAACTCAAAATCGGGAATCCCTTTGATGCCGAAACCAATTTGGGCGCTTTGGTTTCCAAACCACATTTGGAAAAAGTGGAATCGTATATAAAAATCGCTGAAAAAGAAGGTGGAAAAATTCTTTGCGGTGGAAACAGAGTAAGCGTAAAAGGTTTTGAAAACGGCTATTATTTAGAACCAACAGTTATCGAGGTATTTGATGACCAATGCCGCGTAAACCAAGAAGAAATCTTCGGTCCCGTGGTTACATTAATGCCTTTTGAAACTGAGGAAGAAGCTTTACAAATGGCTAACTCCGTGAAATACGGTTTGTCATCAACACTTTGGACTTCAGATTTGAACCGCACGATGCGCATTTCAAAAGAAATTGAAGCGGGCATTGTTTGGGTAAACACTTGGCTAAACCGTGATTTACGTACGCCTTTCGGCGGAATGAAAGACAGTGGCGTGGGTCGCGAAGGCGGTTTTGAAGCACTTCGATTTTTTACGGAGGCGAAGAATGTTTGTATTAGGTATGAGGGATGAGGAATAAAAAAATTGAGAATTGAGAATTAAGAATTGAACATTGAATATTGACTATGAATTTAGACTTAACAGATAAAAACGCCCTAGTGTGCGGAAGCACCGCTGGCATTGGAAAAGCAACCGCTATTCAATTGGCAAAACTTGGGGCGACCGTAACTTTGGTTGCACGTGATGAAGCAAAATTGAAAGAAACATTGATAGAACTTCCTTTTGAAAAAGGCCAAAAGCACAACTATTTTGTAGCAGATTTTACGAATCCGCAACAATTGAAAGACAAAGTGGAAGTTGCTGTTTCCAACAAAATATTTCACATTTTAGTTAATAATACGGGTGGTCCAAAAGGCGGTCCAATCTTTTCCGCAGGAACTGACGAATTTGAAAAAGCCTTTTCAATGCACGTGGTTTGTAACCAGATTTTGGCCCAAGCCGTTGTTCCCGGAATGAAAGAAGCCGATTATGGAAGGATTATCAATATAATTTCCACTTCGGTAAAACAACCTATCGATGGGCTGGGCGTGAGTAATACAATTCGTGGTGCCGTTGCTAGTTGGAGTAAAACTTTGGCGAATGAGTTGGGCCAATTCGGGATAACGGTGAACAATGTTTTGCCAGGTTTTACAGCTACAGACAGATTGGATGACATTGTTGGAAATGCTGCAAAACGCATGAATAAAACCGAAAAAGAAGCCAGCGAGTTTATGAAAAGTCTTGTTCCCGCAAGACGTTTTGCACAACCAGGTGAAATTGCAAATGCCGTGGCTTTCCTCGCCAGTGAAGCCGCCAGCTACATCAACGGAATAAATCTTCCCGTAGATGGCGGACGCACCAAAAGTTTGTAACTTTAGCATTCCTTAAATTTTCATATGAGACGAAAACTTCGCATTAACGGCCATTCACATTTGCTTCCTTATCCCGAGGAAATTCCACAGTTTATGCAGGATAAGGGAATTTTTTGGGTAGATAAGGACCGAAAATTTATGCTTCAAAAAGATTGGAGCCGTCCGGTTACCGATTCCAGTTTTTTTCTGAATGAAAAACTGGAATGGATGGAGCGTTTCAAAATAGATCACGCCGTGGTTTTAAATCTTTCCCAACTCTACGGAAACGGTTTACGTGTGGAAGAAATGAAGCAGGCATTGCGTTTTCAGAATGATTTCAACGCAAAAATTCAACATAACCATCCTTCAAAATTTACCTGCGGTTTTGTGGTACATCCCGGTTTTGTTCGTGGCGCACTTTGGGAAATTGAACGTTGTGTGGAAACTTTAGGGCTTCAGCTTTTGTGTTTGCCCACGCATTATATGGATACAATTGGAACTTGGCGTTGCATTTTTGACGAAGAAAACGAACCTATTTTTGAACTCGCTTCAAAATATAATCTTGCAGTTGAAATCCATCCTTACGACGGTGAAAAATTCATAAAACTTGAAAATACTTCGTGGCGTTTTCACCTTATTTGGATGCTTGCCCAATGTGCAGATGCATACCATTTCTTGACTTTGAACGGTTACGCAGATAAATATCCCGGAATGCGAACCTGCTTTGCGCACGGCGGCCAGTTGGCACAAATAAATCTGGGGCGAAGGATACAAGGTTTTGACGGCCGTCCCGATCTTTTTAAAGGAAAAACGCATCCACGGAAATCGGTTGGGCACAAAAATATTTTCTTCGATACTCTACTTCACGATACAGGAGGTTTGGAATTATTGGTAAAAAATCAAGGCTACAAACAAGTGCTTATGGGCTTGGATGATCCATATCCATTGGGAGAAATGGAAAGCGCTGTGCAATCTTCCTATCCTGGAAAAATTCTGGATTTGGCGGTTGACCGTCACATATTGACTCCAGAACAATGCGATGCCATTTGGGACGAAAACGTAATCCAATGGCTGTGCGGTGATGACGAAAAAGCAAAAGAAAAATTAGTGAACAGAATTCTCGGCGAAGATGACGGAAGTAGCTAAATTCTATATTCTTTCACACATTTGTATCGCCTTTCTTGGCGGGGTTTTGTTGCTTGCGCTTTGGTATAATATACGCAACAGATTCAGCCAACTTTTGGAAGAAGACGATTCCCAAAAAAGGGTTGATAAAGGTTTGCTTTATTTAAGTTGCGCCATGTTTGTTTGGGTGCTTTCCGGCTGCTGGATTTATGGCGGAACCGTTTTCAACTACACACAAACCCAGGGTTACAATATTGCCGTAAACCTATTTTCCATCGTAAACAATATGTTTTTGTTGCTCGCGCTTTTTTACTTTTATTATGCGCCTGGTTTTATTTATCACAACAAAAAAAACATCAAAAAAATTATTGCGGTTATTGTTTTAACCTCGATTCTCACCTTCATTCTGCCTTTTGTTTTAGGGGAAGGAAATGTTGTCAGAAATATAAGAATTAGTGGAATTCCAGATTTATTGCTCTCCGCTTTTTTGTGTTATTTATTGGGAGTTTCGTTCTATAGAACCTTTGCTTATAGAGGTTTGAAAGTGATTGGCGTCATTTCGATTTTGGTGATAGTTTTGATTTTCGTTTCCCAGATTTCTGAAGTTTTCCTAACCTTCGGAAATGATTTCAGCAATAATTTCATCAAAATAATTGCGAAAACTTCTTTGATTTCTATCTTTTTGGTGTTGGCGACAACTTGGGTAATTCGGCTTGCAAGCACACCAAAACCGAATGAAATTACAATCCATTTTTTGGATTGGAGTTTGGTAAAATTGAACATTCCAACAAAAAACATTTACGACCAAACCATCGATTTTGGTTCAAAAACGACTCAATATAAAAATCTTCTGAAATTTGCTATTAGAAGAAAATTTGCTGAAGGCGATTCGCAAACCATTCCCGTAAATCTGGGCGGCGAGATAAAAAACCAAACCTACCTCACCCGAATCATTGAAAATATCAACGATATTCTTCAATTGGACGATTCGCAAAAACTCGACCGTCGCGACCTTTTTACCTTTATTGGCGAAAGCAAATACCGTTTGCGGATTGTTCCGAACAACATTTCCATCGACAAAAGACTGCTAGAGGAATTCTCTGAAAGCGCCGAAAACAAAGACTATAAGGCGTTTTTGTAACTCATTGTAACCGCATTCACAATTAATCACATTCCACTATTTTTTGGTATAATTTGAAACCGCGAACGTTTCCATTTACAATCCGTTCTACATTCGTCCAAACTTAAATTTTCAGTTATGGGCAATGTAATCTCCGAAACAGAACAACCACAACTTTTCGGCCATCCAAAAGGTCTTCTTTATCTATTTTTCGCAGAATTGTGGGAGCGCTTTTCCTTTTACGGAATGCGCGCTTTGCTTGTTCTTTATATGACAAAACATTTGTTGTATGATGACGATATGGCTTTCGGGGTTTATGCGGCTTATATGTCTTTGGTTTACGTAACACCGATGATTGGCGGGATTTTGGCCGATAAAATTTTGGGTTACCGAAAAGCAATTATCCTCGGTGGGATCTTGATGATTTTTGGACACTTTTTTCTTTCCATTGAAATGCCCATTTTCTTTTATGGTTCGCTGGGATTGATAATCGTTGGAAATGGTTTTTTTAAACCTAATATTTCTTCCTTTGTGGGAGAATTATACGCCCAAGGCGATGCGCGTCGCGATTCAGGTTTTACTATTTTTTATCTCGGAATAAATTTGGGCGCAGCAATCGCGCCTCTTTTGTGTGCTTGGTTTGCCATTACATACGGTTGGCATTACGGCTTTGTTTTGGCGGGAATTGGAATGGTTACCGGACTTCTGGTTTTTAAAAGCGGGTTGAAAAATAATGTCTTCGGAAATAAGGGCCATGTGCCAAATCAACAGCTTTACGAGCGGAAAAAATTCGGATTAAATCGCGGGAAATGGATTGTTTTGGCTTCCATCGCTTCGGTTGGGATTTTTGCGACGCTTGTCCGTTTTAATGAATTTGAAGGGTATTTGGTGTGGATTGTTTCCGCATTTTTGGTTTTTTACATTGGGTATATTCTTACAAAAGTGACTTCAAAGGAAAGAAAACGATTGCTCGTGGCGGTTTACTTCACCATTTTATACACTCTTTTTGCCGCCATTTTTGAACAGGCCGGAAGTTCGCTGACACTTTTTGCAGATAGAAATGTGAACTTAGTGGGAATGGACGCCGCTGGCACCAACAGTATTAATGCGGGCTTTATAATTCTTTTTGCTATCCCATTTTCAATGCTTTGGACTTTTTTAAGCCGAAGAAAAATAAATCCTAATTCTGCCGTAAAGTTCGGGCTTGGATTATTATTTCTCGGTCTCGGTTTTATCGTTTTTGCCCTTTCGGCACACAGTGTTGATGATTTTGCAAAAACCTCGATGATTTATTTGGTAATCGGTTATATGGTTTTGACGGTTGGGGAACTGTTCCTCTCTCCCATCGGACTTTCAAAAATGACGGAGCTTTCGCCTTTAAAATATGTGGCTTTCATAATGGGCGTTTGGTTTTCAGCGAATTTTTACGGACATTTTTTTGCAGGAAAAATTGCAAAACTAACTACAGTTTCTGACGGAAGCACCAATATTTTTTCCGAAGGATTCTTCGGAAATATTACAGAATACATCACTGGATTAACGCCACAGATTGCTTCGCAAAACAGCGATTCATTTCAACAGTTGTTTTCTTATGTATCCGTGTATGCAAGTTTTGGGGTAATTAGCGTGATTGTAGGTATATTTGCAATACTCATTTCGCCAATTATTAAGAAAATGATGGGCGGCATTCACTAAAAATTTCAAAATGGATTTTCTTCCTGAAAAGTTAAATGATTACGTTGAAAAACATTCACAACCCGAACCGGAATTGCTTCAAAAGTTAAATCGCGAAACCTGGCAGAAAGTGATTGCGCCACGCATGTTAAGTGGGCATTTGCAAGGCCGCGTTTTGAGTATGCTTTCAAAATTAATTCAGCCGAAAAATATTCTTGAAATCGGAACTTATACAGGCTATTCTGCTCTTTGTTTGGCGGAAGGAATGCAGCAAAATGGGGAAATTCACACAATAGACATCAATGAAGAACTCTTCGATTTCCAAAGAAAATATTTTGATGAATCTCCTTTCGGGAAACAGATTTTTCAGCATTTGGGAAATGCTTTGGAAATTATTCCGAAGTTGGAAAAAACCTTCGATTTGGTTTTTATTGATGCCGATAAAAATAACTATCCAAATTATCTCGAAATCATTCTTCCGAAGCTAAAAAAAGGTTCGGTAATTTTAAGTGATAACGTTTTATGGAGCGGAAAAGTGGTTGAAGATTTGAAAGACGATGACGAAGATACCAAAGCATTGCTGCAGTATAACAAATTGTTGAATGAAAACCCAAAACTGGAAACTGTGCTGCTGCCCATTCGGGATGGGTTAACTATTTCAAGAGTGATTTAGAATTTCCTTTTTATAGGGCCCGTAACCTCATCAACCTCGTCCTTTACTTGGTCAATTTGTTTTTGAACATCTTTGGTGATGTCTATATCAATCCCTTGTTTTTCGGCGCCTTTTGTAATTTCAGATTTAATGTCGTTTGTGGCATCTTTAATTTGTCGCATTGCTTTCCCCATTCCGCGTGCAATTTCGGGCACTTTGTCTGCGCCAAAAACCAAAAGCACGATAAAAAGGATAAAACCTATTTCGGCACCGCTGATGAATAAAAAAATTGCCTGTGAAATCATGCTGCAAATATACTAACGAGTTATGAGTTTTGGGGTATGAGTTATGAGTTTTTCTGAAATCTAGGTTTAACGAAAAAACCCTTCTTCAATAAAATTTGAGGAAGGGCTCTTCTGAAATAATTATAAATTAATCTGGGTTCGTTTTGTTTTTGAATTTATCAAAAGCCCCAAGTTTTTTTCGTTTCGGCCAACTATTGTTGGAAGTGTCAATATCTGCGGTTTCCTCATCTGGATCTACTTCTATTTTGGTAATTTCCTTTTCTGAAGCGATAACCTTTCCCACCGATTCATCATTTTTTCGCCATATTTCAGCAGGATATGTAATTCTTTCGGTCGTGCCGTCGCTGTAAGTATATTGCGTAATAATCGGCATTGGAATGCCTCCCGGCTTTTCAAAAGTTACTTTGTAAAAATATTTTGGATGCTTCAACTTCGCTCTTTCTTCAACAGGAATATTGTCCATTATATATTCATTCAAGGTGGTCACATCTTCCAGTTTTGAGTTTCGCATACTTTCTTCAAAATCTTCGCTGTCTTCTTCCACCAAATAGACCATAGGCGGTAAATCGCTTTCTGAAATGCCACGTGCGGCCATCATTTGTTTCACTTCATTATTCATTTTTGAAGTAATATAGAATTTTTTAACGTCCTTCACACCAATATCAACATAGTCCGTAGTGTAAAACCACTCTCTCCAATACCAATCCAAATCAACCGCAGAAGCATCTTCCATTGTTCTGAAAAAATCCTCAGGCGTTGGGTGTTTGAACATCCAGCGATTTGCATAGGTTTTAAAAGAAAAATCAAAAAGTTCACGGCCCATTATGGTTTCACGAAGAATATTCAATGCTGTTGCTGGTTTTGAATAGGCATTGGCACCAAAATTATAGGTATTTAAACCTTTGGTCATAATTGGCGCCAATTGACTTTGGTCACCGGCCATATAATCCACAATATTTCTTGCAGGCCCACGACGGGATGGATACTGCTTGTTTGGCGCGATTGCATCTGGATGGGTTTCGCCAAAATCCTGTTCAGCCACATACTGCACAAAGGTGTTTAGCCCCTCGTCCATCCACGTCCATTGGCGTTCGTCGCTGTTTACAATCATCGGGAAATAGTTGTGGCCCACTTCGTGAATAATCACACTGATCATTCCGAATTTTGTGCGTTCACTAACAGTTCCATCCTTGTCTGGACGACCGTGGTTCCAGCAAATCATTGGATATTCCATTCCTTGATTTTTAGCGCTTACTGAGATCGCTTTGGAGTACGGATAATCAAAAGTCATTCGCGAATAGGAAGTCAAAGTACTAGCAACTGCTTTAGTGGACCAATCTTCCCAAAGAGGATTTGATTCTGGAGGATATAATGAAACAGCCATAACGTGACCGCTTCCCATTTTCACGGCCATCATATCCCAAATATATTTTCGGGAAGTTGCGAAAGCATAATCGCGTACATTTTCGGCTTTAAATTTCCATGTTCTTTTTGCGGTCGAAAAGTTTTTAGAAGCGGCTTCCGCTTCGGCTTGGGTTACAATTAAAACAGGTTTGTCAAATGATTTTTGCGCGGCTTCATAACGGCTCATCATTTCTTTGGTGAAAATTTCCTTTCTATTTTGAAGCTCTCCGGTGCCGTCTAAAATGTGGTCTGCTGGAACAGTAATGTTCACTTCAAAATTTCCGAAAGGCAAAGCAAACTCATCCCTTCCCCAAAACTGGCTGTTCTGCCATCCTTCCACATCGTTATAAACCGCCATTCGTGGGTAAAACTGTGCAATTACATAACCTCGGTTTCCGTCCTCAAAGGTTTCGTAACCACTTCGGGCGCGATCTACAACGTGGTCGTTAATATTATACCACCATTTGATTGAAAAGACGAATTTTTCACCGGGCATTAAATTCTTCGGCATATCCACGCGCATCATCGTTTGGTTTATGGTGTATTTAAGCGGATTGCCTTTGGCGTCTTTCACTTCCAAAATATTGAAACCGCCATCAAATTCATTCCCCATATAATTTTGAATAAAGCTACCCGCCATATTTGCTGGCTGTGCATCGGAAGGTTCAATTAAAGGCGATTTTGAATCTTTTGCCCTTTTATTTTGGTCTAACTGAACCCACAGAAATTCCAATTTATCGGGAGAATTATTTGAATAGGTAATGGTTTCAGTCCCCGTAAGTTTTTTGTTTTTATCGTCAAGTTCTATGTCCATCACATAGTCCGCTTGTTGCTGATAATAATTTGGCCCTGGCGCACCGCTAGCAGTTCGAAACATATTTGGTGTTGAAAATTCTTCGTAAAGTTGCTTAAAACGGTTGGTGTTATAATGGCCGGGTTCGCGTGTTTGTGCGTCTGTTTCTTCCTGCGCCGCAACGATTCCGGAAAAAAGGAAAAGTACTGCAAGAAATAGGGAGTTTGCTATTTTCATTATAAAATTTATGGGTTTAGAAATTTAGTTGGCCGCTGGGTTCATCTTTGTCAAGTATCAAACTTTTGCGGCTATTTGGGGTTTTAAGGTGTATTATGTTTTGCTGTTCAGAGAAAACATCCAACAAGATTTTATTTTCAATTGTAATCGTTTTCAATTCCTTTACATCCGTGACCTCCATATAAGCAACGACCATATCTGTATCGTATTCTTTGCCTATATAATTTAAGGACACAGCTTTGCCGTTCACTTTAATATTTATTTTTTGAAGGATGTATTTTTTTAAATCTTCATCTGCCGCTGCTGTTTCTTTTTTTGTGTCCAATGAAATTGATGGATTATACCGCTGTTGTAGCGCATCTTCAATATCGTCAATAAAAATTTTGGTGATAATTTGAAGTGAACTTTTTTCTTTAACGTATTCTATCTTAGTGATACTAACATAAAATTTATGGGCAGGAGTGGCCGAGATCAAAGGAAAGACCATAAATAAAGCAAAAATTCGGAAAATCTTCATTTTTAAAAAAGAGGCTAATGGAACATTAGACGTTTACTGTTTTATTATGTTACAAATATTACTTTTTATTTTCTTCGGAAAGTCGTTCGGCATAAATTTTTGCTTTTTCATCTAAAACCAAAAGCACATTTCCATATTTTTCTTTTTTGAAATCACTTTCAATTTGGGTGGTTTCTGCACAAAATAATAGAAAATCATATACTCTATTTTCGGGAATGCCATAGGTTGTAGTAAAAAAGGAAAGCGTGTAATAATTAAGCATTTGGGCAACGGCATTGTTTTCAATCTCCCAACGGCGGCGTATTTTTAGCTCTTTGTAATATCCTGAAATATATTTATAAAGTGCCTCAATATCTACACTTACAGGGGTGACCACAAAATATAGCGGCACAATCTTTTCCTCGGGCTCGCCTTTAAAACCTGGAATCCCTACATCATCAAAATTGATGGGTTTTTCCGTCTTTATTTTTTTAAGATCTGCCGCAATATTGCCGGAAAGGTTGGGTTCCAAAAATACTTCATCCAATTCGTTTACAATTTCAGTAAGCTTTACGGTAATTACTCCTTTTTCAAAAATAGCATCAGTAACCACTACTTTTTCGGGCATATATTTTATGGAGGAAAAAAGAAGCGTGTCCTGTGGTTTTACCCCTATTGAAAAGTGACCATTTTCATTGGTAATGGTATTGTAGCGAGAAAAAGTATTCAGTACGTGAATGCCTTCAATGTCGGTATTGTTGGTAATTTTGCCCTGCAATGATTTTTGCTGGGCCAGAAATTGCAACGTTGAAAAAAAGCAAAGCAGGACGGTATAAAAAGTTTTATTACTCACTGCGCTCTTTGTATTCTTTGCTTTTTTGGAAAAGAAACTCCATCAATTCCATTTCGTTTTGGGGTTTTAGCAAGCGTTGATCCCATCCATTTTCTTGTGCAAAATAGAGAAAATCTATTGCTTTTTCCTCGGGAATCCCAAAAGTGGAGGCTATAAAATTTCTGCTGAAACGTTGTTGAAGATTATTGTTTAAAGCATTTCCAGATTCCAACTTTTCGGCTGGAGTGGTTTTGTCTTTTTTGGGAAGTAGCAAACTGACGGCACCCGCCAAGAGCCCCAAAATATTTGCCCCATTTTTCAAACTATTTCCGTGAAGCGCTTCTTCAGCGGCATTACCGGAAATCGCGGTTTGAAGATCCTGTTCAAAATGATAGCCGTATTCAAGATTTTCGTACCCAAGATCCCAATCATTTGAAACTGTAAATGTTTGAATTTTTTTTACGTCCACATTTATGTTGCCAGAAAGGTCATAGGGCCGAACCACCACTTCATCCAATTGATTGATGGACGGATTCATAAAAATATTTATCTTTTTCCGTTCCACAATTCCCTTATCAATTATTACGGTAAAGGATTGATATTGTAACGCGGTTATCTGAACGCGGTCGTTTTCTGCTATCTCAATTTCGAAAGAACCATCAGCATCCGTGATAGTTCCTTTTTGTGAGGAAACGTTGTAAACATTAATGCCCTCGGCATCATCGCCCGTTGGCACATGTATTTTTCCAGCCACTTTGGTGCGCTCAATATCCTGCGCAAAAATCGTGGGGGAAGCAATAATAAATAAAAGGAAGAGTAGTCTTTTTGCCATTCACTAAAAATACGGCTTTGTTTTGTTAGTGAAAACTTAAAGTTTACGTTATCAATAGTTAAATTTACAATTCTGAAAAACACTTAAAATGAAAAACCTACTCATAGCAAGCACCAGCACCGTTTATGGCGGTGAATATCTCGATTATCTTACGGACGAAATGACTGAGCTTTTTAAAGACACTGAAGAAGTAATCTTTATCCCCTACGCCCGTCCCGGTGGTATCAGCCACGATGAATATACCGAAAAGGCCGCAAAAACATTTACTAAAATTGGCAAAAAGCTAATTGGATTGCACACTTTTGACAATCCTATTGAAGCTTTAAAAAACGCAAAAGGCGCATTTACGGGCGGCGGAAATACTTTTGTTTTGGTAAGTGCCCTCTACCGTTTAGAGTTGATGCAACCGCTTCGCGAGGCAATTTTTAACGGATTGCCATATTTAGGAACTAGTGCCGGCAGCAATATTTGTGGCCTTTCTATGCAGACCACAAACGACATGCCCATTGTTTATCCGCCTTCTTTTAAAACTTTGGGCGTAATTCCCTTCAACCTAAACCCGCATTATCTGGATCCAGAACCAAACAGCAAACACATGGGTGAAACCCGCGAAACCCGTATTGCGGAATTTCACACGCAAAACAATATTCCAGTAATTGGTTTACGTGAAGGCAGCTGGCTACGTGTAAAAGACGAAGAAATTATTTTAAAAGGCGAATTAAAAGCACGCGTTTTTGAGCAGGGAAAAGCACCGTATGAAGTTGAAAGCGGCACAATTCTAAATTCAGAATTCAGAATTCAGAATTAAATGAGCTCTTTCACAAAATGATACCCTTTCGCCACAAACCCTTGGTTGTAATAAAATTTATGTGACGGAAAATTATGGACATACGTATTTAATTCAACCCAGTTGCAGGATTTTTTTCGGGCGTATTCGTAAACGTATTCCATTAAAATTTTACCAATCCCGTGGCTTCGGTATGCATCGTCAATAATAACGTGATCCACCTCCATGCTTCTTCCGGCATAATGGCGTGTTTGGAACCAAAGTCCGCAAACGCCAATTAATTTTCCAGCATCAAAAACGCCGAGACATTCATAGTTCTGCTCCACCATTTCCTGCAAACGTTCTTTTATTAATGGTTCGGAAACCGAAAAATTTCCCAGCTTTTGCAAAAGCGGAACAATACTGAAAATGTCATTCTTTTCAATAATACTTATGGAAATGGCGTTATCTTTCAAAATAATGGTAATTTTAAAACTTCACTAATTCATACAATGAAGCGCAACGAATTTATTAAAATTTCAGGCCTTGCAGGAATAAGTTTGGCTATTTTTCCACAATTTTCTTTCAATAATTTTTCAGAAGAATTTACACGAAACCAATTGATTGGAAAAGGCAACCCAGATATTGTGGGCGATAGCTACACTTCCAAAATGCACAAGACCGCAAAGGAAGCATTCCTGAAAATGAAAGCCGCGGCCGCTAAGGAAAACATAAATATTGAAGTGGTTTCTGCCTATAGAAGCTTTCAGCGGCAGAAAGAAATTTTTGAAGGGAAGTACAAAAAATTTACTTCCGAAGGACTTTCACCCGACAAAGCAATCCAAAAAATAAAAGAATATTCTACCATTCCAGGGACTTCGCGCCACCATTGGGGAACGGATATCGATATTATTGACGCCAACGCACCGAGACCTTCAAATGTATTGATGCCAGAAAATTTTCACGGAACCGGTCCATTCTGCAAATTGAAAACTTGGCTTAATGAAAATGCTACAAAATTTGATTTTTATGAAGTTTACACAGACAATGGCATCCGTAAAGGTTTTAAATATGAGCCGTGGCATTTCAGTTATGCCCCAGTTTCCATCCCAATGTTGAAAGCTTACAAAGAAAAGATTGATGTAAAAAAAATGCTTTCCGAAGAAAAGATTTTGGGCAACGAACATTTTTCCGAAGCCTTCGTTTCAAAATATGTGAAAGAGAATATTTTGGATATCAATCCGAAGTTGCTTTCTTAAATTAAAGATAAAAAAATGCTCTAAACCGATAAACACATCGACTCATCAACTTATCGACTTATCTTTGCACAATGAATAAAAAAGTCCTTTTAATGATCCTCGATGGCTGGGGAGTTACGCAAAACGCTTCCGTTTCTGCCGTCGCCCAAGCAGATACACCTTTTATAGATTCGCTTTATAAAAAATATCCACACGCCCAATTGCTTACAGACGGAATGAATGTTGGTCTTCCGGTTGGCCAAATGGGCAACAGCGAAGTAGGCCACATGAATCTTGGCGCGGGAAGAATTGTTTATCAAGATCTCGCCAAAATAAATATGGCTGTTGAAAACGGTACGCTGAGCCAAGAACCCGAACTTAAAAAAGCATTTGAATACGCCAAAAATCACAACAAAAAATTACATTTTTTGGGTCTTGTTTCCAACGGGGGCGTACATTCCCACATTGACCATTTAAAAGGTTTGCTTACGGCAACCCACAATTATGGTTTAGAAAATGTTTTTGTACACGCTTTCACCGACGGCCGCGATGTGGATCCACATTCGGGAAAAAGTTTTATTGAAGAACTGGAAAATCATTTGGCAAAAACAGGCGGAAAATTGGCTTCAATTATTGGGCGTTATTATGCAATGGACCGTGACAAACGTTGGGAACGTGTTAAAAAAACCTATGATTTGTTGGTCTTCGGAAAAGGGACGGCTTCAATTGATGCTGTAAAAAGTATAGAAAAAAGTTATGCCGAAGGAATTACCGACGAATTCATCGAACCGATTGTGATGACAACTTCCGAAGGAAAACCCGTTACAACGATTGAAAAGGATGACGTTGTTATTTTCTTCAACTTTAGAACTGATCGCGGCAGGCAACTTACCGAAGTTTTAACCCAAAAAGATCACGAAACTTTTGGAATGAAAACGCTTCCATTGTATTTCGTGACGCTTACCAATTATGACGATTCCTTTGGGAATATTCACGTGGTTTACAATAAAGAAAATCTGCACGATACTTTAGGCGAAGTATTGGAGCTGAACGGAAAAAAGCAAATAAGAATCGCTGAAACCGAGAAATATCCGCACGTAACCTTCTTCTTTTCCGGAGGAAGGGAAATTCCTTTTGAAGGCGAAAAACGTATTCTTTGTCCTTCGCCAAAAGTTGCAACATATGATCTGAAACCCGAAATGAGCGCTTACGATCTTCGCGATATGATTTTGCCGGAAATTGAAAACGAAACGGCAGATTTCATCTGTTTAAATTTTGCAAACCCAGATATGGTTGGCCACACCGGCGTATTTGAAGCTGCAGTAAAAGCTTGCGAAACGGTTGACAAATGTGCAAAAGCAATTGTTGAAAAAGCATTGGAAAGCCATTACGCAACAATAATAATCGCGGACCATGGCAACAGCGAAACCATGCGAAACCCCGACGGTTCGCCAAACACGGCACATACTACTAACCCAGTTCCAATTATAATTGTGGACGACGACATAAAAGCAGTTAAAAATGGTATTTTGGGTGATATAGCCCCGACTATCCTCGATATTATGGGAATTGAAAAACCCGAAATAATGACCCAACATTCCCTAATTTGAACTCTATGAAAAAACTATTTATAATACTTTCGGCAACACTTGTAATTGCCTGCAATTCTTCCAAAGAAAAAAGCAAAGTAGATAAAAACACTTCGAAGGAAATGATTTCAGAAAACAACAAAGAAAAAGTAAATGATACCGTTCCCTATGAAGATTCCGTGATGCTTTTGGGAAAAGCCAACCGAAACGGTTTTCAAATGGACGCTTTTAAAGATTGGTTTAATACGGGCTATGCTAATTATGAAGTAGATTCTGAAACCGTTGAAAAATTAAAACCACTTTTAAAAGATATAACAATCACTGTTTTTATGGGAACTTGGTGTGAAGACAGCCAACGCGAAACGCCGCATTTCTATAAAATTATTGACGAAACAGGTTTTGACGAATCAAAACTCACTTTGGTAACCGTTTCTGAGGAAAAAACTACCCCGCAAGGTTTCGAGGAAGGGAAAAATATTACGAATGTTCCAACCATAATTTTCTACAAAAACGATAAGGAATTGGGCCGAATCGTGGAATACCCCATTGAAAGTCTTGAAAAGGATATGTTCGCCATTTTAAGCGGAAAGGAATACAAACACGCTTACGCCGAATAAAACTTTAGCATCGGTATAATTCTTTGTAATTTTGCGGTTTGAAATTTGAAAATGATCAGAGAGACCCTAACAATTGCAGTAGATTTTGATGGAACCATCGTTGAGGATGAATACCCTAGCATTGGCCGTCCCATTATTTTTGCTTTTGAAACACTTAAAAAACTTCAGGACGAAGGACATAGACTTATTTTATGGACTTACAGAAAAGGCCGTGCTTTAGAAGATGCGGTGAAATTCTGCGAAGAAAATGGAATCGTTTTCTATGCTGTAAACAGAAGCTTTCCCGAAGAAGAATTTGACAGTTCATACAGCAGAAAAATTCACGCAGATATTTTTATTGACGATCGCAATATTGGCGGATTAAAAAGTTGGGGTGAAATTTATCAGCAACTTATTGGCGAACCTAAGCCCGCAAAACCTAAAACACAAAAAAAAGGATTGTTTTCCTTTTTAAAATAGTACTATGATAATTCAAAAAACAAAAGAAGAAATTGAATTGATGCGCGAAAGCGCTTTGGTGGTATCCCGTACTTTGGGAATGCTTGCAAAGGAAGTAAAACCAGGGATGACAACCAATAAGCTCAATAAAATGGCGGAAGATTATATTCGCAGCCAAGACGCTATTCCGGGTTTTTTGGGTTTGTACGACTGTCCTTCAACACTTCTTACAAGTGTAAATGAAGCAGTTGTCCACGGTCTTCCCACAAATATTCCTTTGAAGGAAGGCGATATAGTGGCCATAGATTGCGGCGCCATTAAAAACGGGTTTTATGGCGACCACGCTTATACTTTTGAAGTGGGCGAAGTTGCTCCAGAAATAAAAAAACTGTTGAATATTACCAAAGAATCCCTTTACGTAGGGATTCGCGAGTTTAAAGCTGGCAACCGCGTGGGCGATGTAGGTTTCGCCATTCAAAATTATTGTGAAGCACATGGCTATGGGGTGGTTCGCGAACTGGTTGGCCACGGTTTGGGGCGAAAAATGCACGAAGAGCCGGAAATGCCAAATTACGGTCGTCGCGGTCGCGGAAAGAAATTCATTGAAGGTATGACCATTGCTTTGGAACCGATGATAAATATGGGAACCCATAAAGTAAAACAGTTAAAAGATGGTTGGACTATTGTAACGCAAGACGCACAACCCAGCGCACATTTTGAACATAACATTGCTTTGGTTAACGGAAAACCCGAATTGCTTTCCACCTTTGCTTATGTTTATGAAGCGTTGGGAATTGATAGCGATGAGGAAAAAGAATTCCGAGCAAACGAATTCGTACTATAAAATCTTCCGTATTTGTTCAAAAAAATCCTAAATACAATTCCTCGACCGCTTCTCATTAGACTGAGTATTATAGGCCGGCCAATACTTGCCTTTTTTCTGAAAGGAAATAAATACACTGACCCGATTGATGGAAAATCGTATCGAAAATTTCTTCCTTATGGCTATGAAATTGTTCGTGAAAATGTGCTTTCGCCCGGTACGCTTTCGTTGGAACGGCACAGATTGTTTTGGCTTTATTTGAAAAACGAAACAGGTTTCTTCACTGAAAATTTAAAAGTGCTCCATTTCGCACCCGAGCAGGCGTTTTATAAGAAATTTAGAAAAATGAAAAATCTGGATTATACCACAACCGATCTGAATTCGCCAATTGCAGATGTGAAAGCAGATATCTGCGATTTACCATTTCAAAATAATGAATTCGATTTTGTAATCTGTAATCACGTTTTAGAGCATATTCCAAATGATACCAAAGCGATGCAGGAAATTTACCGCGTTTTGGCACCGGGTGGCACGGCGATTCTTCAAGTTCCGTATAAAGCTGATTTAGAAAAAACTTTTGAAGACAATAGTATTACCGACCAGAAAGAACGTGCAAAAATATTTGGGCAATATGATCACGTTCGGGTTTACGGAATGGATTATTTCACGAAACTTGAAAGTATCGGTTTTAAAGTGGAAGCTGTAGATTACACAAAAGTGCTTTCTTCGGAAGAAGTTGAAAAATACAGATTGCCAAAAGGGGAATTAATTCCTGTTTGCAAAAAACTAATTTCCTAAACGGTTTTTAAAGCCATCCGTCATAAAAACTTGATGGTTATTCAATGAATCATTAAAGGTTAGATACGCTTCCACATTTGGAAGATTTTTCAGCAATTCTTTTGATTTTTCCAAGCCCAAGGCCATAAACGAAGTTGCATACGCATCTGCCACACCGCAGGTGGGCGCAATAACCGTAGCACTTGTAACATCGCTCATTTCTGCAGAGCCTGTCAATGGATTCAATGTATGGACGAATTTTTTTCCACTAAGGGAATCAATTCTGAATTTTCGGTAATTGCCCGAGGAAGCCATCCCAACATTTTTTAACCTAACAGTCGCCTCAAAAGTTCGATCTTCCAACGCTGAATCTACAGCTTCAATACCCACAACCCACTCTTGGTTTTTTTCAATATTCTCCCCTTTCGTAAGAATTTCTCCACCAAGTTCAATCAAATAATCGGTTACCCCTTTTGACTCCAAATAACGCCCAAGGCAATCAATTCCGAAGCCTTTTGCCACCGCGTTAAAATCGAAATAAATCTGCGGATATTCTTTGGAAATAGTTCCGTCACTTTTGATTTTCACTTTTTGAAAACCTACATATTCCATCAAGGAATCCAAAGTTGTACTGTCAATTTGTTTTAGCGGTTTTACATCACCAAAACCGTATGCATTGCGCAATACACCGATTGTTGGGTCAAAATAGCCGTTTGTTTTTTTGTTCACTTCATCAGAAATTTCAAAAACCTCACGGAAAATAGAATCAACCACAACGGTGGAATCGCCCTTGTTTACTTTTGAAATATCACTATCGGGAATATAAGTGCTCACGGAATGGTTTACCGCAGCAATAACAGAGTCCAGCCCTTTTTTAAAATCTATATCTTTTTCGGAATAAAATTGAATGTTATAGGTTGTTCCAAAAGCATCACCCTGTAAAAAAATGGGGCGTGGTTCTTTCTTTTCACAAAAAACGAAAAGCAGCAATACGGGTATTAAAAATAGTTTCCTCATAATATTTCCTGTAATCCTTTATAAACCATGGTATAATCCTCATCTTTTAAAACCGGTTGTCCATAATCACTTCCGTGGCCAAGACCTACCCCTGCGTAATAGGTTTTTGCATCAAATTTTGCGGCATGCTCTTTAATGGTTTGCATAAAAAGAGGATCGTAAGCATTAGCATCCTGCGGAAAAGAAATTGCCCGAACGATTACAAAATGAAGGATTTTATCTTTCAAAGCCACAAATTGCGGGTCTCTTTTCAATTTTGAATTGACACCCAAAAATTCATAGCCTTCAGCTTCAAGCTGTTTCCCAACGATGTTCATAGCAAGGTTGTGAAGTTCTTGTTTGGTAAGTTTTTCGCCCATAATTGACTTCAAAATTACGGTTTTTGAATTTATTCTTTTAATTATAGAATCATAAAAAAACCGTCTTTGAAATAACAAAGACGGTTTTTAAAAATAGCTTTTGAAAGCAATTAATTCTTAATAATTCGTTTGGTTAAAATCCCTTCCTCTGTATGGATCTTAACAAAATAAGTAGCCGATTGCAAGCTGGATATATCTAAGGAATACTGGTTGCTATTATAATCAACACTCATCAATTTTCTTCCGCGAATGTCAAAAACCTCAACAGAATTTACAACTACTTTTGGTGAAATAATTGTAATATTTCCAGTAGTTGGGTTTGGTATTAGACTGATGTTTTGCAATTGGGTTTCTGAAACGCCCAAAACGGTGCTTTTGAAAAGTAATACGAAACGTTCATTCTGCGCACCTTCCTTGCTTTTGAAAATATAATCGGAATTAGTAAGGTTGTGAATTACATTTTCAGCTTTATCAACTAAATAAACCTGAACGTCCGGCCAAATAGTCCCGTCTTGTTTGCTTATGGAAATCTTGAATTCCTGATTTTCCTCTATTTGACTAACGAAGCCCAATGGAATTTCCTGATCAGCATTAAAAGCACTTCTTCCTTGAATGGCAAGTTCTTCGCCAGAAATTAATTTAGAATACAAACTTACTGGTGTAGCCAATCTTTTTGCATCAAATTTGGCGTCATATCCATCTACGGATTCTTCAGAAAAAGAAATCAACATTGTGCTGTTAAGCCCATAAGTTTCATTGAAAACATTTAGCCACATACGTTCCTTTGGAGCTGCCGGTCTTCTATAGGTATTGTTATTATCAACAACCCGCATATAGTTTTTGAATTTTGCAGTACCAGCTGCTGTAGCTTTAAAACCAAATCCCTGCCCCGAAGAAATATAACCATTAGGCTCGGTTGTTCCTCCTGGACCGTCATTGGCAGCAGGCACACCTCCAGAACCATTAAACATGGAAATATCCCCCATATCATAATTCTTAGTCTTATAACCCGGATAACTTGAACTAGCCGCCGTAAGATGCTCCCAGAAATAAACCGCATTAATCATAGTATTATCAACATCATCCATAAATAACTCAGCATCAATTGCCGAAGCGTATGGGTTACCAACAATATTTGGACTTGAGTTCTGATCACCATTGTAAAGCACATTAAAATCTACTTCACCATTATTCAATGTTCCCAAGGTATAATCAAGCGTATAATTTCCGCTGTCCGCTAAAGTTGCCTGCGGAAGTACCAAATAACCTTCTCCAGGATTTACGACTCCAGTATGGAACACCCAATTATCCCCTTCTTCATCAGCAAAATTTTCAGCTAATGGATCAAAAGCAGCAACGTCTAGGTCTGGATTAAACAAGTTGGTTAAATGGTGGCGCACCTGTATGGCATTTCCATAAACACCAGTACGGCTTTCGGCTGTCATAGGGCTTCCCATCACCATAAAGTATTTGGGTTCCAAGAATGGAGTAATCTTACGTACCGTAATGCTTCCGTTGTTTGTTACTGTCGCAGCGTCATCTACTTGAACTACGCTGCCTTCGTTAGCTACAAAAAGAGTTCCATTAACGGTAATATCCCTTTCAACTTTTATGTATGTTCCATCTGGTACGGTAAGGGTTTTTCCAGAATTTACTATTAAACTGCAAGCATCAATATTAGCTGTTGAAGTATTATAATCTTCATCAATAATTGCCATCATATTTGAAGAAGGTAAGCCATTACTCCATCCTGAGGATGAATAAATTGTAGAACCTGGGCAGTCTGAAAAAGCTTCGACGGGACCAAAGAGGTAATCGCCATCAAGGCCAGTGAAATTTCCTGTCAATGTAATATTAGTGCCAAACGCACCAATAGTAAGTACCGATGTCTCATCACCATTTGTTCTATAGGCTACTAACTCAGTTCTTGACAAACCTGTTGCAGATTCCCAACCTGCTATTTCAGCAAGAGTAAAATAAAATTTAATGGTTGTACTTCCAGAAGTTGTTGCATTATCAACCCCTATTCTGAAGTTTTTATCCATAACAAGATTCGGTGCAGTACTGCCATTATAGGATTGAGCACCCGTTCCAGCACGTGAAACAGATGTGTCCGTACAACCATAATCAAAGGAATTATTGTTAGTTATATTAAGCATTACATTTCCAGTGGTTGCATCTGATGTATAAACTGTACCCGCTCCGCCTAAATCAATTAGGTCATTTGTAGTTCCCGTGTTTACGGATGTTTGAATTGAAGTAGAAACAGTTGCCGTAATTGAAACATTGTCAAAAAATAACAAACCATTGTTTGCTGAAGAGTTATAGTGTCTCACAACGAAATAACCTGTTTGACCCGCAAGCGATGTATTGTTTATTGTTCTAATTTGTCCCGCATTAGAGAGTGTATTTCGGTCTTCAAGATTTATTCCTGCATTAATATCTGCAGCGGTATCTATATTGGTTGTCCAATAAACAGCATAATGTTCTATAGTATTGTAACCCCCAATCCCAAACGAAAACTGAGTATTTGTAGTCCCAGCTGGAATACTTATTTTAGGGCTAATAAAATAATTATTTGCATTTGCTTTTCCACTACCACTTCCTAAAAATGTTAAATTTGTTTCTGAAGCTGGATAGCTTCCAGTAATACCGGTATAAACCGGACCACTTATACCAGCAACCCAGACATGTCCATCACCATCACCATCTAAAAGACCTCCCCAACCACCTAATTCAAAATCTTCATCAAGTAAAGTTATATTTTGTGAAAGTACTGGAGCATTGTCATCATTAATGATTGTAAAAGTTAAAGAATTTGCGGCAGGATTTGCTGTTGCATTTCCTCCATTTGCATTTACTGCAAAATCAATAATTGCAGTTTCATTTGTTTCATTAAATCCATCATTATAAATCCTTAATATTAAATTTTGCTTTGTTGTTGAGCCTGAAGGAAATGTAACTGTAGGAGTCAATATTTCATAATCTACATTATTCATCGCCGTTCCTCCTGCAACTGAAAAGGTAACTGTTGCGTTTTGTGAAGGTGCCAAACCAATGATTAATGGCACTGAAACATCTGTATAACCGCAATCGGTTGCTTCTAAAGTGCTATCAGTTACACTTAAATAACTAATAGATGGAGTGCAAGAACCTGCAAATGCGGCTCCCACACCAACTGCACGCCAAGCATTTGTTACTGCTTGAGTCTCTAAGGAGCAAGCTCCATATAAATCTGTAGCAGCTTGAATTGAAGCTGTTCTAGTATTGGCAAAAGTTGAGTTTGCTGACAAATAATTTTTTATAGTTCTATAAGTAATTAATTGAGCTTTATTCATTCCAATGCCTGTAACATTGTATGAATTCCCATTATCATTCGTTCCACTACCACCTACAACTGTAAGATAAAACCAGAAGTTTAATACTCCGCTATTTGTATGTACTCCACAATAGTCATTGCCATTAGTAGGTGTTCCACAATTAGGGTTTATCCAATAAGTTCCACCATATGTGTCTGGTTGGCCTTGTGAGTTCGGATTGCTCATAGATCGCAGTGCCGCAGAACCTGTTCTTCTGTCTATTTCATCACCAATCAACCATATTTTCGCAGCTGGGTTCGTATCACTTCCATTTCCTTTAGCGTAATGTTCTACAGATGCACCCCATATATCCGAAAAAGCTTCATTTAATGCACCAGACTCTCTTTGATATGCCAAATTAGCGGTATGTGTTGTTACTGCATGGCCTATTTCGTGTGCTGCAACATCAATGGATGTTAATGCATCAAAACCACCACACCCCTCAGTAGCCCCACAAGAACCATCACCATAGGTCATTACACTACCATTCCAAAAAGCATTATTATAACCAGCTCCTCCAGCAACATCATCAAAATGTACCCAGCTATTTATAGATGCTCCAGCGTTATCATAACTATTTCTTCCGTGGACATTATACCAATAATCATAAGTTTCTTCTGCTCCCCAATGGGCATCAAGAGCTGCGTTGTCCTTATTTGTGTTATTAAATTCTCCAGCGGTCCAATTATTATCTGAATCTGTAAAATCTGTATAGTAATATAGTGGCTGTCTCGTACTATTGAAAGTATTGATACCATCACCTCTGGTATTGTCTCTTAGCCTATATGACCCTGAAATACTTCTTGTTGTTATGCTTTGGTTGCCACTATATCGGGTAGCTGCAGTTCCGATTGCTAACATGGTGAAATCTTCATTTTCAACTCGCTGACAAAATATTTCCTCTGTTTCGGCAGTTGCGTGAACCATCCCTTCAAAACCTTTATTGTCAGCATGCTTTATAATTGCATCATAAAAAAGTGCCTCACCTGTATTTGCATCTATATATATATTTCCACGACTTATTGGTCGAGTAGCATAAATATCAAATTTATATGCCAATCTGTAGCTCTCCACATTATTTTCAGAAGTAATTTCATTTGAAAAAACCGGAAGAATTACCAATTCTCCTTCGGGCTTTTTATAGTCGTCCATCACTTTCGCCATCCCAGTATTTTCCCATAAATACTGCTGGGCACCAATATGTGAAACAGCTTTTTGAAAAGCCGAAGCTTTAGTTAGACCTGGTGAAGCATTTACTTCTTTAACTGGATAATATTCCTGACTTAAAGAAACAACTTTCCCTTGTTGACTATGAAGAACCACTATGCCAAATTCCACTTTAATTCCATTGAAATATTCTTGATATTTCTGATGAAAAAAACCTAAATCATCACTCTCTTCTCCAATTAGCTGAAATGTTATTGCTGGTGGCAGTCCGTAAACTTCCCGAAGTAGCATTTCTGGATTTTGGGAAATGTATTTATTGGCATCATCAAAAACTAAAAGACCAGTAGAAGTACTTTGTATTTTTGAATTATTTGCTTTTTTTAAAATAGGGTTTTGATTAGACTGGCCATATCCTAAATTTAGAGTCAATAAGAATACTAGCGAAAGTGTAAAATTTTTCATGTTCTGGGGCTTAATAATTTATTTTATTGTATCAAAAATAACACATAATATATATTTAACAACTCTTTAAGAAATTTAATAACATAAAAAAAACCGTTTCAAAATAAATTGAAACGGTTTCTTGAAAATTGCATTAATTCTTTAATTATCCTCCAAAATAATCAAAACGGATATTCTC
>NZ_LXIE01000002.1 GCF_001641085.1 Aequorivita soesokkakensis | reverse complement strand
ACTAAATATAAGGACATTAAGTTCCTTTCTTCAGGAGAGCAACAAATACTAATCCTTTTCTCATATATAGCATTTAACAGCCAAGATGGTAAAATTTTTATTATTGATGAACCAGAGCTTTCTTTGCATATAAAGTGGCAAGAAGATTTTTTAGAAAAATTAGATAATATAACTCCAAAATTCACACAGCTTTTACTTGCGACACACTCTCCAATTCTAGCAAATAAAAAGAAAAACAAAGCTGTAACTCTCTTACCTTTTAATGTGTAATTATGGTTGATGGATTTCCAGAGTTAACAGACTCTTTTTTAGCAGGTCAGGATGTTTTTTATGTTCAATTCAATGATGTTTCATTTTACGTAGAAGACACAGAGCAGGAACATTTATATTTCAATATTTTGAAACGTCTTTTTGTTAATGTTCAATTTGACAAAATTTTTCCACTTAATGGCAAAAACAACTTAAAGAATCACGCACGCGATAATAGCCAAGACAATACAAAAGTATATATTGCTGACAGTGATTTTGAGGATATTTTAGGAACTAAGGAAGAATTAGAAAATGTCTTTTACCTGAACAAATATTCCATTGAAAATTTCTTAGTTGAAAAGGAAGGAATATTTGAAATTATTCGAGAAAAAAAACCAAAACTCAAGAATGATGAAATCGAAGATTTAATTGATTTAAATTCAAATCTAAAACAGTGTAAACTAATTCTATCAGACTTAACATGTACTTTTATTGTAATTCAAAAATATGAGTTGGGAAAAGAATATTTCGGACTTAGCCCAGCAAGAGATTTTAATCTTGAGTCTACCCCTCCTGCTGTTCGTAATAATTTTTTACCTAATTATTTCAATGAAGTAGAACAACTATTGCAAGAAAAAGATGGTAGATATACGCTAAAATCCAAACAGCGTGAATTTAAAAGTCATTTCAAATTATTAACCAATGCGTTGAAAAATATTCCTGGAAAATATCTAATTAATGTTATTAAACATCAATTAGAAAAAGCGGGACTCATTAATCAAATCAGTATTGAATCCTTAACATATAAATTATCGAAAGAATGTAATTTAGATTCTCTGCACTATTTGAGAAGTGAAATACACGCATACAGGCAATAAAACAGATAAAGGTGCATTGTGCATAACTTGCACGGACCTCCAACCAGTGTCCATCGCACAATTCCCCACTCTGAAAATCCTATCTTTGACTTATAAAACAATCTTTACCTTTTGAAAATAGAAATTCTTTCTCCTCAGAATTTTATAACAAGTCAATGATCTACCCCCAACTGGCGCGGGCGTCTCGCCCGTGTCCTCAGCACAGAAAAGTCCAAGCTTTAACGGTACAAGCGAAACGCTCGCACTAGGCATTATAATTTGCAGGTGGGGAAAACAGCGTTTGTTGCGAAAAAATGGTCCATTTTTAAGTTTAATTATTTTAATTATATTGCCCGCAATTATTAACCAACCATCCATTTTCCATCTATCTAAATATCAGCTATGAAAAGAATTGTACTGCTTTCAGTTATACTTTTTAGTACCCTTGCCAATGCCCAAATAAATTTTGAGGAAGGGTATATTATTAGCACCTCCAATGAAAAATCAACCGTATTTATTAAAAATGTGGAATGGAAAGACAATCCCGTAAGTTTTGAATACCGAATGGGCGAAAATGGTGAAATAACAACCGGAACCTTAAACAGCGTGAAGGAATTTGGCATCAATGGTGACTCCCGCTATGTAAACACCACTGTAAATATTGACAAGTCCAGCGATAATACCAGTCAATTAAGCTATAATAAAAACCCGGAATTTCAAAAGGAAACCTTGTTTTTAAAAGTTCTGATTGACTCAAAGGCAAGTTTGTACTCGTACGAAGAAGGCAATTTAACGCGCTTTTTCTATAAAACTGAAAACAACCCTATTGAGCCTTTGGTTTTTAAAAATTACAAGATAACAAATTTTCAGGCTGGCAAAAACGAACAATACAAACAGCAACTTTACAACACTTTAAAATGTGAGTCCATAAGCTTAGATGACGTTGAGAATTTAGAATACCAAAAATCTGAGTTATTGAAATTTTTCATAAAGTACAACGAATGCGAAAATTCCGAATTAGTAAATTTTGAAGCAAATAAATCCACCTACATATTTCACCTTAGCATTCGTCCCGGAGTAAATAGCGCCAGTGCTTCCCTTGAAAATAAATTAGATAAGAACAGAGATGTAACATTCGACAATGAAACAAACTTTAGGCTAGGACTTGAAGCAGAAGTAATCTTACCCTTCAATAAAGGGAAATGGGCGGTATTATTTGAGCCCACATATCAAAGTTACAAATCCCAAAAAATTGTGGACGGCCAGAATATTGAGATAGATTATAGGTCTATCGAGTTTCCATTAGGGGTCCGTCATTATTTTTTCTTAACTGACAAATCCAAATTATTCTTAAACGCTTCCTATGTTATAGATGCAAATTTAAGTTCCACAATTATCTATGAAAGTGATATAGATTTGGAGATTAAATCCAGCAGTAACGCGGCTGTAGGGTTTGGTTATAATTATAATAATAAGGTGAGCCTGGAATTTAGATACCAAAGCCCAAGAGGACTATTGGTAGATTATAATTTTTACCGTACGCAATACAGTTCAATTTCGTTGATTCTGGGATATTCACTGTTTTAAAAAAACCATCCCCTTCCGCGCTAACCTGAAACAGCTATTGCATTATCCGCTTCGTTCCTATCGCCAAACATTTCCTTTCTATGATTGATGCCCCAATGCTGCAATTCCAAAATAACTTTTTCCAACGTACGGGAATGCTTTGTAGGTTTATATTCCGTTCGCACAGGAAAGCCGTTTAAAACAGTTCTTGTGATCAACTGATTTTCCTCTAAGTCTTTTAATTCCTTAGACAAAACCTTGGTACTTAGCTTTGGAATGCTGCGTTCTATTTCCCTAAAGTGTTTGTTCCCTTCCCAAAGGGAAATTATGATTAAAATTTTCCATTTGCCACCTATTACATCCAAAGTATCCCGCACGGGTAACAAGGCAGACATACACTCTTTATGCTCCATTTTTTTCATAATTATCGGATTAATGATTACCTCAAAGTAACTGCTTACCAAAAGGTAACTGATTACAAATGGTAATCAAAAATAAGTAATTTTGCTGTAGTATTAACTATAACGATTTAAAAATGAAAAACAAGATTCTTACAGTTTTATGTATATTATTCGGCTTAATGATGGTCAATGCAGGATTAAACAAATTCTTCCACTATATGCCCATGCCCGAAATGTCTGAAGAGATGATGCAAATTATGGGTGCCTATATGACCTTAAAATGGATATTACCCCTTGTAGCAGTAGTAGAAATAATAGGAGGCATATTAATAGCTATCCCAAAAACAAGAGCATTAGGAGCATTAATGATTTTTCCAGTTATGGTAGGAATATTAATTCATCACGCCGTATGGGATCCATCAGGTATTGGAATGGTATTACTATTATTCGCAATTAATATTTGGGCCATAGTTGCCAACTGGAATAAATACAAACCAATCTTAAAGGGTGAATAGAACAAATAATAGGATTTTTTAATATTCATCGCTGCCCCATCTGGCACTGTGCAAAGCTTGCTCAATTTTATAAAGTATTTGCAATGCGTTTCACCCTAATGCATACACCCAGGTTTGCCAGATTGGGAATGTGAGTCAGTACACTCCATCTGGCGTGCTTTTTAAAAGCGTGCCCATCTAAATTAAGCATTTGCAATGCGCTTTGTAATAAATAGCAACTATTTACAAATTAACAAATCCGCTTAAAGCTTAAAGCTTACAGCCTAAAGCCTTTTTTTTAATTGCTAATTGCTCATTGCTCATTGCTAATTGCTAATTGCTAATTGTTCCTAAGGCACGCACACGTTCGTAAAATATGCCCAAAAAATTGCTCATTGCGCATATAAATTATCATATCAGCCACAGTTGTGTAATAAATTTGAAGTCCGAAACCCCAGATATATCAAGGCTTTCAAAAAAAGTCATTCCAAAATGGAATGAAATGTCGAAAAGCTTATTTTTTTTTACTATATTAGTAATTCGTTCCTTTCCCATTCAAAATCACTCAAGCTAACCCTAAGCCGACCGTAAGCCGATTGCATGCCGACTCCATGCCGACCACACGCCATAGATACTCCTAGTATACCCCCACTATTCCCCATTATTTCTATATCAATATGAGAGGCCATAAGAAAAATGGTTCAAAATATATGGAAGCACATCTACATCGGTATAAAATACCAAAAATATAATTTACCAAAATAGCTACTAGGGCTACACTCAGAGTGCGCTAGGGCTATACATAACAGCTGTTAATACTATGTTCAGGTTGCCCTAATGTATGGTTCAAGGGGGTTGAATGCTACTTGAATAGTACATTTAATCTATCATAAAGGTACTCAAAGCCTAGGTTAAGGCTACAATGTTAATTGTCTAACAAACCACCCTAATGTTTAAAGCCCAAAGCATTATAATAACAAATTCACAGATTATCAAATTCACATACTCAACACTTAAACAGTTACACAATTACACACTTAAACATTCTAACAATCCAACAATCCAATCAGATCAAACCGCTCGGGCACAAATAATGTGTTTTATAGTATATTTGAAGGCAAATAATAATACCATAGATGGGGCATCCTAAATTATAAATAAATGACTAACGAAAAAGCTGCAATAAGAACGACTTATTTCAGTATCATTGGAAATACTTCTTTAGCGTTAATAAAAGGAATTGCAGGCGTTTTTGGCAATTCGTATGCTTTAGTTGCAGATGCTATTGAATCCACTACCGACATATTTGCTTCCTTTTTGGTCTTATTAGGTTTTAAATATGCAAAGCGACCCGCAGACGAAAACCATCCGTATGGCCACGGTAAAATCGAACCCTTAATTACCTTTGGAGTTGTTGCCTTTCTTGTGGTTTCTGCAACAGTAATTGCATACGAAAGTATTCAACACATTCAGACGCCCCATAAAATCCCGAAGGCGTGGACTTTAATTGTTCTGGGTGTAATAATAATTTGGAAGGAAATCTCATTTCAAATTGTAATTAAGAAAAGTAAGCAAACAAATAGTTCTTCCCTTAAAGCAGATGCTTGGCACCATAGAAGCGATGCAATAACATCGGTAATGGCGTTTATTGGAATTTCAATAGCAATCATCTTCGGACAAGGTTATGAAACCGCTGATGATTGGGCAGCCTTATTTGCTTCCGCCTTTATTTTATACAATAGCTACCTAATTTTAAGGCCTGCTTTGGGTGAAGTAATGGACGAACAACTTTATGACCATCTAATACTTGAAATAAGAGAAAAGTCTCTTGAAGTAGAAGGTGTGTTAGGCACAGAGAAATGCTTCGTCAGAAAATCCGGAATGAAATTTCATGTTGATTTACACGCTATTGTCGCTGGAGAAATTTCCGTGAAAACAGGACACGATATTGCACACAAACTAAAAGATTATTTACGTAACGAAATACCAAATTTAGGACACGTTTTAATTCATATAGAACCAAACGACTAAAAAAAACAATTCATAATTGCATAATTAAACAATCCTTTGCCCAACCATTTTGAAAATAACAATCCTCACTCCACAGCATTTCAAAAAAAGCGAATGGTCTGGCGGCAGCACTACCCAACTTTTTATATTCCCTTCCACCGCTTCCTATACAGCACGAGATTTTGAGCTACGGTTAAGTACAGCAAAAGTAGAAGCTGAGGAATCTACATTTACGGCCTTACCGGGTATAGATAGGAAGCTAATGATTTTGGAAGGAGCAATCAGCATTACCCATGAAGGCCACTACAGCAAGCACCTCAACCCTTTTGAGGTGGATGAATTTAGTGGGGATTGGAAAACCACTGCTATAGGCACTTGTACTGACTTTAATGTGATGACTACGGGCAAACAGCAAAGCGCCTTCTATCATATAGCTATGGAGGCAGGTAGCAGTTATACCTTAAAACCTAAAGCGGAGTGTAAGAAGTTATTCCTTTATGTTACTTCGGGCACGCTACAGTTGCAGCTTAAGGATGAAAACTATATACTGGAAACTGGAAACTTAATGGTCATAGAAGACGGCAGTGTTTCTTCCATTGCTATCAATGATGATATGGGTTTTGGGGTTGTTGTTTTGGAACTATATTAGTTTTTTCTAACTAAATAATATAAAACTTGAAAATCTTAACTTGGAACTTGGAGAGATTGCAAAAAAAAAGAAATGAAACAATCCTAAAGATTATTGAAAGTCACCATGCCGATATTTTAATTCTTACTGAAACAAGTTCAAAAATAAATCCCGGCAAAAGCTATCAAAGTATTGAAACCGAAACCCTTGAAGGTGATTATGATGGGATTGCTTATAAATTGGGCGAGAACAGAACTACTATTTGGACAAAATATCCCATAAAAAGACAAATGGAAACATTTGATAAGCATACTACTGTTTGTGCACAATTGGAAACTGAATCTTGGCAATTAACCGTTTATGGAACCATTATAGGAGTTTTTGGAGGCAAAGGAGACCGCTTTATAAGCGATTTTGAAAAACAAATAAAGGATTTTGAAAAATTGGAAGGCAACATTTGTATTGCAGGGGATTTCAATATTATGTTATCAGGATTTGCGTATCCCAGTCATCAAGCGAGAAACCAATTAAATGATATAATACAAAAGTTGGATTTGAATTGTCCTACTTCAAAGCTCGAAAACAATGTGGGCCACATACTACTCAGCAATAACTTTATCAATAACCGCAAAATGGAACTAAGCATTTGGAATCAAGACAAAAAGTTAAGTGACCATATTGGCATTTGTTTAAGCATAGAATAATTCATAATCTGCTGAAGCACTAAAAAAATAAATAGATTTATATTTAAACAACTAATTTCAAGCCTTAAAAATGATTTTACTAGTATTTGCTGGAACATCTTTACTTCAATTGGCTTTGTATTTCCTCAGCTACAGGATGAAATGGAAGTTTCCCGATTTCTTGATTCTTATTATTTTTTTGGTTTTGTATTATGCTTTTCTGCCTCAATTTTTCTATCCAGAACCAAGACGAGATGGGGTAAACTGCGGTATGCCCATTCTGGCAATAACTATGGTCTTTTGGATTATTGGGACCATTGCGGGAGTGCTTATACATTTCCTTTGGAAACTGATTTTACTATTTATCAAAAAACACAACACTGTACAATAATTATCAAAAAGAAAATAAATGAAGAGACTGATTTTAACGCTTTTATTAATAGTAAGCTCACTGGCTTTTTCCCAAAATAAAAAGACCGAAAAAATATTAAATGAAGGGAAGTTGCTATACCGGCTGGAAAAGGGTTCTTGGTATGGCACTGATGATATGTTGGCACGTTTTAAAACAAAAAGGGATTCAGTGGGTGGCTATCTATCATACGAAACAGCCGATAAGAATATAAATACCATTTTTTTCAGTCGCTTTGACAATGATAGAATTTTAATACGATATGCTTTTGACAGCATGCCAAAACCCCAACCCATAAAAATTGATACCATAAATCAAAAAGCAACGGAACTGGAAAAGAATCTTATAAAAATAAGACAAGATGCGAAAGAAAGGGCATTTTCCGAAAAAGATACTTTTTTTAGTTTCTACGAGAATACACTGTATAACTTCATTCCTGTAATTACTGATAAGGAAAGAAATGTATTTATATTGACTGGTACAAATGCCTTAAAAGCCGTTTTAATTGGCAATGATTATAAACTGAGCTATAACAGGAAATTTGAATTTGAAAGGAAAGAGAAAATTCACAATAGCATTTTACAATTCCCTTTTGCCTCTGAAGAGGAAGACGAGGAGAAAACGATCACTACATTCCATTCGCACGTTATAACAGAATACATTTCGTCTACCGATATTTGTACCTTATTGCTCTATAAAGATTTTGTGGATTGGAATCAACATATTGTAATAAGCGAAAAAGAAGTGTCTATCTTTGATTTGGAGAAAGAATCCCTTTTTACGATGAAAAGAGAAGCTTGGGAAAAGATCTATGACCAAGAAAAAGAAAAAGACTGAATTTTTTTCACTTTTTAGAATTTTAAATCATCAAGGCCCAACACCCACCGAACATCAAAAACATCGGTTAACTCAATAAGTTTTTGTCCCTCCTGATTTTCTTTGAAAAGATTTTTTTTATCAGCTGCCAACTTTTCAATAAGTTGCTTTCTATCGGCAGTATTTTTACAGGCCAAAAAAATGGAAATATAGTTTCCCAACTTTCTGCCTTCGTTATGCACAAGGTCCGAGCCGTAAATGGTTATACTATCGGCAAGCAGCGTTCCGCTAACTACAATTTCCTTATAAGCTTCTAATTCCTCTTCAAAAGGTTCAAAATGCAATATGCCTCCAAAGCAGGATTGATAAAAAGTGAGTGCCTTTTTACAATTTCCGGGAAAAGTTATAAAAACGGCACTCCTTGATTTCTCATTATTTTGCGCCACCATTTTAAAAAAAAAATTAAGCGTCTGGAATTTCAGGTTCTACTAGTTTGATCAATTTTTCCAAACTTTCCTGCCAACCCAAATAGCACATTTCAGTTGGTATTACATCTGGAATTCCTTCCTGCAATACTTTTAACTCCGTGCCGCAGGAAACTTTTTGCAACTGCACGGTTGTTGTCATTTCCCCAGGTAAATTTGGGTCGTCAAACCTATCGGAATATTTAATAAACTCATTGGGCTTTATTTCCAGATATTCCCCGCCAAAGGAATGTCCGTTACCCGTACTGAAATTAATAAAGGTCATTTTATAAGTTCCTCCTATCTTAAAATCCATATGCTGAATGGTACAAATAAAACCGTAGGGAGGCAACCAACAGGAATGGGCAATTGGGTCTGCAAATGCCCGGAATACCTTTTCGGGGCTGGCTTTGATTACGCGGTGTAATGAAACTGTGTTGTTTTTCATAATTATTAATATTTAATGTTTGATAAATCAAAATTACAACAGACCATAGAATTTAAGCTATTGTGAAAATGACAACTTTAGGGGTGAATAATGCCAAAACAATTCTTACTTTAGTATGCTTTTAAATTTGAAGATTATGCTAATTTCAGTCTTTGTGCCAGTGCACGGGGTAATTGAAGCCATTACGCCCCCTTTCAGAAGTTTTAATACCGCCAATGAATTTTTAACTGCATTTGGAAAAGATCCAGCTTTTAAAGTAGAATATGTGGGCTTAAGCGAATATGTGCCTGCCAATAATGGGGAATATACCATTAAAACAGATAGATTGCTGAAGGATGTTAAAGCAACCGATTTATTAATTATTCCTCCCACTTTCGGCGATACAAACAAAGGAATAGAAGCCAATGCTGAAGCCATCCCCTATTTTAAAAAATTATATGAAAACGGTGCCAGTCTAGCCAGCTTGTGCATCGGCGCTTTTCTTTTGGCGGAAACAGGTTTGCTGAATGGTAAAAAATGTTCTACACATTGGGCGCATATTGAGGAGTTTAAAGAGAAATACCCCGAAGTGGAAGTGGAGGACGGAGCCATCATAACTGAACACGAGAATATTTACAGCAGCGGCGGGGCAAGTAGTTTGTGGAATTTAGTGCTTTACTTAATTGAAAAGTATTCCGACAGGGAAACTGCGGTGATGATTTCCAAATATTTTGCATTGGATATCGGGCGGGACAGCCAATCGCAATTTGCAATTTTCAGAGGGCAAAGAACACACGAGGACGAAGAAATACAGATAGTGCAGGATTACATAGAAGCGCATTACGAAGATAAAATAACCATTGAGAGTTTGGCTAATTTAATCAGTACCAGTAGAAGGACCTTTGAAAGAAGATTTAAGGTAGCGACCAACAACACTCCAATTGAATACACCCAAAGAGTTCGGATTGAAGCCGCCAAAAAATTCTTTGAAGCATCCAGAAAAAATGTTTCAGAAATTATGTTTGATGTAGGCTATACCGACACAAAGGCCTTTCGTGATATTTTTAAAAAAATTACCGGCTTGACCCCCATTGAGTACCGGAATAAGTTCGCAAAGATGGCTTATGAAGTTTGATATTGTTTAAGTGTGGAATTGTTTGATTGTTGAATTGTGTTGACCACTCACAAATTCACATATTTACGAAACAACATAAAAAAGTATCCTTTTTATAGTTTTTGAGTCTTCTTTATGAATATTAAAACAATCATTATGAATACTTGTAACTGTACCAACTGCGATTGCACCAAGTGTAACTGCAAAGACTGCTCAGCAAACACTTGCCCTTGCGAGCGATGTGAATGCGACAAATGCAGTTGTTGTTAAACCCAATAAAGGTTGGTATAAAAGCCAACCTTTTTTATTTTTGAATATGGAAACACAGAAAATTTGGAAGCAATTTAATGACGCCCTTTATTTTTTTATTCTTAAAAAGGTAAAGGACGAAAACGCCGCCAACGATATTTTTCAAAATACCTTTCTGAAAATCCACAACAACCTTCACCAACTTAAGGAAGAAGAAAAAGCAAAGGCTTGGGTGTTTCAAATTGCGCGGAATGAGATTGCCAACCACTTCAAAAAGGAAGCAAAATATATAGCTCCCGTGGAAGAAATCGCTGAGGTAAATTCCGAAAGGAATGAGGCCTATTGCTGTTTTGATAGGTTTATAAATGACCTGCCTTCCATTTATAAAGAAACCGTCGAGTTGGTTTATATAAAGGGAAAGAAACAAGATGAAGCTGCAAAAATTTTGGAAATCAGCCTTGCAAACGTAAAGGCAAGAATTAGGCGCTCAAAAGATATTCTAAAGGAAAAATTCAGCGAATGCTGCAAATATGAATTTGACAAAAACGGCAGTTTGATTGGCGAACCTGATTGCTCAAGTTGCAAATAACCTTCAGTTTATCGCGAATAGAATCTATAGATTCAACCTTCTACAAATTCATTTTATTTACAAATTATTTTTCATTCATTTTTTTCACTATATTTGATTTGAAGCTCAGCGCTTTACCCTCCTCACTTGATCAATATCTTTTTCCATTTGCATTATATTTTAAACTAATTTAAAAATATGAGAGAAACTGCCTTAATACTTCACTTTATAGGCTTAACCATGGGATTGGGAACAAGCTTTGCACATGCTTTTCTGGATAGAATAATATCAAAAATGGACAAAGAGGAAGCGATAAAATTCAGGCTTCAAGCAATGACGTTGAGCAGAATGGGCTATATAGGCATCATTCTTTTAGTGGTTTCTGGCGCTTATCTTATCCTTCCCTACTGGTCCACCCTACCCAGCAATCCGCTTTTAATTTTGAAATTGGTGTTAGTTTTAGTTTTAGTAATTTTAATTCTGTTGATTGGGCGTGGTACGCAAGAAGCTTTGAAAGGCAATGCTGAGAAAAGCCTAAAAAAAATAGAACCATTGGGCAAGCTTACCTTGCTTATAGGTATCACTATTGTTGCGCTGGCAGTTTTTATTTTCCGTTAAGTTTGAAGTTCATTTAACGTATCTTCTGAAAAAGTTGTAAGGCAAAGGGCAAACAAAATGTACCTTTGAAAAAAATCTATACCCTATGCGCGTCCTCCCAATAATTGGTTTTCTATTCGTCTTTCTATCCTGCAAGCAAGAACCAAAACAACTTACCGCCCAGCAAATTATAGATAAAACCATTGAAACTGCCGGTGGAGAAAAATATGATGCCGCAACAATTCATTTTACTTTCCGCGACACTAAATACAGCAGCCATAGGAAAAACGGCAATTATGAACTTACACGAACAAGTACTGATTCCTTGGGAGAAACCCGCGACGTACTCACCAATTCCGGCTTTGAGCGTTTTGCCAATGGCACCAAACTGATTTTAGCTGATTCCACTGCGACTAAATATGCCAATTCCGTAAACTCCGTGCACTATTTTGTACAACTTCCCTTCGGGCTAAATGACCCTGCGGTAAATAAAGAATTGGTTGGCGAAGCCGAAATAAACGGCAAGAAATATTATGAAATAAAAGTGACTTTTTCTGAAGAAGGCGGCGGCACAGACTACGAAGATGAGTATATGTACTGGATAAATCAAGATGATTTTATGATGGATTATTTCGCCTATAAATTTTATACAGACAAGGGTGGCATCCGTTTCAGAAAGGCTTTTAACCCAAGAATGGTAAACGGAATACGGTTTGTGGATTACGAAAACTACAAATTGGAACCTTGGCAATCCGTAGATCTAAAAACAGTTGACGAGCTCTTTGAAGCAGGAAAACTGGAGTTGCTTTCTGAAATTAAGACGGAAGATATTTCTGTTGAAATTTTAGGGAATAACTAATCTCTTAATTGATAAAAAACACCGCATTCGCCAAAAACAACTTCCCGTTTTGCCAAAAGGAACGGAAGGAAACATCATCCACCATATAAACCACACTACCTTTGCCCTTTTTCGCTTCGGCAAACACTATTGAGTTTTTTAAAGAAGCGTTGGCTGCTTCACCAGAAAAACCAGAAACGCTTTCAGGTTCTTTTATATAGCCTACATTAAAACCTTCATTTAAAAATTTATAGGAATCGCTACCCAATTTTAAACTATAGTAAGTATCACCATAACCAAACGCCAAAGGATGGGTATTGTCCAACATTACTTTATAGATACTTCCTGTTATGAAATCTTTGGTGCTTTCCAGTTCGCGTTGTGCGTAGGGAATCATATTTCCCAAAGTGTCCTTTTCTTTTTCCGCTTTTTCATCACCGTTTTTTTTAAGATCAAAACCTTCCTTTCCTTCAAAAGTTGCTACTGCATTGCCAATTGCGATTACCCTTCCACCTTTGTTAATCCATTCTTCAAGATTTTTGAAAGCCCCTTCATTCAATATAGATTTGTAATAACCGTCCGGCAGCACCAACACATCATAATCGCTCCATTGAATATTTCCAATATCGCTCGTATTTATTGAAGTGATTGGGTATTTCAATTGAGTTTCAAAAAAATGCCAAAGTGCCCCATAGCTCAATGAGGAAGTTCCCTCCCCTTGAAGCATTGCAACTTTTTTGTTTTTAATTAAATGAACATATTGCGACCCAAAATCAGTCAAACTATCTGCATAACTTGTTGGGGAAGCGTATAATTGGCGGCCCATTTCGTTCGCGATTTCTATAAGGGTTTTATCAAAATCTGGATTCGTTTTATTGTCACTTCGCGTAATAATCAAGCTACCGCGACCGAAATTATTTCCACCAAAACTGAGTTCATTTTCAGAAAAACGCACTTTTATATCTGCCTGTAATAAAGCTGAAAGAAATTCGGCATCCTGCAAACTGTTCCATTTTGCAATATAGCCAGCAGCAATTGGTGAAGAAGTATTAGAAACGGTATTGTTTGGATTAGCTCCCATTGCTGGAACAAAAGTAGTGCTAGCCACAGTTTCAAGTCCGAAAGCATATGGCAAGCTCCAAGCCGTAATATCATAAGTAATGGGCGTTGACAGTGCTGCGTTGGGTTCAAAAAGTACTTGTGCCATTTTCCCTTTCGGCTGGTTTGTGCTTACAACCAATGCGCCTTTAGCGTCCATCGCGCCTTTTTTATTTTCAGAATAATTGAAGCCGCTTACACTTCCGCCAGTTGCATATCCGTATTTTATTTCGTGACGGTCCAGCATTTCCGTTAGCGATTTTATATTATCGGGATTGCCTTTTAATACAAAACTTTTATAATTAAGATCATCGTTTTTGAAGAATTTCTTAAATTCATAATTAAGGGAAGCAGCATTTTGTGAAGCAACTTCAATGGTTGAAAGTCCAGTGGTAGTGTGATGTGCCACACGGTCCACAAGGGTAAGCTCAACATCTTCGTCATTAATAATTCCCAAACCAGCCATTCCGTGACCAGCTTGTTCATAGGTCATTCCAATAGCGCCCATATAAAGTGGATAAGTATCGCCATAGCTCGGGTATAGCAAATCAAAGCTTTCACGGGTAAAGAAAAGCCAGCCGTTTTTGTCAAAATACTTTGCGTTGTTCTTCCCTATTTTATTTTGAAATTCGCGCTGCCAATCTGTAATTATCTCGTGATACGGTTCTGCTCCAGGCGCAAAATAATAGGGGTTGTTGATAAATTGCTCGTGAAAATCAACGTGTATCTGCGGCATCCATTGGTTGTAGATTTTTAAACGCTGTTGGGTCTCTACCTGGCTTGCCCACATCCAATCGCGGTTTAAATCGAAAAGATAATGGTTTGGTCTTCCACCGGGCCAAGGTTCGTTGTGCTCTATTGCGTCACGGGATGAATTATAGGGTGAAGCTTTCACTTGATTGTACCAATTTACATAACGATCGCGACCATCAGGATTTACGCCTGGATCCATAATCACAACTACGTTTTTCAACCAATCTGAATGTTCCGTTATAAGTTTGTAGACGGTATTCATAGCCGCCTCGCTACTGCTGGCTTCGTTTCCGTGAACGTTATAACTTAGCCAAACAATGGTTTTATCGGGAGTCGCACTCCCCGAAAGAATGCCAATATTCTTTAAATTGTCGGTGCGTATTTGTTCAAGATTTGCAAGGTTTTTTTCGGAAGAAATCACCGCATAAGTCAATCTTCTGCGTTCGTTGGTTTTTCCGTAGTCGAAATATTTTACCATTCCGCTATTTGCAGCCACATGTTCAAAATAGGAAACAACATCGGCATGACGGGAGAATTCGGTTCCAATTTCATAACCCAAGAATTCGGAAGGAGATTGCAGTTGGGCGAAAATAAAAAGTGGCATTAAATATAGAAGAAAAGCTAGCTTGCGAACCATTTTGAATATTTTAATTGAAGGCCAAAGATAGTTAAATTCCAAAAACGAAATTCCAAATTCCAATGGGTACATTTTGGTATTTGGTGCTTGAAATTTGGGATTTGAAAACCATATTAACGTATCTTTAAACCTGCGACCCACATAAAACGGTTATTTTTGTTTGACTTTTTCCAAAGAACCTATGCCAAAGCATTCCATTCCGTATAAAAATACAGGGTATTTTTCAAAATTGATATGCGATTACCTCGCTGAAGATGAAAGTTTCAAACCTTTTTACAATCGCTTTCCGAACTTGGAAAATTTCAAGCATCAACTAACGGAAAAGCAAAAGAATTTTACGGATGAAAAACGGCATTTGTTGTCGAAACGGATTATGTTTCAGTATGGCGACAATTCCATTTCGCAATCTACGCTAAGCAATATAGATTTGTTGCGGGAACATACAACATTTACAATAACCACGGGGCATCAGCTCAATCTTTTTACCGGGCCGCTTTATTTTCTTTATAAAATATTTTCAGCCATAAACCTTGCTGAAGAGTTAAACAAAACCTACACAAAAAACCATTTTGTACCCGTTTATTGGATGGCTACGGAAGACCACGATTTTGAGGAGATCAATTATTTCAATCTTTTTGGGAAAAAGGTAAAATGGGACAGAAAAGCTTCCGGCGCAGTTGGAGAGCTTTCCACCGAAGGTTTAAAGGAAGTGAAACAGCAATTGAAAAAGGAATTTGGCGAAAGCGAAAATGCCAAAAAGTTGATTTCCTATTTCTCAGACGCTTATACTAAACACGATAACCTTGCCGATGCCACTCGATTTTTGGCCAATTGTCTCTTTTATCATCACGGTTTGGTTATAGTTGACGGAAATGATGATGAGTTGAAAAAATGTTTTATTCCCTATGCAGAAAAGGAACTGACCGAAAACCTCAGCTTTAAAAAAGTTTCGGAAACTACTAAAAAGCTTACTGTTTTTGGATTTTCTGAACAAGTACATCCCAGGGAAATAAATCTTTTCTATTTAAAGGAAAACCTTCGAGAACGGATTGTTGAAAGGGGAGAACGGTTTTTTATAAATGAAACCGATATATCTTTTTCAAAAGAAGAAATTTTAAAGGAACTCCACGAAAATCCTGAACGGTTTTCGCCTAATGCATTGCTTCGTCCGTTGTATCAAGAAGAAATTTTGCCAAATCTTTGTTACATTGGTGGCGGCGGGGAATTGGCGTATTGGTTTCAGCTAAAGGATTATTTCAATAAAGTGGAAGTCCCCTTCCCTATTTTGTTACTACGTAATTCTGTGCTTTTGGTTCCTAAAATGCTTTCTGAAAAATTGCAAAAACTAAATGTTTCGATTGAAGATTTATTTCTTCCGCAGCACGAATTAATGACTAAACACACAAAGGAAATTTCAAAAATAGATATAGATTTTTCAAAACAGAAAGATTTCCTCAAACAACAGTTTAAGGATTTATACGAATTGGCAAAAAAAACCGACGCATCGTTTTTGGGAGCCGTTGGCGCGCAAGAAAAAAAGCAATTGAACGGTTTGGACAATCTTGAAAAACGATTGCTAAAAGCCCAAAAGCGCAATCTTTCCGAAGAATTGGAACGGGTTAAAAATATTCAAACCCAATTGTTTCCAAACCATAGTTTGCAGGAACGCCAGGTTAATTTTTCTGAGTTTTATTTGGAATATGGAGAAAACTTACTTGACATTTTGAAAGAAAATTTGAAACCACTTGACACAAATTTTACTGTATTAGAATTATGAAAAAGCTTTTAAATGTCAGTTCGAGCGCAGTCGAGAACTATCAGTTTTTATATCCGAATGAGGTCTCGACTGCGCTCGACCTGACAAAATAAATATCATAAAAAAATTCCACTCAACCATTTAACCAACTTATATATTTAAAGTATTTTTGCCTATGCAAAACAACGTCCTCATTTTAGATTTTGGTTCGCAGTACACCCAACTTATCGCCAGACGCGTGCGGGAACTGAACATTTACTGCGAAATTCACCCTTACCATCACATTCCGGATAGCCTTGACCCGTTTAAGGCCGTAATCCTTTCGGGCAGTCCGTTTTCCGTTCGCGCGGAAGATGCGCCCCACCCATACCTTTCAAAGATTCGCGGCCACAAACCCCTTTTGGCGGTCTGTTATGGCGCTCAGTATTTGGCACATTTCAACGGCGGAAGCGTGGAACCTTCAAACATACGCGAGTACGGAAGGGCAAAACTATCCATGATAAAATCTGGCGAGGCATTTTTTAAGGATATTCCCGAAAACACAAACGTGTGGATGAGCCATAGCGACACCATTGCGCAACTTCCCGAAAACGGGGTGCGTTTGGCGAGCACGGTTGATGTGCTAAACGCTGCTTATAGAATTGAAGGCGAGGAAACGTATGCCATACAATTTCATCCGGAAGTATATCACACCACCCACGGCAAGCAGTTGCTTGAAAATTTCTTAGTAAATATTGCCGAAGTGCCACAAACCTGGACACCCGCAGCTTTTGTTGAAACTACTGTTGAAACTTTAAAAGAGCAGATTGGCGACGGAAAGGTAGTACTTGGTTTAAGTGGCGGCGTAGATTCTACGGTTGCGGCAATTCTTTTGAACAAAGCCATCGGCAAAAACCTATTCTGTATTTTCGTAAACAACGGTTTGCTTCGTAAAAACGAATTTGAAAACGTGCTGCACCAATACAAGGATATGGGGCTGAACGTAAAAGGTGTGGATGCTTCGGAACGCTTTTTGGAAGCTTTGCGAAACGAAAGCGATCCCGAACGGAAACGCAAAGCCATTGGCAACGCATTTATAGAAGTTTTTGATGATGAAGCGCATCAATTAACCGGAGTAGATTGGTTGGCGCAGGGAACAATTTATCCAGATGTTATTGAAAGTGTTTCAGTGAACGGCCCTTCGGTTACCATAAAAAGTCACCATAACGTAGGCGGATTGCCTGATTTTATGAAACTGAAAATCGTGGAACCTTTGCGAATGCTTTTCAAGGATGAAGTGAGACGCGTTGGAAAAGAAATGGGCATTGACCCCGAATTATTGGGCAGACACCCTTTCCCCGGGCCAGGTTTGGCAATTCGAATTTTGGGCGATATTACGTCCGAAAAAGTTCGTATATTACAAGAGGTTGACGCAATATTCATAAACGGCTTGAAAAAGTGGGAACTTTACGATAAGGTGTGGCAAGCAGGAGCAATTTTACTACCTGTGAATAGCGTAGGCGTAATGGGCGACGAACGTACTTACGAAAAAGTAGTTGCTTTACGCGCCGTTGAATCCACAGATGGAATGACCGCAGATTGGGTAAATCTTCCCTATGAATTTTTACAGGAAGTGAGCAACCATATAATAAACCGCGTGAAAGGCGTTAATAGAGTAGTCTATGACATCAGCTCTAAACCGCCCGCGACCATCGAGTGGGAATAACAAATTGAAATCGAGACTATGTTTGGCAAATCTAAAAAATTGATTATCTCTATGTTGAAGTGTTTAATATACGTTTCGGTAACCTTCCTTTTTATGGTAAGCTGTGGCTCGGTAGCGCAGCAGCAATACAAAAGCCATTCGGTTCAAAAAGGCGAAACGGTTTACAGTATTTCTAAGGAATATGGAATTTCTGAAGAAACCATTTACAACCTCAATCCAGATGCAAAAAATGGGTTGAAGGTAAACAGTGTGCTTATTATTCCTTCAAACAGCGTTATTAGTTCTGGCACAAACAATAACAATTTCCGCCAACACAAAGTAAAAAAGAAGGAAACACTATACGGAATTGCACAATTGTACAATGTAAGCGTTGACGAAATAAAAAAACTGAATAAAGATCTTTATTCCCGTGGACTTAAAAAAGGAGAAAACTTATTGATTCCTGCAAAGGGCAATAATAGTGAAACCAACGGTTCCAATACTGAAACTACTTTACCCGGAACACAGAAATATACCGTTCAAGCAAAAGAAACAAAGTTTGGCATTGCCAGAAAATTTGGAATATCCATTGCCGAACTTGAAGATTTAAACCCAAACTTAGGCGAAAGTTTAAAGCTTGGCTCCGTGCTTATCGTTCCCGATAAAACCGTAATTGAAAATGCTGAAATTGACGACGAGAATTTTCAGTATTACGAAGTAAAACCGAAAGAAGGATTTTATAGGTTAAAAGCAAAATTTGGGCTTTCCGAAGAAGAAGTTATTGCACTAAATCCTTATGCAAAGGATGGGTTGAAGGATGGAATGATTTTAAAAATACCAAAAGAAGAAAATACAATTTCACAGGAAGATATATCAGTAGTCAATCTTGAAAATAGAATCGACAACAAAAAGATGAAAACGGTAGCGTTAATGCTTCCTTTTCGTTTAACACGCACCGCAACAGATTCTACAGGAAATGACCAAGACTGGCTAAAAAAAGACCCGACCCTTCGCGTGGCTTTGGATTTTTATAGCGGAGCATTAATGGCGGCAGAATTTGCAAAGGACAAAGGTATTTCGGTAACATTGAATGTTTATGACACCGAAAAAAGTGATAGTAAAGTAGCTTCAATCATTTCAAAAAGCGAATTCAAAAATGTGGATGCCGTAATTGGGCCACTACTCCAAAAAAATGTGGAAAAAGCTTCAGCTATGTTGAAAGATGAAAAAATCCCGGTCTTTTCACCTTTGAGCAATAGAGAGATGGCGATGAATGACAATCTGTTTCAAACACTTCCCACAGACGCCGTGCTTCAAAAAAAGATGATTCGTTTTATTAAAGATCATAGCGATGGTAAAAACATCATCATTATTTCAGATTCAAAAAAAGCGAAACAGCGCGAAATGATACAAGCTGCAATACCTGAAGCTAAAACAGTATCACCTAGGGGCGGCGGTTATATTCAAGCTAGCGATATTACGGCAGTAGCTTCGGAAGGAAGGGAAAGTTGGGTAATTCTTGAATCCACAAACCCAGTGTTGGTGAGTAGTGCCGTGAACGTACTTGCAGCCATGCCAGCCAATTATAAAGTCCGTTTATTCACTTTGGATAGAAACGAAGCCTATGAATGGCACGAGGTTTCCAGTACGCGTTTGGCAAAATTGAACTTTACCTTTCCATCAGTAAATAAGAATATTTCAGAAGATGACCGCAATCCGTTTTTGATTAGCTACAAAAATAAATACGGCGTGCTTCCCAACAGATATGCTATTCGCGGCTTTGATGTAACCTATGATGTATTGCTCCGTTTGGCTTCGGAAAAAGATATTTATGACGCCATAATGCCCGAGAGCGAAACCGTTTATATTGAAAATAAATTCCGTTACGAGAAATCGAACACCGAAGGTTACTGCAACGAAGCTGCCTATATTTTAAAATATAACGACGAACTTAAATTTGAAGTAGTAGAATGAGCACCGCCAAAGTAACTTATCTCGGAAATCTTCGCACCGAAAACGAACACCTTAAATCGGGCAGCAAATTTATCACGGATGCCCCAACAGACAATAATGGGAAAGGGGAAGCTTTTTCCCCAACTGATACTGTTGCCACAGGACTTGCAAATTGTATGATAACCATGATGGGCATAAAGGCACGCGACATGAAAGTGAACATGGACGGCACCACGGCAATGGTCACCAAAACTATGGCTGCAGACCCACGCCGAATTTCAAAAATTGAAGTGGTTTTAAATTTTCCTACCGGAATAGACGATAAATCAAAAAAAATACTTGAAAATACAGCACGCACTTGTCCTGTTCATTATAGCCTGCATCCAGATATTGAAAGAGTGATTACTTTTAATTGGGAATAAAAAATCCTCAATTGTCCGTTCGAGCGCAGTCGAGAACTTCATTTTAGGTATTGTTTTTGATTTCACTTTATTATGAAACTACTTTTCGCTTTTATATTTTCCTTATTTCTCTTCCCGCAAAACAATCCGGAAAAGATTATATGGAATAAAAACCAAAAATTATCTTGGGAAGATTTCCGCGGAAAACCCGTTCGCAGTGCCAGTTTTGTGGCCAGTACCAATACTGGTATTAGTTTTCATTATTCCTATTCCATAAAAAATGGAGCGGTAGATGTGGAATATTCGGTTCAAAGTTTTTTCGCTCCTGAAGGTTCTTGGTATATTCCGGAAAGAGTAAGTCCCTATATTTTAAAACACGAACAGGCACATTTTGATATTTCGGAACTTCACGCACGCATGCTTCGAAAAAATCTTGAGGGAAGAAAATTTTCCAAAAAAGTAAAATCTGAAATTGAAGGAATCTATCAGCAAGTGGAACAAAAAAGACGTGCGATGCAAACAAAATTTGACGCTGAGACTGACCATTCCCGCAATGAGGAAAAAGAAGCTTTCTGGCAGAAATATATTGCCAATCAACTTGCCGAATACGATGCTTGGAAGTAACCCAAACCCAAGCCACTTGGTGGAACTGGCAAACTACAAAATGCCCTTTGGAAAATACGAAGGTTATTATTTGGCAAACATTCCCGAATACTATTTTGTATGGTTCAAACAGAAAGGTTTTCCCGAGGGAAAATTGGGGCGGATGATGGCCGAAATGTATGAACTGAAATTAAACGGCTTGGAAGGATTGCTTCAAAAGCTTATAAAAAAATGAAGAAGCTTTTCAGTTACATTTGGCCAACTACACGGCGATTTCCTTCAGCAATAAACGGTACTTTAGAGGTTACTTATGTGAATGGAAAAAAGGTTTTGGATACCGAAAATGCAAACTATTCCTACGGTTCGCTTCAAAAAATACTGGAAATTGGGCTCACAAAAGTTGATTTAAACGCAGTTGAAAACATATTGCTTTTAGGAATGGGCGGCGGCAGTGTTATTCATTCCCTTCGGAATACTTTTGAGTACACAAAAAACATTGTTGCCGTTGAAATTGACCCGGAAGTTATAAAACTCGCCAAAGAGGAATTTGGCACTATCCCTTCTAAAAAACTTCAAATTATTGAAGGTGATGCGTTTCAATTCATAAAAAATTCCACGGAAAAATTCCAACTTATAATCATTGATCTTTTTATAGATACCAACGTTCCTCCTATTTTCTATGGAAAAGAATTTTGCGAAAATTTAGCAAATTCAATTCAAAATAAAGGTTCATTCATATTCAACGTTGGGATGAACCTCAAAAAAAATTCAAACACTCTTGAATCAGTAACTTCCTATTTTGGAGATAATTTTAAACTTCAAATACTACCAAAAGTAAATGGTACGAATACTTTAATAGTAGGACAAAAACTGATGCAGTAAATTAATTTGACAAACTTAAATTAACTGTTAACAATTAACCAGTATCCTTTCCTGCTTTCCACAATAAAATGTACCTTTGCATCCCGTATAGTTATTTCAGCAAAGGCATTTATGAGCACTACAAAATACATCTTCGTTACGGGCGGGGTTTCATCATCTTTAGGAAAAGGAATTATTGCGGCATCGCTGGCTAAATTATTGCAGGCCAGAGGGTACCGTGTAACCATCCAAAAATTGGATCCATACATAAATGTGGATCCGGGAACGTTGAATCCATACGAGCATGGCGAGTGTTACGTAACCGATGACGGCGCCGAAACCGATCTTGATTTGGGCCACTACGAGCGTTTTTTGAACGTAAATACTTCCCAAGCAAACAACGTTACTACAGGCAGAATTTACCAAAGTGTAATTGAAAAAGAACGCCGTGGTGAATTTTTAGGAAAAACCGTGCAGGTTATTCCACACATTACAAACGAAATTAAGGAACGCGTGCAATTGCTTGGAAATACAGGCGATTACGATATAATCATCACTGAAATTGGCGGTACCGTGGGCGATATTGAATCATTGCCATATATTGAAGCTGTGCGCCAAATGAAGTGGGAAATGGGCGATGATAACGCCTTGGTTATCCATTTAACACTTGTGCCCTACCTTTCCGCCGCTGGGGAATTGAAAACAAAACCAACCCAACACTCCGTAAAAACATTGATGGAAAGCGGAATACGTGCAGATATTTTGGTTTGCCGAACCGAGCATGAACTTTCCAAAGATTTACGAAGAAAGCTTGCGCTTTTCTGTAATGTGAAGGAAGAAGCAGTTATACAATCCATCGATGCTTCCACCATTTACGACGTGCCCAATATGATGCTTGAGGAAGGTTTGGATACGGTTACGCTTCAGAAATTAAATTTGAAGGATTCCAAAAAACCAGACTTAAAACAGTGGAACAAATTTCTTCAAAGACACAAAAATCCAAAAGGCGACGTTCATATTGGACTTATTGGTAAATATGTGGAATTGCAGGACAGCTACAAATCCATTCTTGAAGCTTTCATCCATGCTGGCGCTGAAAACGAAGTGAAAGTAAAAGTAGAATTCATCCACTCTGAACATATAAACGCCAAAACTATCGGTAAAAAACTATCAAAGCTCGATGGTATTTTAGTCGCTCCAGGTTTTGGGGAGCGTGGTATTGAAGGGAAAGTTGCAGCTGTAAAATACGCGCGTGAAAACAATTTACCATTCTTAGGAATTTGTTTGGGAATGCAAATGGCTGTAATAGAATTTGCCCGAAACGTACTAAAACTGAAAGACGCCAACAGTACAGAGATGGATTCGCAGACCAAAAATCCCGTAATAAGTATTATGGAAGATCAAAAAAACATTACCAACATGGGCGGCACCATGCGTTTGGGCTCTTGGAAGTGTGATTTGAAAAAAGGCAGCATCGTAAGCAAAATATACAAATCAAAGACCATTGAGGAACGTCACCGTCACAGATATGAATACAATAATAAATATCGTGAACAATTTGAGGAAGCAGGCTTGATTGCAACCGGTATAAATCCAGATACGGAATTAGTGGAGATTGTTGAAATACCAAACCACCCTTGGTTTGTAGGCGTTCAATATCACCCTGAATACAAGAGTACCGTTGCCAATCCGCATCCACTTTTTGTGGCTTTTGTTAAAGCAGTGCACGAACATTCCTCAAAAAAGAAATAAGACAATTTGACGCAATACTAAAAAAGGCGGGATTATTGCCCTGCCAACTAAAATTAACGATAACACACTTTTGAATTAGTTCAAAAGAAGAAATAAAAGATGGAACAAAAGAAATTCGATTTTAACTCACTCATAGGCTTTTTATTAATCGGTGGAATCCTAATTTGGATGTTATACCTAAACAAACCAACCGAAGAAGAACTTCAAGCGGAAAAAGCAAAGACAGAAGCCGCTGCAAAAGAAAAGGCTCAAGTTGAAAAATCCAAGCAAGACATTACACTTGCGCAAGCAACTTCTGACACCATGGATTCTGTGAAACCTGGAGATTCTTTGGCTTATGAGCAACTAAAGAATAAACTCGGTTCTTTTGCATATTCAGGAACGCTTCCTTCAGCAACTGATGCTAAAACTGTCTTGGAAAATGACGTCCTAAAGTTAGAGATCAGTAACAAAGGGGGTTATATCACGGAAGCATTATTAAAAGATTTTCATAAGTATGATTCCGTTCCCATCTATTTGATAAAAAACGGAACCGCTTCATTAAACCTTCAGTTTTCAGCAGAAAACAGAACTTTAAACTCACAAGATTTATATTTTGAACCTACTTTAAGCAAAAATGGTGAAGACCAAGTGCTTTCCATGAAGCTAAAAACTTCTGAAAACGGGTTTATTGAATACCGATACACCTTGCACCCAGGAGAATATATGATGGATTTCAGCATCAACAGCCAAGGTTTGGACGGTGTTATTAATACTTCGCAGCCGATGTATTTAGATTGGCAGTTAAAAGGGTATCGCCACGCGAAAAGCATTTCATATGAAAACCGTTACTCGCGATTGACGTATGAGTATGATGATGAGAAGCATTCAAAACTTTCTCCTACCGGGGAAGATGACGAACTTGAAAAAGACGTTACTTGGATGAACTTCCGCCAACATTTCTTTAGCTCTATGTTGCTGACGGACACACCTTTTAAAGAAGTGAAACTTACCTCTGTAGATTTAGTGAAAGACGAGGAAGTAGATACAGTTTACACAAAACAGTACGGCGCAAAAATGCTTTTAGAGCCTAAAAATGGCGCTTTGGCCTACAATATGAATATGTATTACGGCCCGTCGGATTATCAGATTTTCAAAAAGTACGATCGTAATCTTGACGAAGCCATGCCTCTTGGTTGGGGAATCTTTGGAATTATAAACAAATACATCATTATTCCAGTATTTGGTTTTTTAACTGATTTCCTTCCTGCCGGAATAGCCATTATTGTTTTGACAATTCTTATAAAACTTTTGCTTTCACCTGTTCAATACAAACAGTATTTGGCACAGGCAAAAATGAAGGTTTTGAAACCTGAAATGGACGAAATAAAAGAAAAATACAAAGACAATAAGCTTAAAATCCAACAGGAAACCATGAAGTTGCAAACTTCTGCTGGCGCAAGTCCGCTGAAAGGTTGTTTGCCAGCACTATTGCAGATTCCGGTGTTTTATGCGCTCTTTACGTTCTTCCCTTCGGCTTTTGACTTAAGGCAGAAAAGTTTCCTTTGGGCGGATGATCTTTCCAGCTATGATACCATTGCGGAATTGCCTTTCCACATTCCATTTTATGGAGATCACGTTAGCTTATTCCCTATTTTGGCATCCATCGCCATCTTTGTTTATATGATGATGACTATGGGCCAAAACATGCAACAGCAGCAACAGCCTGGAATGCCGAACATGAAATTCCTGATGTACCTTTCGCCATTGTTTATGTTGGTTTTCTTCAACAACTACGCAAGTGGACTTTCGTTGTACTATTTTATTTCAAACCTCATTACCATTGGTATTATGCTTGTAATAAAGAACTTCATTATTGATGAAGACAAAATTCACGCAAAAATTCAAGTGAAAAAAGCACAGCCAAAAAAACAAAACAAGTTTCAGCGCAAAATGTCTGAAATGATGGAACAGGCTGAGCAACAGAAAAAAAGCGGAAAACGATAGGTTTTGGCTAACTTTTGAAAATTAACTTGAAAATAGAACTGAAAATTCAACGTTTACTTTTTTAAGTAAATGAAATGAAACAATGAAAAAAATTGCTTTTATCCTTTTCTTCGGAATACTTTTCTGCTCCTTGAATGCTTTTTCGCAAAGCGAAATCAATCAAATGGATGCGCAGGGAAAACGCCACGGAGTTTGGAAAAAAAACTATGAAGGCACAACCCAACTTCGGTACGAAGGCACTTTTGAGCACGGAAAAGAAGTGGGTGAATTCAAGTTTTATTGCGAGGAATGTAAAGACAAACCTACCGTAATAAAAAAATTCAACGGTAAAGATGACGTTGCTGAAGTGAAATATTTCACTATTAAGGGAAAACTCGTCAGCGAAGGAAAAATGAAGGATAAAGACCGCATTGGCGAATGGGTTTACTATCACGAAAAGTCCAATAATGTAATGACGCGTGAAAATTACAGCAACGGAAAATTGGAAGGAAAAGTGATAACTTATTATCCCAGCGGAAAAATCACCGAAGAAATCACTTATAAAAATGGTGTAAAGGAAGGTGAGGATAATTATTACTCCCCGGAAGGAGTGCTTCTAAAAAAATTGCTTTACAGAGAAGACCAACTACAGGGACAAGCATTTTATTATGATGCCTTTGGAAATGTTGTTATAGAAGGCTTTTATAAAGACGACAAAAAGCACGGGCTTTGGAAATACTACAAAGACGGCAAAGTGGTTTTGGAAGAAACATTTCCTAAAAAAGACAAATAACCCTCCATATATTTCCAAGAAATTAAACCCAATATTTGGAATAATTTGAAAGATGAAACTATAAAACTAAGGAGCGATTTAAAAAAATTAAAATTTCTCTTAATAGGTCTAACAATTATAGAATTGGCAAACATACTTTTGATGTTTACCCGTGACGTTTTATGGTTTAAATTTTATAATCTCCAATGGGTAATTTTCGGGATTCATTATAGTATCGCGGCAATTTTTATTTGGTTTATTTGGAAAAAAATGCCGCTTGAGAAAAAATCTAAATCAAACAATACATTCTTAATTTTATTCTTTGGTATAATTGGTATGTGGCTGTGGATGCCCAACAAGAAAGAAGTAAATAAGTTAATCCAAAAACAATCATAGGTAACTACTAATACTGAAACTGAATACTGATCACTTTTCTTATCTTTGCAGGCACATAAAACTTTATGAAAAAACGAGTAGTCGTAGGATTAAGTGGAGGTGTTGACTCCAGCGTTGCAGCCTATCTTTTAAAGGAGCAAGGCTACGATGTTATTGGCCTTTTTATGAAGAATTGGCACGATGACTCAGTAACTATTTCAGACGAGTGCCCGTGGCTGGAAGACAGTAATGACGCTATGCTGGTTGCTGAAAAACTTGGCATACCTTTCCAAACTGTTGATTTAAGCGAAGAATATAAAGAACGGATTGTTGATTATATGTTTCGGGAGTACCAAATGGGACGAACCCCAAACCCAGACGTGCTTTGCAACCGCGAGATAAAGTTTGATGTTTTTATGAAAATTGCCCTTAGTTTGGGTGCAGATTTTGTGGCAACGGGTCATTATTGCAGAAAAGGCACTTTTGAAAAAGACGGTACTGAAGTGTATCAATTACTCGCCGGAAAGGATCCAAATAAAGACCAATCCTACTTTTTATGCCAACTTTCGCAGGAACAGCTTTCAAAAACCCTCTTCCCTATTGGGGAATTATTAAAATCTGAAGTTCGGAAAATAGCTTCGGAACAAAACCTAATTACTGCCGAAAAGCGGGATTCACAAGGGTTGTGTTTTATAGGAAAAGTGAGATTGCCAGAATTTCTTCAGCAAAAGTTAGCACCAAAAGATGGAGCCATTGTAGAGGTACCAGCAACTTTTTCAGAATATAAAAGAACCAAACAAGAGTTTTCTTCCGAAGAGGAAAAATTCGAATACCTTTCTGCCAAAAGAAAATATTCCAAAGTAGACGGGAAGCAGGTTGGCATCCATCACGGGGCGCATTATTTCACACGAGGCCAGCGAAAAGGTTTGGCCGTAGGCGGAACCAAAGAACCGCTTTTTGTGATTGCAACAGACGTTAACGAAAACATAATTTATACTGGCCAAGGAAAAGATCATCCAGGTTTATACCGTCGCGGACTTTTTGTTAAAAACGAAGAAATACATTGGATACGGGAAGATCTCAAATTAGCTGAAGAAGAGAAGATGGAAGTTATGGCACGTATCCGTTATAGGCAACCCTTGGAAAAAGCAACTTTACACCGCACAGTTTCCGGACTTTATATTATATTTGACAAACCACAATCCGCAATAACCGAAGGTCAATTTGTAGCATGGTACAATGGCCAAGAGCTTTTGGGAAGTGGCGTTATCTCTTAAAAAAATCTATGATGAAAAAATTATCCCTATTGTTTATTGTTTTTGTTTCCACCTTTAGTTTTGCACAGACAGAGGATGCTTTGGTGTTTTTAGAAGCTAAAGATCCAGCTGTTGTTTCCGCAGCGTTGGCAGATCCCATAACAATTTTGACACAAGCAGCCCTTGACAGAAAAGATACCCAAGGAATAATGATTGATGACCGCGATGTGCCTTTGAATGAAACTTACAAAGCTGCTATTGAGGCTTCTCCTGGAATTTCAGTTCTTGCCAAGTCAAAATGGCTAAACGCAGTTTATGTTCGTGGTACTGAAACCAATATCAACAATCTCTTGAATCTTTCTTTTGTAACGGATATTGAGTTTGCCGATAAAACCTTAAACAGACCAACTGGTGGGAAGCAATTTACCCCGAACAAATTTGAAGTTGAAAACCAATTTCCTTCAAGACCTATTTATAATTATGGTAGTGCCACAAATCAAACAGAAATGATAAATGTAGATTATCTACATGAAAATGATTTTACAGGTCAGGATATAATTGTAGCTTTTATGGATAATGGCTACCCAAATGTATTGAGCAATCCTGCGTATGCCACGCTAAGAAATGAGGGCAGACTATTGGGTTGGTATGATTTTGTTGCACGTGTGGAAAACCCAAATGGAACTGGAAGCCACGGGGCTTCAACTTTTAGTGATGCCGCAGGTTTTTTAAACGGTCAGTTTGTGGGCACTGCTCCAGGCGCTTCATATTATCTATATGTTACAGAAGATGACAATAGTGAATCACCCGCGGAAGAAGCCTATTGGGTAGAAGCCTTAGAGCGTGCAGATAGTTTAGGGGTTTATGTTACAAATACATCATTAAGCTACCAAACATTTGATAATCTTAGCTTTGATCACGAATACCCAGACTTGGATGGACAAACAACAATTGCCGCTCGTGGCTCTAATGCTGGGTTTGATAAAGGGATGATAAATGTTGTATCTGCCGGAAATGCTGGAAATGATTTCGGATATGTAGCAACACCATCCGATGCTCCTGGTTCATTTACAATTGGTGCTGTTGATGCCAATGAAAATTATGTTTCTTTCAGTTCGCGCGGACCGAATTCAGCTGGAGTTATAAAGCCAGATGTAATGGCCAAAGGTTTAGATGCTGCAGTTGTTAGTCAAAACGGTAATGTTACTACTGCAAGTGGAACTTCATTTAGCTCCCCAATAACAGCAGGAGCGGTAGCTTCATTATGGTCAGCGGTTCCCCACTTAAAAAATGATGTAGTGATGCAAGCCATCCGTGAATCTGCTGATAGATATAACAATCCTACAGATGAATATGGTTATGGCGTTCCAAATTTTGGAGATGCACTGAATTATCTTTTGACTTTGAGCAATGAGGAACAACTTCTTGATAATAACTTTGCATTGTATCCAAACCCCGTAACTACACAAATCAATATTTCTTTCCCGAAATCTGCTGAAAATGCTGAGTTTTCACTTTACAACGTTTTGGGCGAAAAAATTCTTCAAACAAGAATTACAGCTTTAAAGAACACTATTGATGTTTCAAGTCTTTCCTCTGGAATGTATATTGCGTCAATCACTTCAAACAACAAAACAACAAGCTATAAAATTATTAAGAAGTAGTGCAAAACCGGGTTACCGAACTTTTTAATATTCAATACCCTATTATTCAAGCCGGAATGATTTGGAACAGCGGCTGGCGGCTTGCCAGTGCTGTTTCAAATGCAGGCGGCTTGGGACTTTTGGGCGCAGGATCTATGTATCCTGAAATTCTTCGGGAGCATATTCTGAAATGTAAAAATACAACCAATAAACCTTTCGGTGTAAACGTCCCTATGCTCTATCCCGATATTGACAAAATTATCAATATCATTATTGAGGAAGGCGTAAAAATAGTTTTCACCTCAGCGGGAAATCCAAAGACATATACCTCAAAACTGAAGGAACACGGAATTACCGTGGTTCACGTAGTTAGCAGTGTGAAGTTTGCCCTAAAAGCCCAGGAAGCTGGCGTTGATGCAGTAGTTGCCGAAGGTTTTGAGGCTGGCGGACATAACGGTCGCGAAGAAACAACAACCTTCACCTTAATTCCGATGGTAAAGGAACAGTTGGAAATACCTTTGATTGCCGCTGGCGGAATTGCCACAGGTCGCGGAATGTTGGCAGCAATGGTTTTGGGTGCAGACGGCGTGCAAGTGGGAAGTCGCTTTGTAGCCTCAGAAGAAGCTTCCTCGCATCACTCTTTTAAAAAAATGGTTGTAGATGCTAAAGAAGGTGACACCCAACTTACTTTAAAAGAATTGGCACCTGTTAGGATGCTAAAAAATAAATTCTTTGAAAGTGTAATACAACTCTACACAACTGGCCCTACCAAAGAAGATTTAATCAATCATTTGGGTCGCGCCCGTGCAAAAAAGGGAATGTTTGAAGGCGATTTAGAGGAAGGTGAATTGGAAATAGGTCAAATTGCTGGGCTTATCCACGATATAAAACCTGCGCCCCAAATTCTGAAAGATATGGTCGCCGAATTTGAAATTGCCAAAAAAGAAGTTTCTGGTCTTTAAAATTTCCTATAAATATTCACAATATAAAAAACCCTTCCGAATTTAATCGGAAGGGTTTTCTTTTTAATTAAAACTTAATGCTTATTCCTTGATAAGCCTTTTGGTTGTCTGTCCGTTTTCACCTTGAATAATAACCAGGTATGTAGCGGCAGCCATTTCAGAAACATCAATTGTTTTCTGGGTTCCCATACTTCTAAGGTCGATTGATTTTACCATTCTTCCTCTTATATCGAAAATACTTAGACTTTCAAGAGAAAGGCTTTGTGGATTTCCAATAGTCACTGTATTCTTGGCTGGGTTTGGATACATCTGTAAGCTTCCAAAATCATTGCTATGATCGTCCACACCCAAGATACTTTCAATGGTAAGTTCAAAAGTACAGGTTGATACATTACCATATTCGTCTTCCGCTGTAAGCGTAATGGTATAGACCCCATCAGATAATGGAGTACCAGCAGCAGGACTTTGTGATAGTATAGTAACAGGGTCTGTACAATTATCAATTGCTGTTGCTTGACCCGTTGCAAAATAATCTGGAACAATATAGAATAAGTTGCCGGGGCCTGGATCAACAGTTTGATCGGCAGGACAAGTAAGTACTGGCGCCAAAAGATCTACCACAGTAACCACGGCAGTACAAGTGCTTAAATTACCGTTCACATCACTTGCGAATACTTGAACTGTTACTGGTGTTCCAATATCGGCACAACTAAATTCATTAATATCAACAGCAACAGTTGCAATTCCGCAATTGTCGGTATTGCTTGCTATTACATCATTAGGATCTAACATTGCTGTACCGTCAGGGCCAAGTTCCAAAGTAAAGTCTTGACAAACTAGCTCTGGATTTGTATTGTCTTCCACCGTAACAATTGCAGTACAGGTACTAACGTTTCCGTTAACATCTGTTACCGTAAGCACAACTGTGTTGTCGCCTACATTTGAACAATCGAAGGTATCGATATCTAAAGTATAAGTATCTATTCCGCAGGCATCGGTGCTTCCGCCGTCAACGTCTGCTCCCATAATAGTTACCGTTCCAGTTACTGGATCCAATTCAACTGTAATGTTTTGGCAAACTGCAACAGGAGGGGTAACATCCTCAACAGTTACTATTGCTGTACAAGTGTTTGAGTTTCCGTGAATATCGGTAACCGTTAACACTACAGGATTATCGCCTACATCGCTACAGTCAAATGTACTCGGGCTTACCGACATGCTTGCAATTCCGCAATTATCAGTAGAACCTCCATCAACGTCAGCTGTGGTTATAGATGCGTTACCAAATTCATCCAATTGAATTGTGATATTTTGGCAAACCATTGTTGGCGCTTCATTATCAACAACTGTTATAGTAAAGCTACAAACTGCAGTATTTCCGCTACCGTCTGTTGCGGTAAACTCAACAGTATTTACCCCAACAGGGAAAGCACTTCCGCTTGCAAGGCCACCTGTTTGGGAAACTGTTACACTACAATTATCAAATCCTATTGCCATTGGAAAATTCACTATTGCGCTACACATTCCTAGGTCTGTATTCGCGGTAACATCCGCAGGACAAGCTATTGTGGGTGGAATATCATCTTCAACTGTAACTACAGCTATGCAAGTGCTAGTGTTTCCGTTTACATCAGTTACCGTTAGGGTAACGTTGTTTGGACCTAAATCTGCACAGGTGAAATCTGTAATATCAATTGAAGTGTTTGCAATTCCACAGGCATCGGTACTGCCTCCATCAACATCTCCTGCAACAATGGAAACATTTCCAGTAGCGTCCAAATAAACAGTTATGTTTTGGCAAACTGCCGTTGGTGCTACATTGTCTTCTACCGTTACAACAGTGGTACAAGTGCTTGAATTTCCGTTAACGTCGGTTACCGTTAGTGTAACTGTGTTTGGACCTACATCGGCACAAGTGAAATCTGTAACATCTATGCTTGTGCTTGCAATTGCACAGTTGTCTGTACTGCCATTATCAATATCGACGGCTGTAATACTTGCCATTCCATTGGCATCCAGTTGAATGGTAAATGGTGCGGCGCAATTTGCTACAGGAGCTTCGTTATCATTTATTATAACATCAAAGCTACAGGTTGCTGTATTGCCCGAGGCATCAGTAACTACAAATGTGTTGGTTGTTGTTCCAACAGGGAAAGTTGAACCTGAGGCCAAACCAGCAGTCTGAACTGTAGTTGAACCTGAACAATTATCAGTTCCAACCGGAGCGGTATAGGTTATAACAGCTCCACATATTCCAGGATCATTATCTTGAGTTATATTTCCAGGACAAGTGATTGCTGGAGCTTCTGTATCATTTACCGTAACATCAAAACTACAGGTTGCTGTATTTCCTGCTCCGTCGGTTACCACGAACGTATTGGTTGTGGTTCCTACAGGGAATGTACTTCCAGAAGGAAGCCCTGCAGTCTGAGTTAATAATAGTGTTTCATAAGATATTACAATCTCTCCATCGCCAGATCTAACTCCGGCCAAGGTTACTCCATTGTCAACACCATCAATATAAGAAGAGCCTCCTGCTCCACCAGCACCTGCCGCTCCAGAACCAGTATCAGCTCCAGCTCCAGAACCACCACCGTAGTATCCGCCGCCGCCGCCGCCACTGGCAAGAGAATAAACCCCATCAATTCCTATTCCTCCAACTCCTAATACACCAGGCATTCCGTCCGGCCCTTGAGGGCCATCTCCACCAGCACCTCCAGTGGCTTGTGTACCACCTTTACCTGCAGCGCCAGGATTAAAATAAAATCCATAAATTGGATCTGTAGGGTCTTGCCCATCAATGCCAATTAAGGCTCCTCCATCACCACCATTTCCGCCCATTCCGCAGGGTTGGCAAGTTCCATTTACATAATCTCGACCGCCTCCGCCGCCGCCGCCGGCAACAAGCACACGATCTGTTAATGTTGCAGCTCCAATTCTTACATCTGAGGCTCCACCACCGCTTCCGGCACGTCCAGCCCATCCGTCTGAAGGAGTTCCATAACCGCCTAAGCCACCTCCATTATATCCAGCACTATTATCTGCACCAGCACCGCCAACATAAATTGAAATGATATCTCCAGGAGTTACAGTAAGGTCACCACTTGCATAGCCGCCTAAACCACCTGTACTTGGTGTATATTGTTCTACCGTGAAATCTTGTCCAGATGCTCCCCAAGCTTCAATAGAAATGCTTGTAACACCTGGAGGAACTGTAAAAGTTTCAACAGATCCAGTATAGGTGTATGTTATTGAATTTGAACTGCCCGATGAGCAATTATCTGAAGTTGTAACGGTATAGTTTACCAAAGCACCACAAACTCCCGGATCATTATCTACCGTAATGTCACCCGGACACGTAATTACTGGCGCTTCAGCATCATTTATGGTTACATCAAAAGAACAGGTTTGAACAGGATTTACACCATCGTCATACTCAAAAGTATTGGTAGTTGTTCCAACAGGGAAAGTGCTTCCGCTTGGAAGACCTGCTGTTTGGGTGATGGTTCCACTTGCGGCAGCAAAAATGGTAAAACCGTTCCATCTGTTGTTATTGTATATCCAAGCCTGGCCATTTTCATAAGCAAAACCGTAGTTAGTTGTAGTCAAACCAATTGAACTTGCAGCAGCATAAGCGCCAGTTGCGCGATCATATAAATGAACAGATTGGGTTGTGTTATCATAGATTGCATACTCATACCCGACTACCCCTGTATATCCTACAGAATTTAATGCATAGGCTGAACCTCCAGGTGTACCAGAAAGTGCTAATGTTGCATTTGTGGTACCTGTAGCTCTGTCCACTTGTGTGATGGAGCTTGCATTATAGTAGATTATTTCATTGTTGTCATAATCTAAATCACCACAAGATTGGCCATCGGGTTGATTTACCGGAAGAATTGGGGTTGTTGTCCCGTTAGGACAATCACCCGCTAAATTCGTAAGAACAATTCCGGCTATATCAAATCCATTTCCTTCAGATTGATTTAAGGAAGGATTCCACCAAGCACCTCTATAATCAAAACCACTTGTAATATTGCTAATAATAGCTCCGGTGGTGCCATCAAAGCAATCAACAGGATAACCAGACGAACCTGCATTTACACTATAGTACCTGTCTGCTGATGGATTATAGCTAACTCCAGATCTATTTCCAGTTCCCCCTGCGGAAGAAATTAATTCCAAAGTTGCAACCCCAGTCGCCAAAGGCCCAGAACCACCACCACAACCACCCGAAGGAGTTTCAACGGTATAGGTTACAACTGCGCCACAAATCCCTGGATCGTTGTCTTGGGTAATATCGCCAGGACAAACAAAGGGTCCGCCGCCTCCGCCGCCACTGCCAATTACGTTTACAATGGCAGAGCAGGTTGAAACTGCACCGTTATCATTTGTAACTTCAACAGCAACAGTATTTAAGCCTGTATCTGAACAAGTAAAACTAACCGTTGCCGCCAATGGACTTCCTGCTAATACTGTATAGCCTCCACAATCCACAGAAACACTGTATAATAAATCTTCAGCATTTACAGTTGCATTTCCGCTACCGTCGAGGGTAACATCCAATACTGGGGCAATTACTTCATAATCATAATCTATTCCCCAACTGTTTATGGTTCCAGTATCTGAACCAACATTATCAGAAACTGTTAGCTCCCAAATACCCATAGTGTTTTCTCCATCAAAAATAGAGAGTGGATTGTTTGGTGTGAATGAGCCACTAATTGTAGGTACCGATCCTGCGCAAACATTTTCAACTGGAGCAGCCGCCTCGTCGTCCAAGGTAGCTACTATATTGTTTCCATCACATCCGAATGTTGTTGCAGGAACTCCAGGCCTATCTATAATTGTAGCTATTGTTCCGGTTGGCGATTTTATTGTTACGATAAGATCACCAACCCAAGTATGCGAAATGTTTAAGTTTACATCTAAATCCGTCATGGAAACATTTTCGGTAACATTCATAGTTACCGTAACACCCGTTGGATTATTATCTGGGATTGCTGTCCCTGGACTACTGGATTGTGAGCCGGTCATTGGTATATTCCCTGAACCCATACATACAATTTCGGGAGGATCATTGGTTACATTAATATCATCTGTTATAGCTGTTGGTGTGCCTGTACAAAAATCATTTACTGTATAAGTAACTGTAACTAAGCCTGGCCCTCCAACTGTTGGATCGAATGTAAAAGTCATTCCATTGCCATCATCGGTTACACCTGCACCACTATAAACACCTCCATTTGGATTTCCGCCTGAAAGCCCTGTTTGAATTCCATCGGAAAGACAAACTTCGTCAACAGTATCTAATCCTGAAAAAGTTGGTGGCAAATCGAATGCTTCAGTACCATCCGTTTTGCTTCCGGAAGAACCTTGGTTAGCGCTGTATCCCAAACCTCTTCTAGCAAAAGCTTCCCAAATGGTGCAAATGTGAGCACCTCCATATAATGCTTGGTCAGCCGCTAATATTGCATCACGACCATCTACAAAGCCTGGGCTACATGGCTGCAATTTCAATCCTTCTGTAATAAGTGCAAGGGAAACATTGTTTCCTGCAGTACCATTATAAACATCTGGATCAAAGCCATCTGTTCCTATAATTCCCCAAGTCATATCCCACAACATAGTAGCCCAAACTTCCCCAACTCCGTGAGGTGCTACAGCTGTTATAATATCGTTATAAGTATGGTTGTTAACCGCGAAATCTGTACTGTAACGTTGGGTTCTTACACCATTCCCAGTAATAGGCTGACCTAACAAATAAGTTCCTACCCCTCTGGCGTCAGTACCCGTATCGCCTGGTTCAATAGTCAATATTAAGCCGTAGATATCGCTCCATCCTTCACCCATCTGCTCTTGGTTATTTAAACACCCAACGTTGGAAGGACCTCCTGTAAGTCTATTTGAAACCCCATGACCATATTCGTGCACAATTACCCCTGCATCAAGATCACCATCATGGGACGGAGTTGAATTGTTGCACAAAAACATATTCATAGTAGGGTTTGAGCCATCGGCAGGAGTACCGAAGTTGGCGTTACAATTTCCGGATGCTTGAGCATTAGCATTTACGCTATCAGATCCAGCACCGCCATTTCCATAGTTATTTTCCTGAAAATTACCACTTACCTCGTCAAAACCATATTGATATAATACATCGTGAACTATGTTATTCCAATAAAATAAATTTGTGATATATGGAGCTGTGTTTGAGGCTGGATTTTGATTTAAGTCAATAGGAAAGTCAAAAATTAAAGACGCTGTTCCATCAGGGCGATCGGAGCCTTTATGGGCATCCACATTATTCCCTGTAGTAACAGTAAATTCAGGTCCTGCAACACCATTTGTGTCATGCCACCCAAAAGGAGATGCAGTTGCATTATCTGGATTGTTCTGTAACGTACGCGGGCCATGATTTGGTGATTCCGTTGGCATTGCGTACACTCTGTAGCCCCCAACTAAAGCTGGCACAACTTCAGAAACAATATTTTTAGAAGTTTTATTGTATTTTTTTGTTGCTTCATTTTCATTGAGAGGCCCAATCATTGTTGGTATTGCGACAGCTTCTTCCCCGTGGAAATGTTCATTATGGCCGTCCATAATATTACAGGAAACAGTCCAGTTTTCTTTATCAATTATTTTTCCAGTAACGGCATCCACTCGGAAGTTCCACCAATCAGTAGATGTTTTTTCAGCAATTGAAAGCTCCCAAACCAATTGTGTGCCTATTCCTTCCCTATAGTAATACATCAATTTAACAGGAATATCTACCAAAGAAATATCCGCTTTATTGAAAACGGCAGCTTTATTTTTACCGCCGATGCTTTTTATTTCCTGCAGATTGGAAATTTTGTAGCCCATTTGGTTGGTTACCGCAGCAATAGCAGCACGGGCATCTATTCCCTGTGCGCTATTTTTAAGGGTGGCTTGCACATCAGCCAAAAACTTATTGTGCTCTGTTAAAACTTTTCCAGTTTTATCAAAATGAACACTTGATTCTGTTCCGTAAACTTCCAACCCATTAATGGCTTGTCGTAAATATACGTGGCGAATACCACTCTTTTTACTTACGTTTTCATTCGTGACTACATAAGAGTCACTTTTTTGTGTAATAATTTTTTCTAGCGAAGTTGTTGAAGGTTTTGTGGCCTGTTGTGCTGCTTGTTTTTCTTTTTCCGGATTTTTGTGCTGCGCAGATAGCTGAATAGTCAGCATGCACAACACTAATAAGAGTAGTGTTGATCTTTTCATTTTGAAATTTGATTTAGTTAGTATTATAAATTTAGAATAAAATCGTAAATATCAGCCACTTGTCATCAGAAAATTTCAAATTAGTTTTCATTTCAAAAAAATTGATCAAAAAAAAAGCCTCCCGAATGGGAGGCTTTGTCTTAAAAAAGTGTTGCGTATATTAAAGTACTTTTACGTTAACCGCGTTCAATCCTTTTTTGCCTTCTTGAAGATCAAATTCTACTTCGTCACCTTCACGAACTTCGTCGATTAGGCCTGAAATGTGTACAAAATGTTCTTTGTTGGTTCCTTCTTCAGTGATAAAACCAAAACCTTTGGTGTCGTTGAAGAATTTTACTGTTCCTTTGTTCATTGTATTTAATTAAAAAATTTATAATAAGTGGCAAAGATACTATTAAAATTGACAAATTAGCTTTTTAGGATTGTTTATTTTAAAAACTTAAAATTTTATTCGATACTTAAAATTTTAACTGATTTATTTAATAAATCTAAAAAAAATATCGTTTCTCCATTTATAAATCCACAGCAATTTGATTTTTTAGGATATCCTCAAAAGTCTCCCTTTTACGAATTAAATGCGCTTTCCCCTTATACCATAGCACTTCAGCGGGACGATAACGGGAATTGTAATTGCTGGCCATAGTAAAGCAATACGCGCCCGCATTATGGAAAGAAAGAATATCACCCTCGTGCAATTCTGGAATACGGCGGTTGTTCGCAAACGTATCGGTTTCACAGATATAACCTGTAACGGTGTAAAAACGATCCCTGCCATGCGGACGGGAAATATTTGAAATTTCGTGTTGAGAACCATAAAGCATCGGACGAATTAAATGATTAAAACCGCTATCAACCTGAGCAAAAACAGTTGAAGTTGTTTGCTTTATTACATTTACCTTTACCAAAAACTGTCCGGCTTCGCTTACCAAAAACTTGCCTGGTTCAAAAGCTAAAGTTAGTTTTTTACCATATTTTTTGCTGAAATCATTGAAACGCTTGCTCAGTTTTTTCCCGAGTTCTTCCACATTTGTTTCAATATCGCCTTCTTTATAGGGAACTTTAAATCCGCTTCCGAAGTCGATAAATTCAAGATTTTCAAAATTTTCAGCAGCGTTGAAAAGTATTTCCGAAGCATAAAGGAAAACATCAATATCAAGAATATCACTCCCCGTGTGCATATGGATTCCATTGATGTTCATTCCAGTATTTTCAACAATCCTTTTCAGCAAAGGCATCTGATGTATTGAAATCCCGAACTTACTATCAATGTGTCCCACAGAAATATTTGCATTTCCACCAGCCATAACGTGCGGGTTTATTCGAATACAAACCGGAGTTTTAGGATGCTTGGTCCCGAATTGCTCCAAAATGGAAAGGTTGTCAATATTTATTTGCACGCCTAATTTTGCGGCTTTTTCAATTTCTTCCAATGAAATTCCGTTGGGTGTGTAGATTATATCCTCAGGTTTTGCACCAGCTTCCAAGCTAAGCATCACTTCCTGTATGGAAACAGTGTCCAAACCACTTCCCATATTTATGAGCAATTTCAATATTGAAATATTTGAAAGTGCCTTCACTGCATAATTTATTCTCAAACTCTCCACCTTATCAAAAGCACTGGTTAAACGTTTATACTGCTTTTCAATTTTAGCGGCGTCATAAACATAAACAGGGCTTCCGAATTCTTGGGCAATTGCCAAAAGGTCTTGATTTTTCATCTTTTTTGAATAAATTTTTAAAAATTAAGGCGCAAAAATAGGGATGTCTTGGCAATTACTTCATTAATAATTACTTAATTTTTCATTTTCAATAATTCTTTGGAAATTTCACAAGTAATGCCTTAAAAAACATTAGTCCATTCCTGCAACATTTGTTATTTTTGCAATCCATAAACAAGTACAAAACCGCTACTATGAATTTACACGAATATCAGGGAAAAGAAATTTTAAACAGTTTTGGCGTTGAAATACAACGCGGTATCGTGGCAACCACCCCAAAAGAGGCCGTGGAAGCTGCAAAAAAACTTACCGAACAAACCGGAACGGGCTGGCATGTTATTAAGGCACAAGTTCACGCCGGCGGCCGTGGTAAAGGTGGTGGTGTAAAGCTTGCAAAGAATTTACAGGAAGTTGAGGATATTGCAGGAAAAATCATTGGAATGGACCTTGTTACTCCACAAACTTCTGCTGAGGGAAAAAGAGTTCACCAAGTTTTGGTTGCCGAAGATGTTTACTATCCTGGCGACAGCGAGCCAAATGAATTTTATATGAGCGTACTGTTAAACCGTTCCACAGGAAGAAACATGATTATGTATTCTACCGAAGGTGGGATGGATATTGAAACCGTTGCCGAAGAAACTCCACATTTAATTTTCACGGAAGAAATAGATCCCGCTGTTGGTCTTTTGGGCTTTCAAGCGCGAAGAGTTGCTTTCAATCTTGGTTTGAGCGGAAAGGCTTTTAAGGAAATGACAAAATTTGTTACTGCGCTTTACAAAGCATACAACGAATCTGATTCTTCGCTTTTTGAAATAAATCCAGTTTTAAAAACAAGTGATGATAAAATTATCGCGGTTGATGCGAAAGTAAGTATTGACGATAACGCACTTTTCCGTCATAAAAATTATGAGGAAATGCGCGACAAACGCGAAGAAAATCCAGTAGAGGTTGAAGCAAAGGAAAAAGGCTTGAACTATGTAGATCTTGACGGAAACGTTGGCTGTATGGTGAACGGCGCCGGACTTGCTATGGCAACGATGGATCTTATTAAACAAGCCGGCGGGGAACCTGCAAACTTCCTTGACGTTGGTGGAACCGCAGATGCCGAGCGTGTTGAGGCTGCTTTCAAACTAATCTTGAAAGACCCGAACGTAAAAGCAATTTTGATAAATATTTTTGGTGGAATTGTTCGTTGTGACCGTGTTGCACAAGGCGTTATTGATGCTTATAAAAACATGGGAACTATTCACATTCCAATCATTGTGCGTTTGCAGGGAACCAATGCCGACATCGCAAAAAAATTGATTGACGACAGTGGTTTGGACGTACAAAGCGCTATTGAATTTCAAGAAGCAGCAGATAAAGTAAAAGCTGTGCTTTCTTAAAAATTAATAATTTACATAAAGACCCTTCGCATTTAGCAAGGGTCTTTTTTTTGAGTTTTAATTATGGATAAAAACCCCAAATCCTTACTAAGTGATTTAATAAATATGGTGATGGCCGACGGAAAAATAAACGTTTCCGAAGTTGAATTTATCCAAAAGATTGCAAAGCGAATGGACATTTCCAATAAAGAAGTGATGGCGCTTTTTGAGAATCCACAGCCTTCAAAACCTTTATATTCTGAAGTGGAACGAATCACGCATTTCTACAAATTGATTCTAGTGATGAACGTGGACAATGAAACCCACGAAAAAGAAGTAATCGCTTTAAAAAATTTTGGGTTGAAAATGGGTATCCGTCCGATAGTTGCCGACCAAATCCTTAAAAAAATGGAATGCTACGAAGATAAAATGGTTCCAGCGGAAGAGCTTCTTAAAATCTTCAAAATCTATTACAATTAGTCTGAAGCAATATTCTCAATAGAAACAACATCTTTATTAGAGTCAAAAGCCTTCTTTGCCTGCTTTAACAATGTTTCCATTTCCTCTTTTATAACAGTGTGATAATTTTCTTGGGCAGTAGGTTGTCTTTCAAGATATTTCAGCATCCACAATAATTTTTCAACCATAATCGGGTCGTGCTTGCAATAGGTTCGCAGCGACGCCATCACATTATATACAACTTCCTTAAAACTAACAATGGCTATTTTCAGCAGCGCCTTTTCGTCGTGGACAATTATTCCGTTGTCCCTTTTTTGCATTCGCAGCGCAAGAAGTTCCGTCAAATAGTCTATAGCGTTAATGGCCGTTCCCGGATCGTTTATTCCGGGAGACATTGCTTTTACGGCAATTTCGGTAATCTGTTTAAACGCCAAAAGATAGTTGTCTTGCACCAACTCGCCCCGTGCGAAACTAATGTTTGAAATAATAGCATCCACAACCTTTTCATCAAGCTTCTTTTCAGATTTTATAAAAATTCCGTTCTTCAAAACAAAGAATCCTTTGGGAACTGTTATGTAAATCTTGGTTTTTTCCTCGTCGCAAATATTCAAAATATTTTTTGTTGAAATATTCTGAAAATAGCCACTGCGACCAGCTTTGTATTCATGCCAATTTTCAGTATTTGGGAAATTCCTGTTTGAATTTTCTTCAGATTTTATGAGTTTTTGAAGCCTTTTTTCGGCATCGTGAAAAATATTTTCAAGAATATTATTGATCTGAATACTCTGTGAAATATTATGGATGAAATATATAAAAGCAACCAAGCAAAGAATGGTGAAAGCAATCCCCAAGAGTACGGAAAATCCCGGAAGCGTATATTTATCCTCACTGGGCTCAATGGAAAAAAGCGTAAAGATATTATAGAGAATGGTAGCCAAATAAATCCCTAAAATCAATTGGTGCCGCTTATCACTAATCAATCCAGGAAGCAATCGCGGGGAATAATTATTCGATGCTTGGCTCAAAAGCAGCATCACCATTGAAAAACTAAAAACCATTAACGAAATAAGCCCACCCAAACACGCGCTTAACACCGTCAATGCGGTATCTCCATCCTCGACCATCAATAGAGGGAATACATCCATAATTTTTCTGGAAATACCCTGTTGCTCTAAATATATCATTAAAAGCGCTACCAAAAATCCTGAAAAGGCCAACAAGGTTGGATAAAAGGCAATCTTACTTTCTATGGTATTGAAGAAATCAAAAATTCGGATGAAGAGTTTTTTCATAAACGGGAGTTAGTTCAATTTTAAAATTAATCAATGCAAATGTCATTATTCTTAAAAATGAAATAAATGTTGAAATAAATATTCAAAACCCAGACAAAAAGTCATTTAAAAAAATTAAAAATCGGTCAAAATGACCTGTTTTATTACTTGGAATTGTTATTGAATAAGTAATAGGGAATTTAAAAAATAACACAAACAATATATAGTTATGAAAACAGTTAATAAAAACAGTATTTGGTTGCCCGGACTTTTGGACAATCTATTTTTGGAGAACCGAATGGATGCGCTAAATAATTATGAAACATTTAGCATTCCAGCGATAAATATTATTGAAAATTTGCCGAATTTTGTAGTCGAATTGGCTGCACCGGGATTGCAGAAAGAAAATTTTACCATTGAGGCTGAGGAAGATACACTTAAAATAGCTGCAAAAAAGGTAGAAGAAAAGAAAGAAGAAACCAGCGATTCACACTTCAAGAAAAGGGAGTTTAATTACAGCAGTTTCGAGCGCACTTTCAAGCTTCCTGAAAACATAAAAACTGAAGAAATTCAGGCCAGTTACGAAAATGGGGTCCTTCGGGTTACCCTTCCTAAAATGGAAGAAAAGAAAGCATTGAAGAAAATGGTTGAGATTTCATAATTGAAATTTAATTTGGTTAGTTAGTTGAAAATGACCGCGTGCTACTCAATCGGTGCGCGGTTTTTTCATGGCACTATTTTGGGCCTCTCCTTCTTCGTCCTCCAGTACTATTTTGCTCCCTCTTTAAATTCCGCTCCTCTTGCCTTTTCTTTTCCGGTTTTATTGTTTCCACAGCCTTTTGGCGGCCATCCTTTAAGTATGCCATAGGCAAACCGTCACTATCCTTTACGGAATCCCTTAGGGTTTTTAGCTCTTCAGGAGTAAGGTCGCGCCACTGTCCTACTGGCAAATCCCCCAATTCCAAATTCATTAATCGTACCCGTTGCAGTGCTACCACTTCATACCCCAAATACTCACACATTCTGCGAATCTGTCTATTTAAACCCTGCACTAATATAATTCGAAACTCAAACCTGCTTATTCGTTCAACTTTACATCGCTTGGTAACCGTGTCTAAAATAGGAATTCCGGAGCCCATCCGTTTTATAAATTCATCCGTTACGTGCCTATCAACTTTTACGATATATTCTTTCTCGTGTTTGTTTCCAGCGCGAAGGATCTTGTTTACAATATCGCCTTCATTCGTCAATAAAAGAAGGCCTTCACTGGGCTTATCCAGTCTTCCCACGGGGAAAATACGTTCGGGATGGTTTATAAAATCCACCACATTGTCATCAAAACGGGTGTCGGTTGTGCAAGTAATTCCAACAGGTTTGTTTAGCATTATAAATACTTCTGCTGTATTTTCCTTGATGAGTTTTCCGTCCACGCGAACCTCATCATTGGGCATCACCCTATCGCCCAGCCCACTCTTTTCGCCGTTCACGGTTACGCGTCCCTTTTCAATTAAGGTATCGGCCTCTCGGCGGGAACAGTAACCGCTATCGCTAATTGCTTTGTTTAAACGTACTGAGTCTGGGTGGTGCATTCTTTTTTTGGTAAAGATAACACTATTGAAGCGCAAAAAGAAAAAGGTTAAAATTGATTTAATTGCGCCTTCCAACTTTATGAAAAATCGTAGTTTCAAAAAAAATTTAAATGGCAATACTTGGCTCAATTATAAAAACAGCGATAGATCTTCGCGGCGCAATCGTTTCGGAAAAATCTCCCGTTGAATCACAAAAGGAGGTTTTAAAACAGCTGCTCGAAAAAGCAAAGGATACCGCCTTCGGAAAATATTACGGTTTCTCACAAATCTTGGAATCTGAAGATCTGGAAAAATCATTTTCTGAAAAAGTGCCCTATTTTGATTACCACCAAATGGAGAAGGAATGGTGGTGTAAAACCCAAGAAGGTCTAAAGGATATTAGCTGGCCGGGAACGCCCACGTATTTTGCCCGAAGCAGTGGCACCACGGGAAAAACCTCAAAAAGAATTCCGGTTACCGATGAAATGATAGAGGCAATAAGAACCACGGGAATAAAGCAGGTGGGCGCGTTGACCAATTTCGAAATCCCTTCCGATTTTTACGAAAAGGAAATTATGATGCTCGGAAGCAGCACAAATCTAGAGAAACAAGATCAATTTTTGGAGGGTGAAATAAGCGGTATCAGCGCAAGCAACATTCCGTTTTGGTTTCGGGGTTATTACAAACCGGGTGAGGAAATTGCGCAAATGGACGACTGGGACCAAAAAGTGGAAACCATCGCCAAAAATGCCCGTAATTGGGACATTGGCGCCTTGAGCGGAATTCCATCTTGGATGGAACTGATGATGAAAAAGGTAATTGAATATCACGATGCAAAAAACATTCACGAAATCTGGCCAAACCTGCAAGTCTATACCACAGGTGGCGTTGCGTTTCAGCCGTATGAGAAAAGTTTCAACCAATTGCTGGCACATCCCATTATTGTGATTGATACTTATCTGGCTTCGGAAGGATTTTTGGCGTTTCAGAATAGGCCCGATACCACTTCGATGAAACTGGTGACCGATAACGGAATCTATTTTGAATTCGTTCCCTTTAAACCTGAATATATAAACGAGGACGGTTCGCTTTCTCAGGACGCCCCTGCCCTAACCCTTGCGGAAGTCGAGCCCGATACAGATTACGTTTTGATAATCAGCACCGTTTCCGGAGCTTGGCGTTATTTGATTGGTGATACCATTGCTTTTACCGATATTGAAAAGGCCGAAATAAAAATCACGGGGCGCACCAAATTCTTTTTAAATGTGGTGGGCTCGCAACTTTCAGTGAACAAAATGGAAGTCGCCTTACGTGAAATGGAGGAGAAATTTGATATTCGGATTCCTGAATTTACACTGGCGGCAGTCAAAATTGAGGACGAATTTTACCATCATTGGTATTTGGGAACTGAGTCCAAAAAAAATTCCAAAGAAATAGCGGATGCATTGGACGAAGCTTTAAAAGAAGCGAATAAAAATTACGCAGTTGCGCGCTCAAAAGCATTAAAAGGTGTAAAAGTTACTACCGTGAATCCAGCTGTTTTTCACGAGTGGAATGCCAAAAACAAAAAGAAAGGCGGACAGGTTAAAATGGAAAAGGTAATGGGTGAAGAAAAGTTTTCGGAATGGGAAGCTTTTGTGAAAACTCAAATTGAGTAATGAGTAGTGAGTAGTGAGTAATTAGTAATTAGTAATGAAAAATACAAAATTTTAAATCTTGTCGCCATAAGCATAGTCAAAGTTCAGTCGAAGGGTCAAGGGCCTTCCAGCAATCCAACAATCTAACAATCCAACAATCTAACAATCTAACAATCCAACTATCCCTCCCCAACAATCTCAGGTTCCTCTTCCACTTTATTTTTATTAATGAGCTCCATTACTTCTTCTGGAGAAATGTAGAGCCTACGGATTCGCTCTTTGTATTTTTCGGAAAGATGGGCGTTCTCTAAAATGAAGTTTTTCGTAGTCAAGATATAATCCCCCATTCCGTGCTGTATGGCATAGGTATCTGCCGTGCGCTCCACTTCCTTAATGTGCAAAGGGGAAAGCAAATACTTTATACCAAAAATCAGCATCCCCATATTAGTGCGATCGCGGTAGTCCATAATATGACCAAGTTCATGGCCTATCCACCCTACTTTTACGTCGGAAGGTATATCTTCCATTGTGAAATGCTCACCTTCAATCTGAATGTTTCTGCTGATCAAAATTACATATTCCCGATTCTCCTTCGCCTTAAAAAAGCTTGCAAACCGCGGCTGCGCCTGCATGGTTGATTTTTTTATATTGTCCTTGAATTTGAATTCTATTGCAGTATCGTAAAGTTCAGGGTAAAAGGTAATTGCCTCAATAACTTCCTTTTTGATGCTTTCGGGAATAATCTTATTGTCCAAATTGATGTTTTGCGCTGGTAACATATAACAGGCAAAATACAAAATAGGGACAGTAAGGTACGTTAAAGGCATTGTAAAATTAGGATTTAGGAATTAGCGAAGAGCGAATAGGGATTAGGGGGTTCAGGTTGCAGGTTGCAGGTTGCAGGTTACAGGTTGCAGGTTGCAGGTTGCAGGTTGCAGGTTGCAGGTTAATAAAAATGAAAATTGAAAATTGAAAATTGAAAATTGAAAATTGAACATTGAACATTGAAAATTGAACTTAAACTTCCTCCAACTGTTTCTGAAACGTTTTAATCTTATCCCGCAACTTGGCCGCCATCATAAAATCCAAATCCTTTGCGGCTGTTTCCATGGCTTTTCTCGTGTCGCGGATTTTCTTTTCTATCTGGGCTTTCGTTAAATATTCCACCTCAGCTTCTGCGGCAAGACTTTCGGCGTTTTCAAACGTGTAAGCCGCTTGTTTTGATTTTGTCAGTGAGTTTTCAAAAGACTTTTTGATTTGTGTTGGCGTAATGCCGTGCTCTTGATTGTAAGCAATCTGTTTTTCTCTTTTGTAATTTGTACTATCAATGGTTTCCTGCATACTGCGGGTTATTTTATCGGCATACATAATCGCCTTTCCATTCAAGTTCCGGGCAGCACGACCAACGGTTTGGGTCAGGGAGCGGTTGCTTCGCAAAAATCCTTCCTTGTCGGCATCGAGAATGGCTACCAAGGAAACTTCCGGCAAGTCCAATCCTTCTCTCAAAAGGTTCACTCCTACCAAAACATCAAACAAACCAAGACGCAAATCCTGCATAATCTCCACGCGTTCCAAGGTATCCACATCACTGTGGATGTAGCGGGTGCGGATTTGTACTCGGGTTAAATATTTGGTCAATTCCTCTGCCATTCTTTTGGTAAGCGTGGTAACCAAAACGCGTTCGTCTTTTTCTATGCGAAGCTGAATTTCCTCCAACAAATCATCAATCTGGTTTAGGCTTGGGCGTACTTCAATTGGTGGGTCCAGCAAACCTGTGGGACGAATAATCTGTTCCACATAAACACCGCCGCTTTTTTCAAGTTCGTAATCGGCGGGCGTGGCGCTTACGTAGATTACTTGGTTTTGCAGGGCTTCAAATTCCTCGAACTTTAATGGGCGGTTGTCCATCGCGGCTGGTAAACGAAAACCGTATTCCACCAAGTTTTCCTTTCGGGAACGGTCGCCGCCGTACATTGCACCAACCTGCGGAATGGAAACGTGGCTTTCATCCACAACCATTAAATAATCCTTCGGGAAGTAATCCAGCAAACAGAACGGGCGCGTGCCGGGCAGACGTTGATCCAAATAGCGCGAATAGTTTTCAATCCCGCTACAATACCCAAGTTCGCGAATCATTTCAAGGTCGAAATTGGTGCGCTCGTCAAGGCGTTTGGCCTCCAGATGTTTTCCTATTTCCTTAAAATAATCAACCTGTTTTACCAAATCATCCTGAATGTTTCGGATGGCGCCCTGAAGCACATCGGGCGAGGTTACGAACATATTCGCGGGATAAATATTCAGTCTGTCGTACTTCGCTTTTATATTGTTGTTCAAAGGGTCAAAGACTTCAATCTCCTCAATTTCATCGCCAAAGAAGTGGATTCTGAAAGCATCATCTGCATACCCTGGAAACACATCCACCGTATCCCCTTTTATGCGGAAACGGCCGTGGTTGAATTCTGCTTCGGTACGGGAATAGAGACTTTGCACCAAACGGTGCAACAATTTGGTGCGGGAGATGATCTGCCCTTTTTCCAAACTGATTACGTTTTTCTGAAACTCGGCTGGGTTCCCGATACCGTACAAACAGGAAACCGAAGAAACCACAAGTACATCCCTCCTGCCCGAAAGTAAGGATGAGGTGGTGCTAAGCCGCATTTTTTCAATCTCTTCATTTATGGAGAGATCTTTTTCAATATAAGTGCCGCTGCTTGGTATAAACGCTTCGGGCTGGTAATAATCGTAATAGGAAACAAAATACTCCACCGCGTTTTCGGGGAAGAGGTTTTTAAACTCTGTGTACAACTGCGCCGCAAGGGTTTTGTTGTGCGCCAACACCAAGGTTGGTTTTTGCACCTGCTGCACTACATTGCCCACGGTAAAAGTTTTTCCGGAGCCTGTAACGCCCAATAGGGTTTGGTATTTTTCTCCGGCTTCTATTCCTTCCACCAAGGCTTTTATGGCTTGGGGTTGGTCTCCAGAGGGAGTATATTCCGTAGTTAATTTAAAATTCATTTGTTCTTTTTCGTTGCTTTACAAAAGTACTAAAATAGAACTTGAGTAGGGAGCTGTAAGAAGTGAGAAGTTTTTGGGTTGTGTAGGCTTAAAGATAGAGCGCATTGCAAATATAGTCACTCTTTACAAAAGCGCACCCGGTGGTACTCTATTGAGTCGCTTCAATATTATAGTACTCAACGTTGCGTATGCTATGCCGAAAGTCATGCATACAAATACATACATAACTCCCCTAACGGCTGGGTTTAATTCAGTTACAGCTATTGAATCCAGAATGTCTTCTTTAGATAATTCGGAGCTATTTGAGGCAAGCTCCTGCTTATAATACTCGACTACTTGAGAAGAAAGGTCTGGAACAATATAATTGTTAAGGATGACAATATAGATTGTATATAATGCCCCACTCAAGAGTCCGGCCAATAGGCCTATTTTTACTGTTTGACGCAATGAAAAAGAGGAAGGGTCAAGTTTTCTAAATCTGGATACGGCAAAAAATACAGACAATGCAAATATTGTCCAATATACATAGTTTAGTATTTGTTCGTTTCGAACAATCATACCTGTTTTATAGCGTATGATGGCATTGGTGATCACCACTATGCCTAGGGTTGTGCCTAGCACCATTCCAATTTTAATTGGGAGATTTTTGTTTTGTATCATGAAATTAATATTTTCAGATAAGACGAGCCTGAGATTTAATTTGTTACAAAGTACATAGAGATAGTTATTCAATACCCTTCAAGCATCAAAAATCAAGCTTTGACGTAGTGGTGTGGGTAAAGCGCATTACAAATGCTTTATATAGCTAGGCACGCTTTACAAAAGCGCGCGAGGGGAAATTTTAAAAGATTTATTTTTTTGGATTGTGCACGAGCGGGACGCTCGCGCTAGCAGGGGGCGCCAGGAGGAAAAATTAATTAGCCCACGTGCTTTCTTTAGGATTTTTTCCCTTTTTTGCATTTTGAACTATGTTATTTAATTTATTCGTTTCGAGCGTAACATTTATATCTGAAAAATAAACAACCCATCTTCGATTGTTTGTCCCTGTCAATGTTTCGGGACTAACCCTGCTATATTCATAGGCTATATCGAATACATCCATTCCAATCAATGAAGAAACTTCTAATTCAATTCCATCAGCAGTTTTAAACTTTTCAGTATCACAGCTTATAACTGCAAAAACAATGAGTATGAAAAAAGCTTTTTTAAATTCCATAAGTAATTGCAAGGTTTAAAAAACACGAGCGGGACGCTCGCGCTAGCGGGGGGTAATAGCTTTTATTGTTATTTCAAATTTTCATGATAATTTATTAATCTATTAATGTCTACAAGCATAGTTGCAGTTATTGATTCAATAGTCGTTTCTATAAAATATTCTATATCGTGAAAATCTGAAAAATTGTTATATCCTTTTAAAATGTGTTCTCCAATTTTTAAGTCGGTTCTTAGACCAAATTTCTCTAATTCGCTGATATAAATATTATTTACTATTCCTTTAGTATGAATCAAAAGATTTCTATTTTGAGAAATAATAAACAGCCTATCTTGTGATTCTTTATCAATTTTAAAATCTATTCCAAAAACGGTTTTGAATTTTTTAATAATTCCATAAATATTTGAACTCTGAATAATAGATTTTACTCTTTTTTCAACAATATTTTGCTTTATTATTTCAATGTCCGTTTGCATAAATATGTCTTTATATGACACATTAATCTCATCCTTCATTAAAAATTTCGGTAATCTTAAAAATAAGCATAACATGTTTTTGTAACAGAATTCCTCAAAAATTTGATAGAAATTAACGTAAATCTTGTCAAATAATATTTTTTGGTATTCGACTCCATTTTTTTTTAAACTTATAGAAGAATCTTTATAGTAACTTAATGCTTTTTTGATTTCTTTGATTTCCTCATTACCTTCTTTAATCAAATAAACAGTAAAGTTTTGCATTGCTAAAGAAATGATAGCGAAATTTAAATCATTGTCTCTTTGTTCTTTAGCATTGGTAAAATTTTGAATTAAATCAGATTGTAATTTGTTTTCCATAAATTATTCAGCGTGTTGCTAACGTTCTCGGCCATGAGTATTAGCGTGGTTTAGCATTTAATTTTGCAAGTATACACAAAGTTTGAAATTCGGCAGAAATTTTCAAAGTTGGCGATAACAAGCCACTACTTGTAGCCATTGTTGTGGCCAGTTTATTTATTTAGAATTCCAATAAATATTTCATTTTAGACAATTCTATTTGTTTAACTCCTTCTGCAATTTCTTGAATATCGGCATCATCTGATGAGATATTTTCGGCATATTGAAATCTGTAATTAAGTAAGCTGAACAAACTTGGATTTATATTCTCCTTCAACAAACTCTTGAGTTGTTCAAATTCCTGTTTTTCTAACCCGGATTGATTGAGCAGTTTTTCAAAACTTTGAAATGAAAAGTGAACCGAAGTGAGAAGTCCAATGATTTTAGGGGAATTAATATTAATCTTGTGATTCAAATCTTTTTTGTTTTTCTCTCCCAATCTTTCTATAACCTCAAAAACAGAAATTATTTTTTCAATTGAATATTGGTCAGTAATAATTTCGTTAACATTACTCTTATAGAACCTTGACTCTGAAATTCGATTATTTATAAGCTCTATTTGCCTGAATAAAATGTTTGTCAATCTATTTATTTTGAATTCACTTCTTGTTTCGACTAGTTCTTGTCTTTGCAGCTTTAATTCTTTTCTCTGAAGGAAAATGGTAAAGATTATCCCCGCAAAAGCTAGGGCCGAGAATAATGCGTTTACTGCCCCAAATTTATCCCCAAACAATCCTCTAGATTCTGTATCAGTTAAATTTAAATCTGAAGAAAAAATATTGTGGTCAATATAAGTCCACGAATAATACCACAAAGACAATACAAGAAGGAATATCATTAAACCTAAAACAAATTCCTTTAAAGTAGAGTAGTTTTTTTTCTTATTGCTCATATCAAATTTGGCCATAACTAGCATATCAATATGCAGTATATTTCGCATGTATCTGCTAATATATAAATTTATCCCTTCCCCACCACCGCCATAAGTGTTTCCACCTTAGTTTTCAACACCTTATTTTCCTCCTCCAGCACAGCAATGCGTTCCTGCAAGGGCAGCGTGGGGTCTGGGGCGTTGGTGGTAAAGTCTGGCGGCAGCTGGGCGGCGAGGTCTGCAAAAAATTGTGTTTCATTACGGTGCATAGCTGCCATAAAATTTCGGTCTGTAAGGAGGGGCGCTTGGTAAACCTGTGCACCGTTTCGGGAGCGCGTTGCAGTACCCGCGAAACGGCTGCTTTTGAGATGCGCCTTTTCTTGATGCGTTCGGAAAGCATTTCCCCTATGTGGGGGCTGTTTTTCTGTTTTTTAAACTTATTTGTTGCCATAATGCTGTATTTTATTAGTCAAACAATCAGTTTTATTAGTTAGATAGTCAATACTATTAGTTAGACAGTCAATTACATTAGTTAGATAGTCAATAGTATTGGTCTAAATGCAAGAATTGTTAGTTTAAAGGTCAATTTAATTAGTCTTGTGGTCAGTTTTATTAGTCCAATAATCAATAGTATTAGTCCAATTGTAAGTTTTATTGACTTTTAGACTATGATTTTCATGAAAACCAGTTGCTAAAAAAACGGTTCGGGAAGAACCGCTTTTTCCCACGTCTTAAAAATTAAGTTGTGGTGTCGTCGCCATCTGTAGGCCGGGAACCTCCCTGCCCCATAAAACGTTCGCGCATCTGTTCATAACCCGCGCGGGCTTCTTCACTGCCTGCCTCGCTAAGGGCTTCATAGATTTTGTAAACGGCTAGCGCAAATGTGTAGGCCTCGTGTGCGGCAATGCGCAGGAGATCATCCAGTTTTCGCTGCAGGGCCATGGTGCGCTCGCTAACCATCTTAATCTGCCCAAACAAATTGTTGTCGTTCTGCAGGGTAAGCAGTTGGAAGCTTGCAGGAAGCACGTTGGCGCCACTGCCGCGCATTACGTTTATCACGGTTTCCACAAACACGCGGTTGTCCACATCCATACCGGTGTAGCGACGGCGTTGGTCATCGTTTAGGGCGCCTTCTGGTAAGGCTGCCATAAAATCGTTAAGGGCGGTGAGCGCAGTGGTGAGCACTGCGGGGTCTAAGACTTCATTGAGTCTGTTTTCTGATAAATTTGCCATAGCTTAAAATTTAAAAGTTAAACAATACCTCAATTTTTAAAATAAATCAATACCAGTCAAGAGGGAAATCCCCCATTTTTTTTAAGGGGTTTCCCCCTTTTTTGGGTTATCAATCTTCTATAAAAAACCGTCTTGAGCGGTTGTGGGTGGTGTAGATTTTCCGCAGGACACGAGCGCAGCGAATTGGCAGAAAGCAACTCCTAAAAATTTTTAAGTGGCCACTGTCCATACCATAACTTATATATGTTGCTACTACAAGTTATTTTACGCAAGTTTCTTTTTAGTAATACTAATTTCTTTAGACTTTCCCTTTTGTAAAATGACAAGGTTTAATTTTTTGGCATCAACTATTTTGGGCCACTCCATATTCCAAAAATCACAAAATTCTTGGTGTGAAAAATTGGAAATATCGGTTTCATTAACTTTTAAAAGCGTAGCTCCTTTTCTTATTTTATTTTTCTTTGTAAAAGCTTTTAATCCGGTAACGATTTCTATTTCGTTGGTTTCAAAGTTTGGTTTAAAATTCAGTTCAAACCCTACCATTGCATCTGGACCCATGTTTTTTGTGGGTTCTAAATATAACTGATGTTTTTCCCAATCAATTGTGATTAAAAAATTCTCTAAAAACCGATTTCCCACCAGTTGAAAGTTGCCAACATCTCTTCGAAAGCTTATACTTTGATTGCTTAATTGCAGGTTTCCAAGGGTTAATTTTTCAGCAATTAATTTATAGCCTAAATCAGATTTGGTAAATCCGTATTCTATGATTGAATTTTTGTCCGCTACAATAAAGTTCTTTAATTCGCTCGGTTTTAAAACTATACTCTCACGACCGTTTCCAGTATCAAAATTAAATTGAGAAACATACCCATCTATATTTAGTGCTATGGTTTCAGTTCCCCACCCTTGTGCAGGAAGGCTGGTTGTTAATTTGTATGCTGGTTCTTGAGGTAGTAATTTTGAAATAGCATCTGAAAAACGAATAACTTTCTCTTCATAATCTATTTGCCATTTGGATTTTTTTAATAAAGTACTGCCTATTATACCATCTACTTTGGCACAAAACATAGGCTTTGCAAATTTCATATCAATTGAAACAGCGCCAATATTGATAAATTCCACTTTTGAAACATACATACTTGACAGCGTAATTGTATTAACGTCTTGGTTTGTAATTAATGGCCCAGATATACTTGATGTAGAATATGGTTTGTATTGAAACTCATCTATAATTGACTTATCTATTACTGTTGCTTCTGCGCCGGTATCAAAAAGAAAATTGTATGCCGTACCGTTCTGAACAATGTCAATAAAAATATAACCATCTATATATCGGAATGGAATTTCTGAATTGTAATTATCGTTCGTAACCGTACCTTGATTTGCACACTCCAGCATTTCTGCTTCTTGGGCATTAGCGTTTAAATTAAATAATGGTAGTAATAGTAATAGAATGAAACTTTTAAGATCTGTCATTTTTTTTTGCTTACAATTATTTTTTCTGAGGTGCTTAATTTAATAGTTATTGTCATATTGTGAAATTGTTGCCTAAAGATGGATTTTTAATGTTTGGTAACGTTTTGCTTTTATGAGTAGTAGCGGTTTAAAAAGCACTTCACTTTCAGTTTGGTACTGACTTTTATTAAAAGCGCCGATCTTTGATTTAGCTCTAAACCCGCTATTTCTTAAACACGCTGTTAGCAGCTGCTCTTTTTTCTGTTATGGTTTAAATTTCTCAAATGTTTGACCGTTAAATTTATATGCCCCATTCTCGTGTGTTCCAAGCCAAAGGTCACCATTGTTGTCCTTGTAAATGCTAAATAGCGTAATATCTTGTGAGTTATCTTGAACGGCATAATGAGTAATTTTCGTCCCATCGTATTTCCAAACACCACTTCGATAAGTTACAAACCACAAATTATTCTCGTTGTCTCTTACTGTTGAAAGATACTCATTTAGGCCACTTGTGTTTTTCCCATCTAAACTGCCTATGCTTTCGTGTCTTGTATAAAACTCATTGCTTTTTAATGTTATACTGTCGTAAACACTATAACGGTTTTCGGTATTAAACCAAAAGTCTCCATTTTTGTCTTCCGTAATTGAACGTACTCCGTTTGCACCTTCGTTGCGAAATTCTGTCACATCTTCTTCGGTAATCCATTCAAATGATTTTCCATTGTATCGGCAAACACCAACAGGGTTTGTACCAAACCAAATATTTCCTTTTTGGTCTTGATAAATACTGTAGATTTCAAATGAGTTTGGAAGACTAGGTGGTTTTGGCAATGTCAATTCATAAAAAGTATTACCATCAAACCTATATACTTTTTCAGTTTGGTAAGCATTTCTAAACCATAAATCATCGGGTTGAAGCTTCCATTCATTGCTTTGGGTTGCTTTAATTGTAGTAAATGATTGCCCGTTGAATTTAACAATTGTCGATTGAGGGGAACAGCTAACGAAGTAAATATTCCCTAATTTATCTTCTTTTATTTCATCAATTCTATTGTTTGGCAAACCGTGTTTTGTTGAGTAATTAATCAATGCCTTTCCGTCAAATCTATAAATTCCTGTTTCCCAACTGCCGAACCAATAAACGTTTTTTTTGTCTTGGTAAACAACCATTATACTACTTCCAAGTTCTTTTACTGTATCGCCATTTATAAATTGGTTTGAGTTATTTTTCTTATCAGGCGTCTGTCCGTTGCACGATGTCAACAGAGATAAAATGCTCAGAAGTAAAAGTATTTTCAATTTCATTGTCGGTCTGTTTAATCTTTGTAAAGTCGTGTTAGAGTTGCTGCTAACGTTTGGTATAACCGCAGTTACGGATAAATATACGAGGTTTTTCAGTTAAGCACGGAAGTTAGCAATTACGCGTGGATTCGGTCGCAGTCGAATCCGCCTTAATTGCGGTTATGCATTGTTGTGTGTAGTTTTTTATTCAATTTCAGTTTTATTTTTGGCAGGTTTTTTAGAATTCCCAAGTCGTCTACTCAAAATAAACAACCAACACAAACCAATTAAAATCCATAAATAGTATTCAGAAAATTGAGTGTTGGGTTCTGATGCATTAATCATATGTTCGTCATAATCAACTTTCATTTTCAATTCAACAAGTTGCTCATTCGATTTCAAGTCAATTTTATAAATGTCCAATATTTGAGCATTCAGTTGTTTCAGGTCAGTATAATTCTCTTTTTTCTGGATGTAATAATCGTTAATATCATCGTATTCATTAACAATATAATAAAGTGCTATTATAGATAAAGCGGCTATTGAATTCTTTATAAAATTTATTATTTTAGTATTATTCACATTTCATTTTTTAATTACACATAACGTTTAGTATAACCGCAGCTACGGGATTAAATTTAATGTTTTTCGGATAAGAACTTACGGTAGCAATTATGCGTGGATTCGGACGCAGTCGAATCCGCCGTAATTGCGGTTATGCATTGTTGGCGGTAGTTATTTCTCAATTTCTAATAAAAGTTTATTTTCGAACATCTCTTTTACCTTTTCGGAGTCGGAATCAATTTCATAAACAACTTTATTCGTCATTTCATTTGTAAGTCCAATTAATGATAATTTCACTTGCTCATCTTTAAAAAAAGTTTTGTCAGCTTTAAATGTCAATAGATATTTGTCATTGGTTTGCTTATCCAAAATATTAAAATAATAATTGTATTCGCTGTCAGGGTCAACTCCAGTTGTATCGGTAAATGACACTTTATATTCATCTTTCAATTCGATACTTTTTAATTTGTTTTCAAATTGCAGTTTTGAGTAATTCAGTTTATAAGTCTCAATAGGTGGATAAGTTGAGCTAATTTGACCGACAAAATAAATTCCCATTCCAATTATTGAAATAATTATTATGGCAGCTATTACGAGAATGTATTTTGGAATGTTCATTTTTTAATTACCGCCAACGTGTTTGTATATGAGCTGTGGCGTGTCTCGGCACAATCCTCTCCTGATAAAAACTGGCTTTGGAAAATCCGTAGGATTTTCCAAGTGTGGACAGACCGAGCCATAGCTTATATACGGTGTTGTAAATAGTGCTTTTCGCCTAATTTTAATTTAATAATCATTCCCACTTTATGCTTGGTGGTTGTGGATGCTCTAATTCGAACAATTCTTTTTTTCTGTTGATTGTTACCATAATTTCAAAGTCAGAAATTTTGCTTTGCATTTCGTTATAATCTACAAATTCAATTTCTTTAAGATTAGTTAAGTCCACAATTTTAGTATCAAAACCAGGACAATTAATAATCAGTTCAGTTTTATCGGCATTCAGTCCAAACTCAAGTCTCGGACCTTCAGTATAAAATTCAATTGTGGTTTTCGTTTTATTTGTTAAGTCAGATATTTTAATATAGTTGTTAATTGTCCAATCTAAATAACAGGTTTCACATTCATCCGCCTTGACATTAATTTGATAATTATCAATTTTAAATTCATATCGTTTAGTGAGAAAATATTCCTCGTAGATAAATATACCTAAAATAATTATTAGGAAAATTGACAATAAGATTTTCAATTTTTTATTCAATCGGTATTTTTTTTCGCATTATTTACAACTAATAAATATCAACATGCAGTTTATTTTCCATGTCTTTGCTAAGATAGCAAATTATCACTTGCCCAATAACACCATAGAGTCGGCCCAGAGCGGCTGTGGGACAAGAGGTTTTGATTTGGCATTTTTATTTTCCAAATTTTCAATAAAAAAAACCGCTGGAAGCGGTTTTTGCTATGAAGTGATTTTTAGATTCTAGTAACTACGGCGACCTAGGGTAACATATACTAGTTATGAAACCCTATGGCGCTATGCTCTCGCCCATTATTTATAAGTTCTTTTTTTAAATTTTCAAATTCAGCTGGGGTGATAATCTCACGATCCTTTAACCACGATAAACCCATTAATTGAGGTTCCAGGGGCATATCTAAATCAATGGTCCCGTATTTTAATTTAAGGTAGGAGTTTATGCTGCTGGTTAGCTCACTTAAAAATGCATCAAACTCTATTTGATTTGGTTTCCCATTAAACATTTCAATATAGCCGTGGTTCACCGTCGGGATTAACGCCACGTTTTTAGATTTTACATAGGTTATCAAACCACTAAAAAATGCAAGAATAAAAATGAAAAGTGCAGTTCCAAACCACCCCGCTTCTTTATAATTATCTGGATTCAACATATAAATGACAAAAAATCCTCCAAATATTACAGTGATTAATATCATTATATTGTCTGTCCCTTTTTTGAAAATAAGTTTAGAGGTGTCAATTTCTTCATAGGAAATATTCACTTCTTCAGAGCTGGTTAAATCTGATGATTTAATATTTAACTCTCCCTTTTTCAAGGTAAATGCTCTGCGTATGAAGAGTCTTCTTTGTAATAGCGTCATGTTCTTTTTCAATTACACGCTAAGTGCTTGGGTTAAATTTGTTGCTTTTTTTTAAGCGCCAAATTTACAAATACAAATTAAAGATTCAGCTTAGCTAAACCGAATGGAGCGTTTAATTCTTAAATGTTAACGGGATCCTGAATCTTGTTTTTACATTTCTACCATTTAAAGTTGCCGGAATCCATTTGGGCATCTTTTCTAATTTCTTGATCGCTTTTTTCTCAAAATTCAAACTTTTGTTGTTTACCGGTTCAAAATCTATCAAATTTCCTTCTTCATCCACTATAAATTCTATCGTTATTTTTTTATCTATACCCAGAAGGTTTGCAAAGCCTGGATAATTTACATTTTCCGCCAAGTCCCTATAAAAGGCTTGCAATCCTGTTTTGGGATAGGCATGGGTATCAGTTTTATAATAAATAGTATCATTTTTTAATTCTCTAATTATATACCCCTCGGTTTCTACGGAGTCTTTGAATATTCTCACGAGCACTTCATTTTTCTCGGTGGAGGCACTTTGAAGTTTACCCGTTCCGTAAACCAAACACGGTATGCTGTTGTTCCAAAACTGTACGTATTTCACATCGTCCTCACGGAAGATTTGTTCCGAAGTAACTGCTCCGTTTTTATCATAATATTTCACCACTCCCTTTCTATTTTCAATTTTTAATTGCGGACTTTTATCATATTGTCTGTTGGCGTTATACCAAATAAATTCATCCAAATTTTTTAGATCGGTAAATCCGTAAAATTCTCCCGTTCTGACCAATCCATTTTCATAGAAGTCCTTAACTGCAATAAGGCTGTCGTTTTGCAAATATTCCCTTCTGTTCTTGCTTTCTTGGTCATCAGTACGATGGTGAAAATTTCTATCAAATAGCGCTGATTCTTGTGCAAAAGTAAAACTAGATAATAGCAAAAGGAATAAAGTAAATTTTATGTTCATTTTTATAAAATTTTGAGTTGTGTGATGGTGAGTATATAAATTCCAATTTCTTCCATTTTCGTGGTTCGGCTTGTTTTTAAATATGCATAAAAACTATAGTGTTTATCCACAGTATATGTTTTATAGTCTAATTTCAAATATACCTAAAAACTTAAATCGGCAAATTTTATAAAACGCGTAAGATGGGTTTGTAATTTTTTATTTTAATCGTTCCAAGACCCCTTTTCGTTTTACTATGTTTTTATAGTCCCATTGTATTGCCCTTGATTTTTCCAGCCAACGTTTTAAATCTTCCGTATTGATTTCGTTTACTGATTGGTAAAACTTAGAGGCATCCTTAAATTTTTTACCCCTCACTTCCAAGCCTTCTTCGTTAAAGTCGGCACCACTCCAAAACATAAGCCGCAATCCTTTTTTTTCTTTGCTGAACCCTACAATTGGATTGCCATCTAAAAACCAAACGGGATGGCCGTGCCAAAGTTTGTTTTGAGCCTCGGGCAAATTTGTGCAGATTTCCTTTGCGAGTAGTTCACAAATTGTTTTGTCCGTTGCTGTTTGCGAATTGTTGTAATCCGAAATTTCTTTTGAAAGTATGTCCATAATTTTAGTGTTTAAGAAGTAAAACCGAATATTTCAGCAAGCTCAATAGCACATCCCCAAGCCACTGTAAAACCCGCCCCACCGTGACCATAGTTATGAAATATATTAGGGAAGTCTTTGTCAAATTCAAAACGGACGGCGCTTCTTTTTGGTCTTAGGCCCACAATTTCCTCTATTATTTCCGGTGCTTTTGGCGATAAGCCGCCGTCCAATAGCCTATTTATAATTAATTCCGTATCGCTTTTTTCAACTTTTATATTCCAATCGTTTTCGTAATCCGTACCGCCGATTACGCAATCTTCACTACGGTTGATCACATAACTTAACGCACCTTTTTTTGTAGCATCCGCACAGGACGGAATATCCATTTTTTTACACCGTAGGATTTGCCCACGCATCGGCTGTAAATCAGTATCATTACATAATTCTTTTGCGCCTAAGCCTGTACAGTTTATTACGAAGGTATTTAAAGTGGATGCTTCTTCCAGATTTGTTATTTCCTGATCTTTAAAAACGCCTCCATTTTCTATAAATCTTTTAAATAAATAAGGTAGATACAACTGTGGTTCTGCCAAAGGAACCGTTGAAATAAAAGCATTATTTATTCCCTTTGGCAATTCTGAAGGCAATGCTTTTCTAACTGTTCCCTCTGGCAAAAGCAGTGTCCAATCATTATTGCTTTCTTCGTTATAGGCTGTAACAAAAGGGAAAAAGGCAACGCCATTTCCTTCTTTTACATCCGCTTGATATTCTTTATAGGCATGTGCGGCCCATTTGTTTGCTTTTTCTTTGGGATGGATTTCAAACGGAAACCAAACAGCGCCTACTTTGCTGGATAGTGTTTTATCAAAACGCTCTTTAGCGATTATGGTAACTTGAAATCCCTTTTCCTGCAATTTGATTGCGGAAGTTAAACCAACAATACCACAACCAATAACGGTTACCGCTTTCATAGTCTTGCTCAATTTTCAGTTCAATGATATACTTATACGCTATAAATTCAAATTTAGTACAAAATTTCAAGCTGCTTTTCTACCCTCACTTTCAAGGTTTTTTAAATTTTGTAATGAGTTTGGTAGAAGATGATTGGTCAGGCGAACGCTTTTGTATATTGTTTCATTTATAGGTTTTCTATTATAGCAACAAAAAACTATTCCTCTTTCAGAACAGTATTTAAAATTTTAAGTGATTCCACTAACTCAATAAACGCGTTTAAATAACTATCAAATTCCGCAGCGTCCTTTGCGGCTAAAACAACCGTGGCGATAGTGTTTCTGCATTCAATAGCTAACAATGCTTCCTTTTTTTTATTGGGATATTCATAGGTAACTATTGTATAATTTCCTGTGAGGTAACCCTCATTAACGATATTGTCAAACTTTAAGTTTAGACTTTCTATCTTTATGTCTGGAAAAGCTTCAACCATGGATATATTGTTAGCCTCAATCCATTCATCAGCTTCCGGCTGGAAGCTGTAATCTAAGCCATATACATACATATAAGTATCTTCACTAACATCACTCTTGTCTGGTTTTATAAAATAGGGCAACTGTTGATGCGTGGCCCGAACCCAGTCTTTTGGTGTTTCCAAAAAAATGGAGTGCATTTCACCATAAACCATATTGGTCTGTGCTTTGGAAGCAAGGGAACAAAATAGTGTTAGGAAAAGAGCTGTGATTATTGTTTTCATTTCGGGTTTCATGTTTTATTTACCTTCATTCTATAAATCCGTTACAGTAATTTTATTTTGCGAAGCATTATAGGTGAAATATTTGTTTAAAGCGGTTGACAACACTGCAAATTCTTCCAAGCCGAACAAATCGGCCCCGTATAATCTAAAAGTACAAATATCTGTGGCGGAAATATAGGGAGTCATTTTTAAATGACTGTGAACCACGGAAATTACTTGTTGCCCTTCGGGACCTTTAACTTGGGAAGCGATTAGGGTTTTATGGAATATTTTCCAATCGGTTATTTTTCCGTTTTCGTCAGCATTAAACAAATAGTCATTTCCAAAGGGAATTACATCTGGAACTGCAGTGCCAATAATTAAGTATAGTCTATAGCTTCCGTTTGCGCTTACTAAAACTGGGTTGGGGTTAAAATCTTTTTGAAAATTCAAACCGTACTTTGCGGGATCGGCATTTAACTGACGTAATATTTCATTTCTAACTTCAAAAAGCTTGGAGCTCTTTTCCGAAAGAGGTTTGGGTTCAAAATCCTGTTTGGCCGGCACTCTTAAATTATTCAGATTATAGGAATATTGGGCTGTTTGGGTTTTATATTCCTTGTCGGCAAAAGTCACAAAAATTGAATCGTTGGAGTGATGGACAATATAAGCCCCGATATTTGTATTGATTCTTTCATCTTCATAAGCCAAATCTGTTGCGCTCCAAGTAGCCTTTTCATAACTATACAATAGATTCGCTTCTTTGATGATGGAATCCAGCTTTACTTGTAAGGTATCAGTTTGGGAATGGATTATTGAACAAAAAAAGAGTAAGCATATTATTGTAAGAGTTTTTTTCATTGTTATGGTTTTATATTTACTTTTCACGTTTATTATAACTCTTTTAACGGAGCATCCTTGTCAATTTTAATCGTTAATTCAGACCGTTTTACTTTGCGTTTGTTAACAGAAGTTACTTTAATGGTCTGTTCCCAATAGAGTCCTTTAATGATTGACAGTAAAGCTATTCCTTCACCAACTTTCGCAATTTCATTAAAATTGCCTTCATAATAGTTTTCATACCAAGCCGCGTTAATAGGCAAATCTATTGCATATAGATACATTGCATCCAAATCAACTGATTCATTGCTAAAGTTTTTAATGGTCATAGTTGTATTTGTTTTAACCACTTTGCAGGGATAATTAAAAACCGTGCTATCCTTTAAGATCTCAAATTTTGTAAAAGATTCATTTTTAGTAATATCAAACCAAAAAATCGTATCGGAATCGTGAAGTTTTAGATAGGTTTTTTCTTCCTTTAAATTCAAAGCACGCACTTGTAATAGCTTGCCATCTGGTGCAAAATATTCTTTTTTATAATCCCCGTCCTTAAACGTAAGCACCATTTTTGAACCTAAATGCTTTTTGATTTTTTCAGCTTTAAACCTTTTTTCATAGGGTGCATATTCAATATCGTAGGTAATTTGCCCTTCAAAATATTTGGGTTTTTCAGAGTTTGGATTGTAGCCAACAAAAGAAAGAAGGAAAATTGAAAATAGGAGTAGTAGTATTTTTTTCATTTAGTGAGGTATGGGTATATATTTCACGTAAAACCAATCGGCCATAGGTTTTCTGTTTGAATCTAATTTGCCTTTTGCAATTATAGTATTGTTTTCGTCAACTTCGGTCAGTTCAATTTCAGTTTTTGCATCGGCAATTTGGTTGATGAATTTTTTAAGTTTGGTATAATAAAATTTATAGTTTTTTGAAATTGGTTCAAGATTAAAGTCTTTAAAGGAGTTATCGTAAAGTAGTAAATTTCCATAGCAAAGCCCTGTATATTGAGAGTTTGAAAAAATAAGCCAGTGCTCATCCACTTCAAAATGGGAACCACATGAAGAACCACTTTTAGCAGTCTGGATTTTTATGGAACTCAGGGAATCAACTCCTTTTATTTTTCTAGTAATTGAAAAAGTAATGCTTATTGTGGATTTGTCCAGTGTGTCAATTTTTGAAACCGTTCCTTCAAAAATCGCATCGGTTGTGTTTATTCGTTCCAAAACGGAGGTATTTCTATAATCCTTACAGGTACAGCAATAAGCAACTGAAGAAAATAAAAGAAAAATTGAAAAAAAACATAATTTCCTTAAAGAAAAAACAGGTCTATCCATTCTCAACATTCCCTTAATTTAGTTTTTATTGGAACTAAAAATATAGAAAAATGTTAGGAACAGAACTATAATCCTAAAATTAAAACTTGGTGTTTTTAAGTTCAATCCACTTGCTCAAATATTTTGTGCTTTGCAAACTGTGGTGCTGAAGAATTTGCCCAATAAAATTTTCTTGGCGATGTTTTTCAAGGTTTAACGAAAGAATGCGAATGTGCTTTTTAAAATCTTCTGAAAAAAGGCTTTTTTGAAAACGCTGTTTTATGACTTCGAAACCGTTTTGTTGTGCTTGGCTCCAAAGCTTTTCTTCGGAATATAATTTTACGGAAGCATTTATAAAATCTTCTTTTGAAGTGGTGACGCTTCCTCCAAATTGAACTTCACCGCACATTCCCTCCACGCCAACTTCCGTGGTTACCGAAGGCAAGCCAAAACGCATCGCGTCCAAAAGCTTTCCTTTTAAACCCGCGCCAAAACGTAGGGGCGCCAATTGTACGCGATAATTTTTCATCAAATTTTCCACTTCTTCCACCCAGCCTTTTATGATAAAACCTTCCTTTGTATTATTCAACTGAAGAATTTGCTGCGGCGCATACGCCCCATAAATATGAAGTTCCGCTTCTGGAAGCTGTTTTTTAATTTCTGGCCAAATTTCCTTTAACTGCAAAACTGAATCTACATTTGGGGCATGCAGCAAATTCCCGATTGCGAGAAAGTCGTGGCGATGTTCAAAAGAAGTGGTGTTTTCAGAAACCGTCTCGACCAAAAATGGTAAATAGTAAAGTATTTCTGAAGAAATTTTAAAAGTATTTTGAAGCAGTTCCATTTCATATTCTGAAATGATAAGTGACAAATCGCAGCGTAAAATACTCGCAATCTCGCGTTTTGCTATTTCCGTAAAAAGATTTGCTTCAAAAACAGATTTATTTTTTTTCACTGCTTCTTCCCTAGCCTTTCGCAGGAAATGCAAATCTTCCGTATCGAGAATCCTTAAGGCATTCGGGCTATTTTCAGAAACGCGCCAACCAAATTGTTCCTCGGTAATATAGCGGTCAAAGATTACAATTTCGGGATTCAATTCTTTAATGAAGTCATCAAAAGAAATATCATTCAGTAGAATACTTTTTACTGAAATATTTTGAGTTTCCAGATTTTCAGTTCGTTCCGAAAAAGTTGCCGTACTGGCAAAAGTGATTTGGTAATTTTCTTCCTGAAACAATTCAACCAACTGCATCATCCTGCTTCCCGCCGCTGTGGTGCTGGGCTCTGGAAATGTATGGCCGATTATTAAAAGTTGTTTCAAGTTCGGGTTTCAAGTTCGGGTTTCAAGTTTCGGGTTTCAAGTTTCTCTGTGTATCTCAGCGATTCTCTGAGTAACTCAGCGTAATAGCTATTTCACAGAGTTACACGGAGGGTAAGGAGATTCGCAGAGAAGAGAGTGAAATTTATACTATAAGTTCAGCATAAAGATCAAAATCCTCAGCAGCAGTGATTTTTACGTTAAAGAATTCTCCGGTCCGCAAATACCCTTCTTCGGCATTAATCAATACTTCGTTGTCAACATCTGGACTGTCAAATTCAGTTCTTCCAACGAAATAGCCACCTTCCTTTCTGTCAATCACAACACGGAATTCCTTGCCTATTTTTTGTTGGTTTAATTCCCAAGAAATCTGGCTTTGTATTTCCATGATCTCGTTTGCGCGATCCATTTTTACATCTTCGGGTACATCATCTTCAAGGTTGTAAGCGTGTGTATTTTCCTCGTGAGAATATGTAAAACATCCCAAACGCTCAAAGCGCATATCTTTTACCCATTGTTTTAGGGTTTGGAAATCTTCCTCAGTTTCGCCGGGATAACCAACTATCAAAGTAGTTCTGATTGTCATATCTGGAACCGCTGCTCTGAATTCTTCCAACAATTTTGTGGTTTTCGCCTTTGTGGTTCCGCGGCGCATCGACTTTAAAATTGGGTCTGCAATGTGTTGCAACGGAATGTCGATATAATTGCAGATTTTAGGTTCGTTGCGCATCACTTCCAAAACGTCCATCGGGAACCCCGTGGGGAATGCGTAGTGCAAACGAATCCACTCAATTCCTTCAACTTTTACAAGTTTTTGAAGCAATTCAGCAAGGTTTCTTTTTTTATATAAATCCAACCCATAATAGGTTAAATCCTGTGCAATCAAAATCAATTCCTTTACACCTTTTGCAGCGAGCTTTTCTGCTTCAATCACCAAATCTTCCATTGGCGTGCTTCGGTGTTTTCCACGCATAATAGGGATTGCGCAAAACGAGCACGGACGATCGCAGCCTTCGGCTATTTTGAAATATGCGTAGTTTTTTGGGGTTGTGGTTATACGTTCGCCAATCAATTCGTGTTTATAATCGGCACCCAAAGCTTTTAGCAGACCGGGAAGTTCCGTTGTTCCAAAATATTCATCCACATTCGGAATTTCCTTTTGAAGATCCGGTTTGTATCTTTCAGAAAGACAGCCCGTAACAAAAACCTTATCTACCAAACCTTCTTCCTTTTTCTGAACAAATTCAAGAATGGTGTTGATACTTTCCTCCTTGGCATTTGCAATAAAACCGCAAGTATTTATCACCACAATATTGCCTTCCTCCTCGTGCACAACTTCCTTATTGCTGGCGCGCAGTTGGCCCATCAATACTTCGCTATCATACACATTTTTGGAGCAACCGAGGGTTACAACATTTATCTTGTTCTTCTTTAGGGTTTTGGTACGCATTTCTTTTAATTATGAATTCAGAATTATAAATTATGAATTTTTGGTTTTTTTGAATCTGCACTCTTCACTTCTGAATTCTTAATTCCGAATTCTAAATTTTAAAAAGTGTGCAAAGATACCACTAAAAAAAATAAACAAATCCCAAATCACAAATTCCAAAATTAAAAGATTGTCAGTCTGAGCTTGTCGAAGACCCAAATTCCAATTACTGCCAACTAAGACTGAACACTGCCACTTTTTAAGTAACTTTACACTTCTTAAAAATCAATCCAAATGAAAAAAATGACATTCCTGCTGGCCTTTCTTTGCGCTGGCTTTTTGTATGCCCAAAAAACAATGACACCGGAGCTTTTATGGCAGGTGAAAAAAGTAAGCCCCATTGGAATTTCCAATGACGGAAAAGAACTGTTTTATAAGGTTTCCACTCCAAATATGGTAGAAAACAGTTTTGATTCAAAATATTACAAAATGTCTGTAGCGGGTGGAAATTTCACTGAAATTTCAAAAGACGAAGCAAAAGTTGCTAACAAAAATCTTTCGCCAAACGGACAGTATCTTTTGATGAACAAACCCGTTCACGTAAAAGATATAGCTGGAAAAGATATTTACAAAGATTTGCCTAAAAGTGACGCCTACGTTTATACATCATTGGATTACAGACATTGGGACACCTATAATGATGGTAGCTACAATCACGTTTTTTATAAAGACACTAAAACTGGAGCAGAAACCGATATTACGCCCGGACAGCCGTATTACACCCCACAAGCGCCCTTCGGCGGCGATGAAGATTATGTTTGGGGGCCAAAAGGCGAAAATATTTATTACGTAAGTAAAAAGTCGGCAGGAACAGATTATGCAATTAGTACCAATACAGATATCTACAAATACAATCTTTCTGATAAAAAGACGGAGAATTTAACCGAAGAAAACAAAGGTTATGACACCCAGCCAGCATTTTCAAAAGCTGGAGCTTTGGCATATTTACAGATGAAAACTCCGGGTTACGAAGCTGATAAAAATGATATTATCGTTTTGGAAAATGGCGTAAAACAAAACCTTACTTCTCAATGGGATGGAACGGTTAACGGATTTCTTTGGGCAAGCAACAATAAGGATATTTATTTCACGGCTCCGGTTGACGGAACGCAACAAATTTTTAAAGTTGATTATCCCGGAAAAACCCGAAAAATGGCAGTTGTTGAACAACTTTCACAGGGACAATTTGACGTTACGGGTATTGTTGCCGAAAACAACGGCCAGTTGATTGTTACGCGCACGGATATGAACCATGCTTCGGAAATTTTTTCATTTGATTTGAAAAGCAAAACTTTCAAACAACTTACACAAGTAAATAATGAATTCTATGGAAAGCTTGATTTGCCAACAGTTGAAAAAAGAATGGTTACTACCAAAGACGGCAAGCAAATGCTGGTTTGGGTAATTCTTCCACCCAATTTCGATAAAAATAAAAAATACCCAACCTTGCTTTATGCACAGGGCGGACCGCAATCTGCTTTATCTCAATTCTATTCCACTCGCTGGAATTTTCAATTGATGGCTTCGGAAGGATACATTATTGTAGCGCCAAACCGACGCGGCATGCCAGGCCATGGCGTGCAATGGAATGCGGACATTAGCGGAGATTGGGGTGGAAAAGCAATGCAGGATTACCTCGATGCTATTGACGCTATTTCAAAAGAAGCTTATGTTGATAAAGATCGTCTTGGTGCAATTGGTGCTAGTTTCGGTGGTTATTCTGTATTCTGGTTGGCTGGAAATCACGACGGACGTTTCAAAACTTTTATCGCCCACGACGGCGTTTTTGATACCCGAGCAATGTATGGAACAACTGAAGAGCTATTCTTTGTAAACCACGATATGGGCGGGGCATATTGGGATAAAAACAACGCCACTGCACAAAAATCATTCAATGAATTCAACCCAATCACCTATGTTGATAAATGGGACACTCCAATTATGATTGTTCAGGGCGGAAAAGATTACCGTGTGCCAATCGAACAAGGATTGGGCGCTTTTCAAGCAGCACAGTTAAAGGGAATAAAAAGCAAACTTCTCTATCTTCCCGAAGAAAACCATTGGGTGCTGCAGCCGCAGAATGCGCTTGTTTGGCAAAGAGAGTTTTTTAGTTGGCTGAAAGAAACACTTTAAAATAGCTGTAAGCTGTAAGCAAAAAAGGGAATTCTCGAATTAGTAAACAATCGTGAATTCCCTTTTTTTATTACCCATACGGATTAAAACTATCGAAAAAATTTAAGAGGCTACTTTGCGAAAGATGAAAAAGTAGAATTAATACGATATAAAAAATAATGGGGCCTTTCTTAAAATATTCCTTTTTATAAAAATAAAATCCCAAAAATAATAAAGCCAAAAGAATAGGAATAAAAGAAATGTATGGAAATGCCATGTATTTATACATTCCCAAAGGCATTAATGGATTTGGAACGGGTTTTATGAAATATTCAATTATTTTAAAACTGTGATAGCCCGTTAATCCACCAATGTAGGCTATCAAGGCCAGTAAAAGATATTTGAAAAAATCCTTGTAATTTTTAGGTGCTTTACTTTCCATTTATTTGAAAAAAGAATCGACAAATTCAAATTTATTGAAAACCTGAAGGTCTTCCATTCCTTCGCCCACGCCAATATATTTCACAGGAATTTTAAACTGATCACTTATACCAATTACAACCCCTCCTTTCGCGGTTCCATCTAGTTTGGTAACGGCAAGCGAAGTAACTTCGGTAGCAGCGGTAAACTGTTTTGCCTGTTCAAAAGCATTTTGCCCAGTAGAGCCATCCAATACTAAAAGTACGTCGTGGGGTGCATCTGGGACTACTTTTTGCATAACGCGTTTTACTTTTGTAAGCTCGTTCATTAAGTTCACTTTATTGTGAAGTCTTCCCGCAGTATCAATAATAACAACATCGGCATTTTGGTTTACGGCACTTTGCAACGTATCAAAAGCTACACTTGCGGGATCACTGCCCATACTTTGCTTTACAATAGTTACATCTGCGCGGTCAGCCCAAATTTGAAGCTGGTCAATTGCTGCAGCGCGAAAGGTATCAGCAGCTCCCAAAACTACTTTTTTACCAGCTTTTTTGAACTGATATGCCATCTTTCCAATAGTTGTGGTTTTCCCAACTCCATTCACCCCAACTACCATCACTACATATGGCTTTTTATTTTCCGGAACTTCAAACTCTGTGGCGTTACCGGAATCTACTTCGCTTAAAAGTCCCGCAATTTCCTCACGAAGAATTTGGTTCAATTCATCCGTTCCCAAATATTTATCTTTGGCAACCCGGGCTTCAATCCTGTTGATTACCTTTAAGGTTGTATTTACGCCAACATCACTGGAAACTAGTATTTCTTCCAGATTGTCCAGAACATCATCATCAACTTTACTCTTTCCCGCAACTGCCTTGCTTAGTTTGTCAAAAAAGGAAGTCTTTGTTTTTTCAAGTCCTTTATCAAGTGTTTCTTTTTTCTCTTTGGAAAATATTTTTTTGAATAAACTCATTTTTTCAGTTGTCGGTTTTCGGTTGTCAGTTGTCCCACTTTATGCTCCTTACCCTAATTCAGGGGAAGGTGGCTTTAAAATTGCTTTTCGGGCAATTTTAAAGACGGAAGGGGTGAGCAAAAATACGAAAAGCCACCTTCGCAAAAAAGTGGCTTTTTCTGAATATTTTAAGCTGGTTATTTTTTGTTTAACCAGTCATTTACCATTTCTGGAGCCATGATAGACTCAGTAAATGTATAAGCTCCTGTTTTTGGCGATTTAACCATTTTTATTGCTTTGGTTAAACGCTTTGAACCTGTTTGTAACGATGCTACTGATTTCTTTGCCATGACTTATATTATTTAATCTCTTTATGAACCGTCATTTTCTTAAGAATTGGGTTGAATTTCTTCAACTCCATTCTGTCCGGTGTATTCTTTTTGTTTTTGGTAGTGATGTAACGTGAAGTTCCGGCTTGGCCAGACTCTTTGTGCTCTGTGCACTCCAAAATTACTTGTACTCTATTTCCTTTTTTAGCCATTGTAACAGACTTTATTGATTATTGCAATTATTTAGTTAAAAAGCCTTTTTCGCGAGCTTCCTTCATAACCGCAGAAATACCTTTTTTATTGATGTCTTTTATCGCAGAAGCAGAAACACGAAGGGTTACCCACTTGTCTTCTTCTGGAATATAAAAACGCTTCTTAAGCAAATTTACATCAAACTTACGTTTGGTTTTGTTCATCGCGTGCGACACGTTATTTCCAACCATCGCTTTCTTTCCGGTAAGTTCACAAACTCTTGACATTTCCTTAACTTTTTTAAGTTATTTTAAAACAGGGTGCAAATTTAAGTAATTCTTTTGTGATGTACAACAAAAGAAAATTAGTTTTTTGAAATTTCTTTTAGAAGCATTTCGAAAGCTTTATTTATCGTCTTTTTAATAACGCGAAAACGGTCATTTCCAAAGCTGAACTTTTCTGAAACAATTCCTCTGGGCGAAGCAATAGCAATACATACCGTGCCAACTTCATCTACGGCATCGCCTTTTGTTGGGCCTGCAATTCCAGTAGTCGCAATAGCAAAATCTGTGTTGAAAAGCTTGCAACAATTCGCCGCCATGCTTTCTGCCACTTCTATACTTACCACAGTATATTCTTCTATTAAGGAAGAAGGAACCCCAAGAATATGCGTTTTTAGTTCGGTTTTATACGGAACAATACTTCCCAGGAAAAAAGATGACGCGCCTGCTTCGGAAGTAATCTGCTCGGCAATAGCGCCTCCAGAGCAGCTTTCAGCTAGACTTAAAGTCTGATTTTTTTGATTGAGAATGTGCGCAATTCTGCCAACAATACTAGTTTCGTCTTCATAACCAATGGCGATATCTGAAAGCATTTCACTTAAAACTTCCATTCTTGAATCAATATTTTCCTGTAAAACCGACTCATTATTTCCGCTAGATGACAACCTTAAACGAACTTTTCCCAAGGAAGGCAAGTATGCAAGTTTTATATTTTCCGGCAAATCGTTTTCCCAATCGGCAATTCTTTCGGCAATAGCGCTCTCTCCCAGCCCGTATGTTAAAAGTGTTTTGTGATATATAAAAGGTCGGTTGAAACGCTTTACTACTCTAGGCAAAACTTCACCTTGCAAAAGATGTTTCATTTCATAGGGAACTCCGGGAAGCGAAACAAAAACAACTTCGTCTTTTTCCATCCACATCCCGGGAGCGGTGCCGTGGAGATTATTGAGGACTGTAGCTTTTGAGGGAACCATAGCTTGCTGAAAATTTGCAGGCAACGGTTTATTTAATTGATATTTTTTGAAAAGTTGTTTTACGTTTTCAATCACGTTTTGGTCTTCTACCAAAACATCTTCAAAGAAATCACAAAAAGTCTGTTTGGTAATATCATCCTTTGTAGGGCCCAGTCCACCAGTAACAATCACAAGGTCGGCGTGTTTTTTGGCATCTTCAAAGGCTTGTAAAATGTGTGTCCGATCGTCCTGAACAGATGTAATTTGATACACCTTTACCCCTACCTTGTTAAGTTCTTTGGAAATATATGCTGAATTGGTATCAACAATTTGGCCTATGAGAATCTCATCGCCTATGGTTATAATTTCTGCAAGCATTTTTATAATTGGAAATCTTCTTTCAGCTCAACGAATACGTGATTCAATGTTGTAAGTACATTTTCCAAGTGAGGAAGAACCGCCGCCTTACTTTTGGAAGTTTTGGACCACGCTTCAATGCTGGTAATATCTTTAAGTGCATCAATCCCGAACATTTCAATATTCGGTTTCATTTTATGTGCGAATTGGTATGCCAATTCCCTGTTTTCATTCTGGATAGCCTCTTCCATGGAACGTAAATCCGGAGGAATTTCATCCAAAAATGTCTGGGCCAATATTTCTAAAAAATCTTGATCGCCATCTGCGATTTCACTAAGATTTTCCTTTGCATAATACTTTGTCATTCTACTTTACTTTTATGGAAAACATTTCGCTTTCACCTATAAATCCCGTCAAAACATCATTGGCCTCAACTTTGCCAACACCTGCGGGAGTTCCGGTAAAGATAATGTCTCCTATTTTTAGTGTAAAATATTTTGAAATATATTCGATTAAAGCATCTATTTTCCACATCATCAGCATAGAATTGCCTTTTTGGACTATTTTTTCATTGCGTTTTAAGCTAAATTCTATATTATTTATATCTGAAAATTTTTCTTTTTTTATGAAATTTCCAATTACCGCGGCTCCGTCAAATGCTTTTGCTTTTTCCCACGGCAAGCCTTTTTCCTTTAATTCAGCTTGTAAATCTCTTGCGGTGAAGTCTATTCCCAAACCAATTTCGTCATAATATTTATGGGCGAATTTTTGATCGATATGTTTCCCGATTTTATTGATTCGGACCAACAATTCTACTTCGTGATGCACATCATTTGAAAACTCTGGAATAAAGAACGGCTGCTTCTTTAACAATATTGCGGTGTCCGGTTTTAAAAAGATAATTGGCTCTGAAGGTTTGTTGTTATCCAGTTCTTTAATATGGTCTGCGTAATTGCGGCCAATACAGATTATTTTCATTTTACTTTTAAAGTTTTGTGTTTAACTTTTGAAGACGGATTCGCGTCAAAACCTTTTTTGTGTACAGCGGGAAATCCGCATTTAGCAACCACCCGAAATAGCCGGAATCCTTTTCCATAATTTCTGTTACCAAACTGCCTTTGTATTTTCCGAAGGAAAAAACCTCAACACCTTCTTCGTTATAACTTATAAATCCTGCAAAATCTGCGTGATCCCTATGCGAACTGAAATCTGCCAGAAAGTTTATATCATTTTCAAGTTCACCGTATTTATCAAGCTGCGCTTTTAAAACTTCATAGGTCGCGTTTGTATCTGCGGCAGCGCTGTGGGCATCTTTTAAATCTTTATCGCAATAAAATTTATAGGCTGCTTCCAAGGTTCGCTTTTCCATTTTGTGAAAAATAGTTTGCACATCAACGGACATTGCTTTTTTCATATCAAAATCCACTTCTGCACGAAGCAATTCCTCGGCCAATAACGGAATGTCAAAACGATTTGAATTAAATCCGCCCAAGTCACTATCTTTTATCAACGTGTAAACTTTGGGAGCCAATTCCTTAAAAGTTGGCTCGTCGGCAACCATTTCATCAGTAATTCCATGAATTGCAGAAGACTCTGCCGGAATAGGCATCTCAGGATTTACGCGCCAAGTGTGGCTTTCCTTATTTCCGTTTGGGAATACTTTTAAGATTGCTATTTCAACAATTCTGTCCGTCGCTACATTAATTCCCGTGGTTTCAAGATCGAAGAAACAGATTGGTTTTTTTAAATTAAGTTCCATTGTTTTGTTTTGTTGTGCAAAGATACTTTTTATTGAAGTTTTGAAGGAAGATAAAAGAAAAAGAAGCTGTATAAAAAGTAATTTGGAGTCAGTTCGAGCGCAGTCGAGAACACTATGTTTCAGACTTACAATTAGGTCTCGACTGCGCTCGACCTGACAAATCGAAGGGATTTTACTTTTTAAACAACCTCTTTAGGTTATAATAGGTGTGAATTTAAATTTCTCTATTTAAATCCCAAGCTTCCAAATAATCAGCAACCCGTTTTACGAATTGTCCGCCCAAAGCACCGTTTACCACTCTGTGGTCGTAACTGTGCGAAAGGAACATTTTATGGCGAATCCCGATGAAATCTCCTTCCGGAGTTTCAATTACAGCAGGCACTTTGCGGATAGCTCCCAAAGCTAAAATACCCACTTGCGGCTGATTGATTATTGGAGTTCCCATAATACTACCGAAGGTTCCAACATTAGTAACGGTATAGGTTCCACCTTGAATTTCGTCTGGTTTCAATTTATTTTCACGGGCACGACCAGCAAGATCATTTACCGCTTTGCTCATTCCAACCAAATTCAATCTATCTGCATTTTTGATTACAGGAACTATTAAATTTCCATCCGGAAGCGCAGCAGCCATTCCCAAGTTTATATTTTTACGCTTAATGATGTTATTGCCATCAACAGCAATATTCATCATTGGGAAATCCTTTAAAGCTTTCGCTACGGCTTCCATAAATATTGGGGTAAAAGTCAAATTCTCGCCTTCGCGTTTTGCAAAAGCATTTTTCACTTTATTTCTCCAGTTCCAAACGTTGGTAACATCACACTCCACAAAAGACTGGACGTGGGCGGAAGTTTGCGTGCTCTCAACCATATGGTGCGCAATAAGTTTGCCCATTCTGGTCATTTCAATAATTTCATCTTCCCCACTAACCGAAACAGGAGTTTTTGGTTTTGCGGGTTCAGAAGTTTGTGCTTTCGCAGTTTCAGGATTTTTGGCTTCAACTACTGTTTGTGGTTGGGCTTGCTGTGGCTGTGCTTTTACTGAAGAACGGTTTTCAACATAATCCAAAATATCGTTTTTGGTCACGCGGCCATCTTTTCCGGTACCAGAAATTGCATCAAGTTCTGCCTGTGAAATATTTTCGGCTGCAGCTATATTTTTAACCAAAGGCGAATAAAAACGATCGCCGTTATTTTCAATTGGAGCCTGAGTAGCTTGTTTGGCAGTTTCAACTTGTTTTTCAACTTCCTTTACAATCTCGGCGGAAGGAGCGTTTTCAGTAACAGCTTTTTCACTTCCGTTGCTTTCGCCAGCGGTTTCAATTATGGCAATTGTTTGCCCTACCTGTACCACATCATCTACATTAAACAACTTTTCAACCAAAACCCCATTTACTTCACTTGGCACTTCACTGTCAACCTTATCGGTCGCAATTTCAAGTACCGCTTCATCTGCCTCAATAGTGTCTCCCACTTCTTTTAGCCAGTTGGTAAGTATTGCCTCTGCAACGCTTTCGCCCATTTTGGGTAATTTCAATTCAAATTTTGCCATAATATAATTTCAATGTCGAATTTGGTGTGCACAAAAGTGCTTGTTTTAAAAACCTTGCAAAATTAGTTAAAAATTGTTCGTTTTGGGTTTCAAATTTCTTAAAAAACAACCACACCACCCTTTTCGTCGCTTTGGTCGCTCCCTATTATAAAATTGCAGCCGGGCGGGCGTATCCTAAAAATATTGCCGTTGCCCTTTAATTGCTGCATCAGTTTGAAGATTTCTTTATAGGAAATATATTCCGCATCAAAAACCAACAGACTGTTTTTCAACATTATCTGTGGATGCATATTTTTTGAAACCATTTGAAAAACCGTCGCTGTAGTTGCAGAAATTGTTTCAAGCAGCTCAATATTCTCCGTAAAAAAATAGTTTCTTTCAAGTTTTGGAACTGGCTTTGTTTTCTTTTCAGAAGAAATTTTCCGGGCTTTTTTTGCCAAAGCAACTCCAGCCGAAACAGAACTTTCCAACAGAAAATTTTTATTGAAATGTTTTCTGTAAAAAATTTGCATTGCGCCGTAAAATCGTTCAAAATAAGCATCGTCTTTTTTGGTGCTTTCCCCTTTGTAGTGCAAAACCGTAGTGCTTCCCAAATAATGGTTTTTATAACCAGCTTTGGTTATTTTATAGGAAAGATCGATGTCTTCGCCATACATAAAATAATCTTCATCAAAACCGCCAACTTCATTATAAATATTTCTTTTTAATAGCATAAAAGCGCCAACCAAAACCTCAACTTCCCCTACAGAAGTTTCTGAAATATGGGTTGAGTAATATTTTTTTGCAAAGCCGGTGAGCTTCATCAACGAAACTTTCGGGGTGGGAAGATTCCGCTTGCTTTCGGGCAAAAAGTTTCCGGTGCCGTCCATTAAGTAAACACCCAATGCCCCAATGTTTTCAATACTTTCTGAATATTCAATTGCAAGTCTAAAAGTGTCTTCCGAAACTGCCGTATCTGGGTTCAAAATACAAACATATTCGCCTTTTGCTACGGCGACGGCTTGATTGTTTGCCTTGCTGAAACCTACGTTTTCCTTATTTTCAATTAAAACAACATTCGGAAAAAGCGTTTTGACCATTGCGCAGCTATCGTCTTTGCTATCATTATCAATCACAATAATTTCCGCATCCCAGTTTTCTATTGCTTTTTGGACAGAATGGATACACTGCTCCAAAAAATAGAGAACATTATAGTTTAGTATAACAACGGAGAGTTTCAAAGATTAGGTGCTTTTTAGTGAAGTTTCAAACGGTATGCGGTGCAAAATACTTCTTCCCAAGGTAACCTCATCTGCATATTCCAGTTCGTCCCCCACAGAAATACCGCGGGCGATGGTAGTAGTGGTTATATTGTATGGCTCAATTTGTTTATAAATATAAAAATTTGTGGTATCGCCTTCCATTGTTGAGCTTAGCGCAAAAATAAGTTCACGGATATTTCCTTCCTTTACCTTTTCAACCAAAGATGGAATGGTCAAATCGCCGGGGCCAATGCCGTCCATTGGCGAAATTTTTCCGCCTAAAACGTGGTAATGGCCGCGATACTGACTGGTATTTTCAATAGCCATTACATCGCGAATATCTTCAACCACGCAGACCAATTGTTCATCGCGGCGCGGATTGGCGCAGATTTCACAAAGTTTTGAATCGCTAATGTTATGGCAGTTTGCACAAAAGTTTATTTCGTCGCGCATTTTAACCAAAGTAGCGGCTAATTTTTGTGATTGTTCCTTGGGTTGTTTCAATAAATGAAGCACTAAACGCAAAGCGGTACGCTTTCCAATTCCGGGGAGTTGGGACATTTCGTTTACTGCATTTTCAAGAAGTTTTGAAGAAAATTCCATAGCCTAATTCCTGTGGGCAAGTTAAAAAAAATGCTTCAGAAAAAAGATTTTTCCTGAAGCATTCCAATAAATAAAAAGGTTCTTAGTTTATAAGCAGTTTTTTTGTTGCGCTTCCTTCTTCCGTATTAAGACGAACAAAATATGTTCCAGCGGAAAGAGATGAAACGTCAACCGTATGCTTGTTCGCTATTAATGCATCGGCTTCATAAATAAGTAGTTTTCCTGTGATATCAAAAACTCTCACTTCGGCTTTCAATGTTTTTGGTAATGCGATCGTAAACTCTGAAGTTGCAGGGTTTGGGTATATAGCAATACTGTTTTCGGAAATTCTATCTTCCACTCCTGCTGTACCTTCTACTAAAGGAGAAACCCAAAGACCTCTTCCATAGGTTCCTGCATAAAGCATGTTTGTTACGTTGTTGATTTCCAATTCATTTATATACACATTTGGCAATAAGTTACTGTATGGTTGCCAATCTGTGAACGTGTTGTCTATATAATAGATTCCATAATCCATTCCCAAATAAAGTCCATCTTCACCATTATTATCCCAAACTACTGCAAATGCGCTAAAATTTGGAAGGTTCTTTTTATAATCTATCCACGTATCTCCACCATCCTCAGAAACAACTACACGACTATTGCCGTTAATTGCAAGTGCAATTTTGTTAGGGTTTGTTGGATGAATGGCAATTGAATTTACTGTACCTCCTGGGAATGTTTTTTGTACCCAATCTGTGGCACCAGCATCCTCTGTTTTATATAGGAATGGACCTCTCGAAACATACATTACCTGATTGTTTGATGGAGAGATTTTCAAATTATTTAAATTGCTTAAAAAATCTTGTGAAATGCTCGTCCAACTACCTCCATTGGTTGTTGATTTGTAAACACGGTTATAGCCCACATAAATTACATTAGTAGTAACAGGATCCTGTTCAAAAGGTGTTACCCAGTTTCCAGAACCATTTCCGGGTTCGTTAAGACCAGTATACGAATTTCCGCCATTTCCACTTCTATACATTTGACCATTTTGGCTAGTTCCGTAAAACAAATTGATGTTGTCCTTATCAATAAAAGATTCCATACCATCTGCTCCCAACCAGTCTTTCCATCCTGTTGCTGCTTTATAAAATGACGTTCCGTTATCTTGCGATCCACCAGAAACAATTACATCTGCTGTTTGGGAAATACCTATTTTGTAAAATTGACGAATTCCCAATCCGGTGGTCAGATCTTCGTAATAATTTGCGTTTACCGTACCTGTATTTTCAGCTTTATAAATTCCCCCATCTGTTATTGCAAACAAAGTGGTTCCATAAAATTGAAGGTCGTCAACATCAGAATGGCAATAGCCAATGTTCTGTGAAGCGGCGTTTCCAGGAATCCAGTCAGAAGTACAAGTAAAGTTAACACCTCCGTTTGTTGACCTCCAAGTAAGCAAACCAGCAATATGAACCTCGTCTACATTATTTGGATTTACGGCAATACCCATATCACGTGGCGCTTGACCATTATTGTCGTTTCCGCTAGTGCTATAACCGAAAAAGTTAAGACTTCCGTGGTTTAATTTTGTAAAACTGCCACCACTATTGCTTGAAGTATAAAAACCGCCAAATCTATTATTTAAAGCTTCCAAAACATAAACCACATTGGGATCATCTGCCGAAACGCCAATCATTTTGGCTCCAGACGAAAAGCCACCTATAGTAGTAAACGTAGCTCCTCCATCAGTAGATTTGTGAAAACCACTTCCTGAAGCATATACCACTGAAAGATCTCCCGGTTTAAATTCAATATCATAACCTCTATTGTCAGACACAGGTTGAGACCAATTAACCCCTCCATCTGTAGATCTATATATTCCAACATTTTCCGCAGTTGCGAACATCATATTGGTATTTGAAGGGTTAATCAATATTTTATTTACGATACTATTTCCTATAGTTCCCAATAAATTCCAAGTTGCTCCCGCATCAGTTGATTTAAATATCATTCCACTTGTAGAACCAAAAAAGTATGTATCAGAATTTGTTGGATCTATTGCTACAGAATAAACTGAAAGGTTTGAAAAATAGTCACTCAAAGGTGTCCATGTTTGGCCGCCGTCTGTGGTTCTCCAAACTCCACCTGTATTGGCTCCAATAATCATATGGTTTATATCACCTTCATCAATGGCTAAACCAGTAATTCTTCCAACTCCAGGATTCCATCCAGAAGTAGCGTTCCACTCCACAGGCCCCAATTCTTGCCAGTTATCCGGAAGCACTGCTCTATTTGCTGCAGTGTTATTTAAGTATGCGTTCCAATGTTCCAGTTCATTCAAACGCTCTTGTGTGGTTGGAAGGTAACCGTTTTCCTTTACCATACGCAGGGCATTGTATTCCCATCTTTTAAACTGTTTGTAACCAGTTCCACGGCCTTTGTCTCTATTTGCAAAATAGGATTCCGCACTGTCAATAATATCCTGTACCTTATACGTACCGGCATCGATCATTTGTAGATATTCTTGCGCCTGACTGGCAAAAGAACCAAGAAATAATGTAAAAAGAAGTAATAGTTTAAAACGCATCTTATTAAATTTTAGGAAGTTATGTATTTATTAATTCAAGAATTCCAAAAGTATTAAAAATAAAAATGGTGTGGTAAACAAACTTTGTATTTTTACCAAAAAAAATAACCTAAACCATTGAAGTCTTAATTTTTATGCAACCCTTACACATACTCCTTTTAATTGTTGGCTATTTTTTGATACTGATTTTAGTTTCCTTTTTAACCAACAGAGGCGGAAGCAATGCCGATTTTTTTAAAGCCGGAAAACAATCACCTTGGTATTTGGTTGCATTCGGAATGATTGGCGCTTCTTTGAGCGGGGTAACTTTCATCTCTGTTCCTGGTTGGGTAGAAGCTTCAAAATTTAGTTATTTTCAAGTTGTATTAGGCTATATTGTGGGGTATGCGGTTATTGGCACGGTATTACTTCCGCTTTATTACAGGCTGAATCTAACTTCAATTTACACCTATTTGGAAGGTCGTTTTGGAAAGTATTCCTATAAAACCGGCGCTTCCTTCTTTCTTTTATCACGTGTTGTGGGCGCTAGTTTTCGGCTGTATTTAGTGGCAGTTGTGCTGCAGAGTTTGATTTTTGACGCAATTAACATTCCTTTTTGGGTAACCGTTACGATTACTATTTTGCTGATTTGGCTTTACACTTTCAAAAGCGGAATAAAAACAATTGTTTGGACAGATACACTACAAACCCTCTTTATGTTAGTAGCCGTTGGGGTTTCCGTGTATTATGTTTCCACAGATTTAGGGCTTTCAGGAAGCAAACTTTTTACTTTTATTGCTGATAGCGATATGAGTCAGGTTTTCTTTTTTGATGATTGGAAATCAAGTGACTTTTTCATAAAACAATTTTTAAGCGGTGCTTTTATAGCAATTGTAATGACAGGACTTGATCAAGATATGATGCAAAAAAACTTGACATGTCGAAATCTAAAAGATGCCCAGAAAAATATGTTTTGGTTTACCATTGTACTAACGATTGTAAACTTCGTGTTTTTGGTTCTGGGATTATTGTTGACAGTGTACGCATCTCAAAACGGAATAGACGCCCACAAAGACCAACTTTACCCAACACTTGCAATGATGAATGAATTCGGGATTGGCGTTGCTGTATTATTTATATTAGGTTTGATTGCCGCAGCTTATAGTAGTGCAGATAGTGCATTAACTGCGTTGACTACTTCTTTCAGCATTGATATACTTGAAATTGAAAAAAAATATGACGAAGCGAAACAAGTGCGCGTTCGTAAACTAATTCATATTTTGGTTTCCTTAGTATTGATTGCGGTAATCATGATTTTCAAATATATAATCGCAGATGATTCCGTGATTGCAAAACTTTTTGTATTTGCTGGTTATACCTATGGGCCGCTGCTTGGTTTATATGCTTATGGGCTTTTCACACAATGGAATGTGAAGGATAAATTCGTACCAATGGTTGCTATTTTAACTCCTTTTTTTGGATATGGAATTAGTTATCTTACCAACGAATACTTAAACTTTGAATTCGGGTTTTTCATATTGATATTGAACGGCGCGCTTACCTTTTTAGGACTAGTATTGATTCGTTCCCAAAAGAACTAAAGTACAGGCAACTTCTGTTTCAATATTGTTTTTTCGAAGTAATTCATAAAACTCGGGATTTTCAGTTCCGGGATTGAAAATGACGCGTTTCGGTTTTAACGAAATTATATAATCATAATACTCCTCCTGTCTTTTAGGATTCAAATAAAGCGTTACCGTATCAATATTTTTGAAGTTTTCTTTTTCAGTAGAAATTGCAACTCCGGCAACAATTCCCTCTTTTAAACCAACAGCCTTTACGGTGTGTCCATAATTCACCAATCTATTGATTGCAAGATTTGAATAACGGCTGGGGTTTAGACTAGCGCCAAGAACCAATGTATTTTTCATTATTGTGTTTTTCTGAAAATTACAATACTCTTTTTCAACAATTCATAAATGTTCGTTAAAATGAAATTGTCAATGAAACATTCCGAAACTTTGGACGTCTATATAGTAGTTAGAATTTATTCTTTACTGCGAAAATTTTTACGTTGATGGTTAGTGTTAATAATAGCGGTAAAGATCCAAACCCGAAGTTTATGCTTCGGGTTTGTTTTTTTAGGCTCGCCATGTTATTGTTCTGTTAAATAATGTGTTGAGGTGAAACTATCACGGAAGTTTTTTCGTCTATATAATAAATACCTAAAACTTCATTTTTATAATTTATTTGAATTAGCCTTTTAACGAATTATACCTTTTTTAGGTAAATAAAAGCCTCTCAAACTTTTGAGAGGCTTTTCTAATTTTCAATTTTATTATAATTACCATCTAATAATAGCGCTTCCCCAAGTAAAACCACTTCCGAAGGCAGCCAAAACCACTAAATCGCCTTCCTTAATCTTGCCTTCTTCCCACGCTTCGGTCAATGCAATTGGAATGGACGCCGCAGTGGTGTTTCCGTATTTTTGGATGTTATTAAAGACTTGGTCATCAGTCAATTTCAATTTGTGCTGTATAAACTGCGAAATACGAAGATTGGCCTGATGCGGAATCAACATATCAATATCTTTTACGTTCAGATTATTGGCCTGCAAGCCTTCCTCTATTACTTCAGAAAAACGTACAATGGCATGTTTAAAAACAAACTGTCCATTCATATAAGGATAATACGGAATGTCCTCTTGGTTGTTTTCGGCAATAATCTCAGGCACCCAATGTGCGGTACTCGGGCCTTTTAGTGAAAGTTCGTTTTTATGCTGGCCCTCACTGTGAAGATGCGTGGAGAGAATACCTCCTTTACCTGTTTCATTTCTTGAAACTACGGCAGCACCAGCGCCATCGCCAAAAATAACCGAAACACTTCTACCTCTATCTGAAAAATCCAATCCGCCACTATGGTTTTCGCTGCCAATAACCAATATGTTTTTATACATACCTGTTTTAATGAATTGATCTGCCACAGAAAGTGCATAAACAAAACCCGTACACTGGTTGCGAACATCCAAAGCTGGAATAGTGCGCATTCCCATCATTTCCTGCACTTCTACCCCGCAGCCCGGAAAATACATATCTGGGCTTAGCGTAGCAAAAACAATCATATCAATATCATTGGGAACAAGCTTGGCGCGTTCCAAAGCAACGGTTGAGGCCTTAACCGCCATAACCGATGTAGAATTACCATCACCCTTTTTTATATGCCTTCTTTCTTTAATGCCAGTGCGCTCCTGAATCCAAGCATCGTTCGTATCCATCAATTTTGAGAGATCATCATTTGTAACCACATTTTCGGGTACGTAATAACCCAAACCAGTAATTTTTGAAGTGTACATCTATGTATGTTTTAAATCAAGCGGAAAGATAAGTATCTGCTGTATTTCAAGGAAACAAATTGCACTTTATATAGTATGCATGCATAGTAAAAAAAGAGGGGCTGTCATCTAAAACAAAAGAAGGGCGCAAAAGATGCGCCCTTCTTAAACAACCTAACCAATTAAATAATAGAATATTTTACTTTTTCATAGCAATTTTATATTCAATTATCTATTCGTAAAGATACTACTCTTTGTTTAGTGAAATTGTTAATGGATTAAACAAAGTTTTGTTAAAGTTTTTTGTGACAAGGTGGCAGAAATTTTCGCTATGGTATTTTATTTGACTATTACGTATTATTTCAAAGTAATAATAAGTAATAAATAATAGAAAATATGAGTAAAGGAACTATCAATGTATCAGTGGACAACATTTTCCCGCTGATAAAAAAGTTTTTATACAGCGACCACGAGATTTTTCTTCGTGAATTAATTTCAAACGCAACGGATGCCACATTAAAAATGAAACATTTGGCCAACATTGGCGAAGCTGAAGGCGTGGAATACGGCAACCCAATGATTGAAGTGAAGCTCGATAAAAAGAAAAAGGAACTTCGCATTATTGACCAAGGAATTGGGATGACCAAAGACGAAGTTGAAAAATACATCAACGAAATCGCTTTTTCCGGCGCCGAGGAATTCATTGAAAAATACAAAGACAAAAACGGAAAAGATGCAGGAATTATCGGTCATTTCGGCCTTGGTTTCTATTCTGCATTTATGGTTGCCGAAAAAGTGGAAATTATCACCAAAAGCTACAAAGACGAACCCGCTGTGCATTGGACTTGTGATGGTTCGCCGGAATTCACTTTGGAAAAAGCCGATAAAAAAGAACGAGGCACTGAGATAATCCTTCACATTGCGGAAGATTCCACAGAGTTTTTAGAAGAAAGCCGTATCCGTGAGTTGTTGGTGAAGTATAACAAGTTTATGCCTATTCCAATCAAATTTGGAACGCGCACCGAAACACTTCCAAAACCCGAAGGTGCAAAAGAAGAAGACAAAGCGCCAACACAGGAAGTTGATAACATTATCAACAATCCAAACCCAGCTTGGACTAAGCAGCCAACTGAATTGGAAGATAAGGACTACAATTCATTTTATCGCGAACTGTACCCAATGCAGTTTGAAGAGCCGCTTTTCCACATTCACTTAAATGTTGATTATCCGTTCAATCTTACCGGAATTCTTTATTTCCCTAAGATGACGAACGATATGAGCATTCAAAAAGATAAAATCCAGCTCTATCAAAACCAGGTTTTCGTAACTGATAACGTGGAAGGAATTGTGCCCGAATTCTTGACGATGCTCCGCGGAGTAATTGACAGTCCGGATATTCCGCTGAACGTATCGCGAAGCTATTTGCAAGCTGACGGCGCAGTGAAAAAGATTTCAAGTTACATTACCCGAAAAGTTGCAGATAAGTTGAAAAGTCTTTTCAATAGTGACCGTGAAGGTTTTGAAAAGAAATGGAACGATATTAAAATCGTTATTGAATACGGGATGTTGACGGAAGATAAGTTCTTCGAAAAAGCGCAGGATTTTGCACTTTATCCAACAGTTGACAACACTTTTTATACTTTTTCAGAATTAAAGGAAAAGATAAAAGATATTCAAACAGATAAAGATGGAAATACCGTGATTCTTTACGCTTCAAATAAAGAAGAACAACACAGCTACATTGAAGCGGCAAAAGAGAAAGGCTATGAAGTATTGCTTTTGGATTCTCCAATAGTAACGCATCTACTTCAAAAAGTGGAAGGTAGTGAAGAAAAAATCTCTTTTTTACGTGTGGACAGCGATCACGTTGAAAACCTCATCAAAAAAGACGATGCCCAGATTTCAAAACTTTCAGATGAAGAAAAAGAAACGCTGAAAACCTTTTTGGACGGCGTTATTCCAAAGGAAAAATTTAGCGTACAGTTAGAAGCTTTGGACAGTAATGCAAATCCATTCATTATCACCGAACCCGAGTTTATGCGAAGAATGAAAGATATGCAGAAAACTGGTGGCGGTGGTATGTTTGGGATGGGAGGCTTCCCTGAAATGTACAATCTGATTGTAAATACCAATCACGAATTGGTGAGCGAAATTTTGAATACGAAAACTGAAAAGAAAAAAGAGAGATTGGTAAACCAAGCGCTCGATTTGGCAAGATTAAGCAAAAATTTACTCAAAGGAGAAGAGCTTACAGCATTCATAAAACGAAGTTATGAGATGATTAAGTAAATATTTTTTATTTTTTAAAATTTAAAAAGCCATTCCAAATTTACGGAATGGCTTTTATTTATTGACTTCATAACAGTTTTATTAATTAAAGGAAGTATACTCTTTTTTTAACATAAAATATTAAATATATTAAGGTAAATGTGAAAATTTTAACATACATTTAATGCTCTAACTGTAAAATACATTAAATTATGAAAAAAAATTACTTAGTGAGGACTTTTCTAAGTTTCTTACTTTTAACAATGTTTACTCTCAGTTCCTTTGCACAAGGCAACTGCAATGATCTTACCAGTCCAATAGAGACTCGAATTGGACTTTCGGCAGAACCATCTGGTTTTTTTGTTCGTTCAGGTACACAGCTAGGACGAATTTTTAGAGATGCTATAGCTAGCTCATGTCCTTCAAAAGTATATCCCGGTATATTTAATGCGGGAACTACTTATAATTATACAGCTATCCGCTTTTATAATTCTGACGCCGCTCCAACATGTATTACTGTCAATTTTGATCCTAACAGTGGAGCAACACCTTGCGCAACCAATGGACATGCAATGTTCTACCAAAGTGCAGGTGGTGTAAGCACTACACCTTATGACCCTGCAAACCAAGGCGCTAACTATTTGGGGGATGTAGGTAGTTCTGCCACTCAATCATTTTCAGCAACAGTTGCACCTGGATGGTTTGAAGTTGTTTTTACAAATACTAGTTCCGCAGCAAATTGTAGTATTCAGTTTAGTTTTGCTCCTAATGGCGGTGTCATTATGTGTGATATGCCTGTTTCAGGAGGTCCTGTTTCAGAATGTGGCACCGGCAATCCACAGCCAATTCCTGTAACAGGAACTGGTGGTTTTCCTTGTGTTGGTGGCCCAACCACCTCACCAGCTACCGTTTCCGCAACTGGAAACATTGGAACAAACCCAGGAGATTACACCTTAGACAGTGTTGAGATAGACCTTAACCATACTTGGGATTCAGATCTTTCAATTTCTTTAATTTCACCAATGGGAACCTCTCTTGACCTTTCAAGTGGAAATGGTGGCTCTGGAGACAACTACAGAAATACGATATTTATGGACGGAGCGCCAAGCATCACTACTGGTGTTGCTCCCTTTACAGGAATTTTCCAAGCAGAGGGTGGAACTTTTGCAGCTACTTTTGCAGGACAACCAATCAATGGCAACTGGACCCTAAGTATCTGTGACGGTGCAGGTGGCGATAGTGGAACCTTGTTAAGCTATTGCATAAACTTTTCTGAAATACTTGGCAATCCTCCAACTATTGTATGCCCAGGTGATATTGTGATAAACAATGCCGCAGGAACTTGTGGCGCTGTGGCAAACTATGTTGGTATTGCACTGGATGATGAAGATGGAAACATTTCTTCTTCTATTATAGGAACTCCACCGAGTGGAAGCACGTTCCCAGTAGGTGATACACTTGTAACACTATCTGTAACAGACAGCGATGGAAACACTGCTACCTGTGACTTTACGGTTACTGTAATTGACAACGAGGCTCCTGTGGCAATATGCCAGGATCTTACCTTAGATCTTGACCCAGTTACTGGCACCGTAACTATTACTGGTGCTGATGTGGACAACGGTTCTACAGACAACTGTGGTATTGCTTCTATGACTCTTGATATTTCAACTTTCGATTGTTCTATGGCAGGACCAAACACAGTTGTAATGACCGTTACGGATAACTCTGGTAATTCAAGCACTTGTACTTCTACAGTTACGGTTCAGGACGTTACCGCACCTGAAGTATTCTGTATTGGAGGTTTTGGAAGCTTCAGCGAGTCTGAAGATTTTGAAGCTGGCCTTCCTTCAGGATGGTCTACAGTTGTTAATACAGGAAATTGTGACTGGATAAACAGTGGCGATATGCCAACAGGTGATGATTTTCCAACCTTAGCAATGCTCTTTGATGATGATGATTGCGGCTTGGGCGCACCTGCAAGTAACGTTTCCTTGCTTTCAGCAGTTTATGATTTAACAGGAGCTTCCAATGTTTTTGTTGGATACGATGTTGCTTTCCAAGAATCTGGAATACAAACCTTTGAAGTTGAAGTGTGGGATGGTGCTGCTTGGCAACAAATAGCTCTTTATGAAGATGATCTAGACCCAGACATTCAAACTGAATCTTTTGACGTTTCTGCATTTGCGAATGCTGCATTCCAAGTACGCTGGACCTTTGATGACAACAATGGAGAATGGGGCTGGGGTGCTGGCGTTGACAACTTCTTGTTGACCTACGAAGCTACTGCTGGTGGCGGTCTTGACGTTTATCTAGACGCTAATGGTATGGCCAGTGTAGATCCTAACGATCTTGTTACGGGTGTTAACGAAGCTTGCGGATACACTATTACTGCTGGTGGCGGTGGCGGTGGAACTATGGGATCACTTTCAACTTTATTCGCTTCAAACAATGGTGGTAACCCAGGAGGTGCTGTTTATTTTGATATAACTGTTGGGCCAAGTGATTTGGAAATTACTGATATTGATATGAACACCGGTGAAGCTGGTTCGTTTTCAGTAGACATTTACACCTTAGTTGGAACGTATGTTGGTAACGAAGGCAACCCAGGTCCTTGGGGCGCTGTTGCGGCTACTGCATCCGGAACATCGGCTGGTCTTGACAGCCCTTCAAATGCTGTTTTAGCATCTTCAATTACATTAAGCGCAAATACAACTTATGGTATGGCGTTAGTATTAGATGCTACCCATGCACACGCATATACAAATGGTGATGGAAGCAACCAAAACTTCTCAAATGCTGATATGTCTATGACTTTGGGCGCTGCTTCAAACGTGCCTTTTACAGCTCCAGCTTTCAGCCCACGTGTTTGGAATGGAGCAATTCATTACACAACCGGAGGCGGTGGTGGTGGTCTAGACTTCACTTGTGCTGATTTAGGCGAAAACCTTATTGAAGTTACCGTTACCGATGACAGTGGAAACGTTTCTACCTGTACAGCTGTTGTGAACGTAATTGATAACATTGCACCAATATTAGTTTGTCAAGACACAACAATAGAATTGGGCCCAGACGGAACAGCTACAATTGACCCAATGGCACTATTGGCCAGTTTGCCTTCAACTTATGAGGTAATGGTGATCGGTAGTGATAACCAATCTGGAAGTGAAGGGTTTACGGACTTTGCAGTCAACATAACCGAAGCTGCCAATATTACGTTTGATTGGGATTATACATCCAATGACCCAGACCCAGGATTCGATAGTTTTGGATATTTATTGAATGGTACATATACTCAATTGACAGATCCAGGGTTAGGAAACCAATCTGGAAGCGCTGCAATAACTGTGAATCCAGGTGATATATTTGGATTCCGTTCTCAAACTGATGATAACGTTTTCGGAAACACAGAAACTGTAATAAGCAACTTTATGCCAGGCTTTAGTGGTCAATTTGATCCTGCAAACTGGAACCTTACTTTAACAAATTCTGACGGAGATGCATTCTTTGTAGAGATTCCAGGTGGCCCATTGTCTTTTGACGCTTGCGGTATAACAATCCTGGCCGTTGATGTAACAGAAGTTAGCTGTGCAGATATAGGAACACCTATTACGGTAACAGTATTTGCAAGTGACGCTAGTGGTAACTTAGCTTCTTGTACTTCAGTAATTACAGTTGTAGATCTTTTAGGTCCAGAACTTACCTGTCCAGCAGATCAAACTGTTGATCCAGGAGCTGGTAACCTGTTCTACATTGTACCGGATTATTTTGCAACTGGCGAAGCCACTGCAGATGACAACTGTACAGATCCTGTAACAATCACAACCCAAGATCCTGCTCCAGGTACAGCATTGTCTGATGGTGTTTACACTATCACTATGACCGCAACTGACGAGTATGGAAACACTTCAACTTGTAACTTTGAACTTACAATTGAATCAATCCTTGGCGTGAACCAAAACTCATTGGAAAATGGCGTGGCTTTATATCCAAACCCAGCTGCCAATGTGGTGAACCTTGTTAATAGAACCAATATTTCTTTAGAGAAAATGATGATTTATGACATAAACGGAAAACTAGTGAACCAGACAGACCTTCGCAATATGCAGGCTGAAAAAGCAGTGGATGTTTCATCCCTTGCCGCTGGAGTTTATGTTGTTCAGATTATTGGTGACAACGCAAGCACTGTGAAGCGCTTGATTAAAGAGTAGTATTTTTTCATAGATTATTAATTTAAGGAAAGCCTTCCTATGGAAACATAGGGAGGCTTTTTATTTTTAGGAAATTCAAGCTTGGAGAAAACTTCAAAAGGATTACTTTTAAAACCTAAAAATATATCTATGTTACCTTGGCACCAATATCTTATAGGGGTTCTTTTTATACTAGCTGGAATGAACCATTTTCGAAAACCAAAATTATACGAACGCATTATGCCGCCATATATTCCGGCACATAGCAGTATGGTTTTGTTAAGCGGAATAGCGGAAATGATTTTGGGATTTATGATTATGAATAAAAACACCCAAGAAGCTGCAGCCTGGGGAATAATAATCATGCTTTTGCTTTTCATACCTATTCACATTTACATGCTCCAGAATGAAAAAGCCGCAATGAAATTGCCAAAATGGATATTAATACTTAGATTTCCGCTACAATTTGGATTGATGTATTGGGCTTATCTATATACTTAAGAAAACTATAAATAGCTGTTTTTTAACTGAAAATTTCATTTAAAAGCCCTGCCAGACGAATGCCGCCTTTTTGAAGTTGGGAACGCAGCGTATCCATATAATCATACATATAATTATAACCGAGCTTTTCACCAATTTCCGTATGCCCGTAAATATTTTCGCATAGGGCACGGCTTTCATACATCCAGTCCAAAACAGTACCTTTCTTGATTGCCTCCACTTGTTCCTTGGAGAGCACATCTGTATTTTTTGCAAGTTCAGTGTAAGACATTTCATAGGAATCGATCATTTTGTAATCCCAAACAGAATGTAAATTTGTACCATCACTGAACCATCGCACCTGAAAATCATTTCCCCCTTTGTCATCCGCCAAACCAATGTGCAATGGCTGGTGCAAGTCACCCATAAAATGAGCGAGCATTTTTAGATAAAAAACCTTTTCATCCTTTGGGCTTTTATCGTTTTTCAAAACCGAAATACATTTGTTGATTGCTTGAATTATGTCTCCTTTTTCACTCTTTTCGTAAGTTTCATATTTTTCGCCAAACGGAAAATTCACATAATGCCACGGACTGAAAGAATCGTACCGGCGGTCACTTTTAATATCATCGCCATAGTTTGCCACAAAAGCCAAAGAATGGCCGTTCAATAGTTTTGAAACTTCCTTTTCCGCTTTTTTGCTCAAGTAAGCATCTGCTATTTCACCAACCACCCTGTGTCCCGTTTTGCCCCAATCGTCTGCCGCGAAAAGACCTTTTGAAAACAGGGAAACCAATACTACCAATACAATTTTTTTCATATTATTTATTTTTTGAATGAGTTGTATAATCAATCCGGCAAAGATAGTAGCACTGATAGATTATGAATTCAAAAGTTTTCAAAAATTTTAAAAAAACAATTTCGCTTTTATTTGATATATTTAATAGTGGAAATAGCTTTAAATTTTAAGGATAAGCCACAGGCTAAGCAATATAGTTGGAATTTCTTTGTTAAAGCATGGCCATCTAACCTTCAATAAACTTAAAATTTACTTGATGAAATACAGTTTTCTCCTTTTTCTTTTTTTCTTCGGAATAGTTTCAGCGCAAAACAAAGAGTATAATTCTGAAGATTTAAGCATTACGCCTCTCATTGATGGAACGCTAATAGTTCCAACAACCGCTGAAAAACTTCCATTGGCAATTATTATTGGCGGCAGTGGCCCAACTGACAGAAATGGGAACCAACAAATGATGGAAAACAATTCCTTGAAATTTCTTGCCGAAGGATTATATGGGAACAATATTGCCTCTTTCAGATATGACAAACGGATTGTGAAACAAATGAAAAAAAGAACAATTGACGAAAAAAATATCCGTTTTGGAGATTTTATTGATGATGCCGCTGCTGTTCTTAACTATTTTAAAAATGACGAACGTTTTTCAAAAATCTATATAATTGGCCACAGCCAAGGCTCGTTAATTGGCATGATAGCCGCCCAAAATGGCGCTGACGGATTTGTCTCCATAGCGGGTGTGGGACAGGAAATTGATGATGTTATTATTGATCAACTCGGGAAACAAGCGCCGGGTCTGGTGGAAAACGCGAGGGATTCCTTTGATGATCTTCTCGCAAATGGGGTGGCCTACAACTATAGCCCCGGGCTGGCTTCCATTTTCAGAAAGGAGATTCAGCCATTCGTTTACACTTGGATGCAATATAATCCCAAAAACGAAATAGCAAAGTTGCAGATACCCGTGCTAATAATTAATGGCGATAAGGATATTCAAGTGCAAATTTCAGAAGCTGAAATTTTAAAAAATGCCAAACCTGATGCTGAATATGAAATCATCCCAAACATGAATCACATTTTCAAAAAAATTGAAGGGAATGATTTGGAAAACAGCAAATCCTACAACATATACAATCTGCCCGTAATGCCTGAATTAATTAATAGTATCAGTGATTTCATTAAAAAATAAACTGAATTAAAAAATAATTGTATTTTGCAGCAAAACCATCAAAAATGCAAGATACTACCGCCGATTTAATTAAGGACACCACCCCTCTTTTTACAAACGATACTATCGTTTTTGGAATTTTAATGATAGCCTTGGGCTTCGTTTTCTATACTTCCTCACGGGAAGATGGTTTTTGGAAAAAATTCTACGGGGTTGTCCCAGCACTTTTCATGGCTTATTTTCTTCCCGCATTGCTTACTACCGCAGGCGTTATTTCTCCGGAATGGACTTCTATTTCCGATACCGGTGAAGTTTCTAAAGGAAGTACAAGTTTGTATTATATGTCCAGCCGTTATTTATTGCCCGCAGCATTGGTTTTGATGACGCTTAGTATTGACCTAAAAGGTGTTTTTAATCTGGGCCCAAAAGCCCTTATTATGTTTTTGGCTGGAACTGCAGGAATAATTATTGGCGGTCCCGTAGCTGTTTTAATTGTGGGAACAATTTCTCCTGAAACAGTTGGCGGCGTTGGTCCCGATGCAGTTTGGAGAGGTCTTTCAACACTTGCGGGCAGCTGGATTGGCGGTGGTGCCAACCAAACCGCAATGCTTGAAATTTATGGCTATAACCAAAAACTGTACGGCGGGATGGTTTTTGTGGATATTGTTGTTGCAAATATTTGGATGGCAGTAATTCTCTTCGGTATTGGTAAATCTGCAAAGATTGATAAATGGTTAAAGGCTGATACTTCTGCCATTGAAAGCCTAAAAGAAAAGGTATCTACCTATGCAAAGAAAGTTGACAGAAACCCAAGCTTGACAGATTTGATGATTCTTGCGGCAATAGCTTTTGGAACTGTGAGTTTTGCACATTTTGGAGCAGATTTTCTGAGCGCTTTTTTCACTTCGGTAGTCGCGGAAATCCCGAAAGGGATTACCCGCAATATCTTTACCTTCCTTGATTCTAGCTTCTTTTGGATGATAACCATAACCACAATCATTGGCGTGTTGCTTTCCTTCACAAAAGCGAAAAGTTATGAAGGCGCTGGAGCGAGTAAATTTGGCAGTGTTTTCATTTATATTTTGGTAGCAAGCATAGGGATGAAAATGGATTTAACCTTGATTTTTGACAATATGGGACTTATAGTTATCGGGCTGGTCTGGATGGCAATCCATGCCGGTTTAATGATTTTGGTTGCAAAATTAATTAGAGCTCCCTATTTCTTTTTAGCTGTGGGAAGTCAGGCTAACGTTGGTGGGGCTGCATCTGCACCTATCGTAGCTTCCGCCTTTCACCCTTCTTTGGCAACCGTTGGAGTGTTGTTGGCTGTCTTCGGGTACGCTATTGGCACAGTAGGCGCAATTTTATGCACGGTATTAATGCAATTGGCGTCTGCGGGATAAAATTCTCAAAAAAAATATTCATATTTGCACCTTCAAAAACTGAAGCTTTTTTCATTGTAAATTTGGCTTTTAAAAATAATAAAATGCGCCACTTTCTTTTAATTGTACTTCTATTTCTCACCGTAATTGGTTGTTCTACCGACACGGAAAAAATGAATTTAACAGGCACCGTGAAAGGACTAAAAAAGGGAACACTTCTGCTGCAGAAATTTGAAGATACGGTATTGGTTACTGTAGATTCAATTATCGTGGACGGAAATTCAGATTTTTCATTTTCAAAAAAAGTGGAAAGCCCAGAAATTTATTATTTATACGTTAGGTTGAAGGATGGAACTTTGCGTGACGATCGCATTACGTTCTTTGCAGAAAACGGTAGTTTGAATATAAAAACCAATTTGAAAAATTTTGGAAGTGCGGCAGTAGTCTACGGTTCAAAAAATGATAGTATTTTACGGGAATATGACAAGTTGAAACAACGTTATGTTTCTAAAAATCTGGAATTGATTGAGCAACGCTTTAAAACGAATAAAGGAAAAAATGATTCATTAAATTTAACGATAGAGCAAAAACAGCGCGCTTTGATTTCCAGTAAATATTTGGCGACCATAAATTTTGCACTCAATAACAAAGACCAAGAAGTGGCGCCTTATTTAATGCTGAGTGAAGCTTATAATTCCAACATAAAATATTTAGACACGGTGTATAATGCACTTGCACCAAAAATAAAAGACTCCAAATACGGTAAGGAATTGGAGTCTTTTATTGTAAATCGCAAAAAAACAGATACTGTTTTATAGGGCGTTTATTTTATCTATAAGTTTTCTGCCGCGTTCTTCAAGTTCGATGTTCACGCTTTTAAAGTGCTTCTTTTTGTTGTCAACATCCTTTTGGTTCACTTTTGTAATAAGTTCATCAAAAGTTGTGATTGCCTCGTCGATAATAGCTTCAGCTTTTTTGTTTTCTTTATCTGGGTTGGTTAGTTCCCAAATGTAAACTGCTTCAATAATATCGCCCAAAACATAGTTAATGTCTTTCTTTAAGTCTCTTACGTTTGCCATAATTTTTCCGCTTTAAAGCGTTTTTTAAATAATAATCAATATTTATAATTTCGGCAAAGGTACAAACATTTAAGGAATGTACACTTCCAAAAAGCTTGCAGAATTTGTAGTGAATTTTATTTCAGGCAATTGTGCGGGAATTAAAATGGTTTCGCCTTTTTTTATTTCTTCGGAAAAATCATCGGTTTCAATGATTGCCGCTCCTTCCAAGCACATATAGACCGTAAATGAAGGTATTTCATTCAAATCGCGAACAAACGATTCTGAAAGTACTAGTTTGTTTACCGAAAAGAAATCGGTAGTTCCAATATGTGTGGGTTTGTTTATTTCTTCAGAATATTCCAACTTGGTTTTTGCTGGTGTAAAATCAATTGCTTCCAAAGCCAAATCTGTGTGCAATTCGCGCATTTGTCCGTTTGTATCTGGCCGGTCCCAATCATAAATTCGATAGGTAACATCTGACGTTTGCTGAATTTCAGCCAATAAAATCCCTGCCCCAATTGCATGAACCGTTCCCGGTTTTATAATAAAAACATATCCATTTTGGACAGTTTCAGAATTTAAAACTTTTGTGATTTTATTTTCGGAAAGCGCTTTTAAATATTTTTTTTGATCCATCCTTTCATTAAAACCCAAAATAAGCTTCCCATTTTTTTCTACATCAAGGATATACCACATTTCAGTTTTCCCAAAAGAATTGTGCCTTTTTTTTGCCAAAATATCGTCGGGATGGACTTGTACTGATAGGTCTTCACGCGCATCAATAAACTTAAAAAGCAATGGGAATTGATTGCCGAAATCTTTATAAACCTTTTCGCCAACTAATTTTTCTTTATAATTTTCGAGTAACCAATTAAGGGATTTCTCTTTTAGAGGACCGTTTAATATTTCGGAAACATTTTCATTGACACCAGAAATTTCCCAGCTTTCACCAATATTTCCAACAGCATTTTTTTTAAACAGTTTGGCCAGTTTTTTTCCGCCCCAAACTTTAGGTTTCAATATAGGATGGAATTTCAACGGATATAGGGGAGAGACTGTTATCATCATTGGCCATTATAAATAACAAAATTTCGTGGGGTTTCATATAGCTTTACTGAAACGCCATATTTTGAATCTATCCGGGTTCTGATTTTATTCCAAATAACCACAGCAATATTTTCAACAGTTGGGTTCAAGTTTTTGAATTCGGCAACTTCAACGTTCAGATTTTTATGGTCGAAACAATCTTCAATTTCATCCTTTATAATATCACTTAAAATTTTAAGATCCATTAAAAATCCTGTTTCGGGGTCAATTTCTCCTGTGATTCCAACCTCAAGTTCATAGTTGTGACCGTGAAAGTTTGGGTTGCTGCATTTACCGAAAACTTCAAAGTTTTTGGCATCACTCCATTCTTTTCTGAAAAGACGGTGCGCTGCATTAAAATGTGCTTTTCTATAAACCGTCAGACTCATACAAGAAGGTGTTGGTAAAATTTATCGAAAATGATTTTGAACCACGCGGTATAAATTTCAGGATTGTTTTGAATATCATTTTTCACTTCTTCCAAGTCCATCCATTTCCATGAGGCTACTTCTTCTGGATTGATTTGGGGAATGCCTTCAAAATTGCCAATAAGAATATGGTCCAGTTCGTGCTCCGTCAATCCATTATCAAAAGGAGCTTTATAAATAAAGGAAGTGGTTTCTTTTAAATCTGTGCTAAAGCCCATCTCCTCAAACAATCTTCTTTTACCTGCATTTAAAGAGGTTTCTCCATCGCGTTGGTGGCTGCAACAAGTATTGGTCCAAAGTCCGGGGGAATGGTATTTGTGCAAGGCCCTTTGCTGTAACAACAGTTCGTTTTTTCCATTAAAAACAAAAACTGAAAACGCTCTGTGAAGCACCCCTTTTTCATGGGCTTCCTGTTTTGGCATCAACCCTATTTTTTCATCGTTTTCATTAACGAGTATCACTTGTTCTTCTTTCATTTAAAAGCGCCATTTGCCTCAAAAGTACGAAAAGAGAAAGTGTTTTAAAAGCAAAAAGCGTTCAATAGCTAGTATTGAACGCTTCGCTTAATTTAATTTGGTTAATTTAATTTTTTATTATGAACATTGATCTTCTGTTAAGTTGATGTTCTTCAGCAGTACAAGACACACCATTTGAACATTGGTTCACAAGTTGCGACTCGCCATATCCTTTGGCGGTCAACCTATTTTTATCAATTCCTTTTCCAACTAACCATTTAAGTGTTGATTGGGCACGACGTTCAGAAAGAGACATGTTGTAGCTATCATTTCCACGTGAATCTGTATGGGATTCAATATGGATAATTAACTCTGGGTATTCTCTCATTGCCGCAAGAATTTTAGCCAGTTCTATTTCAGCATCGGGACGGATGTTTGATTTGTCAAAGTCAAAATAGATTGGTTGAAGGTTTAGTTTGCAACCTAAATCGTTTGGTGGGCATGGATCAATTCTCTTCAATGGAAGCGGCACATCTATGGTTCCAGATAACATTGGAGTTTCAATCATTTTCTCATATGGATTGTATCCTTCTTTTACACCTCTTACAGTATATTGTGTTCCGCAATCACCTACAAAACTATAGGTTCCGTCATATTTAGCTGTAGTTTGACTAACCAATTGATTGTTTTCATCCAATAAACTTACCTGTGCCCCAGGCAAAGGATCTTTTGTTTCTTCATCAAATACTTTTCCTTGAATGGTTATGGAACATATTTCCTTTACCAAATAAATGTCATCATCAATGCTGCCTCTATCCCCTCCTCTGTTTGAGGAAACATAGCCAATGCGGTCATCTTCATTAATAATAAATCCAAAATCGTCTTGGTCGCTGTTTGAAGGAGCCCCCAAGTTTGTGATTTTTCCGGGTTTTCCCGCATCATCTAGTGGTGTTACAAAAATATCATACCCACCAAGTCCTGAACGGCCATCGCTAGAGAAGTAAAGATTGTTTTTATCACTTATAAAAGGAAATGACTCTCGGGCTTCGGTATTGATATTTGGACCCAAATTTACGGGTGTTCCATAACTATCGTTTCCAAGAATATCTACATACCATAAATCAGACATTCCAAGGGTACCGGGCATATCAGAGGAAAAGTAAAGTTTTTTTCCATCTGGGCTTAAGGCTGGGTGCGCTACAGAATATTCTTTGCTATTGAAAGGCAATTCAACAATATTTGTCCAATTATAATCACCTGTTTTGGTTGCTTTATATAGTTTTAAACGAATGGTTTTATTTTTATCTTTTCCTTTTTTACCATCTATAAAGTTGTTTCTTGTAAAGTAAACGGTATAGCCATCTTTGGTAAAGGCGGTTGAAGATTCGTGATATTGAGTGTTTATATCTCCTCCCAATCTCATTGCATTACTAAGTTGGCCTGTTGAATCTCTATCCGCCATAAACAAATCAAGAAATGGCTGATTTGTCCATTCAGAAACTTTCATTCCCTCTGTTCCAGATGCAGAAGCATATACAATTTTATCATTTCCATAAAATGATGCCCCAAAATCTGAGTTTGAAGAATTCACAGCTACTTTCTCAAGAACGAAGTCTCTTGCTTTGAAGACCGTGCTTTTTAAATAATTTGGATCGTCTTCATAAGATTTTATAACCAGACCATTTCCTCCTTTTGCGACATAATCTTTTAAAAGCGCATCGGATTCGCTGTATTTTCCCAAACTTTTCAGAGACTGTGCAGCTCTGTAATAATATTCAGGTTCAGTTTGATCAGGAAATTGTTTTACTAGTTTATCATACCATTTTGCAGCGTTTGTATAATCGCTATTAAAATAATAAGTATCTCCCAATTTCTTGAAAATCTCGGCAGACTCGTAACCATCAGCCACTACCTTTAAATAGATTTCGCGAGCATCTATATAAGCAAACTTGTCAAACTCTTTGTTTGCTTTTTGAATATCCTTCTGCTGAGAAAAGGAACTACCGGCAGTAAAAACCACCAAGGCGAAAAGTAATATGTTGCGTACTATTGTATTCATAGTCTTGATTTTTTTAGAAGAATCTCGGGGTTAGCACTCGTTCTGGTTTATTGAACAATTCAAAGCGAAGCATAACTTCATAGGAACCATCACTGTAAGCTTCAATGTCTGTTGTTTGATAATCATAAGCGAAACCGATGAATATTTGGTCCGTAGCTTGAAAACCAACCAAACCACTCATAGCTGCACTCCATCTGTATGCCGCACCAAGTGTCACTTTATCATACAATAAGAAATTCGCAGAAACATCAGCTTGCAAAGGTGACCCACTTACCATTTTGAACAATGTTGCTGGTTTGAACTTTAAGTTTTCACTAAGGTCAAACACATAACCAGCAATCAAGAAATAGTGCATACGCTCAGCTGCGGTGGTTTCAACAGTTGTGTTCGCTATGCTGCTTTTATCAAAATGCTTTGTAGTCAAGAAGTTTGGAACCGAAAGTCCTGCATAAAACTTTTCAGTATTAAAATAGATACCTGCTCCAATCTGTGGCTGAAGCTTGTTATCTATATTGTTTTCATCAAAATAAGGGTCATTCCCATCATAAATGTTCAATTTACTGAAATCAACATCTAAAATGTCAAGCCCGGCTTTTAGCCCGAAAGACAATTTTGCAGATTCTGAAGTATTGATGCTATAGGAATAATCTATATTAAAATTAGTTTCAACCGAGGGACCAATTCTGTCATTTACTACAGATAGGCCAAGCCCCATATTGTTCCCTACAGGTGAATTTACTGTGAAAGTTCCCGTGTTAGGCGCTCCGTCACCAAAATTGACCCATTGAGTTCGGTATAGCAAACCAAAACTTAATGCTTCACGATTTCCAGCATAGGCAGGGTTTACCACCTGCGTGTTGTACATATATTGTGTGTACTGTGGATCCTGCTGCGCTTTACTTGAAAACGTGCCAAGTAAAATCAAAATTAGTAGTGTTAGATAACTGTGTTTCATAGTTATGTATTTTAATCCTGGGAGGGAATTTCCTCCCAGGAGTTTTTTTGATTTTTCTATCTGTTAATATATAAATATCCGTTATAGCTGTCCTTACCAGGATTATCTGCTGGGAAGGTAAGAATATAGAAGTATGTTCCTGTTGGCAATTCCTTATCTTCCTGAACAGTAACACGTCCTTCCGATATACCTCTAAACACATTCTGAGTTCCATCTGAGCCTCCATAACCATTGGTCTCGAAGACTAGTACACCCCATCTGTTGAATATCTTAACATTGTTGTTAGGATAATTTTCGATACCTACAATTTGGAAGTATTCGTTAAGGCCATCACCGTTTGGTGTGATACCGTTGAATATTTCAAAAGTAGTTGGCAATACATCTGGTAATATAACTACTGTTGGATCATCTGGATCACCATCACCGTTGTTATCGTTGTTGGTCAAATCTGTTGGATCATCTGAGTCGTCAGTTACAATAGTGCCATTTTCATCCTCTCCGGTTACAGTTGCCTGGTTAACAACTTCTCCGTTACCTATATCCTGATCGTTAATCACATAGATTGCAGTGAAGGTTGTACTGTCAGTTTCACCAGGTAGCAATTGTGCAATTGGACCACCTAAGATTTGAATACCTGGCAATGGGTCTGTAATCATTATGTTGTACAATGTTACGTTTCCTGTGTTTGTTACAGCGAAACTGTATTCTATTGTTTCACCAACGTCTGCTGCACCATTTCCATTTTCATCTATAAACTCTCCAGTTTTTTCCAAAGAAATTGATGGACTCTGGCATAGGTTTGTAATCGTTGGATCATTCTCAACATAACTGTTATTATCAGATTGGTCTGATACCATATCACCATTTGGTGCTGTACCATCTGCGATAGCCTGATTTTCAACAAATCCTGCGTCAACGTCATCCTGAGTAATTGTATATACTGCTGTGAATGTTGTGGTGTCTTCTGCTCCAGAGTCTAAAGTGATAGGCCCTCCAACAACAGTTACCAAAGGATCGGTTACCGTTATGTTGGTCAATGCTACATTTCCTGTGTTTTTAACACTGAAGCTGTAAACTATCGTTTCGCCAAGATCTGCACAACCATTACCGTTCTCATCTGCTGGCACTCCTACTTTTATGAGAGCAATTGCAGGGTTTTGACAAAGTACTGTAATGGTAGGATCATCTTCCAATTCACTGTTATCATCAGATAGATCTGTTACTGTTGTTCCAGAAGCATCGGTACCTGTAGCAGTTGCTTGGTTAATTACTTCACCAGCATCTATATCAGTTTGTGTAATAATGTATGTTGCTGTAAAGGATGTTGCATCTGAAGCACCTGGATCCAATGTTATTGGCCCTCCTGTTACAGTTACTAACGGATCAGTGATTGTTACGTTGAATAGTGTAACATTTCCTGGGTTAGAGACTGTGAAGCTATAAGTAATAGTTTCATCAACATCTGCACAACCGTTACCATTTGTATCATTAACAACTCCAGTTTTAATAAGAGCTATTACTGGATTTTGACAAAGCTCAACAATTGTTGGGTCGTCTTCAAGTACACTATTATCATCTGAAAGGTCACTCACAACAGTTGTATCTGGTGCAGTACCTTCTGCAGTAGCTTGGTTTGTAACTTGTCCAGCATCTATATCAGCTTGTGTAATAGCATATGAACCAGTGAAGACCCATATTTCAGTTACATCAAGTTCACCATCTGCGTCAGTATCACCGGTTGGACCAGTGATTGTAGTGATCAATGGATCAGTTACAGTTACATTATTTAAGCTCACGTTTCCTTCATTGGTTACAGTGAATGTATAGCTGATAGTTTCATCAACATCTGAACAGTCATTTCCGTTCTCGTCGTTGAAGATTCCAGTTTTCACAATCGCAATAGCTGGATTTTGACATAATTCAACAATTGTTGGATCATCTTCCAGTACGCTGCTCTCATCAGAAAGATCAATAACAGCATTATCCATTGGATCGTTCGCTTTTACAGTTGCTTGGTTTATTACTTGGCCAGCATCTATATCTTCTTGAGTTATAGCATAGGTTCCAGTATACGTCCAAGTTTCAGTTACATCAAGTTCACCATCTGCGTCAGTATCACCGGTTGGACCAGTGATTGTAGCAATTAGCGGGTCAGTAACAATCACATCGCTTAAGCTCACGTTTCCTTCATTGGTAACAGTGAACGTATAGCTGATGGTTTCATCAACATCTGAACAGTCATTTCCGTTCTCGTCATTGAAGATTCCAGTTTTAATGATAGCGATGGCAGGGTTCTGACAAAGCACAGTTATTGTTGGGTCATTTCCAAGAACACTACTTTCATCAGAAAGATCGCTCACTACTGTTGCATCAGGTGCTGTACCTTCTGCTGTAGCTTGGTTCTTAACAAATCCGGCATCTATATCATCTTGTGTTATACTGTATGTTGCAGTATATGTCCAAGTTTCAGTTACATCAAGTTCACCATCTGCGTCAGTATCACCGGTTGGACCAGTGATTGTAGTGATCAATGGATCAGTTACAGTTACATTACTTAAGCTCACGTTTCCTTCATTGGTAACAGTGAATGTATAGCTGATGGTTTCATCAACATCCGAGCAGTCGTTTCCGTTCTCGTCATTAAAGATTCCTGTTTTCACAATTGCAATCGCAGGGTTCTGACAAAGCTCAATTATTGTGGTATCATCAGTTGTTGTAGTTGATCCAGAAAGATCGGTTACTGTACTTTGATCTGGCGCTGTACCAGTAGCTGTAGCTTGGTTAATAACCTCGCCATTATCTATATCATCTTGTGTGATGGTATATGTACCAGTATAAGTCCAGATTTCAGTAACATCAAGTTCTCCATCGTTATCGGTATCACCACTATCTGGTCCTGCAATAGGCCCTCCTAACAGTGGATCATCAACTATGATATTGCTCAAGCTCACATTTCCTTCATTGGTTACAGTGAACGTATAGCTGATAGTCTCATCAACATCTGAACAGGCATTTCCGTTTTCGTCATTGAAAATACCAACCTTTACGATAGCGATGTCAGGGTTCTGGCAAAGCTCAACAATTGTTTGGTCATCATTGCCAATTTCAGTTCCCGATAGGTCGCTCACCGTACTTTGGTCCGGTGCAATTCCTGTGGCAGTCGCTTGGTTAACTACTTGACCTGCATCTATATCATCCTGTGTGATGGTATACGAGGTAGCGGTGTAGATCCAAGTCTCTGTTACATCCAATTTCCCGTCGCTATCTGTATCACCACTTTGGTAAACAATGTTAACTACTGGGTTCGGTGACTGCAACAATGGGTCGGTCACCGTGATGCCAGATAGGCTCACGTTGCCCTCATTGGTTACTGTGAATGTATAGGTAATGGTATCAATTCCCGCATCAGCGCACTGGTTGCCGTCAACATCGTTGAAGACACCTGTCTTAACAATCGCGATAGCTGGGTTCTGGCAGATAACCACTACT
>NZ_LXIE01000001.1 GCF_001641085.1 Aequorivita soesokkakensis | reverse complement strand
TTGGGGCAACGGGTGATGGAGAGCCGTGTTGATGCCACCAGCTCACAGCTGGACGTTTCGGCACTTAGCCCGGGCACCTACCTGATGAAGGTGAGCGTCAACGGCCAGATAGGCACTTACAAGGTGCTCAAGGACTAGTCTTTTAGACAGCCTTAATCTATAGTATTAAACCACCCGCCAAAAGCGGGTGGTTTTTTTATAAAAAAGTAATCAAGCAGGAAAAAAATTAGTAACAAAACTTTTGTTGTTCCGATTTTTTATAATAGTTTTATGGCAGTTTAACTAAAACTTATAATCAAATGAGAAAAATTACATTACTATTTGGATGCTTAATTGGCCTTTCTGGGGCAGTTATAGCACAAGATCTTCAACAGTCATCTGATGTAGATGGACTATTGAACAGATTGTCACAGTTAGGAAATAACATCGGCAATGTATCAGATTACTTTACATTAGAAGAGCAAGCAACTTTAAGAAATCACTTTGCTCACAGCAGACCTGCAAATACTTATAACGGTGTATTGTTAGATAATGCTGCAGCTCATTCATTTGTGAGTGTTGATGGACCTGGTGTTCGTGTAGCCAATGGGCCAGCTGGTACTGCTACTCAAGCATTATTGGGACAACGTGCACCTGTTACTATTACTCAAAACAACTCGCAAACAATTGTTGATGAGTTGGGTCTTACCTGTCAATCTGGTGGTATTACCACAGATAATCAATTTGCAGGTGTTTTTAACTTAAGTGCAGATTTTGGAATTAATAACGATTGGGAAATTCAGAGTGTTGAATTTGGTGTTGATGAAGTTTTATTCGCTCCTGGTGACGCTTATCCTGTTACTGTTAATGCATATACTACAACATCCGATCCAAACGGAACTTTAACGTTGTTAGGTTCTGCAAGCACAACTATTGGTTCTGCCGATGCTTTAAGCGTGGTTGCTGTACCTATGCCAGCTGGTGTTGTTGTTCCAGCAGGTGGTGTTTTGGTTATTGAATTGCAAGTATTTAATGATGGTGTTACTGGTTTTAGATTAGGCGCGACTGATGTTGCTTCTAACGATGATTCTTGGATTCTTGCTGCCGATTGTTCATTGACTACTTTTGGAACATATGCTTCTTTAGGCTTTGCTGATAGATGGCATGTGATGAATGTTGTTGGTGAAGATGCAGGAGGATCAACTGGTCCAGCTGTAGTATTCGGTATCGACAACACAACTACTTCTTTGGTAAGTTTTGATCCTGCTGACCCAACAGTGTTGACTAACTTAGGAATTTCTCCAGCAGTTGGTTTTGAAAATGCAGGAGCTATTGACCCTAATAACAACGGTACTGCTTATGTACTAGACAATGGTGGTGCTTTCTACAGTGTGGATCTTGCTTCAGGTGTTTATACAAGCCTTGGAAATATTGCTGCTCCAAACGGCGAAACTTGGGCCGGTGCTGAATTTGATCCAACAAGCGGAACTATGTACGCTATATCTACCAATATCACTACCTCTACTTTGTCTACAATTGATACTGGAGCAGCTACAGCTACAACAGTAGGTATGACAAGTATGGCTGGTGCTATATCTTTGATGATAGATGGTGCTGGAAATGCTTATAGCCATGATATTGTTGACGATACTTTCTATTCAGTAGACTTGACTTCTGGAGCAACTACTCCTATCGGTTCATTAGGATTTGACGCCAACTTTGGACAAGGTGGAACTTACAATCCTGGAGACGGTTTTGTATATCTTTCTGCTTTTGACAACGGTTCTTTCCAATCACAGTGGAGACAAGTTGACGTAGCTACAGGTACTTCTACCGTAATCGGTCTTTTCAACGGTGGTGCTGACCAAGTAGCTTGGACTTCAGTTCAAGGTGGAACTTCTGGTGTTTCTGAAAATGCTTTAGAAGGATTCGCTTACTATCCAAACCCAACTTCTGATGTTCTTTCATTGAAGTCAGTTAACAGCATTGATTCAGTAGCTATCTTTAACCTATTGGGTCAAAGAGTATTGGATACCAAAATTGGTGCTACTACTTCAGATATCAGCCTTTCAGGCTTGACAGCTGGTACCTACATTATGAAGGTTACTGTTGCTGGTCAGACTGGAACTTATAAGGTGTTGAAAAACTAAATTTTCGTAATTGATATGAAAAGCCATCCGCGAAAGTGGATGGCTTTTTTTATTTGATTAACTTTGCGCAATGAAGCGAAATTATTCCTTTATAATTCCAGTATTCAACCGGCCTCAGGAAGTAAAGGAACTCTTGGATAGTTTTGTGGGTTTAGATTTTCATGAGGATTTTGAAATAGTTTTGGTGGAAGATGGCTCTACCGAAACGTCTGAAAATATAGTTGGAGCATTTTCCGAAAAGCTTTCTATTTCATATTATTTTAAACAAAATTCTGGTCCTGGTGATTCTCGAAACTTTGGTATGAAAAAAGCAAAGGGTGATTATTTTATAATTCTTGATTCCGATTGTTTATTGCCTTCTCATTATTTAACTACCGTAGATTCTTTTCTGAATCACCATTTCTATCATTGTTTTGGAGGGGCAGATGCGGCGCATAGCAGTTTCACTTCTTTGCAAAAAGCAATCAACTATGTTATGACCTCTTTTTACACAACAGGTGGAATAAGAGGCAGCGAAGTAAGTGTAAACCGTTTTGAGCCCAGAAGTTTTAACATGGGGATTTCAAAGGAAGCATTTGAAATGACTGGTGGCTTTGCAAAAATCCACCCGGGGGAAGACCCAGATCTTTCACAACGAATTTTAAAAGCTGGCTATAAAACTACATTTTTGCCCAAGGCATTTGTTTACCATAAAAGGCGTATTTCTTGGAAAAAGTTTGCGGTGCAGGTTAAAAAATTTGGGCTCGTCCGGCCTATTTTGAACCAATGGCATCCAGAATCTGCAAAAATCACATTTTGGTTTCCAACAGTTTTTGTTTTTTTTGTAGTGTTTTCCGTGGTGTTTTCCATTTTTATATCACCTTTTATTATCACACCTCTTCTTTTATATTTAATGTTGATATTTGTTGATTCTACAGTAAAAAATAAAAACATAACCATAGGTTTTCTATCCATAGCTGCTGTTTTTGTTCAGTTTTTTGGATATGGAATAGCTTTTTTGAAATCAAGTTTTTTAATAAATCTTCTAAAGAAAGATCCTAAGAAACAGTTTCCCTCCTTATTTTTTGAGTAATTTTAATCACTTTCAAAAATACAATTATGCCGAAGGGATTTTTTAAAAACAATAAAAACTTAAAAGTCAAGCGTTTTTTGTTCTTTTTGCTTCTAGCTACTATTTTTTGGGTACTAACTAAATTTAGTAGGGAATTTACCGCAACAATGCAAGCAAAAATTAATTACACCAACATTCCCGAAACTGCTGCATTAGCTGAAAAAAATATAGATAACATTACGTTTGACTTAACAGCAAACGGATTTGAGATATTATTCTATAAGTTTAAAAAACCAACCATTGATGTGCAGGTTGGCAAATATTACACAAAAGAAAAAGGCGGATTTACAATTTCAAAAAGTGATTTAATACGAATGGTAGCCTCCAACTTCAATAGAAATTTAGCGGTCAAAAATCTTTCTGTTGAACAGTTGAATGTTCGTTTAGATCCAATTGTTTTAAAGAAAGTAAAAGTAATTGCTATGACGGACATTTCTTTTAAAAACGGTTTTAAGGCAGTGGACAGTATAAAAGTCTCTCCAGATTCTATAACTATATCGGGCCCTTCCGGGAGCTTGAAGAATATTAATACTATTTCCACAGATTTAATTTCACTGAAAGATGTGGAAAAAAACATTTCAGAGACAATTAAAATTTCAAAACCTAACAATGCAATTGTTTCAATTAAACCCAGTAAAGTTGATGTGAAATTAGTTGTAGCTGAATTTTCACAAGGACAATTTACGCTTCCGGTAGAAGTAATTAATTTACCCCCAGATTTGGAGATTAAATTGGTGCCACAAACAGTCACGGTTTCTTTTGATGTTTCAGTAAATGAGTTTGCAAAAATTTCAAAGGATAATTTTAGAATTGTTTGTGATTATTCCAAAAGAAATATTGATGAAAATTTTATGCTTCCCTTTCTCGAAAAAAAACCTAATGACATTATTAATGTAGTGTTTGAGCCGAAAAAGATTGATTTCTTCAAATTTAAGTAAATTCATATTTTTTCAGATTAAAGTTGTATTGAATGAAAATAGTTGGGCTAACAGGCGGAATAGGTAGCGGAAAAACAACAGTAGCAAAGTTTTTTTCCGAATTGGGAGTGCCTGTCTATATCGCCGATGTGGAAGCAAAAAAATTAACCAATTCCTCATTGGTTATTCGTCGCAAACTTATCTCTCTTTTAGGTGAAAAAACATATGACGATGGCGTTTTGAACCGAAAATATGTTGCTGATAAAATTTTTAATGACAAAGAACTTCTAAATTCAGTTAATGCCATTATACATCCAAAAGTTGCTGCTCACTTTAAAAAATGGGCTTTTCGGCAAACTTCACCCTATGTTATAAAAGAAGCCGCTATACTTTTTGAAAACGGCAGTTATATGGATTGTGATCTTGTTATTCTTGTAAAAGCTCCAAAATCATTACGAATTAAGCGCTTAAAGAATCGTGACAATGCTTCCGAAGAAGAAATTGAACAGCGCATGAACAATCAATGGAGCGACTCCAAAAAAGAAAAGCTTGCAGATATAATCATTGAAAATATTGATTTAAAAACTACCCAGCAAAAAGTGGAATCCATCCACAGCTCTCTAAAATAAAGGCTGCTTATAACAATTCTTTTCTTTTGTTAACATTTGGTTAAATGGACAAGTAGCTAAATGTTAAAATCTTACTTTTGGTATATGAACAAAAAGCTTTTCGTGTTGCTTATAGCGCTCATGAGCCTCTCTTTATTGGGGATAGTATTTGTTCAGGGATATTGGATTTCAAACGCATATCAAACAAAAACAGAGCAGTTTACTATAAATGTAAAACAAGTTCTTTTGTCTGTAGCTGAAGAAATTCAGTTGCAGGAAAATGAAGCTTATTATCAGGTTTATAGCGCTTATGTTGATAGTATACAAGTTCCTGACAATGCAGTTTTCACAGAATTGGCTTATAGAATTCAAAACAAGGCAACGAAGGAAACATATATTTTTACTGATGGAATTTTAGAACAGGATTACAAATTATCCTCTGGGCTTTTGGATACAGATATGGACAGTATTCAATTTACGAAGCTTACAAACAGAAAAACAAAAACCAAAATTTCAGAAGGAGTAGACGGGCAGACCAAAACTGAAACACGTATGTTATCTTTTTCTAGAATGAAAGATTACGAACGCAAACAGTTTGAGGATTTTGTTGGGAATGTAACTGCGTTAACCCCCATATACAAAAGGGTTGAAGCTAACCAGGTAGCAGATTTAATTGATAAAGAGCTAAAGGAAAGAGGCTTAAATTCAAAGTTTGAATTTGCTATTTACAGCAATAACCTTGAAACCAAAGTACGATCCAAGAATTTTAAATATGATGAGGAAAGCACTTATTTGGTCCCACTTTTTAATAGTGATAATAATACCAATTATGAGCTCTATGTAAATTTTCCCGGAAAGGGAAAACTTTTGCTAAACAGTATATTGGGGATGGCAATCCTCTCATTGGTGTTTACGGCGGTTATAATTTTAGCATATTCTAGCGCTATCTCACAAATATATAAACAAAGACAAATCTCACAGATTAAAAGTGATTTTATAAATAATATGACCCACGAGTTTAAAACTCCTATAGCAACAATAAATCTTGCGCTTGATTCATTAAAGAATCCAAAAGTGAAAGATAACAGGGAGTTTCTGGATCGTTATTTGGGAATGATTAGAGAGGAGAATAAACGCATGCATGCTCAGGTGGAAAATGTTTTGCGTATTTCAAAACTTGAAAAAAATGAACTTGATCTTCCGAAGGATCGCTTTAATTTGAAAGACATTGTGGAAGATGCTATCTCGCACGTAAGCCTTATCGTGGAAGATAGGGGAGGTTATATCCATACCCACTACGGCGCGTTAAAATCAACCGTTTTGGCCAATGAATCACACTTAAGCAATGTAATTGTGAATATACTGGACAATGCCATAAAGTATTCTGAAAATGAACCAAAGATTGATATCTATTCAGAAAATGTAAAAAATAGCATTATCCTAAAAATAAGGGATCAAGGTATGGGAATGTCCAAACCTGTTCAGAAAAAAATATTTGAAAAATTTTATAGAGAACACACTGGCGACATACACAACGTAAAAGGGCACGGACTTGGACTTGCTTACGTAAAGCGCATTTTGGACGATCACGATGCAGAAATCTACGTAGAAAGCGAAAAAGGAAAAGGCAGCACCTTTATTATAAAACTACACTTAATATCTTAAAATTATGGAAACAGAAAACAAAAAAATCCTTCTTGTTGAAGACGATCCCAACTTTGGGACAGTATTAAAAGATTACCTTGCCATGAACGAATATAACGTTACCCATGCAAAAAATGGGATGGAAGGTTTTGAAAAATTTAAAAAGGACGATTTCGATCTTTGTATTCTTGATGTAATGATGCCGTATAAGGATGGCTTTACATTGGCGAAGGAAATTCGCGAGAAAAACGAAGATGTGCCGATTATATTTCTTACCGCTAAAGCTATGAAAGAAGACGTTTTGAAAGGATATAAAGTTGGCGCGGATGATTATCTGAACAAACCCTTTGATAGTGAAGTACTTTTGATGAAAATAAAAGCCATCATCCAACGAAAAGCTACAGATTCTATTGCTGACAGTAAACAGTTTGAATTTCAAGTTGGGAATTTCCATTTGAATTCCAAGCTAAGATTTTTGACATACAATAAAGAAACTCCAATAAAACTTTCCCCAAAAGAGAATGAATTGTTGCGTCTTTTGGCACTTCATAAAAATGATTTGATGCCGCGGGAGCTTGCATTGACCAAAATTTGGAGAGATGACAACTACTTCACTTCAAGAAGTATGGACGTTTACATAGCAAAACTTCGTAAATATCTCAGTAAAGATGATGGGGTTGAAATTATCAACATTCACGGCGAAGGTTTCCGTTTGGTAGTGAAAAACGAAGTGGAAAATTAAATTGTACAGCTTAAGATAAGTGTAAAAGAACGCCTTTAAAGGGCGTTTTTTTCTTTTATAAAATTTATAATCGTGGGTGGATTTGCTTGATAATCAAACCAGTGGATCTCTTCATTTTTTTTGAACCAAGTGTTTTGTCTCTTTGCAAATCGGCGTGTGTTCTTTTTTATTTCTGAAATGGCTTCTTCTTTTGAAAGATTTCCATCAAAATATTGAAACAATTCGCGATAGCCCACGGTTTGCAAAGCATTTTTTTCTTTATGAGGAAAAAGTAATTTTGCTTCATCCAGTAGCCCTTCTTCAACCATTTTATCTACCCTAAGATTGATTCGGTTATAAACTGTTTCCCGTGCTGCGGTTAAACCAATAAAAAGTGTGTTGAAATCCCGCTCAGTAGTTGCTTTCTTAAGAAAAGAAGAATATGGTTTTCCAGTAGCGCGATAGATTTCCAAAGCACGGATTATTCTATGTGGATTGTGAATATCAACTTTTTCAAAATAAAATGGATCAACTTCTTTTAATTCATCTTGAAGTATTTCAATACCTTTTACATCCAGTTCAGCATTCAATTGCTCCCTAATTCCCGAAGGTATTTCAGGGAAGTTATCCAAGCCTTTAACCACGGCATCAACATATAGTCCCGAACCTCCAACCATTACAACCACTGTGTTTTTTTCAAAAAGAATTTTTAATAAAGCAAGTGAATCCCTTTCAAAATCACCAACGGAGTAATCCTCAAAAATGCTTTTATTTTGAATGAAATGATGCGGAACGGCTTCCAGCTCTTCTTTTAAAGGAACTGCAGTGCCTATGTTCATTTCTTTAAAAAACTGTCGTGAATCTGCTGAAATTATTTCCGTAGAAAATGCTTTTGCAAGTTTTATGGCGAGTGAGGTTTTTCCAATGGCAGTGGGGCCTACCACACAAATTAACAATGGTTTTTGCTGCAACATTAAGTTTCCAGATTACTTTCGTAATTTAATTTTTCACCACATTTGTGGCAATATTTAGCATCATCCCTGTGGCGTTGGGCTCCGCAATTAAGACATGCTTGGGTGTTTACGTGTACATAATCTTTCCCTAACACATCATTTTTATCCATACTTTTAGTGTATTCGGCACTAACAATTCCCGTGGGAACAGCGATAATGCCATAACCCAAAATCATAATAACCGTTGCCAATAATTGCCCGAGCGGAGTAGAGGGAGCAATATCTCCAAAACCAACGGTAGTAAGGGTTACAATACACCAATAAACACTTATGGGAATGCTTTTAAAACCGTGCTCCGGTCCTTCAATTATATACATCAAAGTGCCGGCGATTACAGCAATAACGAGAACTGCAAAAAGAAAGACCAGAATTTTTGCTTTACTATTGATCAGTGCTTTTCGGAGTTTTGCGGCTTCACCAATATAACGGGTGATTTTCAAGATTCGAAATACCCGTAATAATCGCAGCGCACGAACGGATAGTAAAAAACTGCTTCCCGCGAAAAGAAATGATAAATAAAGGGGAATGGTAGATAAAAAGTCAATAATTCCGTAAAAACTAAAAATATAAACCCGCGGTTTTTTAACAGTAATTATCCGCGCAATGTATTCAAGGGAGAAAAATATGGTAATGATCCACTCGCCAATATATAGTATTTCGTGATATTTTGCGTCAATTTCACTAACGCTTTCCAGCATCACTAAAACAATACTCAATAGAATAAGTATAAGCAGCACGATGTCAAAAAGCTTGCCCATGGGCGTATCTGCTTCATAAATAATTTCGTGAAGTCTATACCGCCAAGATTTTTTATTGGTTGGTTTCAATGTGGAATTTTTGAAAGTCTAAAATACGCAACTTTCCGCTAATTAACTGTATTGGTAGAAAGGTTTACTGTCTTCAGCACTTTATTTCTTCGTAAATAACTTTGAATGATGTGCTGCGCGTCCCGATTGTTTTGCATTGGAATAATGATTGATTTTAAAATCTCGGGATTGTTGATTTGATAGTTCAAATTGTAAAATCCATAACCTTTGTAAACTCCATTTTCAATTAATATTACGGAGCGTTCGTCAATTTCCCTTCCGCGGTCTATAATGAGCATATTTTGGTTTTCGTAACTGTACTTTTCCAAAAATGCTTTTACGCGATTGTTATATTCTGTAGCCGGTTCCTTGTTTATGCACGCCCCATAGCATTCTTTTATGGTATAATTGAAGCAATGTTTTGAGCTAGTGTAAAGTCCTGTAAGCTTTTGACAAAGCTGGTTTTCCTCAGTTATTTTGAAAAGTGTTGATTTTGCCTGTTGGTAATTGCTAAAAGTTGTGATTGCTTTTTTTCTAGCATCGGCTTTTTCAATTTTCAAATTTATGTATCCATTTTCATCCACAAAAGAAGTGAGTTGATGGCTGAAAAGAGTTCGTCGCAAACCTTTATTAAATAAAGGTTTGGTTTGTTTAATTTCTTCCGATTCCTTTAAAAGCGCAATCAATTCGCTGCCCGTTTTTTCAAAGGTAACCGATTTCACTTCCAGCTGAATTTTTTTGGACTTCCTATTATCGCTGGTGAAATGTTGCGTCAACCTTTTTTTTATGTTTTTGCTTTTCCCTAAATAAATTACGTTTCCAACCTCGTTATGCATGTAATACACGCCGGTTTCCGAAGGAGTTTTTTCAATTATATCTAATAATTTTGGCTCCAATTTTTGTTTTGACTCCTTGCGTAGCGTTTCCGTAATTATTTCTTTTGAAGAATCTTTCGCCAATAACATTTTGAAAAGTGCCACGGTTGCTTTTGCATCACCTTGTGCACGGTGGCGGTCGCTCAGCGGAATGCCCAATGAACGGACCAATTTTCCCAAACTGTAAGAGGGCATATCCGGAATCAATTTTTTTGCAAGTTCAACCGTACAAAGAGTTTCCTTTTCAAATTGATAGCCCAAACGATCAAATTCCGTAGTGAGAATTCTATTATCAAAAAGTGCGTTGTGGGCGACCATAATGCAGCCATCTGTAATTTCAATGATGCGTTTTGCCACTTCATAAAACTTTGGTGCGTGCCGAAGCATTTCATTGTTAATGCCCGTAAGGTTTACAACAAAAGGCTGAATAGGTTTTTCGGGGTTAACCAAACTTGAAAATTGGTCCACAATATTGTGGCCATCAAACTTATAAATTGCAATTTCGGTAATGCCTTCCTCATTATACTTCCCGCCAGTGGTTTCTATGTCTAAAATTGCGTACACTTCTTCAGTTTGTTGTTTATAGTTAGTTTAAATGAGCATTGAACATTGAGCATTGAACATTGAGCATTGAACATTGTTTATTGATAGTTTCGTTCGCCAAAAATTGCACTTCCCACACGCACCATATTGCTTCCGTTTTCCATTGCAATCTTATAATCGCCGCTCATTCCCATACTGAGAATTTTTAATTCTGAATTCATAATTCTGAATTGGTCATATATTTTCTTCAATTTCTGAAATTCATCCGAAATTTGTTTTTCATCATCCGTAAAGGTTGCCATTCCCATCAGACCAACAATTTTTACATTTTGAAGTTTTTTTAGCTCTTCCGATGAAAGAAGTGTTGCGGCATCTGCTTTGTCCATCCCAAATTTGCTGTCTTCTTCCGCAATTTTTATTTGAAGCAAACACGCGATGGTTCGTTCATTTTTTTCTGCCTCTTTATTGATTTCTTTTAAAAGCTTCAAACTGTCCACCGCATGGATTAAATTCACAAAAGGCGCCATATATTTCACTTTGTTGCGCTGTACGTGGCCAATCATATGCCATTCCACATCTTTTGGCATTTCCTGCCATTTAGACTCCATTTCCTGAATTTTGTTCTCCCCAAAAATGCGTTGCCCAGCATTGTAGGCTTCCATCAAATCACTAACTGGTTTTGTTTTGGAAACCGCTACCAACGTAACGTTATTAGGCAATTCTTTATTGAATTTTTTTAAATTTTCTGAAATACTCATCTCTTTATTCTTTTCTCTTTCCTCTTATTCAGAATTCATAAATAGTAACGCCGCTTCTAAGTTTCGGTTCAATATAAGTGCTTTTTGGGGGCATTTTTAAACCTTCGTCAGCAATCATTTTCATTTCTTGTGTGGTCACGGGCAATAAACCGAAACCAACGGCGAAAGCACCTGAATCTACAACTGTTTTTACGTAGGCCAAATCTTTTTTCCCGTGGGAATACTCTATGCGTTGATCGTTTCGTAAATCTTCAATCCCGAGCAACGGTTTCAAAATAGTAACAAACAAAATCTGCGTGTCCAGTGCATCGAGGGCATTATTAATTTCGTATTTGCTCTTCCGAAGGTAAAGCGAATAAAACTCGCCATCCAAATACATACTGAAATGGTGCTTTTTGGAAGGTTTGTAATATTCCATTCCGCGATTTTCTATTCTGAAATACTCATCCAGCTTTATTAAAAATTCCTCTTTTTGCAAACCGTTCAAATCTTTCACCAATCGGTTGAACTCATATATTTTCAAATCACTTTCGGGAATGAGGTAGCTCATAAAAAAATTATAAGCCTCATCGCCAGTATGATGAGGATTCTCTTCCTTTAAATCTTTTGCCAACAAATAGGACGAAGCAGAACGATGGTGGCCATCGGCAATATAGAGCGCTGGTATTTCGCTATAAATTTCTTGAATTTTCTTTAGCAGCATTTCATCGTCAACGTTCCAAACATAGTGTGTGTCGCGGTAGGTGGTCGTGAACTCGTATTCAGGACGGCTTTGCATCACAAAATCTATGGTTGCCTCCAATTCGTGATTGTCTGGATAGGTGAGGAGCACGGCTTCGGCGTTAAAGCCTACGGTTTTTAAATATTCCTTAAATATTATTTCACGAAACTCAAGCGTGTCTTCGTGTTTTTTTATAACATCATCTTCATAATCCTGGACACTTGCAGCAGCTACAATGCCGTTGAATTCCAGCCCATCCCGGTTCACGATTTTATAAATATAGAATGAAGGCTTTTCGTCCTGCATAAAAATTTCGTCCTCCTTAAATTCCTGATAGCGATTTCTGACCAATCCGTAGCGTTCTACTCCCGAAATTTCCTTCTGGTATTTATATCCAGGATTCACAATATGCAAAAATGAAAAGGGATTGTCCCGCAAACGTGATTCCACCTGCGCTGCAGTATAACTGTCATAAGAGCGTGCAGCGAGCAGGCTCACTTTGTCCCGGGTAGGGCGGACAGCTTTAAAGGGGATAATTTTTGCCAACTTTATCTATTTATATATTCTTCAAATCTTTCTAGATCTTCTTTTGTGTAGAAGATATTTTTAGGAATATAGAAGTAATGATCTTTATTTAAATATAACATCCAATATTCATTTAAATTCTTTACAGAAACAATTTTTTTATAAGGAATTTCACTTGTGCTCCCTTCCGTTTCATCAATTTTGATTATTTCCGAATCAAAAAACAACTTTCTTTCTGAAAGAAATATTTCTTGATTTTTTGAATAGGCATATCTGTAAAGCATTATATAAATTAATATGGGATATGATAAACAAACAATTACCCATACAAGACTGGAAGTATTCGTTGTTTTTATATATAAATACAGATGGACAAGCCCAATTAAAATAAGCAACGAATAAAGCCACCAACTTTTCTTTATTCGTGTCTTTAAAATAATATTGAAAAAAAGCTTTTTTGACAGCGAAAATTTCTTGGTTTCAATCATATAAATGAATTATTGAAACATTTTCGAAACATCTTCTGCCTTTCTGTTTTTGCTGTAATCATAAAAACCTTCACCGCTTTTAGCGCCCAACTTTCCTGCCATTACCATATTAACCAACAATGGGCACGGAGCGTATTTCGGATTCTTAAATCCTTCATACATCACTTTCAAAATAGAAAGACAAACGTCCAAGCCAATAAAATCTGCTAAAGCCAACGGACCCATTGGGTGTGCCATACCTAGCATCATTACGGTATCAATCTCCTTCACGCCAGCTACGCCATTATAAAGCGTTTCAACAGCCTCATTTATCATTGGCATTAATATACGGTTTGCTACAAATCCTGGATAATCATTTACTTCCACTGGAACTTTGTTCAGTTTTTTTGAAAGCTCTTCCACGGTTTTAAAAGTTTCTTCGCTAGTGCTGTAACCTTTAATGATTTCAACCAATTTCATAATCGGCACGGGATTCATAAAGTGCATCCCAATGACCATTCCCGGGCGTGAAGTTACCGAAGCAATCTGCGTGATGGAAATAGAGGAGGTGTTACTGGCAAGAATAGTATCGTCCGGACAAAACTTATCCAAGTCACGGAAAATCTTCAACTTCAAATCTACATTTTCAGTTGCAGCCTCAACAACAAGGCTGGCATATTCCACGCCTTCTTCAAGACTGGTGAAAGTTGTAATGTTTTTTAGCGTACGGTTTTTATCTTCTTCTGAAATGGTTTCCTTGGCAACCATTCTGTCCAAATTTTTGGTGATTGTCGCTATTCCTTTGTCGAGTGATGCTTGGTGAACATCAATCAATTGTACTTTATAATCATATTGTGCGAAAGTGTGGGCTATTCCGTTGCCCATGGTTCCTGCGCCTATTACTGCTACGTTTTTCATTAAAATGAAATTTTATTTAGTTATATTTTTTTAAAATTTTCAATAATCAACATTGCTACCCGCAATGCCTCGGTTCCTTGTTGTAGGGAAACTTCGGGCGTTCTATCAGCTTTTATGGCTTCGTGAAAACTCTCTAGTTCATCAAGGATGGCATTGTTGTTTTCAATCTTTGGGTTTTCGAAATAAATCTGTTTTTTGATGCCTTCAGCATTTGTTAAAACCATCGCAAAATCATCTATTTCTTTTGGGGCGTCCTTCATTTTTACAACTTCACATTTCTTCTCCAGAAAGTCTACAGAAATATAGGCGTCGCGTTGAAAGAAACGTGCTTTTCGCATTTTCTTAAGTGAAATTCTACTTGCGGTAAGATTTGCCACGCAACCGTTTTCAAATTCAATTCGGGCATTTGCAATATCTGGGGTTTCACTAATTACCGAGACTCCGCTTGCGCTCACAGCTTTTACGGGGCTTTTAACAACGCTTAAAATAGCATCAATGTCGTGGATCATCAAATCTAAAACCACAGAAACGTCCGTTCCGCGCGGATTAAACTCTGAAAGGCGGTGCGTTTCAATAAACATCGGGTTGCTTATTTTATCCTTAATAGCCATAAAGGCTGGGTTAAAACGTTCAACCTGACCAACTTGGCCGCGAACTTTTTGCTGTTTAGCCAAATCCCGAATCTGCTCAGCTTCCGCTACGGTCTGCGTGATTGGTTTTTCAATAAAAAGATGTTTTCCTGCCTTGATTACTTTTTCGGCACATTCAAAATGTTTACTAGTGGGTGTTACAACAACAACCATTTCACTAGCATTTATAAGGCTTTCCATAGATGGAAAACTTTTGTAACCGAATTCGGCTTCTATTTTTTCCGAAGCATCTTCGCTGGCGTCATAGAAACCCACAAGTTCATATTTTGTGGATTGTTGCAGCAATTTCAAGTGTATTTTTCCTAAGTGCCCAGCACCCAGAACTCCCGCTTTTAGCATTGGCGTGTGTTTTTCACAAATGTAATGGTTTCGGAGGAAAGTTTAAAAGTTTATAGGTTTAGAGTTGATAAGTTATTGATACATATTTATCGAAATGTAAATTGCGCTTTGAGAACAAAATTGGTTACTTTGTCGTTCAAAATTATTAACTCGTGAAAGATACATTTACCCACCAAGGAATGCGTAAAAAATTGGTTGAAACCCTTATAAAGAAAGGGATAGCCGATAAAAATGTTTTACAGGCCATTGGCAAAATTCCGCGGCATCTTTTTATGGATTCTGGATTTGTGGGTCATGCCTATGTTGATAAAGCATTTCCTATTGCGGCGGACCAAACAATTTCGCAACCTTATACAGTAGCTCGACAAACAGAACTTTTAGAAGTGAAAAAAGGCGATAAAATTCTTGAAATAGGAACGGGGAGTGGTTACCAGGCTGCGGTGCTTTTAGAAATAGGGGCAACACTTTTCACTATTGAAAGACAAAACGAACTTTTCAAAAAGACAAAACTTTTTCTTCCCAAACTTGGTTATAAACCAAAACGAATGGTTTTTGGCGATGGTTATATTGGGTTAGAAAGTGAAGCTCCTTTTGATGGAATTATTGTAACCGCTGGAGCGCCTTTTGTTCCAAATCCGTTATTGGCGCAATTGAAAGTTGGCGGAAAATTAGTAATTCCCGTAGGTGAAAATATTCAGGTTATGACCGTTTTTTCACGTAAATCTGACACTGAATTTGAGAAAGAGGAGTACGGTGAGTTTCGTTTTGTACCACTTTTAGAAGATAAAAACTAACGGTTTATATAAAACACTTCATTGTCTTGGTTATCAGTATCTTTTTTATCCTCACTTGGAATAAATCCATGGTGTTTTAATAGCTTTTTTGAAGGTAAATTCCTATAATCTGTATAAGCTTCGATGGTTTTAAAACCTCTTTGGTTGAATCCAAAATTCAAGACGGCTTTTAGCGCTTCGCTCATAATTCCCTTGCCTTGAAATTCAGGATCGAGGTCGTAACCTACTTCGGCAGTTTTTTTGTCTTCAGAAAAATTCCATAGACAAATCGAACCAATCAAAACATCAGATTCTTTGGTTGTGATTCCCCAAGCAATGGCTTTGTCAGTTTTTAAGTTGTCGTCTAATAATTGAATATGTGCAATTGCCATTTCACGTGTTTGCGGCGCCCTCTTTATGTATTTGTTGATTTCCTTATCTGAACGTAAATAATAAACCCTGTCTACATCCGAAGGCACAACTTTTCTAAGATTTAAACGCTCAGTAATTATTATCGGGAATGGTATTGCTTTATTCATAATATTTCTTTCCATTTATTGGTTTCCGCAAATGTTTTGACGATTTCATTTCGTTTCAAAAGTAACTTTTCCATATAACTTTTTAAAAATAGTTTATCTGCAAAATGTCCAAGAAATCCAAGTGGAGAGACGTATGTAAAGATATCTGTCATTAAAGTTCCCTTCTGAATTTGCTTGAAATGATGTTCGTGTTTAAAGCTTTTAAAAACGCCATTTACCATTTCGTCTGCGAAATAGTTTGGGGGTTCAAATTCAGTAATTTTTGAGGTAAGCTCTTGGTAAAAACCCAAATGTTTTGCTCGCCAAGTTACCGATTCGTTCAAGCCAATGAGGCCGCTTGTTTTGCCCGAGATAGCCTCTTCTTTCGTGTGTTTTGTGGATATTTTGTGTAAATCAATGCTTCGCGATAGATCAAAAACGATATTTTTTTCGGCCTTAATTATCGTTTCCAATTCTATTCTAGGCATTTTTATTTCTTTAAAAATTTAATCAATTGCTCAAAAGAGTCTTTCGCGGCTTCTTCGTCATATTTCAAAAGATAATGCTTTTTGCTGATGAAAGGAATATATCTGTAATATTTTCCTTTTTTCAAACTTGCTACATCGTATCCGTGATATGCATCATCATACACTTTTATGGTTGCGTTTTCGGCGATCATGTACTTTAAAATATCGTCCGCTTTTACGATTCTGTCCTTTCCACCCGTTAAAACGAGTACTGGAACTTTTGGTTTAAGTTGAATTTCATAACCATTTGCAGGATAGAATAATGCAATTGATTTTATACGAAGTTTTTTTAGCTCATTTTCATCATTCGCCAAAGGAATTAAACCCAACCCAGCGCGCGACCAACCCACGATACTTCCTTCTGAATTTGGGTCGATATCTCCATTCTGTTTTGCCCATTTTAACGCTTCTTCCAGCGTCCAAAGAATTTGCGCGGGTTCTTCTTCTACAACATCTCTTTTCGAAGCTTTGTATGCTGCAACATTATCAACCAACAAGACCGAAATGCCTTCCGCATTTAGTTTTTCAGCAACGTCATAATAATGCGTTGTATCTTTAAAAATCCGCAAACCGCCAGTGCCGGGAAGAAATACGGCCCATTTTGAAGCATTGTAATCTTTCGCTCTTTGAAAGTGGAAAAAGTCCGTCATCTTTGCGTCTTTCGGCACTTTTTGCATCGGAATGCAACTCGTGAAGAGTGAAAAGACAAGTAATAATTTCAATATAGTTTTCATAGTTTTTTACATTAAATACCCAAAAGATCCAAAAATTTCAGCCCGAAAATAAAGGCTCCGTCACTGCCGCCGTTATAATAGGAACGCACATAATCTACGCGCAACAACCTGAATTTTCCGAAGCCGAGGTTATCTATACCTACGGAAATTTCGGAATATGGTTTTCTTTCCTCGGTACTTAAAAAATGTGCCCCGGCCACCAAGTTGAGGTTCAGTTGATTGATTCCGGGGATTTTCCCCAAAATCCATCCGCGGAAGTCGTGCTCCACATGGCCTTCAAAATAACTTTTGTTGGTACTGAAATCGTAATAGGGCATCAGGTTAAAAACATTGGTGTAGTTTGGCGAAGTGCCCACCCTCGTTTGGTTTCCGTTGAAATGTTTGTAATCAATAAAAGAAATTCCATCGCCGTTTGCGAAGGTTCCACCTTTCAAATTGTAGTAAAATTGTCCTTTATTCCCAAGTGAAATAGACTGATTTAAACTCGCTTCAAACTGCGTATAATCGTACTGGTTTTCAGTAATTGCGGCGCCATTTTCCACGGAAATATTCAACTCTGGATATTTATCTACGCCAATATTGAATTTCATATCTGGGTTTGAAAAATACTTTTGGGCGAAGTTGATACGCGCCCGAAGCTTGCTTTTCACAATGTTGTGTTCCGCAATTGCTGCATTGTTGAAATCGTTTGGAGCCAAAGGATTATTGCTGGTATAACTTACATCGTCAAACGGAATGGTTACGTAATCAGTATTGTTGAAAAGAGGTTTACGGTTTTCATAAGCCACGACGGCATAAAGATGAAGTCCATTAAAAATTTCTTGGCTATAACCAATTCGCCCAAAATTAAGCTCGTACAGCTTCATATAATTTCGTTCAAAGAAAAGTGTGGCAAACGTATTTATCAGCGGCGAAATAGGTTCCGTATCGTTAAATTGGGCAACCTCGCTTCCTCCTGAAAGGGAGATTCGCAGTTTGTCGGTCCAATTAAAATTGCGGACCACATTCGCGGAAAACCGAAGCCTGTCCTCTGCAATGCCATAATCTGCACGCACGGCTGCAGAAAGTGTGTTGGTCTGGTTGTCGTCATACCATTTGTAAAACGTCAGTCCAGCCTTGCTGTTCCAGCCTTGCACGGTGTTGAAATTTATTCCTTTCAGCGGACCTTCATAGCCCACAGACCATTTTTCAAAGGAATTTTTATAGGTATAACCCGCAAGCAAACTCATAATACCTGGCTTATTTGATTTTGCGTCAATCGAATCCAAATAGGGTTTTGAGTGACGAAGTATTTGAATACTATCTTTTTTAATATAATCTTTCAGTTCTTCATCCGTTAACGGCACGGGGCGGTTGCCTTTCCAAAAGAGACTGTCTTTTTTGTTGGCTTCGGCTTTAAAGGAAAGCACTTCATTTGTAAATGATTTTTTGGTGAATTCCGGCTTAAAATCATAATTGCTATAAACGGCTATAAAACGGCCATCTCCCGTAACCCCAAAAGCGCCAAAACCAAAATCTACTGTCTGTGATATTTTTACCCAAAAATCATTTCCGGTGTCGTATTTATAATTCTGTTTCACCGTTAAATTGCTCACAAACGGAACCTGAATTGCCGCTCCGGTGGTTGAAAGCTCAACACCATAAAGCTCCCAATCGTCTTCAACAATATAAACGTAGCCTTGCCAAACCCTGTCGTTCGGGCGTTTTGGAATAACCTTTATTTTATTGATAAGTTTTGGGCCTTCGTAAAAAACGCCATCCAATTTATAGTTGTAATAGCTCAGTGCATTATTTGCTATAGGCGAAACCAAAGCGGCATTTAATTCAACAGTATTTTCATAAAACGAAATATTTGCACTTTGCGCACTGTTAAAACTGAAACCGTTATCATTTCCGCTCACTTTACTGGCGATTATTTTTTCAGTGAATTTATCCGGTTTTTGGTATGCAATTTCTGAAATAGTTTCCGAAAGGTAAATGATGCCAGTTCTTGTAGAATCAAGCATTCCGTCAAAATCGCCCACTTCTTGGCCCATAATTTTTTCGGGTACGTTTTCTACATGCCAAAGACCTCTTGAGTAGAAATCTGCTGTGTATTCGCTTAATTTTTCAAGGTTTTCCTTTCGCTGTGCAATGGTTTTGCGGATGATGCGGTAGGCGGGATCTTCGGAAGTATTAACAACAACTTCATCCAAACTTGTAGTTTCTTCTTCAAGGGAAACATTCAAAATAAAAGGAAATGAAGTAGGTGAAACCGTTTTGGTGAGCGTTTTATAGCCCAAAAACTGAAACGTAATTTTATAGTCCTTCCTTTCAGAAGCAGTTAATGAATAATTTCCATCGTCATTTGTAGTCGTTCCAATGTAACTATTCTGAAGGTAAATGTTTACGTAGGGCAGGGGCTCGCCTTTGGTATCGGTTACTTTCCCTACTATCTGGGCAGAAATGTTTGCTGAAAGAAAAAAAAGGAGAAGAATAAGTTTAAAGCGCATGAAGCTGTGTCCGGTCGAGCGCAGTCGAGACCTTTTGATTGTTAATTGTGATAAGCAAGAAGCCTCTCGACTGCGCTCGAGGGGACATTTTAACTTACGCAAAATACTAATAAAAAGATTTTGAATTTGTTAAAGAAGCGTTAGGACTTCCGCTGTGCGGAATTAATTATTAAAAGCCTTCTTTATCCTGCTAAGTTGCTTTTTGGAGTCGCGTTCTTTGATGACCTCCCGCTTGTCGTATTCCTTTTTTCCTCGGCAAAGGGCGATATCTACTTTTGCCAAGCCTTTATCGTTTGTAAAGAGCACTAATGGAATTATGGTGAGTCCGCTATTTTTCACTTCTTTTTCAAGCTTTTTAAGTTCGCTGCGATTTAATAGAAGTTTGCGTTCGCTTTTGGGAGCGTGGCTGTAGTGCGTGGCGTGGCTGTATTCCTGAACGGTCATGTTTATCACGAAAAGTTCATTGTTGCTAAATTCGCAAAAACTTTCTGCAATAGAGGCCTTTCCTTCGCGGATGGCTTTTATTTCAGTACCTCGTAAAACAATGCCAGCTGTATAAGTATCAAGAATTTCATACTCAAACTTAGCTTTGCGATTTTTTATTTTTACGTTTTTTTGGATTGCCATAACTGCAAAAGTAGAATGAATAATGAAGAATGTGCAATGTTTAATGAATAATTAATAATAGGGAAAGAATAAATAATAAATAATCCCTAATCACTACTCAACAGTTATGGTTTCTACTTTTTTGTCGTTGCCGTTGATTGTTACTTTAAAAAGTGTAGAATTATCGGTATCGTCCATATCCTTAAATTTTTCTTCGCCAATTAGTTGATTTACCAATTGCGGAATGGTATTGCTGTGGCCCACAATCAAAACGCTTTTGCCATTGGTTTTGTTTAAAAATTCATCAGAATAGACTGTATTCGGATCGTAGTGTTTTGGTGAAACCTGTTTTTGCTGCGCAATCAACGAGGCTGTTTGCTTGGTGCGAATGTATTTTGTTACGTAAACCTGGTCAATTTTAATAGGTTCAAAATAGGCTGCCCAGCGCTTGGCGCGCATCATTCCTTTAATCTCCAAACTTGGATCTGGATCGTTTGGGTTTGTGCGCACTTTTTCTGCATGGCGAATTAAGTAATAGGTAGCGTGCTGGTTTTGATGGGAAATGGTGGCTGGTGTTTCGGTAGTTTTCTCCTCCTTGGAGGTTTCTTTCTTTTCCTCGTTTGGGTTTCCACAAAAAGTGAAAAGCGGCAATAACAATAATAGCATGTAATGTTTCATTGTAAATTCTGTTTTTAAATAACACTTTTTAAGACACATTGGCAAAGTTATAACTAAAACCGCTGAATCTTTAATATTTCATTATTATAAATGGATTGCAAGCTGTTGTAAATTTATAAAACGAAAAAGAATTAATTAATTTAAAACAAAAAAGCTATGAACGAAGATCAGTTTAAAGGAAAATGGAACCAAGTGAAAGGAAAATTCAAACAAGCATATGCAGACCTTACCGATGATGATTTAAAATATGCAGAAGGTAAGTCTGATGAGCTACTTGGTCGACTTCAAGAAAAAACGGGTGAATCCAAAGAAAAATTGAAGGAAAAGATAGACAAGTGGTAGTTTTCATCTAAACTTTAATTACCGCTTTATTTGAAGCCGAGACCCCTCAAAATTTCAATAGTGAAATTTTGAGGGGTCTTTTTTATCCAATTTTTAAAAATTTATTATGGATAAATCCCTTTTTATTAGACAAATACATAACTTCGTACTATTCAAACCTTAAAACCAACTATTATGAAAAAAATTACACTGATTCTATTGTTCTTTACCATTTTCGCAAATTCCCAAACCGGAAATTATCAGGTTGGCGATGTGGTAGATGATTTTACCGTAACCGATACTGAAGGCAACGAGTATAATTTGTATTCTCTTATAGCAGAAGGAAAGTATGTTTATCTAGATTTCTTTTTCGTTGACTGTGTTCCTTGCCAAAATTCTGCGCCTACTTTTAATGAATTTTTTGATAAGTATGGCTGTAATGAAGGAGACGTATTCTGTATCTCCATTAATAATGGGGACGACAATAATGCACGAGTTATACAATATGAAATAGATCACGGAGGTCCTTTTAATCACGCACCCGCAGTAAGCAACGAAGGCGGTGGTGGACCAGTTGATGCTAATTTCGGTGTTGGTGCATATCCCACATTTTGTTTAATCGGTCCTGGAAATATTATGTTGAACAGAGACATTTGGCCATTAAATGGAATTCAAACTTTTGAAAATACATTCCCGATAGGTTTTGAGCCACCAGTAATTGAATGTACTATTTTGGGAGTTTCAGATGCAACAGCTTTTGATTTCAATATATACCCTACCGTTTCAAAAGGAAATGTAAATATTAATCTTCCAAACAGTACAGATGCACAAGTAGCGATATTCAATACTTTGGGCCAACAGGTTTTTGTGAATAATTATTCAGAAAAAAACATTTCCCTAAACCTGCAAATTGCGGCTGGGGTTTATTTGGTTAAGGTAACTTCAGATAATAGCTCGGTTACCAAAAGGATTATTATAGAGTAATTTCCCAATAAATTATTTTGAAAAGCCCAGTACATAATATGTTTCAGGGCTTTTTTGTTTTACATAAATTTATTACGAGAATGAGTCGTGCCACATTGCAGTGGAAACGGAATGCTTGCCAGTTGATTAGGCCTGTTTAGTGGGGCATTGGAGAAGTTAGATGGGAATTTGTAATATATTTGATAGTTGTGCTTAATTTTAAAATTTAAAAAAAATTGAAAAAAGTATTAATAGAAATTGCTTGGTTTATAGGAGTATATCTATTTATGGTTATAGTTAAAAATGTTTTCTTTCCAATTGATAATCCAGTACATTATGGAACAATTGATATTAATATTAAAGATACGTATTTTATAATTCGGAATTTAGAAGTCTTTATTTCGCTCCTAATTATTGGGTATTATTGTATATATCAAATAAGGTCATTTATATTAAATTACAGAAACAAAACGTCTAATATTATTTTAATTATTTTTCAAATATTATCTGTTGTACTCATTAGTTTTTTGATATCTTTTGCTTTTTCATTGAAAAACACTGCTGCTCTGTCAAGTGGCGCAACGGTGAGAATAAATGACATTGTTTCTGATATTAATTGGAAATCTATTTTTCATAGTTTAATAATATTTCAGGCAATTTTTTCTTTGATTCTTTTTTATAATTCTTACCGTATATTCAAAAAAAATTAAATCCCAATTACCGTGCGTTTGCACCACCTGCCCACCCAAATAAAAACAAAACCCCCAAGTTAATTCTTGGGGGTTTTTGCATTCTTATTTTTCATTATACTAAATGACAATTTTTAAAGCCATAGACAATTCCATTAAACACTTCATAAAAGTATTGGCAAAGAGCAAAGTAAAACGCTCATAACTCTGGTTATCCACATTCACTAAAAAAATAATTGCATTCACTAAAAAAAATCTTCAAAAAGTGAAGTAGCGGTTACTTTTATTGTGCTCATTATCAGAATGTTTTCTCTGTTGCAAAAACATTTTGAACAGCAATAATTGTAAAACAACACTAAAACCAGCAGCCATGAAAAAATTAATTACAGCATTTTTCACACTATTATTAGTAGCGTGTACAACTGAACAAGAGGAAAAAGCATTCAGCATTATTGGCGATTATTATGGAGCCAAAGTTACTTCCACAAAAGGATTTTCTTCCCAAGTTGGAAAAAAGAATCAAAACTACATAAATCTATACTTAAAAGGTGGGCCTTACATAGGCGTAGAAGACTCTAAAAAATTAGCAGCCTACGCCGCAGTTTTGTTTTACGTTAATTTGAGCGAAGAAGAAGTTTCTAAATATACTCAAATACAAGTTAGTCTTTTTGAAAACAAAACCCAAAAGGACCCTATTTACAATACTACTTACGATGTAGAAACCCTACGCAATATTGCTGCATTATCAACAAATTTTCAAAAAGCGGGAGAGCTGTTGTTAAACGGAACGCCAAGTGAAATTTATGAATTGATTGCAGAAAAAAATAGGGTTCCAGGAGAAAAGGAACAATTTGAATCTGTTATAGAAAAAATGAAGATTGAACGTTCCGGGATTAAGTCGGTAAAACTTTTGGGAGTAGAATTATTGATAAACAACGATACAAAAGAACGTTTTTTGAGCTTTAACGGTGAGGTTAAGTGGGGAAACGACACTGCTACAGCGATGACTGTAAGAACGTCTGAAGACCCCAAAATTAAAGGGATAACAAACCTAAACATAAAATAAAGAAGACAAATTAAGATACAGCAACAATTTACCAACCTTTTAAATAAAAATCAAAATGAAAATAAATACACAAGAAAACGCAATAGATATTGATGACTTGCAACTCAAGTTATTGGCCCAATTTCCTAAAAAATATAAAGTAACAACTCGGAATAAAGATATATTGGTGGTAGCACAGTCCAAAACTTGTGGTGCCCTAGTAATTCGAAAAAAAAACTCAATTGTTGTTAACGGTAACTTTCCAACTATGGCTGGGCAAATGATCTTTACTTTGTTAATGGTTGGTCTGGGTATTTTAATTCCATTAATTATTTATTATCTCGTATTTCATAAAAAAATGAAAGTGGTAGAAAAGGAAGTTGGAGAATTTATTAAGGAAGAGTATAAAAGCAAACTTGTTTAAAAAGAAGAAATGAGGAGATGAAAAGTTCACTATTGAGAATTTTCAACTAGCATTCAATCAGATAATTAAAAACCCCAAGCAAAAGCTTAGGGTTTTTTTGATATTGATTATTGTTTACTGTTAATTTATAATTGTTTCTTGGTTCCGAAACACCAGTGCTTCATTAAAGCTATCCAGCAAAATAATACTGTCCGTAGTTATTTTTCCGGCAAGAATTTCTTTGGAAAGTTCATTTAATACTTCACGCTGAATCACCCTTTTTACGGGTCTTGCACCATACTGAGGGTCAAATCCTTTTTCAGAAAGATACTTAATGGCTTCTGGCGTAGCATCCAAAACAATATTTTGTTTCAACAGCATTTTTGAAACACCTTTCAGTTGTAGTTCCACAATTTTGTGAATGTCTTGTTTTGAAAGCGGCGTAAACATGATTATGTCGTCAATACGGTTCAAAAACTCTGGGCGCACGGTTTGCTTCAACAAGGCAAGTACTTCAATTTTGGCGCCTTCCATAGCGGTTTCAGGGTCTTTTACGGTATCAAACCGCTCTTGGATTATATCACTTCCCATATTACTGGTCATAATAATAATCGTGTTTTTGAAATCTGCCAAGCGCCCTTTGTTGTCCGTTAAGCGGCCTTCGTCCAAAACCTGCAACAAAATATTGAACGTATCTGGGTGTGCTTTTTCAATCTCGTCTAATAAAACCACACTATATGGTTTGCGGCGAACGGCTTCGGTAAGCTGTCCACCTTCCTCATAACCAACATATCCCGGAGGCGCACCCACCAAACGGCTCACGCTGTGGCGTTCCTGATATTCGCTCATATCTATACGCGTCATTGCGTTTTCATCGTCAAACAAGTATTCGGCCAAAGCTTTTGCAAGTTCGGTTTTACCTACACCTGTTGTCCCAAGGAATAGGAAGCTACCAATAGGCTTTTTCTCATCCTGCAATCCCGCACGGCTTCGGCGAATGGCGTCACTAACCGCAACAATAGCCTCGTTTTGCCCAACCACACGTTTGTGCAAGTGATCTTCCAATGTCAACAGTTTTTCACGATCGCTTTGGAGCATTTTGGTTACAGGAATTCCAGTCCATTTTGCAACCACTTCAGCAATGTCTTCGCGAGTTACTTCTTCTTTAATCATAGAAGTTCCTTCGTCATTTTCTGCAAGTTGGGTTTCCAGTTTGCTTAAAGCAGCTTGTGCATCTTTAATTTTTCCGTAGCGAAGCTCCGCTACTTTTCCAAAATCGCCATCGCGCTCTGCGCGTTCTGCTTCTAGTTTAAAATCCTCTATCTGGGTTTTTAGGTTTTGCACGTTGTCCACAACCTCTTTTTCACTTTGCCATTTTGCGTTCAGCTCGTTGCGTTCTTCTTTTAAATTAGCCAATTCCGAATGAAGCGATTTTAGCTTCGTTTCGTCTTTTTCACGTTTTATGGCTTCAATTTCAATTTCAAGCTGCATAATCTTTCTGTCCAAAACGTCAAGTTCTTCGGGCTTGGAGTTGATTTCCATCCTTAATTTTGAAGCAGCTTCATCCATCAAATCAATTGCCTTATCTGGAAGAAAACGATTAGTGATATATCTTTCCGAAAGCTCAACGGCAGCAATAATCGCTTCGTCTTTAATACGAACTTTGTGGTGGGTTTCATATTTTTCCTTGATTCCACGAAGAATTGAAATGGCGCTTTCAGTGTCCGGTTCATCAACAATTACCTTTTGGAAACGGCGCTCAAGCGCTTTGTCCTTTTCGAAATATTTTTGATATTCATCCAAAGTAGTAGCTCCAATGGCTCGCAGCTCACCACGCGCAAGTGCGGGTTTCAAAATATTGGCGGCATCCATAGCGCCCTGCCCGCCACCGGCACCAACGAGGGTGTGGATTTCGTCAATAAAAAGAACGATGTCTCCTTCACTGGAAGTAACTTCTTTGATTACGGCTTTTAGACGCTCTTCAAATTCTCCTTTGTATTTGGCTCCTGCAATCAGTGCGCCCATATCCAAAGAATATATCTCTTTCGATTTTAGGTTCTCGGGCACATCACCATCCACAATTCTGTGCGCCAAACCTTCCGCAATGGCGGTTTTACCTGTCCCGGGTTCACCAACCAACATCGGGTTGTTTTTGGTCCTTCGGGAAAGGATTTGAAGAATTCTTCTAATTTCCTCATCACGACCAATCACAGGGTCGAGTTTGCCGTCGCGGGCAAGTTGGTTAAGATTTTTGGCGTATTTGTTTAAAGAATTATAGGTTTCCTCAGCACTTTGTGAAGTAACATTTTCGCCTCCGCGTAATTCTTGAATGGCGGCCTTCATTCCTTTTTCAGTTACGCCTTGGTCTTTAAGACTTTGGGCAATTGCGCTTTTTGAATTTAAAATAGCCAATAAAAGATGCTCTATGGAAACATATTCATCGCCCATCTTTTTGGCAATATTGCTGGCTTCGATTACAGTTTTATTTGCTTCACGCGAAAGCATAATATCACCACCCGAAACTTTTGGAAAACTTTCAAGCTGCTTATCCAGAATTTGTTTTAGGGTAACTAGGTTTACGTTAAGTTTTTTTAAGATGAATGGCGTTACGTTTTCATCTACCTCAAAAATGGCCTTGAGGATGTGTTCGTTTTCAATTTGTTGGTTGCCGTAGCCCTGCGCAATCTGTTGCGCTTGCTGTATGGCTTCCTGGCTTTTTATTGTAAAATTATTAAAGTTCATATATGTAAAATGTTTTTGTTTTTCGTTTGTTTGGGTATTGTTTTCAAATACAAAGCCACAATAAAATTAAGACAAAATGTCCGCTAAATTCCGTTGTTTAACAGACATTATGACGGTTTTAACGTGAAGCTTTTTTATCATTTCTTTTAGAAAATTCCGCTATTATAACTTGTAGTTTTGTAAAAAAGAACAATCATGGGATTATTAGATATATTTAAAACACCGAGAGACATTGCAAAAGAAGAAATAGTGGAAGTGCCATGGCACGTTTTGGGGAAAATGGACCAGTTGGATGAAATAGTTGAGGAATCGAAAAACAAACCAGTAGCTATCTTTAAACATTCCACTCGTTGTGGAATTAGCCGTGGCGTTTTGAAATTACTTGAAAAAAACTACAGTCTTACAGACGAGCAACTGAAACTTTATTATTTAGATCTTTTGCAAAACCGCGATATTTCCAATGAAATTGCCAATCGATTTAAAGTTCATCACGAAAGTCCGCAGATGATAGTAATTAAAAATGGGGTGGTGGTTCACCACGATTCACACCATTCTATTGAAGCTTCACATTTGGAGAAATTTATTTAAAATTTAGAGGGAGTTATCCTGCAGTATCTGCTTAAACCTTTCTTTAATATCGGTTCCTGCATCAAATACCATTTGTTCGTTGTTGGGAAAGGGAATATAATAATTTGATAAAAGCCTTCTGTCTTCACCAGTCAGCGCGCGTTCATCACCACGATATTTTGCGAAAGCATTTTCAAAAACAAATTCTGAAGAAAGGGGAAAACTGTTTAATTGTTGCCTTTTATTTAAATCTTTATAAACAACCGTACCACCAACAAACACAGCTTTTTGTTGATTGGTAATATAAACAGTTGCAGAAACGTCAATAAATTTTTCAATTTTTATAGGGTTTCCAAGACTATCGCGAACAATGTTTCCACCGCGGTCACGTCTGTAATCATAACCATCTTGAATACGCTGCTTGCGGTTGTATTGTTTATCTGAAATACGTTCCGGTGAAATTTGTATGGTTTGGAAGTTGAGGTCCACGCCCAAATCATAATTGATTCCATTCTCACGTTTGCTATGGTATTCAGTCCAAAAATCATTTAAACCGTAGGTGTTGAAGTCAAGCAAATCCTGCTCTAAACGAAAAGGTATAAACTGACCTGTATGATTGTTCAGTGTTACAAAAACAAAATCTGTCCCTTGAAAATGTGCATCTTCCTTCAACTGAAAAACGTCCTTATAGTTTGGTTGTACTTCATCCAATTCACATAAAACATTGAAAGCGCTTCTGTAATCCTGCTTTGTGTCGCGTTGCATATAGACAATAGCCTCTTGATACAATGATTTTACATAAGCATCTTTCGCGGCCAATAAATCGTTTGAATAATCTGAAAAAACGAAGTTTGCATTTCGGCCCATTTCATTGCTGTAAAGAGGAAGCAAAGGACGAATTAAATCTTGGCGTGCTTGAAGATCAAGATAGGTATAGTAAATTTCTTTAGCGCCGGCAGGGCTATTTTCCTTTTTCAGAAAAGCAATATGGCGTGTGTCCTCATCTTTCGCTTTTAAAAAAGCTTCCTCCAAAAGCCGAATGTGCGCATCATATTCCTTAGCACCCTTATCTTTTTGAAGTTTTTTTGTTGCGAGCTCAATTGCTTCATCATAATTTCCCTGTGAAACAAATTTTTGGGTGCGCTTAACGCTATTGCAGGAAATGCTTAAAAGTGCTGTGAATAGTAGGATGTAAAAAGCCTTCATACCGAAATTGATTTGGTTATGAAGGCTAAATTACAATAGTAATGCCAAATTTTATTGTTTGATGGCTGGTAAAAGTTTTGTTCTGCATTCACCGAAACCAATCCGCACATTATCTTTTTTACAGTAACCTTTTAAAATTACGGTGTCATTGTCATTGATGAATTTTCGTTCAGTTCCATCAGAAAGTTTAATGGGTTTTTCTCCGCGCCAAGTAAGTTCCAACATAGAACCATAGGAATCTGGCGTTGGACCTGAAATTGTTCCGCTTCCCATCATATCGCCACTATTCACGTTACAGCCGTTAATGGTGTGATGTGCCAACTGCTGGCTCATATTCCAATACATATATTTAAAGTTTGAAGAAGAAACTTTCGTTTCCGTTCCTTTTTCGGGAGCAATATAAACTTCAAGATTTATATCGTAGCTTTTCTTTCCTTTGTATTGAAGATAGGGCAGTTGCTCCATTTCGGGTTTCGGGCCTTCAACTTTGAAAGGTTGCAGGGCGTCCAAGGTTACAATCCAAGGCGAAATGGACGAAGCAAAATTCTTCGCCAAAAACGGTCCAAGGGGCACGTATTCCCACTTTTGGATATCGCGCGCACTCCAGTCATTGAAAAGCACCAATCCAAAAATGTATTCTTCAGCTTCATTCACTGGAATTGGTTCGCCCAGTGCATTGGCGTCTGTAGTAATAAAAGCCATTTCAAGTTCAAAATCCACCAATTTGGAAGGGCCAAAAACAGGTTCGGTGGCTCCATCTGGCATAGTTTGTCCCCAAGGTCTTCTCGCATTGATTCCGCTAGGGATTATTGATGAACTTCTTCCGTGATAGCCTACTGGAATGTGAAGCCAGTTTGGCATCAACGCATTTTCTTTTCCGCGGAACATCGTTCCCACGTTGGTTGCGTGTTCTTTACTTGAATAGAAATCGGTATAATCGCCAACCTGAACGGGCAGCTGCATTTCCACTTCATCCAAAGTGAAAAGTATATGTTTTCTGTGATCTTTATTATCGCGAAGTTTTGGATTTTCCGCATCAAAAATATCTGCGATTCTATTTCGAACCAAGCGCCACGTTTTTCTTCCGTCGCTTATAAAATCGTTCAACGTATCCTGTAAAAAGATATCGTCAGTAAGTTCAATACCGTGAAAATATCCCAATTGGTGCAATGCACCAAGATCTATGGCGTAATCGCCAATACGGGTTCCAATGGTTATTATATCATCGCGCGTCAAGAAAACGCCAAAAGGTATATTCTGAATAGGGAAATCTGTATCTGGCGCAATGTCCAGCCAGGTTTTACGTTTGGGGTCGTTGGCAGTTATGGGCATGTTAAAATTCTTTTGTTATTGTAAATAAAACTAAGTAAAAAAAATTCAAAATATTAAAAATCAGAGAATTAATTCTTTTTAAAAATTTTGTTTACAACGAGTGTTTTGTTAGTAAAATTCTTCATCAAATATATATATTTCATGATAGTTACCGAATGGAATTACTATTTTTGGATTTAATTAACTTTCGAGAAGGTTTGTAGTTTGGGGTTTGTGGTTTATAGTCCAATTATCCCATTTTTTTTAAACTATAAACCTTAAACCATAAACATTTTGCTATGCAACGCGACGAACAAATTTTTGAACTTATAGAAGACGAAAAACAACGCCAATTGAACGGTCTGGAGCTAATAGCTTCAGAGAATTTTGTTAGTGACCAAGTAATGGAAGCAGCAGGTTCCGTTTTAACTAATAAATATGCCGAAGGCTATCCAGGAAAACGCTATTATGGTGGCTGCGAAGTGGTGGACGAAGTGGAACAAATTGCCATTGACCGTGCAAAAGCTTTGTTCGGGGCAGAATATGCAAACGTGCAACCACATAGTGGTTCGCAAGCAAACACTGCAGTTTTTTCGGCTTGCTTAAAACCGGGTGATAAATATTTGGGTTTTGATCTTTCCCACGGCGGGCATTTAACACACGGTTCACCAGTAAATTTTTCCGGAAGACTTTACAACCCTGTATTTTATGGAGTTGATAAGGAAACTGGGCGAATTGATTATGATAAAGTAGAAGAAATTGCAATCAAGGAAAAACCGAAAATGATTATAGCCGGCGCTTCAGCATATTCAAGGGAAATTGATTATAAGCGTTTCAGAGAAATTGCAGATAAAGTTGGCGCCATTCTTTTTGCGGATATTGCGCATCCCGCAGGATTGATTGCAAAAGGAATTATTGGTGATCCGCTTCCGCATTGCCACGTTGTTACTACAACTACCCATAAAACTCTTCGCGGTCCACGAGGCGGAATGATTTTAATGGGGAAGGATTTTGAAAATCCTTTTGGCCAAACTTTGAAAAACGGAAGTCTTAAAAAAATGAGCAGCCTTTTGGACAGCGCAATTTTCCCCGGAAACCAAGGTGGTCCATTGGAACATATCATTGCCGCAAAAGCGATTGCTTTTGGTGAAGCTTTGACGGATGATTTTCTTCATTATATGGTACAAGTGAAGAAAAACGCAGCCGTAATGGCGCAAAAATTTGTTGAAAAAGACTACAATATTATTTCCGGAGGAACCGATAATCACATGATGCTTATTGACCTTCGCAACAAGAACATTTCAGGAAAAGAGGCTGAAGAAGCATTGGGCAAAGCAGATATTACGGTAAACAAAAACATGGTTCCTTTTGATGATAAATCGCCTTTTGTAACAAGCGGAATCCGTATTGGAACCGCGGCGGTAACTACTCGTGGTTTGGTTGAAAAGGATATGGAAAAAATTGTGGATTTGATTGATGAAGTAATTATGAATCATTCAGACGAAGCCAAACTTGAAAGCATTGCTGAAAAAGTAAACGAAATGATGGCTGGATTGCCGCTTTTTAAGAATTAAAAAATGATTCAGACAGAAAGACTTGAATTAAGAGAGTACACGTTAAAAGATGCTCCCTTTATTTTTAAACTGATGAATAGTGATGGCTGGTTAAAAAACATAGGTGATAGAAATATTAAAACTATAGAAGATGCTGAAGCCTATATGCAGAAAAACTACTTGAGCAGTTATGAAAAGCATGGATTTGGGCCATATTTGGTGAGTTTAAAAGAAGAAGGAACGCCCATTGGTTCTTCGGGATTGTACAAAAGGGATAATCTGGATTTTCCAGATGTTGGCTTCGCATTTTTGCCAGAGTTTGGCAACAAAGGATATGCTTTTGAATCGGCGCAGGCAGTTATGAAATATGCTTCAGAAAAATTGAAGCTTCAAACCGTTGTTGGCATAACGCTACCCGAAAATACTTCGTCAGTAAAGCTTTTGAAAAAATTGGGTCTTTCTGAGATAGGAACCTATAAATATGAAGATGGCGAAGAGCTACTTTTATTCTCAAATTAATTCTATAAAATACCCATTAACGATTTATAAACCTACCGAACATGTAAATTGGGGCATTCCATCTTCCGCTTTCTTAAATATTTTTTAGATGAAATTTTTACTTTTCGTTTTTCAACTTATTTTTTTGACACTATTTATTGGCTGTGAAAACCATCCCGAAACCAAAAAAACCAATAATCTTTCAGGATTATGGAAACTGGAAAGTATGAAAGTGCGCGATACGGTTTCAAATACTTGGAGCGATTACAAAGGTGGAATGGACGGTTATTTGCTTTATGACGAAAAAGGCCACGTAGCACTTCATTTATATGAAAAGGGATATGAAAAAGCGGGAATTGAGTTTCCAAATTTTAATGATTCCATTCCTTTGGAAGCTTTAAAACATATCACGAAATCTTACTATTATATGGGAAATTACAAGGTTTCTGAAAAGGACAGCATTGTTTCCCATTATAAACTTTCGCATTCAAACCCTTCAGAATTTGGATTGACCGCTGAAAGAAGATTTTATTTCAGCGGCGATACGTTGGTGATGCAACCTGTGGAAAGTAAAAACTCCAAACTAAAACTGAAATGGTTGAAGGCAAAATAATTCAGAGTAATTTTTCCCAATAAAAAACCCGTCGCAGTGGACGGTTTTTTCGTTATATATTATTTTTTAATCTTCGGGAAATATTGTGGTTTCGTAAGCACCTGCATCAGAAGGGTTTTGTCTTGGCGTTCCGTTTAAATCAAATGGCACGGCAGGATTTGTTGGAAAAATGCCAATATTTTCTGCCCCTGAAGTTCCAGTTTCAATATTGAAATTGTTCTTTTCGGTATTTTGGAAAACAGGATCTACGTTAAATTTTGTTGCGGAATTATATAAGGACGTATTTGAGAAATCATATAAAGGATCGTTTCCAAATTCACCCGTGGGATCCTCAAAACGCAACAAACAATTCTCAAATTTAAAGTTGAAAGCTACCTCGTCACTTTTAAAAAGTGCAAACTCGCGACGCTCGTTACCGTAAATTATGCAGTTTGTAAAATTGGCCTCAATAAGATCTGCGCCTACAGCGCCTCCATCAGCAAGTTCTAAAAAGTTACTGATTGAAACTGAAGAAAAAGAACGGAAACCATTAATCCAATAGTTTGCAAAAGTGGCATGCCTAAAATTATAAATTCCGCCCAATTGTATATCCAAAGAAGATTGGCCGCTATTGTTTACAACTATGTTTTCACCATCTATTACACTGGTTCGTGCGCGAATTCCTGCAATTGCATTGTTGTATATCTGTACATTTTTAAGCCTAACTTGGCTTTCATCTGCCCTAATACCTATCAAACTGTTTTTTATAGTGGTATAATTGAACTCATTATTGATACTGCCTTTGGTAAGCCAAATAAAATACCATTGTCCCGGAACTTCTGAAAAAGCGGGTTCTAAACGGTCTCCTTCAAAAATCACTTCGTTTTCCATTGCTTCGGTATCCATACTTTTTTCGCCCATTACTTTCAGGGAACCATTTTCAGCTACAACAATCCCGCTTTCTGAGTGAAAATGTACCCGGGCACCGGCTTCAATGGTTAAGGTTTTATTGCTTGGCACCGCTGCAAGACCATAAATCACGTAAGGCTTTTCATTGGTAAACGTAAGTTCGTTATCATCGAGAAAAAAACCTTTGATTAAAATATCTTCTCCATTTTCATCAACCCCGAAATTCAAAGTTTCCGTCGTGCCGTCCGGAAATAGTTCCGGATAAAGGAATACCGCATCTTTTACAAGCGTTACCAATTCCACCTTCTGCTCGTTTGCACCACTGTCAAAAAGAATTTGATCTGTGTATAAAAACTCAGTTGGATTGGCTGGTAAATTGTTTATGTTGAAAGTGGTTTCAACAAAAATGAAAATACTGTCCTTTGCCAAAACCTGTACGTTTTCAAAAACTTTACCGGCAATTCCGTCAACGTTTAAACGATAATTGGAAGCTTCGCCTTGGCCTAACCGAACGATTGGAATATTGATGTCCTCGTTGCTTCGGTTGTAAACTTTCAGGTTATAGGTGCTGGAACCGATGTTTGAAAAAACCGTATCCAGATAAACCGTATCTTTTGAAAACTCCAGATTTCCATTGCTTGCAACGGTTTCAAAATCATTGCGGCAGGAACTCCATAATACAAGGCAACACAAAATGCCCAATCCGTATAAATACCTCATTAATGTAAAATTTTGGTAAAAATATAACTTTTTATGAAGCTTATTATTGTGAAACTTAAATAAGTTTTCAGTGTTCAGTCGCAGTAAGCAGTAAAGGTAATTTATGGGAAACTGCATACTGCAACTGTAAACTGTTTACTTATTTCTTCGTTTTGCTTTTCGTTGCGCTTTTCTTCGCTCTCGTTTTATTTTCATAAACTCGACTGTGTTTTTGTAGGCTTTTTTTGCATTTTCGTACCAATCGGGATCTTTAGGAGGCTGGTAATTTTCTGCATCTTCCCAAGTTAATCCTCCAGAAACAATTTCTCCTAAAAAGAAATCTCCAACAACTAAGCTTACATCAACATTATTTGAAATATTTGAGACAGTTATTTCCTTTGTTTCAAAGCCAACATAACTAAAAACCAAAACATCGCCTGGTTTTGTTTCAATTTGATAATTGCCATCAAAATCAGTTTGGGTTCCTATTGAAGTGCCTTTTATGATTACGTTTGCACCAGGAAGCGGTAAGCCGGTATCGTCGGTTACTGTTCCTTTTATGGTTTGTATACTTAAATCTTTTTCTACTGCTACAGTTGAATCAACAGCAATCATTCCAGAGGTAATATGAGAATCTGTATGAGTTTTAGTAATTACCGTTCTCGTGCTAATTTTTGATTCCATAAAAACATTTTCTATGGGGTTTGTTCGAATGCGAACTTGCTGGGTTTCGTAATTTTCTTTTGTAAAAGTCAGTATTTCTTTATCCAGCGTATAAATTTCATATTCCCCTTTTTTATTGGTCCAAGTACGCGCTTTGGTTTCATTGGAAACTATTTCAACGTTCTTTAAAAGGTTTCCATAATCATCTCTCACAACGCCTTGGGTGAAAACAGAAAGCCTTAAATTTGAATTGCTAAAACGGCCAATACCCAGTGAAACCAAAGGTTTTTCTGAAAGTAAATTGTTTTCAGATTTCGGGTTGTTTGAAAAAAGAGTAAGCGGTAAAAGCATAGAAGCGGCGAGAGGCGCAAGGCTCTGCCCACTTTTACGTTCCAGTTTCACTTCACGGTTTAATTGTGATTTTTTCACCCTGCCACAGGCATTTTTACTTTTGGTAAGGATTTTTACCAATTCCTCATCGGTTTTTGTTGTGAGGTCGAAAACTTCTTTGGTGCAGACACTGCAGAATTTCCCTTTTTCAGTGGCGCTCATTTTTGCCCAATCTTCGTGGCAAGGCTCTGGAATACTAATAACGATGGATTTTTTCATGATTTGATGGTTTTAATGATTCAAAGAAATTAAATATCAAACCATAAAAAAACCGCTTTTGAGTAAAGCGGTCGTTTCAATGAGTGAAAAAGATATTACTGTAATTTACTTTTGGATTATTTCAATCTTAAAAAGTTTATCCCAGTTTTTGCCAGTAATGTAAAGTATGTTGGGTTCGCCGTTATAAGCTATGCCATTAAGGACGTCCAGTTTTGGATGTTGGGTAACTTTATCTTTTAAATCAGTTAAGTCTATAACACCTTCCACGGCTCCATTTGAAGGATCAATGATAGCTATGGAACCTTGTTGATAGACGTTTGCATATATTTTTCCATCAACCCATTCCAGCTCGTTTACACTGTTGATTTTACTGGTATTTGTAAAAATTTCTATATAATCTTTTTCAGCGAGGGTATTTGAATTTAACGTCCAAATTCTATCGGTGCCGTCGCTTTTATAGATATTATTTTCGGAATCGTGGCACAAGCCCCAACCTTCTTTGCTTTGCCCATAAACAAAAGTTCCGGTTTGTTCCAGTGTGTTTAGGTTATAAATAAAACCTGTGTTTTCGCGCCACGTAAGTTGGTAAATTTTGTTGTTGAGAATTGTTAGTCCCTCGCCAAAATAATGATCGGCAAGTTTCTTCATTTTGAAAACTTCCCCTGTTTTATAATTTGTTTTGCGAAGCCATGACTCTTTATATTGCCCAGTGCTTTCATATAAAGTGTCGTTTTCAAACTCTAATCCTTGAGTGTAGGCTTTTATATCGTGCGGGTAAGTTTCCAGAATTTTATAGGTGTAAAGCTTCGGTTTTATTGAAGAAAGAATGGTGATGTTTGTGGAAGCTTCATATTCCTCGCCATCACTATAAATTTTAGCTTTCAGCGTTTTTTCACCAAGCTTTTTCCCCGAAAGGGAAATGGTGTTTCCGGAAACTTCAATTCGGTCATTATTTAGAAAATAAACAACAGAATCAGAAGCAATACCTTTTTTGTTGTTCAAAGTAATTGTCAGCGCATCCTCAGGAGTGTAAGTTTTCTTGGGATTGTTTATTTCCAGCGAAAAAGCATCTTTTTTATCTTCGGGATTATTTCCGCAGCCAGCCAATAAAAGCACTAAAAGGGTAGGGGCTAAAAGGTTATAAATTTTCATAGCTAATAATAAATTTCCTGCAAGGTATTTATTAAAATTGAAATGTGAAAATACTTGCAAAAACTTCAAAAAGCCTTATCTTTGCAGCGGCAAGTCCTACACAACCAGCTCCTGTTGAATCCTCCAGGGCGGGAACGCAGCAAAGGTAAATGGTCGTAGCGGTGTGATGTAGGTAGCTTGCCATTTTTTGTTCCCTATTCCGAAGTCTCGGAAGCGGGAACAAAAAATGGCAAATTCCAAAAGCAACATTTCCTCTTTTTCTTTCCTCTTTTTAGAAAAACTATTTGGAAAACCCGCCACATAGATGCACCTTTGCTTTTCAACAACCTTTTATGCCAAAAACAATACTCATTACGGGCGGTTCCTCGGGAATTGGCAAAGCCATTGGCGAATATCTTTCCGAAAAAGGCTATCAAGTTTTTGGAACCAGCCGAAACCCTGAAAATATTACCAACTCATCCTTCCCACTTCTGAAAATGGATGTTAATAGTAATGAGTCTATTGAAGCTACTATTGCCGAGCTATTGGGCAAAGTTGAAAAAATTGACGTGGTAATTAACAATGCAGGTGTGGGCATTACGGGCCCAATTGAAGAAACTCCCGAAAACGAAATTAAAAAAGCCTTCCAAACCAATTTCCACGGCCCCATAAACGTCATCAAAGCCGTTTTGCCGCAAATGCGCAAACAGGGTTTTGGGCATATTTTGAATGTGACCTCTATTGCGGGCTATATGGGACTTCCGTATCGCGGTATCTATTCTGCCAGCAAGGCCGCTTTGGAGATTACTATTGAAGCCATGCGTATGGAAACTTTGCAGTTTGGTGTGAAAATGACAAACATAGCTCCAGGCGATTTTGCAACCAATATTGCCGCAGGCCGTTATCACGCCCCAGTTTTGGAAAATTCTCCCTATAAAAAAGACTACGGCAACACCCTAAAAATGATGAACGAACACGTGGATAATGGCGGTGATCCTTTAGAAATGGCAAAGGCGGTGCATAAAATTATCGAGACTGCAAACCCTAAAATTCATTACAAAGTTGGTTCGCCATTGCAGAAATTTTCTATTGTGCTAAAACGCATTTTGCCCGATAAGGCTTATGAACGAATGCTTTTAAAACATTATGGGTTGAAATAATTCTTTTCAATACATCAAAATCCATTTTTTGGGAATCTATCCTTTTCTCATTTAAATCAATTTTTTCCAAAGCCCTCAAATTTTTTTAAAGATTTTTTGTTCAAACAGCTTGATACTTAGTTGTGTATTATTCTCTATATTTATAAAAGTCAAATTCAAATCATTTTGATTAATAATCAATTTTATGAGTTGAATTTGGTAAACGAGTTAAAAAAATTTATAAAATTTCTGCTTTGGGTGATGAAAGAGAGAAGACCAAAATGTAATATTTATGAAAGTACTTCAAATTAGCATTTCCCCAGAGACAAATTTTTATTTCTATGAACGTCAAAACATTTTTGGGGAATGGCTCAACGAAGCTGTCTTCGATTCTGATATTTATATTGATGGCGGATCAGAACACGGAATTGTAAAAGGTGATTATTTAAGTAGTGTTTACAAAAGCCAGTTATTTGATGTTAATGGAAATATGTTTGGTGAAAAAATTGAAGATGATTATAATTTTCTTGTGGTTGTTGATGTGTTTCCGAATTATTGCATAACTAAAATCAAGGATTTTGCATATCAAATATATAACGATAAATATTTACCACAGAAACTTAGGAAATTAGGGCAGAATCCACAGTTTGCACAACTTTTTCCAATTGATATAAACCAAGAGGTTTTATTGATTCCTAGGGAAGAAAAGAATGATTGGCTGGCAATTGATGAGCTTTACGCAAGCATTTCCTATAATGAAACTCCCCTAAGAACCGATATTGAACTTTATAAAAAAATAATAGTTGCTGCAGAAAAGTTTATTGATAAATACAAAAATGGGAAAGGCTATTTTTTGCCGGCCGCCTATTTTCAGAAGGGTTTTGCCTTGCACAAAATTGATAAATTTGAAGAGTCAAATAAAGCATTTCGGGAGTATTTGAGATTATTCCCCTATGATGTTTCTGCAAGGGGCGCTAATTCGTGGATATATGAAAACAATCTCAAAATAAGCAAGTACCTCGATACCAAAAAAACAAAAATTTTATTTCTTGCCGCAAACCCGATAGACTCAGATAGACTAAGGCTTGATGAGGAAATAAACCAAATTGACAAACAGTTGAAAATGGCCCAACTTCGGGATTCTTTTGAGTTAATTCAAAAATGGGCGTTGTCACCCATGGAACTGCAACAGGTACTTTTAGACCACAACCCAGATATTGTACATTTTTCGGGTCACGGCCTTATTGATGGAATCGTGCTGGAAGGGGAAGATGGGAAAGCCAAAAACGTTTCGACTGGTGCATTGGCTAATATCTTTAAAATTTTGGCAGGCAATATTAGCTGCGTAGTGTTAAATGCTTGCTACTCCAGTAATCAAGCATTAGCTATCAATAGCCACGTGCCCCATGTTGTTGGAATGAAAAAAGCTATGCCGGATGATGCTGCAATAGCCTTTAGCGTAGGTTTTTATAAAGGAATTGGTGCAGGAAAACCAGTTGAGGTGGCTTTTGCCCTTGGAGTAAATGGAATTGAACTGGAAGGATGCTCTGGCAGTGATTTTCCAATTCTTTTGCCTATTTAAATTATCAATCTTTTTCAACAACACTATTTCCTCGAAACAATCTTTGCTATTTTTGCAACAATTAATCTGAAACTAATCCTATGAAATTCTTTATCGATACAGCAAACCTTGACCAAATTCGTGAAGCCCAAGATTTGGGCGTGCTTGATGGGGTTACTACCAATCCATCATTAATGGCGAAGGAAGGCATCACCGGCCGCAACAATATTTTGAAACACTATGTGGACATCTGTAATATTGTGGATGGTGATGTTTCCGCAGAAGTTATTGCTACCGATTTTAAAGGAATGGTAAAAGAAGGCGAGGAGCTTGCGGAACTTCACCCGCAAATTGTGGTGAAAGTGCCAATGATAAAAGAAGGTGTGAAAGCCATTAAATATTTTACAGATCACGGCATCAGGACCAATTGTACCTTGGTTTTTTCCGCAGGACAATCATTGCTTGCGGCAAAAGCTGGAGCCACCTACGTTTCGCCATTTATAGGTAGATTGGACGATATTTCAACAGACGGCCTTGAACTGATTGCAGATATCCGATTGATTTATGATAATTACGGTTTCGAAACAAAAATTCTTGCGGCATCAGTTCGTCATACAATGCACGTTATAAATTGCGCAAAAATTGGCGCAGATGTTATGACTGGGCCACTTTCCTCCATTGAAGGTTTACTGAAACATCCATTAACAGATAGTGGTCTTAAGCAATTTCTGGAGGATTATAAAAAAGGGAATTAATTTTTCCTCATTTGCCTATTATAAAAATGACACGGATACTTATTGTAATTGGAGTTTCCCTTTTTATTGGAATTTTAGTATTGCAATGCAATATACCAATGACAAAATCTAGTATTGTTGGAACGTATGCGAATACAAATTATAACAATGAGCTCTTGTTGTTTGGGAGCGCCCCACAAACCAGATACACTTACCTTAAAATCAGACGGTACTTATTCAAGTGAATTTTACGGAAAAGGAAACTATAAAGTCAGGTTTCAGTTTCTGTCAACTGATATTGAATGGGCATACACTGATAAAGCGGGGAAAAGTTTTTATAGTGCACATTTCAGTAATAAAATCTATGAAAAGCGTAGAATTATATTGAATTACGATTTGAATCATTATTATGAAAAAATTGATTAATAATGATTTCTTTTCCTTTTGAAGTAAGGCTCAATCTATAAATTTTATCTTGGATAATTTAAAATTATTGGTTTAAAAACCCAAGTAGTAGTTCTTCAAAATTTGGATTGAACATATTGGTTTTGCCCTCAAGAATTACGGAGTTTTTGTCCAAAATAATAACCTTGCTCATAGAATTCAAAACAAATTTCTTTTCGGCATCATTTAAGTTTTCAAGTTGGAATTCCTGTGTTGAATTATAGCCTAATTTGCGAATGGTTTCTCGCCATTTCTTAAAATGTGTATCCGTATTAATTCCTATAAAATCATATTCTGGATATTTGGACTTAAGCTCGGCGGCTCTATTGTGTATTTCCCTATATTGAACTTTGGATTGTGCTGACCAAAAGAAAAGTACAGTTGGCGAATTTATAATACTTTGCAAATCCTTCACCACATTATCTGTATTTACTACCAGCACATTTGGAATAGTGTTTCCGGCCGTAAGTTTTACGGTAGCGTCAAGCAGCTTGCTCAACTCTTCTACATGCTTTTTATCTGTATTCATTTTTGAGAATACTTCAAAAAATTTCTGCTCTTCCTCAGCATTCTTTGCATTCAACAAATAACCATAAGTGTTATAGCGCAAAAGGCTGTTTTTCAGCGTGTCCGAAGTAATAATACTATCAATCAATTGAAGTTTGCGATAGTTGTATCTATATGAATTGCGATCTAAAATAGTTTTGCTTCCGTATTCGGAACAGACCATATTCTCAATATATCTATTGATAAATCGATAATAGGGGTAGTAAAATTTAAGTTCGTCAAGTTCAAAATTTATTTTTTTTCGGTAATCGAAATAATCTTCAGCAAATTTTTCAGGATTGCTTCTGTTGGCGGCTCCGTACATTTCCTTTTTTGAATAATAATCATATTCAATATTGGCAAGTGCAATTTTTTTAAACTCTTCTGGAACTTCGTTGTTTTTTATAAAATCTTCATATTCACCGGTTTTTATGGCTCTTAAAGAATCAATCTTATGGTCAAAGTCTTTTGATGAAAGTGAATACCAATTCGGCAAATTTTGATTTTCCTTTTCGTTCATTAAATAGAGCTCCATCAACAGATTGTTTTCCTCGCCTCCCTTTCCGGAATAGGCAAGTGATTCGTCAAAATCTACTGTGTTGATATGGAGCAATAAACTATCGCCAGGTTCAATATAAAAAACTTGGCTCTCGCTGTGTTTTAGATTGTACAGCCCTGGTTTTATTTTATCTGTTTGATAATGAAAAAAATTGTTGGCGTCCAGTTTTACGGTATCCAGAATATCGTTTCCTCGGGAAAAAATAATATAATCAAGCGTTGGATTAACTATTTGACCACTTATGTAAGTTGGTCCTACAGCGTTATCCTCCTTGTTTTTACAAGAAAGAATAGTGGTGATCAATAAAAGAAGAAGTATTTTTTTAAACAATCGCACCCAAATAAACATTAATAGACAAATGTAGCCGAGCTGTATGCTGCATTTTGTTAAATGCTAGTTAAAAGGATTTTTAAAACGTTAATGTTTTCGGCATAACGCATAAATAGCTACTTTTGCGCAAAATTTAGAATTCTATGCTTTCAGTTTCAAATCTTTCGGTACAGTTCGGTAAAAGAATATTGTTTGACGAGGTAAGTACACAGTTTACCACGGGCAATATTTACGGGATTATTGGCGCCAATGGTGCAGGTAAATCTACCTTTTTGAAAATTATTTCGGGGAAACAGGATCCTACTTCGGGTTCCGTTCATTTGGAGAAAGGAAAACGTATGTCCGTGCTCGAGCAGAACCACAACGCCTATGACGATTTTAATGTTTTGGAAACAGTGGTTAGGGGTAATAAAGAGCTATTTGCAATAAAAAGTCAAATAGATAAGCTTTACGAAGATTATACAGATGAAAACGCCGAAAAAATTGGCGAACTTCAAGTTGCTTTTGAAGAAATGAACGGTTGGAACGCAGATAGTGATGCTGCTGCAATGCTTTCAAACCTTGGCATTGACGAAAGTCTTCATTATACTTTGATGAAAGATTTGGATGGAAAACAAAAAGTTCGCGTGCTTCTTGCCCAGGCACTTTTTGGGAACCCTGACGTGCTAATTATGGATGAGCCTACAAACGATCTTGATTATGAAACTATCAGTTGGTTGGAAAACTTTTTGGCAAATTATGATAATTGCGTGATTGTGGTTTCCCACGACCGTCACTTTTTGGATTCAGTTTGTACGCACATCAGTGATATTGACTTCGGAAAAATAAACCATTATAGCGGTAACTACACTTTTTGGTATGAAAGTAGCCAATTGGCAGCACGTCAACGTTCACAACAAAATAAAAAGGCCGAAGAAAAACGCAAGGAACTTCAGGAGTTTATTATGCGTTTTAGTGCAAACGTGGCAAAGAGCAAGCAAGCAACTTCACGTAAAAAAATGCTTGATAAATTAAATGTTGAAGAAATACAGCCATCCAGCCGTCGCTATCCAGCTATTATTTTTGAACGCGAACGTGAAGCTGGCGACCAAATTTTGAATATTGAAAATCTTTCAGCTTCTATTGACGGTGAGACGCTTTTCAAAAACGTTGATATAAACTTGGCAAAAGGCGATAAAGTAGTAATATACTCTCGCGACTCTCGTGCTGCGACTGCTTTTTACGAAATATTGAATGGGCATGCAAAACCCGATAGCGGTTCCTTTCAATGGGGAATCACTACAAACCAAAGCTATTTGCCGCTTGACAATGAAGAATTCTTCCAAAATAATTTATCGTTGGTAGATTGGTTGCGCCAATATGCCAAAACTGAAGAAGAACGCGAAGAGGTTTTCCTTCGTGGATTTTTAGGAAAAATGCTTTTCAGCGGCGAGGAAGCCCTAAAGAAAAGCAGCGTGCTTTCCGGAGGCGAAAAAGTTAGATGTATGCTCAGCAGAATGATGATGCTTCGGGCAAACGTTTTAATGCTTGACGAGCCCACAAACCACTTGGATTTGGAATCGATTACGGCCTTCAATAATTCGCTAAAAAACTTTAAAGGCACAATTTTATTGACAACCCATGACCATGAGTTTGCCCAAACAGTGGGAACTCGAGTTATTGAGCTCACTCCGAATGGCGCAATAGACAGATATATGAGTTTTGACGAATATATGGGCGATAAGAAAATAAAGGAACTGCGCGAAAAAATGTATGCAGTAGAAGCATAAAAAATAGGCGAGCAGATTATTGCTCGCCTATTTCTTTTAAAAACTCATCAATGGTGCTTTGCGCTTCGGCCATTTCATCCTTTCTTATAAAGATCATCGTTTGGTTTGCAATGCTCATCGCGAAACCTGCATGCACACTACTGTCGTGATCGTTTCGCTCTATCGGGCTAATTCCTATTTCGTTTAAACGGGCAACCAAACCTTTCGCAATTAGGGTTGGTCCTGTGTAGATTCGAGTTGTTTCAGACATAGATTTATTCTTCTATTTCTTTCAAAAAAGCATCTACAACAGGCTGTGCAAGCGCAAGTTCGTCCTTTCGAACAAAAACACGTACTTGATCATCAAATTTGCTGCCGGAGCCAAACATTACTCCGCTTTGTTCGTCGTCCCGGAGTATTGGAGTAATGTTTACGTCCTCCAATCTTCCCACGAGGGCTTCGGCCAGTATATCCGAACCGGTGTATATTCTAACTGTTTCTTCTGTGTTATCTGACATTTTTTTATTTTAATAGTTTAAAAATTTATTTTTTTACTGACTACTGATCACTGATTTCAAGCGTTGTAATATTTGCTGTTCCAAATAGCCCCATTAAAGTTTTTTCCTTTTGAAAATCCATAAAAAATGACCATTCCACCCACACCTTTAAAAATAATCAAGAATAAAAATAAATATTCCTGAAAGGTTGCATTTGGAGTGAACCATTGCATTGGCATTAGGGAAGTAATCAATAAACTGAGCACAGCAACCGTAAACACTAAGTTTTCAAAACTTTTATAGGGCCACATCAACAGTTTTCTGAAAGGGTGCAAATCGTTTCCCCATTTGTGGATTAGATAAAAATAATCATTTCCCATGGGTGCAAAAAGCAATGGATCGTCTGCGTTTTCAAGCTTCAAAAGCTTTGCTGGCGCGACGATTTTAAAATTTTTCAGAGGGATTTGGTGTTTCTTTTCAAGATTACGTACTTCTGAAATAGCTTCTTCGGGAAAATCTCCTTTGAAAAAATGTGAATCCAAAAACCGCAATCTGTAGTTTATGCAGAGATTTTTAATGTCTTCAATATGAAAAATATGGTTTGTATCCAGTAAATCAAAGTTGAATTCATTTTCAACTTCAACAGATTTTTCGGTTAAAGCGGAAACGATCTCCTCGCGCTGCATTTCGTTTTCTGAAAATATGCGCTGAACTTCCTCCATAACAGATTGTTCGTCAATTCTTTTGGAACGATATTTTAAAAGCTGGTTTTCTAAATTGGTGCGGGAAAACATAACGGTGATTTTTTCGAAATTAAATTTACAGCCTACAATTTTTCAAAACAACTATTTAACATAGTTTGGTGAAAATTTTTAAATATTATGGATCATTTTGCGTTTCAAATCGTATTGGCTTTGTAATTGTTATATTTACAATCTTAAATTTTTTATATGCAACTCAAAAATACATTTCTGATACTTTTTATAGTTTGTTTTGGAACTGCGGTTTCAGCACAAAAATACATTTCAACTAAAAATGCTGAGGTTTCCAAAACCTTGGGGCAAAGCAGTTTTACATCGAGCAAAACTTTTTTCGAAAACATTGAAGAGGCTCCAGACTTTACTATTTTGGCGAAAATATTTAAAAATGACCCCATTCGTCAAAAACTTGAAGGCCAAGAAATGGTCACTATTTTTGCGTTGGCGGATGAATCTTTTTTAAACCTTCCCAAAAAAACCAGGGATTCAATTCTTGGGAATACCAGATTGGTGAGTTCTATTGTAAAATATTTGGCAGTACCCGGTAGATTGGACAGCAATGCTCTTAAAACCGCTGTGGAAAAAAATGGAGGCAAAGCCTATTTAACAACCGTGGAAGGCCAAAAACTTGGAATTAAAGTGGAAGCGGGACAACTTGTTTTAGTTGACGAAAAAAATAATACAGCAAGAATAATAGCTGAGGATTTCTATCATAAAAATGGATTTTTTCATATAGTGGACGGAATTATTTTTCCGCCTTCGGAATAAGAAACGGTTTAAGTTAAATAAATCTTAAAGTCCGGAAATTGCAAAACCGCAGTTTCCGGACTTTCGTTTATAAGCACATAACATAAACTAAAAACACTATTATGAAATCAAAATTTATTACAGCAGCATTCTTTTCTTTAGCCTTAATGGCAGGAACATCTTCAATTTTTGCACAAGACAAAATGATGAAAGACGAGAAAACAGTTATGGTTGGTGGCGCCGAAATGTACCCAAGCAAAAACATAGTTGAAAACGCAGTAAATTCAAAAGACCACACCACGCTTGTTGCGGCCGTGAAAGCTGCAGATTTGGTTGAAACACTTCAAGGCGACGGGCCATTCACTGTTTTTGCACCTACAAATGCGGCTTTTGAAAAACTTCCAAAAGGAACGGTTGAAACATTGTTGAAGCCAGAAAACAAAGCAAAATTGCAAACAATCCTTACCTATCACGTGGTTGCCGGAAAACACAGCGCAGCAGATATTATGGCTGACATTAAAAAAGGCAATGGAAAAGCGACCTACAAAACAGTAAGTGGCGGAACATTGACTGCAATGCTAAAAGGTAAAAAAGTGATGCTAATGGATGAAAACGGTGGAATGGCAACTGTAACTATTGCAGATGTAAACCAATCAAACGGTGTAATCCACGTTGTTGACAGCGTTGTATTGCCTAAATAAATTGCCCCAATTCTCCAATTAATTAAAATGAAAACAGCGACTATTTAAGTCGCTGTTTTTTTATTTGTAAATATATTTTTAACGAAGTACGGCTCCAAAATCTGTTTCAAATTTTTGTTGCAGTTTGTTCATTATTTTATCGATTTGTTTGTCGGTCAGGGTTTTTTCATCGTCTTGAATAGTAAAGGTTAAAGCGTAGCTTTTTTTACCTTCCGGAAGGTTTTTTCCTTTGTAAACATCAAAAAGATTTACTGATTTCAGCAATTTTCTCTCTGTTGAAAGCGCTGCCTCGCGCAGGGCTCCAAAACTAACTGAATTATCCAGCAGCAATGCAAAATCACGTTGTGCAGCAGGGAATTTCGCAATGGGTTTTAATTTGAAATTTTTGGTCGAAATTTGTTTCAACACACTGTCCCAATTAAAATCTGCGTAAAAAACTTCTGCGTCAACATCAAGTTCAGCGGTGATTTTTTTCTTCACAATTCCAAACTCTACAATGGTTTCCTTGTTTCTTTTGAAAGCAATTGCTTCAGAAAAAATATCGTTTTCAGAAGTTTCTTCGGTATAATTATCAAATCCTAAGCGTTCCATAATTGCGGAAACGGTTCCCTTTCCGAAGAAGAAATTACTTTTAGCATCAGCTACTGCCCAATTTCCTTCAGATTTTAAACCTGTAATAAAAAGGGACAAATGTTTTATTTCAGTGCGATTACCGGGAAAATTGTGATAGGTTTTCCCAAATTCAAACAGCTTTAAATCACTTTTTCGTCTATTGCTGTTATAGGCAATAGCTTCCAAACCCGAAAAAAGCATGGATTGGCGCATTACGGAAAGATCGTGGCTCAACGGATTGAGCATAGAAACATTGTAATTGTCTTTAATTGTTTCGCTCAACTCACTGTATTTTGGTGTTGTTAACGAGTTGTTCAGCATTTCGTGGAAACCAAGGCCCGTGAGTTGTGAAGCCGTTTTGTTTTGCACATCATAATCTTCACCCGCTAAAACCGTAGCAATGGAGGCGTTCAACTTTTGGGTGAACTTTATGTTGTTATAACCATACACGCGGAGTATTTCCTCAATAACATCCACATCACGGGTAACGTCATTGCGGTATGCCGGAATGGTCATTCCAAGGCCCGTTTCCGTTACGTTATTTATTTTCATTTCAAGGGAGGTCAGGATTTCCTTAATGGTTTCCTTCGGAATTTCCTCGCCAATCAATTTATTCGCCTTTTCAAAATTTAGGAATACTTGGTGGTCTTCAATCTTTTTGGGATAGATATCAATCAAATCACTGGTTATTTGGCCTCCCGCAACTTGAAGGATCAATATTGCAGCGTGGCGCAGCGCATAATCCGTGATATTTGGATCAATTCCTCTTTCAAAACGGAAAGACGCATCCGTGCTTAAGCTGTGTCGTTTTGCGGTTTTACGAATATTAACCGGATTAAAATAAGCACTTTCCAAGAAAATACTAGTTGTTTTTTCTGTTACACCACTATTTATTCCTCCAAAAACACCTGCGATACACATAGGTTTTTCAGCATCACAAATCATTAAATCTTCTTCGTGAAGTTCGCGCTCAATACCATCTAAAGTTGTGAACTTTGTTCCCGAGGGAAGTGTTTTCACATTAACTATATTTCCTGAAATTTTTGCCGCATCAAAAGCGTGAAGTGGTTGGCCAAGTTCGTGAAGCACATAATTTGTAATATCCACAATATTATTTATAGGTGAAAGCCCTATGGATTTTAACCTATTTTGAAGCCAAGCAGGAGAGGTTCCAACTTTTAAATTGCTTATGGTTATTCCGCAATAACGTGGTGCCAAAGCGTTGTCTTTTACCTTCACGTCAATTTTTAAGGTGCGGTTATCTATTCTAAAACTACTTGTTGAGGGTGTGTTCAGTTTTGTTGAAATACCTTTGTGGAGTAACCCAGCTTTCAAGTCGCGCGCAACGCCCCAATGGCTCATGGCGTCTGATCGGTTTGGGGTCAATCCTATTTCGAAAACTTTATCGTTTTCAACTTCCAAAACTTTGGCTAAAGGTATTCCCGGCTTTAATTTAGCATCCAAAACCATGATTCCGTCGTGCGATTTTCCGAGACCCAGTTCGTCTTCAGCGCAAATCATTCCTTCGCTAACTTCACCGCGAATTTTCCCTTTGTTTATCTGCCATGGGTTTCCATCAGCATCATAAAGCGTTGTGCCAACGGTAGCTACGGGAACTTTTTGACCCACGGCTACGTTTGGTGCTCCACAAACAATTTGTATGCTTTCGCCACTGCCTACATCAACTTTGGTTACTTTCAGTCGGTCTGCGTTGGTGTGTTGCACACATTCTAAAACGTGGCCTACCACAACGCCTTCCAAACCACCTTTTACTGAAGAAAAATCTTCTATTCCCTCTACTTCAAGACCTAGATCTGTCAATAGTTCACCCGTTTTTTCGGCGTCCCAAGGGAGGTTGATAAATTGTTTTAACCAGTTGTATGAAATTGTCATAAGTGTAAAATTCTAAACAGAGGGCAAAGATAGTATTTCCTTTAAAGTTGAAAGTTGAAAGTTTAAAGTTTTACAATGAAAGTTTAAAGCTAAAAGTTCAAAGTTTTAATTTTTGGAGGTGAAATTTAATTTTAAAAAATATACAATCACTCCAACTGTTGCAATTGCAGTAACCAAAAATGTGACATTCGCTCCAAAATAAAACCACAAAAGACCGGCCATTACACTTGCAATCATAGCTATAATGCTTTGAAAGGCAGAATAAGTTCCCACGGCCGTTGCTGTATTTTCATCTCTGGAAATGTTTGTTATCCACGCTTTGGAAATACCTTCGGTTGCTGCGGCATAAATTCCGTAGCCGAAGAAAAGAGCGATGATGGCATATAGGTTTGTTGTTAAACCCATTCCGAAGTATACCAAGCTGAATATAATTAATCCGAAAACGAACATTTTTTTAAGCCCGATTTTATCGGCAAAACTTCCCAAAGGAAAAGCGGTTAGGGCGTAAATTAAATTGTAGAAAATGTAAATGCCTATTACCCAAGTATCGTCCAATCCCGCATCTTTTGCTTTTAGCAACAAAAAAACATCACTGCTGTTGAAGAGGGCGAAAAATAGTAAGCCGAGCACTACTTTTCGATATTCCGAAGGGCTTTGTTTCCAATAATTGATGAAGGAAAAAAAGTTGATTTTTTTCTTTTCCGAAGTGGTTTCTGTTTTTTTGTCTTTCAGAAGAAAAGATGCTATTACAGCTAAAACCCCTGGAATAAAGGCGATGTAGAAAAGATTTATATAATCTTCGGGATAGAAATATAAATAGCATAAGGCAAGGGCAGGGCCAAGAACGGCGCCAAAAGTATCCATAGAGCGGTGGAAGCCGAAAACCTTTCCTTTTTTTGCCTTTGTTGTCTCCGCTGAAAGCATTGCATCTCTTGCGCCAGTACGGATTCCCTTCCCGAGTCTGTCTGTGGTTCTTGCAAAGAAAATCCACAGCGGATATACAAAAAATGCCATCATTGGTTTTGAAATGGCGCTCAGCGAGTAACCGAGTTGCACGAAAGGCGCGCGTTTTGCTTTGCTGTCTGATAGTTGCCCAAAATACCCTTTGCTCAATCCCGCCACGGCTTCAACCAAACCTTCCAACACGCCAATAAGTAATATTGAAAACCCAATACTTTTTAAATAGATGGGCATTATTGGATAGAGCATTTCGCTGGCCATATCCGTAAACAGACTGACGAGAGAGAGTATCCATACGGTTCGGGTGATGGTTTTCAAGGGTTAGGATAAATTACCTTGAAAGATACTTCAATTTATTTTTTTATCACTTTTTTAGTTTCAGTTTGTCCGTTATCGTTCTTAATTTTCACGAAATATATGCCTTTGCCTAAAGTTGAAATGTCAATTTGATTCTTTTCTTTGGAAGTTAAAAGGAGTTGGCCGAGGTTGTTATAAATAGTTATTTCAGAAACTGTTGAACTATTATTTATTGAAAGTACTCCGCTTGTTGGGTTTGGATAGATGATGAAATGGTTTGTTGTGTTTTCTTCGATGCCGAGAGGGCCGCGATTTTCGAACCAGATTATTTCATCCTTTGCAAAAGAGGATGCCAAAATGTCCATTTTTCCATCATTATTAAAATCATCTGCAGTAACACTAATGGCGGTTCTGAAATTTGAAACAAGTATTTGCTGATAATTGAAATTTCCAGAACCATCGTTTAGATAATATATAACTTCATTACCTTGCAATGTAGCACAGATAGCATCCATATCTCCATCATTGTCAAGGTCTTCTGCAAAAACATTCGTTGCTCCGTCGGCTGATGTTGTTATTGTGTGCTCACTGCCAAAAGTACCTTGTCCATCGGTATTTTCATACCAAATTATATCATCAGTTCCATAAGAGGTGGCAATTACATCTTGATCACCATCATTATCAAAATCTGTCGCATATACACAATCTGGGACAATTAAATTGGTTGAAATTATTTTTGCTGCACTAAAACTACCTTGACCGTCCATATTTTCAAACCAAGCAACGGTGTCTTCCGCACCATAATATCCAGCAATCAAATCTATATCGCCATCATTGTCAATATCTTCACTAAATAAGGTGTCGTTTACCCAAGGCCCTTCCATTATTATATTCATTGGACCGAATGTTCCTTGACCATCCAAGTTTTCTTGCCAAACTATTTTTGTACTGTCGCCAGAGGAAAAAACATCCAAATCTCCGTCATTGTCAACATCGGCAGCATATACAACGGATGGGTAGGTTTCTAAATTAATAGTCTGTTCTGTTCCAAAAGTTGCATTGCCATCAAGGTTTTTATAATAAACCACTTTACCATTGCTGCTACTACTTGCTGCAATTATATCCATATCATTATCGCCATCTATATCTCCAGCAAATATTGAAAGGGGATTGTTGATTGTGGCAATGGTTATAAGTTCGGAAAAATTACCCTGTCCGTCAAGGTTTTCTTGCCAAGCTATTCTATCGTCATTCGTTAATGCTGTAAGTATATCCTTATCACCATCGCCATCCAAATCTACCGAGATAACTTTTATGGGTCCATTGGCGCCATTTATTTCTGCCAATACATTAGCTGGCCCAAAATTTCCTTGTCCATTTGTGTTTTTGTGCCAAGCTATTCTATCTGCCCTGTTAGCAGCCATAAGTATGTCTTGGTCGCCATCTGTATCTATATCTGCGGAAAAGACCGCACGCACATCTTCAACATTACTATCTATAATTTGTTGCGCTCCAAAAGTACCGGAACCATTGTTTTTGAACCAAGATAGTCCTTCATTATCAGTTCCAACAACTATATCCAAATCGCCGTCGTTATCGAAATCTTTTGCATATATTGTTTCAGGACGTGCATTATTGGTCAATTGGGCAATAAGGTTAGGTGTATTATTGAAATTTCCCTGTCCATTGGTATTTTCAAACCAAATTATTCTATGGTTGGGAAAAGCCCAAGAAGTTGCTGCAATATCTAGGTCGCCATCACCATCAATGTCTGCAAGAACAGCGCCTCTGCAATATGCAATATCTGTGCTTAATTCTTGTTGAAAGATAAAATTTCCTTGGCCGTTTGTGTTTTTAAACCAAGCTACGCGGCTGTTGTTATATCTGGCACCTGAAAGAATATCCATATCTCCATCACCATCAATATCACCTGCAACAACGTCTAATGGGTAATCAAAATTTGTAGAAATCACTTGTTGTGCTCCGAAATTTCCCTGTCCGTTCGTGTTTTCATACCAAGCAATTTTATCATCCGTAGCTGAAGCTGAAAATACATCCATATCACCATCGCCATCAGCATCATTTGCATATACTGAGGATGCGCCATCTGCTAGGGTAGAAATTATTTGTCTTGAACCAAAAGTTCCTTGGCCGTTGTTTGCAAACCAACCAATGGTATCATCAAAATAAGATGCTGCAAGAATATCCATATCACCATCACCATCAATATCTGTTGCAAAAACAGAATAAGCTCCCAATGCGGTTTCTGAAATTATTTGCTGGGGCCCAAAGGCACCTAATCCGTCAATGTTTTTGTACCATGCTATTTTATCATCATTTGTGGAAGCGGAAATCATATCCATATCGCCATCGCCATCCAGATCTGCAGCAAATACTGAATTGGCGCCATTTGTACCGCCTGTATCGTCAACTGTTATATGCGGCTCAAAGTCAATCTGTGCGCTAATTGAAAAGGAAAAAAGTATTGCTGAAAGAAATAGTAGTGCTGTTTTCATTTGAAGTATTTAAGAGTTTGCAAAGTAATTTTTTCCTACAAGATATTCAAATGATAAAAATCATTTCTTTAAATTCCTGAAGCGCTGCAAAAGCGTAGGGTGTGAGTAATGTGCAAACACATACAATGGATGCGGTGTAAGATTACTTAGACTGTTTTTAGAGAGTTTTTTTAAACCTGTAACCAAAGGTGAGGCAGCATAGGTGGTTTTTGCGTAATTGTCTGCTTGGTATTCAAACTTACGGCTGAGGTAATTCATAAACAATCCTGTGATGCCGGAGATGGGGCTGTAAAGTACGCCGAAAGCTATCAAGCCAATGTGAAAGGAAGGTTGTGAAACATTTAATGCTTCCGATAGCAATGGATTTGCTATAAAAAGTGAAAGTAGCCAAAGTGTAAATCCTGTGGTTATTATTGCGGCGAAAAGATTGATGATTATATGGTTTCGTTTGTAATGCCCAACTTCGTGCGCGAGGACGGCTACTATTTCTTCTTCGTTTAAATCTTTTATCAAAGTATCATAAAGCGTAACGCGCTTTTCGCTGCCGAATCCTGAAAAGTAGGCGTTGGCTTTTGTGCTGCGCTTGCTGCCGTCTATCACAAAGATTTTATCGAGGGTGAATCCTACTTTTGAAGCATAGGTTTCAATTTGGGAACGGAGGGAGCCTTCTTCCAAAGGGGTTTGTTTGTTGAAAAGAGGAACGATGAAACGCGCGTAAAAAAGATTCATTAAAACAGTGAAAACGGTAATGACGCCCCAAGCGTAAAGCCAAAAGTTTTTGCCCGTGCTTTGGTAAAACCAAATAATTGCACTTAGAAGAATTCCCCCAATAACGGCGCCCATTGCCCAACCTTTCAGTTTGTCAAGGAAAAAAGTTTTAGGTGTGGTTTTATTAAAACCGTATTTCTCTTCAATAACGAAGGTGCTGTAATAGCTGAAAGGTGTGCTTAAAATATCACTTGCAATCATAATAATTCCGAAGAAAACCAAGGCGATGATAATTTCATTGTTTGAAACGGAACGGGCTAAACTGTCTACAAATGCAAAACCGTCTAAAAAGAAGAAGAGAAGGGTAGCAATGAGGGAAACGGCGGCTGTGAGTATTCCAAATTTGTAACGTTCCTTTTTGTAGCGTTGCGATTTTTTGTATTCATCTTGATCAAAAACGTCCTGCAATTCTACTGGTAGTGGGTCGTTAAAGTGTTTTGCATTAAGGAAATCTAAAATTTGGTCAATAACAAAGCTGATGACTAGGATTGCTATTATTATGTAAAAAAGAGTTTCTGGTTTCATTTTAAATTCCAAATTAAAAACACCAAATTCCAAAATATGCCTATTTGGAATTTGGCATTCATCTATTGTGTTTTACGAGATTCTTTAAAGAAAATTTCGCTGTCTTTTGGCTTCAAATATAAGTATTCCTGCGGCTACGGAAACATTCATACTGTCTATTTCGCCCTGCATCGGGATAATGATATTTTGGGTGCTGTTTTGTATCCATTCCTCGGAAAGTCCTGTGGCTTCAGTGCCTACAACTATCGCAGTTGCTTTTTTAAAATCTATGGAGTCGTACTGAACGGAGGCTTGAAGAGCAGCGCAGTAGATATTTATATTTTTTTCCTTCAAATATGAAATGATTTCTGAAGTGCTTCCCGTTGCTACATTATTGGTGAACAAACAACCCACGCTACTGCGGATAATATTTGGGTTAAACATATCTGTCTTTGGGTTGGCGATGATTACGGCATCTACCTTTGCGGCATCAGCGGTGCGAAGTATGGCGCCAATGTTACCAGGTTTTTCGGGGGCTTCGGCTACTAAAATTAAAGGGTTTTTGCTTTCAGGTTTTAGGTTTGAAATGTTTAGATTTTTTGCGTGTGCAATTGCCAAAACCCCTTCGGTGGAGCTTCGGTAGGCTAATTTTTCATAAATATCTGAAGCAATTTCTATGAATTCCGCTTCGCTATTTGCGGTTTCTTTCAGTATAAAAATTTCTTCCTCAGAAATGATTTCGGGACAAAAAAGAAGGTTTTTCAAAAGATAACCACCTTTTATTGCCAGTGAAATTTCACGCTGACCTTCAATAACGAACAGTTCTGTTTTTCTGCGTTCGCGCGATTTTTCCTGTAGTAAAACAATCTGTTTTATCAACGGATTCTGAAAACTTGTGATGTTTTTGTACATACCACAAAGATATGTTACAAATACTTATATGCCGTACCCAAATTTATGCGAAGGCCAATACTTATATTTAAGTAATTCGCCCCTTTAAATGTATCTTCAAGTTCCGCAGGCACATCAATATTCATAAAATCGTGGCGAATTTCTGGTGCAACGTAAAATCCTAAATATGTTGTGAAACGATAACTAACTTCCGGGTTTAACCAAACTGCCGTAGCAGTATCCCTAAAACCATCGCCTGAACCACGATTGTTATAACTTGCCGCACCAACACCAAGACCTAGGCTAATATCAAATTTATTTATGTGCTTTTCATAGCCTAAAATTCCCCCAACCACATAGTTGGTGGTGTGGCTGTAGTTACCCAATAATTCCCGATCGGTTACATTTCCCTTAAAAAAACTGAAATATGGGCCCACATAAAAGTCCTTGAATGCATTTACTTTAAGAGACAGTCTTCCGCCCATTTTCAAATCCATTCCATTGGTAACAAAATTATCGCCAAAAGCTATAGGGAAATAAGGCCCGAACTCTATGTTCCCTACATTTCTACCAGGCCCTTTTTGGTCCTGTTGGGTGTTGGATTCTGTGTTTTCAGTACCTCCAGTTTCTTGCGCAACTACTGCAGTTGAAAAAACGAGAGCCAGGATAAGCGTTTTAATATTCAAAAACATATGTATTTTCTAGATTTGTTAGCGGTATAGCGATGGTTTGTTCTGGTTCGTTGTTCAATATATATTTGAAAAGTACAGTTGTCCCCAATTGGCTTTCCAATTCTATATCAAAGCTAGAAGAACTAGGATCCAGCTGATTGTAAGAATTGTCAAAAGATTTGCAATCTTCAGAATCGCTTACGTTAAGATCTATTTGGCAAACCGAGGTATCATAATTTAATTTATAAGCAAGCGAATTGTTATCTCCCGGAGTATTGTTTATGAAAAGGGCAAGCCTTGCTACCTCATTGAGTTGTATTCTTCCTAAATTATAGGTGGCAGCGTTACGGTTTGTAGCATTATTGAAATAATTTTTAGCAGAATAAGCGGGGTTTTCTAAATTCCCATAATTATAATCATCATAATAGTAATAACCGTCCTCCTTCACATTTACGGTAATATTTAACGAGTTATAGGTTTCCACTTCTAAAGATGTAAATTCAAATTGGCCATTAGCATCACTTATGGCTTCTCCTAAATTTAAATAGGAAGACTCACAGCGTACGGAAATTCCCGGAATGGGATTGTTGGAACTGTCTACGATATTTCCTTTTACCAAGATACGGCGGTCGTCCATAATTTGCACCTCGCACGATTGAAGAAGCAAAAGAACGCCTAAAAATAGGAGTTGAAACAAATATTTTCTTTTCATAGCTAGCAGATTTTAGCGAAGCAAGAATACTGAAAAAACACAAAGCGGTCAAGTATAAAATATTAAATTCCAAAAAATCATAAACCTTTCTAAAAAGCTTCCCAGTTCTGGGAAGCTTTTTTACTTTTAAACAACTAAAAACCAATCATTATGAAAAAACTGCTTTTTTTTGCTGCACTTATAATCTCTCTTTCGTCTTGTAGGGACGATAAAAAAACTACGGGCGAAGATCCACGGATTGAAGGCACCGAACTTGATTCAACGGGAGTGGAAGCCCCAGATGGCGATCCAAAGAATGCCCAAACAAACACTGAAAAAACCTATCCCGCAACATTACAAAACGTATTTATCGCTCACGGAGGTTTGGACCATTGGAAAAAGATGAACAACCTCTGTTTTGAGATGAAAGGGAAAAAAGGAGATGAAACACACACCGTTTCCTTACCCGACAGAAAAACCAAAATAGAGTCCAAAGATTGGTCTATTGGTTATGACGGAAAGGGAGTTTGGCTTTTGAAACACGATTTGGGCTATGAGGGCAATCCTGTTTTTTATCACAATTTGATGTTTTATTTTTATGCAATGCCTTTCGTAATCGCAGATCCGGGAACCAATTATGCAGAAGTTGGACCAACTGAACTTGACGGCAAAATGTACAATGGTTACAAAATTTCATATAACGATGGAGTGGGCGATTCCCCAAAAGATGAATACATTTTATATTTTGATTCTGAAACCAACAAAATGACCTGGCTGGCATATACAGTTACCTTTAAAGATCAAAAGAAAAGTGATGATTGGCATTTTATAAAATACGACAAATGGCAAGATGTAAACGGTCTTTTGCTACCCGAAAAGCTAACTTGGTGGAATGTGGAAAACGGAAAGCCGCATGACGAAAAGATGGACATTAAATTTGATAAAATCACCGCAACCGAAACTATGCTTGATGCTTCAGTGTTCGCAAAACCAACAGAAGCGGAATATGTTCAATGATCAATAAACAATGTAGGGAAGGATTCTTTTAAAGTGTTTTGCCTTCATAATAATTAACAATCAAAGCCACCATATAATCATAACTCATGATCCCACGGCTTTGGTTGTTTGCTTTTAGGAAATTGTCCCAAAATATTTTTGAGAAATCCTCGAACGGGTTTTGGTAGCTTTCCCAAAAATCGCGCATTTCCTTATAGCTTTCCAAAATACCGGGATTTATTTGGGTTAATAGCTCTTCATATTTAGCTTCATCCCTTCGTGCCATTTCATTTATCAAATAGCGCAACGTAAAAATATATCCCGCATATTGCATATATGGGTCATCGTTGTGCAGGGTAGAAAGCGTGGCAATAAAATTCGCTTCATTTTCTGCTGCATAACCTATTTGATGGGCTTCTTCGTGGCAGGCAACTACTGGAAATTTATAGGTTTTCATCAAATTATTTACTTGCGCCTCGCCTGAAAATGGGTTCAAATAACCACTATAACCCATATAGGTCAATCCCAAACTCCAGCCACTCTTTTTAATACTTCTTGGCGAATAGGCCAACTGCGGAAATTCCCCTTCAAGATTTTTATAACCATTTAAGGTTTTTTTGAACATTTCCTTTTGGGTGTAGGGCAATTCAATTTTCACACTGTCCGCAAAACCCAATTCACGGTGCATTGAATTACTTTTTTCAATAAACCGATATGTTGTGTTCAGCAGCTGTTCTGTATTGTAATCATTTTCCAAACCCAATGATTTATGAAGTGGAAGCCTATAATAATTGAAACCCCAAAGTACATGAAACATAAAATAGACCACCGAAACTGCTGCCAAAATATCTACAACAAAACTCACTTGATCGTTTTTAAGCCTTTTCACATTTTTATAAAGCCATCTAATTGCGACAATCGCAATAAGCAAATAGAATAGATCACCGACTGAAAAAGGAACCCAACCAAAGATGTAGCGGGAGATTTTTGAAATCCACGGATAGATTCCGAGACTGTAATATTTTTCCACAAATTCGGGGAAATGCTTTAAAACCTGAAGTGCAATAATCTGCACAATTAGAAATAGCGTGAGAAATGCTGAGGTTCGTTTTTGCATAATCCAAACTTACGAAGGAAATCTTTCTCCACATAATTTTTAAAGCGATTGAAAAAAGGTAATTTTGTGGAAATGTGTTGTCACGAATGCACGAATGATTTTTTTTAGGAATTGTGTGTAGAAATTCTGCCACTAATTCACGAATTAATTTCTATTAACTCTGTCGCAAAGTATTTCACAGAAATACTTCACACATAAAAACACAATAATTCGTGCATTCGTGGCAAAAAAATATTCACAATAAAACTATAACTGATGAACGAAGAAATAAGAAACCTGAAACCCAAAGTCCTTTGGAACAATTTTGCAGACCTGAATGCCGTACCGCGCCCTTCAAAAAAAGAGGAACGTGTTATTGCGTTTATGAAAGACTTCGGGAAAAGTCTCGGTCTGGAAACGATGGAAGATGAAGTGGGCAATGTGATAATCCGCAAACCAGCTACCAAAGGAATGGAAGACCGTAAAGCTGTGGTACTTCAAAGCCATTTGGACATGGTTCACCAAAAAAATAACGACACCAATTTCAATTTTGACACACAGGGCATTGAAATGGTCGTGGATGGCGATTGGGTTCGTGCAAAAGGAACTACGCTTGGAGCCGACAACGGTTTGGGAGTTGCCACAATTATGGCGATTCTTGAAAGCAACGAAATTGAACATCCTGCAATTGAGGCGCTTTTCACAATAGATGAAGAAACCGGAATGACGGGAGCCAAAGGGTTGAAAGGCGGTTTACTGAAAGGTGACATCCTTTTAAATCTTGATACAGAAGAAGATGATGAAATAGGGGTAGGCTGCGCCGGTGGGGTAGATGTTACCGCCACCGGAACTTATACTGAAGCCGAAGCGCCAAAAAATTCAACAACTTATACTATTAAAGTGAAAGGATTAAATGGCGGCCACAGCGGAATGGACATTATTAAAGGTTTGGGCAACGCCAACAAACTGATGAACCGTTTGCTTTTTGCAACAAAGGATTTTATGCAGTTGGCAAAACTTGAAGGAGGTAGTCTTCGGAATGCAATTCCGCGGGAAAGTGTGGCGCAAGTTGTGGTTTCCTCAGAGGAAAAATTTACTTCTGCTTTTGAAAAGATGAAAAAGGAAATTATTTCTGAATTTAAATCTTTGGAACCAAACCTTTCCATTACTGCTGAAAAAAATAATGAAGCTATTGCGAAAGTGATGGCAGAAGCAGATCAAAAGAATTTTCTGAATGTAATGAACGCAGCCCACAACGGCGTTTACAGAATGAGTCCAGATATTGAGGATTTGGTTGAAACCTCAAACAACATTGCGAAAGTTACCGTTGAAAACGGAAATATAAAGATTGAATGCTTAACCCGTAGTTCTGTGGAATCTTCAAAAGAAAATCTTGCGAACGCACTCACTTCTGTTTTTGAGCTTGCTGGCTATGATGCAAAGTTGGCTGGGGATTATCCCGGCTGGGCACCAAATATGGATAGCCCTATTTTGAAGGTTTTGGACAATCTTTACCAAAAAATGAACGGTGAAAAGGCAAATGTAGCTGCTTGCCACGCAGGATTGGAATGTGGAATTTTAGGGCAGAATTACCCAGAAATGGATATGATTTCTTTCGGGCCAACCATAAAGGGAGCACACTCTCCCGATGAGCGCGCGAGTATTTCTTCGGCTCAAAAATACTGGGAGTTTGTACTGGAAATTTTGAAAAATATTCCGAAGAAATAAAACTGAAAATTGATAAAAAAAAAAGAGGAGCCAATTTTAAAAACTGGTTCCTCTTTATATTTAAGATAAACTGAAATTATTGAACTATCTCAACAATTTCAAGGTTAAAGATCAATTCAGAATCTGGAGGAATAACTCCTGGTATTCCTCTTTTTCCGTATGCTAAATGAGCAGGAATAAAGATTGTTGCTTTATCACCAACCTTCATATTCAATAATCCTTCGCGGAAACCTGGAATCAATTTTGCTTCGGTGCTATAATCTGTTGGCACTGGCGTGTACTGTCCGGCAGCTTTACGCATTTCATCTACCATTTCAAATCTCTCTGCATTTGATAATATATTTGAATCAAACATATGTCCATCTGCAAGATAGCCAGCGTAATTCATCATTACCTTGTCTCCTTCTTTTGGTTGCGGGCCGGTTCCTTTTTCATTAAAATAAATTTTAATACCTGAAGGCATTGAATCAGCTTTAGCTCTAATAGCATTCAATTCCTCAGCTTGGGAAGCCGCTACTTTATTGATGCGTTCTTCTTTTTCCTTCTTTTCTTTTTCAAGTTTGCCCATCTCTTCAGTGAAATATGGAACCTTCACATCACCTTTGTTGATGATGTTCACCTTTTCAATTACTACAGGCACTTTTGGCTTGTCGCCGGGCTTTTCGGTTTCCACGTTTCCGATAGAATCCACAACTTCCTGTCCAACCACTATTTCTCCAAAAACAGTATGACGGCCGTCTAGCCAAGGCGTATCTTTTAAAGTAATGAAAAACTGGCTACCATTGGTTGCAGGGCCAGAATTTGCCATTGCCAAAAGACCTTTTTTGTTAAAACGGATTGTATCTGTAATCTCGTCAGGAAATGCATAGCCTGGACTTCCAGAACCATCTCCTTTTGGATCACCACCTTGGATCATAAAATCCTTGATTACGCGGTGAAAAGTAAGTCCGTCATAAAAACGTTTTCCTTTGTATAGTGAATCTACCATTCCGTTGGTACCTTCTGCAAGCGCAACAAAGTTTGAAACGGTTAATGGAGCAGATTCGTTTTTCAATTTGGCAACAAAAGTTCCTTTGTTTGTAATAAATTCAGCATATACGCCATCTTTTAAATCAGGATATTTTTCCTGACAGGAAGCTAATGCAAGTGAAAGCAATAAAAATAAAAATGTTAGTTTTTTCATCGTTTAATTAATTTTCGTTTGATTGTTCAATTGAGTGTAAAGTTATAGTGCTCTGCACAGGAATATTGGTGCCGAGTTTTTCTTCGATCCCATAATAGCCAAAAGCTTTATAGGAAGGAAAAAGGAAGGTAACTGTTTCGCCCTCCCTCATAAGTTTGATGCCCTCGCGAACACCGGAAATAAGCTCTTGGTTGCTTTGGTCCACTTTATATTGTTGCAGTCCATTTTCTTTTTCCGATAGAATAACGCTGCCGTTTAAATCTTTAATGTCGTAGGTGAATTTTACCACATCTCCCAAATCAGGCATTTCTGTAGTTGAAGTATCTTTTTTATTATAAAAATACCAAAAACCGCTTTCTGAAGAAATATAATTATTGGTAGAGTCTTTGGCAATGATTTTTTCGATAAAACTTTTCTCTTCGTCGTAGATTTTTTTGTTCCGCTCGGCAGATTCCTTTATAAATGTTCCGGAGTGACTTTGCACTGGGCGCCTAGCTTCAGGGCTTTTACAAGAAACAATTAGCGTGGCGAAAAGGATAATATAAAACAGCTTAGGAAGCATGAGTGAGTTCATCTTTATAACGGGGCAAGATACTAATAAATTCGGTTATGGTTTTGTTAAGGGATTGCGAACTTTTTCCGCCGGCAGCGTTAATATGTCCGCCACCGTTGTAATGGTTGCGGGCAAAATCGTTCACTGAAAAATTGTTTTTGCTTCGGAAAGAGATTTTCACAATATTCTCCTGTTTGTTCTCAATAAAAATTACAGCAAACTCAACACCTTGAACAGAAAGCGCATAATTCACAAAACCTTCCGTATCTCCCTTTTTGAAGTTGTTTGTATCAAGCTCATTTTGGGTAAGTGTAATGTATGCCGTATTGTATTCCTTTAAAATGTGAAGATTGTTCAACGCTACGCCCAGCAATTTCATACGGTCCGGGCTGTTGGTATCATACACGTTTTGGTGAATTTTTGCACTGTCGGCACCCATTTCAATTAAGTGGGCAACCACGCGATGTGTAGTGGCGGTGGTGGATGAAAAACGAAACGAGCCGGTATCGGTCATAATTCCGGTATATAGTTGTGTAGATACTTCCATGCACAACGCGGTAAGTTCGTCCAAAGCTTCCATAAAATGATATACCATTTCAGAAGTAGAACTCATGCTTACATCACTATAGGTTGCAATTGCATAATCTGCCGGTTGCTGGTGATGGTCTATCATTACAAAATTGGCATCACTGTCTTCCAGGAATTGTTGCATATCACCAATTCGATCTAAACTATTAAAGTCTAAAGTAAAAATTACCGATGCTTCTGTAATGGTCTTGATGCTTCTGTCCTGTTCTTTTTCGTGAATAATAATATCATCCACGCCCGGAAGCCATTTTAAAAAATCAGGAAAATCATTGGGCATAATTACATCCGCCCTATGCCCAAGTCTGTTAAGGAAAAAAGAAAGCCCTAAACAAGAGCCAACAGCGTCACCATCGGGATTTTTATGGCCAACGACCACAATTTTTTGAGGCGAAGCAAGCAGTCTTTTAACTATTTTGGTAGTTTCCTTATTCATAGGGCGCGAAGATACGAAAAGCCCCCCAACCCCCAAAGGGGTAAATCTGTTTGTAAAAATTAATATTTTAAACGTTTGTGATTGTTTCTAAAATGCTGTCGTTCCAATGGTTTATGATATAATTTTTCCGAAAGATTATCTTTAAGCTTTAAACTTTGAGCTTTAAACTTTTAATAGTATTTTTGCCGAAATTTTTAAAAAACACAATGAGAACAGACAGAACATTTACAATGTTAAAGCCAGATGCAGTTGAAAAAGGACACATCGGCGCCATTCTTGAAAAAATAAACGCTTCGGGTTTTAGAATCGTAGCGATGAAACTTACCCACATGACTACGCAGGATGCGCAAGCATTTTACGCAGTACACAGTGAGCGCCCTTTTTACGGCGAATTGGTAGAATATATGACTCGCGGGCCAATCGTTGCGGCAATTCTTGAAAAAGAAAACGCAGTGGAGGATTTCCGTACTTTGATTGGTGCTACCAATCCAGCTGATGCTGCCGATGGTACCATCCGTAAATTATATGCAGCTTCCATTGGCGAAAACGCCGTACACGGAAGTGATAGCGATGAAAACGCAGCTATTGAAGGTGCTTTTCATTTTGCTGGACGTGAAATGTTTTAAGCATTTGCTGAATATTTTAATTGAAAACGCCTTCCATTTTGGAGGGCGTTTTTGGTTTGAGTAATTTGTTGCTGCTTTTCTATTTTCATTTCATCCGAAAGTTCAAAGTGTTTGAAGGTGTTAGATTGTAAAAGAGCTGAACTTGATATTTTCCAGAAGTCAGAATATAATCTTTTGTATCAAATACAACAATGTCTGATAAAGCATATTTTCTTTCAATTGATTGTCCAGGTTGTAAATTATAATAATAGTTAATCAGTTGGACTTCTGTATAAAATTGTGATGAAAGTATTGCCTTGTTTTCATATTTTAAAACTGACGATTTACTTTCAAGATTAATAACTTTCCCAGTGGTTCCCCAAGGTCCGCCTGTTGAAGTTATTGGTTTGTCAAACAAAAGCTTTTGAATTTCACTTCCATTATTTGTAAGTTTAATTTTAAGGATTATTTTATCCCCTTTGTTTAGGATTGAGTCATTTAGCTCTATTTCCACATCAACTTTTGGAATGTTTTCAATTCCAACAAAGTGCTCTTCAGTTTTTACAGATTCATTTTTATTGATTCCTGACGAACAGCTTATCAAGAATATTGTAAGAGTCATTAAAGAACAGATATTTCTCAATGTCATATTTGTGTCTCGTTAATAGGTTCTTCTAATTTGCCATTAACTATTAATTTTTATCTTAAAATCAATTTAGCAATCAATTTCTTACCCAATTCCTCATTTAAAAGTTTAATGATTTTTTCTTTCCCATAACTCAATTCCTCCCGCAAGACGGAAGATGAAAGCTGAACATATAAAGTATCGCGATCCAATTTAATATCTGTTGTATATTTTGAAATGGCAACCCCCATAACCGAATCCCAAGCTTCTTTTGCGTTCACTTTATCAAGGCCTTTCTCCAAACGGTTGGCGCCGATAAACTCTTTTAAAGCATCTCCAATTGATATGTTTTCTGCGTGTCGTTTTGCCATTTCTCTGTTGTGGGTTATCAGTTGTCAGTTGTCGGTTTTTCAAAATCAAACTTTTTGAATTTTGAATAGGTGTAAATTTTATTGTCTCTGTTTTTAACAGTTAACGTACTATCCTTTGCTTCAATAACGGTTTCTTTCCATTCGTCGAACGGAGTTTTATAATACATCCGCAAACTGTCTTCCTCAATTTTTAAAATGAAATCTTCCGAAATGCCATTGGTTGTGAAAGTTCCGTCAAATTTTGGGGAAACTTTAGTTCTTGCACCGCTGTCGCCTTTCACTTCAATATAATCCACAACAGTATTTACATCAAATTTCTTTTTTTCGCCATCGGGCATTTTCACGGTTTTTATTTCCCAATAGCCGCTGAGGTTTTGTTTTTGGACTTCTGGATTTGGTTTTTCACAGGAAATAGTAAAAATCGTAATTAGTAAGAATATTATTTTATATTTCATTCGTTTTAAAATTTTCTTTGTGTCCTCTGTGTCTCTGTGGTGTAAAATTTACCACGGAGGCACAGAGAACACAGAGATTATAGTGCTAACGGAAACATTCTATATGTCTGATGCACTTTTTTTATCACTTCTTCAGTGCGCTCAGCGTGTGTATCGCTTATAAAAAGCTGCCCGAAATTTTCATTGTCAACCAAAGTAATTAAATGCTCCACCCGCGTTTCGTCCAATTTATCAAAAATATCATCCAATAGCAAAATAGGATTCGTTTTTGAATGGTTTTTTATAAAATCGAATTGCGCCAACTTCAAAGCAATAAGATACGATTTTTGTTGGCCTTGCGACCCAAATTTCTTGATGGGATGTCCATCAATTTCAAAAACCAAATCGTCTTTGTGTATTCCGAAATTGGTGTATTGCGTAATTTTATCCTTCGTAATATTTTTCTGAAGCAACGTCAATAAATCGTTTTCCTGCAACTGACTTTCGTAAACTAAATTTATAGTTTCTTCTCCGCTGCTGATGGATTTGTATCGATTTAAAAATATTGGCAAAAATTCCTCCAAAAAAGCAGTCCGCTTTCCAAAAATAGAAGTCCCGAAATTGTGAAGCTGTTCGTTGTAAATATCTATCGTGTCTTGGCTAAAAGTATTGTTTGCCGCAAAATATTTCAATAATGAATTGCGCTGGGCTAGTACTTTGTTGTATTTAATGAGCGTATTTAAATAATCTGAATCGCGTTGCGAAATAACACCATCAACAAATTTACGCCGTGTATCGCTTCCTTCAATAATCAAATCCCTGTCTGCCGGAGAAATTATTACTAAAGGCAAAAACCCAATGTGTTCACTGAATTTGTCGTAAGCCTTTCCGTTTCGTTTTATGATTTTTTTCTGCCCTTTTTTTGCACTTACCACAATTTTTTCGGACGTTTCTTTTCTTTCGTAAAAACCTTCAACCACAAAAAATTCTTCTCCATGTTTTATGTTTTGGGTTGTGATTGGGTTAAAATAACTTTTTCCGAAGGAAAGATGGTAGATTGCATCCAGCACATTGGTCTTTCCCACGCCGTTATTTCCCACAAAACAATTTATTTTTGGGTCGAAGTCGAAAGATTCGGCTTCAAAATTTTTATAGTTTAATAAGGACAGTTTTTGTAAAATCATAAGAATGAATGGGTTGCGCTTCAGTATGTTTTCTGAAAAGGAAGAATAACCGCTTTGCAAATTATTAAAAAATAAGAAATATTTATCCTTTCAAATTCCATTAAAAATTTTATTTTTGCGCCATTCCCGCAGCGACGGGAATCTTATAAATTGAAGCAACACTATGGCAACGTACAACAAACGCGGAGGCAAATCAAAAACAAAAGCTGAAAAGCAGTCAGAAATAGAAGACCACAGCACAACGGCAGAAGTATTCAATACGCTGGATCAAGGCGCATCGAAGACTGAGGCTTGGGTAGAAAAAAACCAAAAGGCCATCTTGGCTTTTATTATAGTTGTGGCTGTTGCTGTTTTGGGATACTTTGCATACAATCAGTATATTAAAGCACCTAAAGAAACTGAGGCGATGAACGAAATGTTCCAAGCGCAGAGCTATTGGGAACAAGCTTTGACCGCTCCAGCAAAGGATTCTCTTTACAATCTTTCACTGAATGGCGGAGAAGGTAAATACGGTTTCATCGATATTATTGAAAATTACAGCGGAACAAACGCTGCCAATCTTGCACATTACTATGCAGGAATGGCTTATTTGAATACCAATAAATACCAAGATGCTATTGCACAGTTGGATAAATTCAGCAGTGATGATGATATTTTGGCACCATTGGCTAAAGGAGCAATTGGTGATGCTTTTGCGCAATTGGGTCAAAACGAGGATGCGTTGAAATATTACGAAGAAGCGGCATCAATGCGCACTAACGATTTCACAACGCCACGTTTTCTTTTGAAAGCTGGAATTGCTGCAATGGCTTTGAACCAAAGTGATAAAGCATTGGCGCATTTCAAAAAGATAGCAGACGATTATCCAAAAGCAACTGAAGCTGCAAAAGCCGAAATCTATACCGGCCGCGCTGAAGGAATGAAAAACTAAATGGCTACAGCAAATACAAATTTATCGGCTTACGATAAAACAACAATCCCAAACGCGAAGGACTTTCGGTTTGGGATTGTTGTTTCAGAATGGAATTCCAAAATTACAGAAGGTATGTTCCAAGGTGCTTTTGATGCTTTAAAGGACTGTGGCGCCATCAATGAAAACATTGTTCGTTGGAATGTTCCCGGTAGTTTTGAACTTATTTTCGGATGTAAACAAATCACGCAAAGCTATGATATGCTGGATGCAGTTATTGCTATTGGAAGCGTGATTCAGGGTGAAACAAAACATTTCGATTATGTTTGTGAAGCTGTTTCACAAGGCATAAAAGATTTGAATGTTCACGGTAATATTCCTGTAATATTCTGTGTGCTTACCGATAACAATATGCAACAATCCATAGACCGAAGCGGTGGCAAACACGGCAACAAAGGAACGGAAGCTGCAATCGCGGCAATCAAAATGGCACAACTGCGGAAAGAGTCAAAGTTCTAAATACGAAATTAGAAGTGCGAAATGTGGGATCAGAAATTAATTTTTTCTTCTCTGCGTAACTTTACAATTCTCTGAGTAATTCTATGTAATAATTTAGTTCACTTCTAAGAATTTCAAAACCCCAAATCCCTTTCAACTGACAACCGACAACTGAGAACTGAGAACGGTACAGTAATTGTTCAAAACAAGCTTTAGAAACACTTTAGAAAGCACAGTATTTTCAGTAACTTTGAAGCACGACAATTATGGGACTAATAAGCAAAAGAAAAAACAAAAAGTACAGTTACCAACCACGGCATTTTGAACATGATGGTGAAAGCAGCCCTTTTTCAATGGGCCATAAATTTGACCAATTCCGTACTACGGTTGGCGATAACCAAGGCTTAAAAGGGAAATTTAAAACGGCTTGGGCAGATTTACGGCAATCTTCCGATAAAACTGCAAACCGAAGGTTGATCGTTATAATTGCAATTCTTATACTTATTTTCCTATTTATTATTGAATTCGATTTATCTATTTTCTACGCATAAATTTTAATGGCAGACATTATTCAGTTATTACCGGATCACGTTGCAAATCAAATTGCAGCTGGCGAAGTTGTTCAGCGACCCGCCTCGGTAGTGAAGGAATTGCTTGAAAATGCCATAGACGCGAAAGCAACCTCAATTACCCTTTTAATTAAAGATGCGGGGAAGACCCTCGTTCAGGTTACCGATAACGGCATTGGGATGAGCGTTACTGATGCGCGCCTCAGTTTTGAGCGGCACGCAACTTCAAAAATTAAATCGGCTGAAGATCTTTTTAATCTTCATACAAAAGGTTTTCGCGGGGAAGCGCTGGCTTCCATTGCTGCAATTGCTCATGTGGAACTTAAAACGAAAACAGAAAATTCAGAAATAGGTACCCATTTAACCATTGAAGGCAGCAAAGTAATTTCACAGGATCCAGCTGTAGTTCCAAAAGGAACGACCATATCAGTAAAAAACCTTTTTTATAATATTCCTGCACGCCGAAATTTTTTAAAAAGCAATTCCGTGGAAACCCGCCATATTATTGACGAATTTCACCGAGTGGCTTTGGCGCACCCAAGCGTCGCATTTCAAATGCTTCACAATGGAAGTGATGTTTTTAATCTTCCATCCTCAAATTCGCGCCAAAGGATTGTAAATATTTTTGGCAGTAAAACCAATGAAAAATTGGTTCCCGTAAGTGAAGAAACCGAAATTTTAAAAATTGAAGGCTTTGTTCTGAAACCTGAATTCGGAAAAAAGAGCAGGGGAGAACAGTTCTTTTTTGTGAATGATCGTTTTATAAAAAGTCCGTACCTGCATCACGCAGTGGCTTCAGCGTTTGAAGGCTTGGTGAAAAATGATATTCATCCTGGCTATTTTTTGTTTTTGGAAGTAGATCCACATTCCATAGATATCAACATCCATCCCACAAAAACCGAAATTAAATTTGACGATGAACATTCCATTTATGCAATGCTTCGCGCGACGGTAAAGCACAGTTTGGGGCAATTCAATATTGCGCCCGTACTTGATTTTGAAAGGGACAAAGGTTTTGACACACCTTATGATTATAGCAAAAAACAGCCTACCGTACCGTCCATAGAAGTGGATCGGGATTTCAATCCTTTTAAGGAAAAGCCGAAACAGGGCAATATCAATTTTCCTTTTAAACGGGAACAATCTGCTTCATGGGAATCATTATATGTAGGTTTAAAAGATGAAACAGCTGCAATTTCTGGCTTGGAAGATATTGAATTTGAAAGCGAGGAAGTAACCGGAAGTCTATTTGGAAATTCTGAAGCAGAAACTGGGCAGATAACCTTTCAACTTCAGAATAAATATATTGTAAGTCCGCTGAAAAACGGAATGATGATTATCCATCAAAACCTTGCACACCAACGGATTCTTTACGAAGAACTTTTGAAAAATATCACCGTAAAAGAAGCGGTTAGCCAGCAATTGTTGTTTCCGCTGCAATTGCATTTTTCAAAACCCGATGTTGAAATTATTGAAAAAATTCGCGAGCAATTGGAACACACGGGATTTATTTTTTCAGAAATGAAAGAGGAAACTATTGAGATTAGCGGAATTCCCGTGCTGATACTTGAAAGCCATGTTGTAAATTTGCTCAACCAATTGGTGCACGATATAAAGGAAGAAGTGCCCGATAGTGGTTTTAGCCAAAACGATAAGCTTGCAAAATCTATGGCCGCAAGTATGGCAATAAAAACAGGTGTTTCGTTGAATAAGGAAGAGCGCGAGCATTTAATAAATCAACTGTTTGCGTGCAAGGAACCAAGTGTGAGTCCGAACAATAAATTGGTTTTCACGACTTTGGATGCAAACGATATTGATAAAAAATTTATATAAATGGGAAGAATAACCGAAACGGTAAAAGTTTTAATTATAATCAATGTCTTAATGTTCATTGGTTCATTGCTTTCGGGTGAAATTGCTTACAAATTGTTTTCTCTTTATTATTTTGAGAATCCCAATTTCCAATTTTGGCAGCCTATCACACATATGTTTATGCACGATAATGAAAATTTTATGCATATTCTCTTTAATATGTTTGCCTTATATATGTTCGGTAGCCCCCTAGAAATGCAATGGGGAAGAAACAAATTTTTGTTCTTCTACTTTTCTGCTGGTTTGGGAGCCGCATTGGTGCATTTAACGGTATCATATTTTCAAATCCATAGTGTTACCGATGCATTGTTGGCAGGAGGTTGGAGCCAAACTGATGTGAGTAATTTTTTAACTACTGGAACAGGTGGCAGTAGGAGTATTTTGGAAGTTGTTTCTCAGACCAAATTAGATAATATTTTTACAATATTTAATACTTCGGCAGTTGGTGCCTCTGGTGCTATTTATGGGGTTTTGGTTGCTTTCGGAATATTATATCCCAATACCGAATTAATGCTAATATTCCTTCCAATTCCCATAAAAGCGAAATATTTTATTCCCGGATTATTGCTTTTGGATTTGTTTTCTGGATTAACTGGTTTTTCTCTTTTCGGGCAGAATATTGCAAACTGGGCACATCTTGGCGGCGCACTTTTCGGCTTTATTATGGCTTGGTATTGGAAAAAGAACAGTTTTGATAACCATCGCTGGAATTAACTATGGCAGCGCCAAACCTTGCATATCAATATAAAACGGCCAATATCTTAGTCAAGCTCATTGTTATAAATGTTGCTGTATTTTTGGTAGTTCGTTTGGGAGCTTTCTTTTTGGATGTAAGCCAACAATACTTTTCACGCTGGTTTATTTTGTATGACAATTTGAATTTGATTTTAGTCCGCCCTTGGACTTTAATTACATACGGATTTCTGCATTTTGGCTTTCTTCATATTCTGTTCAATATGCTTTGGCTCTATTGGTTTGGGCAGTTTGTGTTAAATCTTTTTTCAGGAAAAAGATTGTTGACGCTCTATTTGCTGGGCGCCCTTTTCGGTGGAATTCTTTTTGTAATTACCTATAATTTTTTTCCAGTTTTTGCTGAAAAATATGGCTCTCTCATTGGCGCTTCAGGAGCTGTTACGGCAATTATGATTTTTATAGCTACCTATACACCAAATACTGAAGTGCGTCTTTTTACCTTTACCATAAAACTTTGGCACATTGCACTGTTTATATTTCTTTTTGATTTAATACGGATGCCGACTTCGGGCAATGCTGGAGGTTTGATGGCGCATGTGGGCGGAGGTATTTTCGGATTTATTTATGCTACCCAACTTGCCAAAGGAAATGACATTGGTAAATGGTTTGAAAACTTTATGGATTGGATTGCAAACATTTTCAAGCCACGAACAAAAAAGCCTTTCAAAAAAGTGCATCGCACAACACAACCCACGCCCCAGCGTTCTAAACCCAAAGAAGCAAAATCTGAAAACCAAAAAAAGGTAGATGGCATTTTGGACAAAATAGGTAAAAGCGGTTATGAAAGTCTTACGAAAGAAGAAAAGGACTTTCTGTTTAAAGCCGGGAAAGAGGATTAAAATTATGCGGAAATCTCTCAACAAATTGATATACTGGGGCAATTTGCTTGCAGCATTTCTGTTGTTGATTTCTTTTGTTTTGCCCTATTTGCCTCCAAAAAGTTTTCCCACGCTATCATTGCTAAGTTTGGTGGTTTCCTTGCTTATTATCGTAAATATCCTTTTTGCAATTTATTGGGCAATCCAGCTTCGGCGTAGGTTTTTTATATCATTTACCGTGCTTTTTATTTCCTATTTTTATTTTAATGTTTTTTATGAAATGTCTTCGGAAGGCGATGTTTCGCAATATAAAAACACGCTAAATGTGCTTTCATACAATGTTCGTTTGTTCAATGCGTATGAAAAAGACTCTAAAATTGATGCTTCACAAATAATTTCTGAAATACTTACCGAAGAAAACCCAGATGTGGTTTTTGTGCAGGAATATTATAAACCCAACAAAGTAGATTTTTCGGCCTATCCATACCAATATATTCACTTTAGTTCTGAAAAGGCAAAACTTGGCCACGCCTTCTTTTCTAAATATCCGTTGATTAACACAGGCGGGTTCGATTTTAAAGATACTTACAACAATACACTGTATGCAGATGTTGTGAAAGGAAATGATACCTTGCGCATCTACAGTGTGCATTTACAGTCGCTGGGAATAATTCCACGTGTTAGTTTTCTTCAGGAAAGCGATAACGAAAAACTTCGAAAACGTGTTTCCGGCGCGTTTGAAAAACAGCAAAACCAAGTGGAGGCAATTTTGGAGCACAAACAAAAAACTAAGTATCCTGTAATTATTTGCGGCGATTTCAACAATACACCCTTTTCATACAGTTATCGAAAATTGAAAGACGGAATGCAGGATGCTTTCCGCGAGCGCGGAAACGGCTTGGGAACGACTTTTAAGTTTGAAAAATTCCCTATGCGGATTGATTATATTTTTGCTTCGGAAGGGCTCGATATTATTTCATTCGATACAATGAAGAAAACGTTTTCAGACCATTATGCCGTTCGGGCAACGGTGGGGTGGTAAGGCCCCCTAACCCCAAAAGGGGGAATTTTTACTCTGATGTATTCTCCCTTTTGGGGAGATGCCCGACGGGCAGAGGGGCTCTTTCCAAATAACTTAACGCATTTGGCCCTTCATTGAAAAGTAAATCCAGGACCGAAAGATTCGGTAAAAAAGGATGATTTGCTTCGTGAACTTGCGTATATACTTCCGCTTCAAAATTCGACTTTCTTTTTGCATCAATCAAAATCCGCAGATCGGTGATTTCAGGATTTTTTTCAAAACCAACAGTTTTTGAAACATCAACTTCAATCCCAATCAGTTCGCACAACAAATCGAATATTTTAAGATTGTGTTCCATCAAATTTCCAACGGGCTCTGTAAATAGAGGTTTTAAATCGTCTTCGTAATATTCAAAAAAAGGCGAGGTGCGATAAGCACTTTGTAAACTCTTCCAATGTTGTTCCTGCCACGGAAAATCATTTTCAACAATCACATCTTTTGTTTTTCTGCGCTTTCCCGTATGTTTTATTGGAATGTTCAACAAAAGCCTGCCGTTGCTGTGTGCAATAAATGTTCGGTTTCGGTAGGTTTGCTTTTGGTAATTATCTTCCGCTTCAAAAACCACTTTTTCAGCCTGCGCCACAGCCGCCATCTGTTCAATGGAAGGAAAATAGGAAGGATGGAGCAGGATTGTTTTCATTTCAATTTTATTGATTTCAAAAATAGGAAAGAAGTGCGAGATACGAAATACGAGATACGAGATAGGAGATGCGAAATTAATGTCGATGAGTTTAGAAGTCGATGAGTTTAGCATTACCCACGTTTTTCTAAACTTCTAAATTTCTAAACTCATAAACCCATCGACTATTAATTAAAACTTGAAACCTGCAACCCTTTTCCCTACCTTTGTATAAACCTTTAAAATATGCTCATAATTGGCATCGCCGGTGGCACCGGAAGCGGGAAAACCACAGTGGTAGATCAAATAGTTGCTGAACTTCCCGTGGATGAAGTTTGTGTTATTTCGCAGGATTCCTATTATCACGATACCAGTGATTTATCTATGGATGAACGCAAAAAAATAAATTTTGACCATCCCAAAGCAATAGACTTTGATTTGTTGGTGAGTCATTTAAAAGAACTTCGGAAAGGAAATTCCTTTGAACAGCCTGTATATTCCTTTGTGGAGCACAATAGAACGGGCGAAACGATTACTACATTCCCAAAAAAGGTTATTATTGTGGAAGGGATTTTAATCTTGGCGCATCCCGACATTCGCGAAATGTTCGATATAAAAATTTTCGTGCACGCAGATAGCGACGAACGCTTGATACGAAGGTTGAAACGCGACATAGCCACCCGCGGCCGCGATTTGGAAGAAGTTTTAAACCGCTACCAAACAACGCTGAAGCCAATGCACCAACAGTTCATAGAGCCAACAAAGGAATTTGCGGATATTATAATTCCCACAAATAAATACAACACCGTTGCCGTAAACGTTATAAGGAGTATTATTCACCAAAAAATAAGTTATACCGAATCGTGAATTTTAAAGAATTTAAACAGAAAAAGTGGGTCAGGTTTATAAGTAATAAATACGTGCTTATCCTCGTCCTTTTCATTGTTTGGATGATTTTCTTTGATGCCAATTCCTATTTGATCCATCACGAATTGGATAGTGATATCAATGCCTTGGAGGATAATGCAGAGTTTTATCAAAAGGAAATAGACCAAGATAAAAGTTTTATAAAAAAAATGGAGGATAGCGGCGAGATGGAGAAATTTGCCCGTGAAAAATATTATTTGAAAAAGGAAAACGAAGACATTTATATAATTGAAAACGAAGACAGCATCAAAAAAGAAGAAAAGCGATGAGCAAATTTTTATTTGAGGGTTTTGATGAAGTTTCCGCCAAACAATGGAAACAGCAGATACAGTTCGATCTAAAAGGGGCGGATTACAATGAAACGCTAGTTTGGAAAAGCCCCGAAGGCATTCATGTAAAACCGTTTTATCACGAAGACGATTTTAAGGAAGATTTACAGCACATTCCCGGACAGCCGGAAAGTTGGAAAATTGCCCAAAAGATCTTTATTGATGACGAAAAAATAGCAAACAGTATTGCCTTGAATGCTTCGGAAAGAGGTGCAGAGGCGATAATTTTTACCGCTGCCGAAGATTTTGAACCACGAAATGTTTTTAAGGATTTCCCGTTTAAAACCGTTTCAATTTATTTCAACTTAACATTTCTATCCGAAGCTTTTTACAACAAACTCCTCAAATTCTTTTCAGAAAAAAAAGCAACCGTTTATTATAACATAGACTTAATAGGAAACCTTGCCCGCACAGGAAACTGGTTTCACAATCTGAAAAAGGACCACGAAATTCTCGACAATATTTTTCAAAAAAACACTGCGCAAAATCTTCTTTCAGTAGATACAAGCTTATACCAAAACGCAGGTGCCAACATAGTGCAACAATTAGCCTACGCCTTAGCACATGCTAACGAATATTTAAACCACATTGCGAGTGAAACGAAGCAATCTTTAAGTTTAACCTTCAACCTCGCAACCGGCCCAAACTACTTCTTCGAAATAGCGAAAATCCGCGCCCTCCGAAAACTTTATGCAACCTTGGCTAACGAATACGGCATAAATGAAACTTGCCATATAATAGCAACGCCTTCAAAACGCAATAAAACCCTTTACGATTACAACGTAAACCTACTCCGAAGCACCACCGAATGCATGAGCGCAGTTTTAGGCGGCGCAGATACAGTTTGCAATATGCCTTATGACGCACTCTACCATAAAAGCAACGAATTTGGCGAACGCATTTCCCGCAACCAATTGCTTATTTTAAAGCATGAAAGCTATTTTGATACCGTAAGCAATCCGGCGGACGGAACGTATTATATTGAAAGCCTAACGGATGAACTTGCCGAAAAAGCGCTTCAGCTTTTTAAGGAAATAGAAAAAGGCGGCGGTTTTCTTCAACAATTAAAGGAAGGAACTATTCAAAAGAAAATAAAGGAAAGTGCCGAAAAGGAACAAAAACAATTTGACAGTGGCGAACTGAAACTTTTGGGAACCAATTACCACCCAAATAAAAACGACCGAATGAAAAACGATTTGGAACTTTTTCCTTTCGTAAAACACAATCCCGTAAAAACACTAATTGCCCCGATTATTGAAAAAAGAATATCTGAAATCACTGAACAGGAACGCTTAAATCAAGAATCATGAACAATCAAGTATTAGGAACCGTTTTAGGAATCATCTTTGTCGTCCTCGGCTTAGCGCTGCTCACTCGTTACAAAACGTTATCAACACACAAGTATTTCCGCGTCCTTATTGTGTTTGTATCAATATTGCTAATTTGTTTTGGAATATTTATGGGTTGGGAAAGCATTGAAAAAATATGGATAGGAGAAATTTAGAACATATAGAATTGAAAAATTCTGAAGAAGAAAGGCCGAATACAGAAGCAGAAAAATTCACAACGGCTGAAAACATTGAGGTTAAGAAGAATTACAGCAATGAAGATATTGCAGATCTTAAACACCTAAACTTCGTAGCCGGAATTACACCAAACCTTCGTGGGCCATATTCCACTATGTATGTACGCCGTCCGTGGACTATTCGCCAATATGCAGGTTTTTCAACAGCTGAAGATAGCAACGCCTTTTACAGACGTAATCTCGCTGCAGGCCAAAAAGGGCTTTCCGTAGCTTTCGATCTTGCAACCCATCGCGGTTACGACAGCGACCACGAAAGGGTAGAGGGCGATGTGGGGAAAGCAGGCGTAGCGATTGATAGCGTAGAGGATATGAAAATCCTTTTCGACCAAATTCCGTTGGACAAGATGAGCGTCTCCATGACGATGAACGGTGCCGTGCTTCCCATTATGGCATTCTATATTGTCGCTGCGGAAGAGCAGGGCGTTTCGCCAAAAGATTTGGCAGGAACTATTCAGAATGACATTCTAAAGGAATTCATGGTGCGCAATACCTACATTTATCCGCCCACGCCATCGATGAAGATTATCAGCGATATTTTTGAATTCACTTCGAAAAACATGCCGAAGTTCAACAGCATCTCCATTTCCGGCTACCATATGCAGGAAGCCGGAGCCACGGCAGATATTGAACTTGCATACACTTTGGCAGACGGTTTGGAATACATCCGCACAGGAATAAAGGCAGGAATGGATATTGATACTTTTGCGCCAAGACTTTCTTTCTTTTGGGCAATTGGGATGAACCATTTTATGGAAATCGCAAAAATGCGCGCCGCCCGTATGCTTTGGGCAAAGATTGTAAAACAGTTCAACCCCAAAAGTGAAAAATCCTTAGCATTAAGAACCCACTGCCAAACAAGCGGTTGGAGTCTTACTGAACAAGATCCTTTCAACAACGTAGCGCGAACCGCCATTGAAGCGGCTGCCGCAGTTTTCGGTGGAACGCAATCGCTTCACACAAATGCTTTGGATGAAGCCATCGCCTTGCCAACAGATTTCTCTGCACGTATTGCACGGAACACCCAGATATTCCTCCAGACCGAAACCCAAATCACCAAAACGGTTGATCCTTGGGCGGGAAGTTATTATGTGGAAAACCTTACCAATGAAATCGCCAACAAAGCCTGGGCGCTAATTGAAGAAGTAGAAGAACTGGGCGGAATGACCAAAGCCATTGAGGCAGGAATTCCCAAACTGCGCATAGAGGAAGCCTCTGCCCGTAAGCAGGCGCGTATTGATAGCGGACAGGACATCATCGTGGGCGTAAACAAATACCGTCTTGAAAAGGAAGACCCGCTACAAATCCTCGACGTGGACAACCAAAAGGTCCGTACCTCGCAGATTGAACGCCTAAACCGCATAAAAGCCACCCGCGACACCAAAAAGGTAGAAAAGGCACTGGCAGATATTACCGAATGTGCAAAGACAGGTGAAGGAAATTTACTAGCTTTAGCCGTAGAAGCTGCCCGCCACAGGGCAACCCTTGGCGAAATCTCAACCGCGATGGAAAAGGAATTCGGCAGGTACAAGGCACAAATACGCTCCTTTAGCGGCGTGTATAGCAAAGAGATGAAAAAAGACCCAAGTTTTGATAAGGCAAGGCAAATGGCAGACAAGTTCGCTGAACTTGAAGGCCGCCGCCCCCGTATTATGATTGCCAAAATGGGGCAGGACGGACACGACCGCGGCGCCAAGGTAGTAGCCACGGGCTATGCCGATGTAGGTTTTGACGTGGACATAGGCCCATTGTTCCAAACTCCAGCCGAAGCCGCCAAACAGGCCGTGGAAAACGACGTACACATTCTCGGTGTTTCCTCCCTTGCCGCGGGGCACAAAACCCTCGTGCCACAGGTTATAGAGGCACTAAAAAAGTACGGCCGCGAAGATATTATGGTCATCGTGGGCGGCGTAATACCCGCGCAGGACTACCAATACCTTTTTGATGCCGGCGCAGTGGCCGTTTACGGTCCAGGAACCCGCATTAGTGATGCTGCTATTGAGATGTTGGGGGTTTTGATTGAGGGGGTGGAGTAGAAATATTAATACAAAGAAATCACTGAATGACAAAAGGTATTCTAATAAATGATTTGGAATTAGGATATGCTCCATTAAGTGCTTATTACTTTGCAAAATTTATTAAGGATAAAGAATTTCGCGAAAATGTCTACGATAGTCATATTTATATGATTATTCAACGTAAAGAAATTACATTCAGTAATTTTTTTCTCTGGGAGGATACTTTAGAACTCAGCTTTGATATCGAGCAAGAAGGTAATCCCGAGATTGTTAGATGCATGCTACCTCTTATTCAGGATAATATTGCGACAGATTTATCAAAGTCTATAGAATTAAGATTACATAATCGTAAAAGCACCCCTGAAAAAAAAATAGGAGCTCCTTTTAAAGGCACTCAAGCATTTACTATTCAATCAAAGAATAAAGTATCGGGAGAAGTATCAAGGTTAGCGCAATTCACTCCTGATAAACTTCTTCAAAATTATTGGAAAGGGCATATTAGAGCTAAATTTAATGGAGACTATTCTAAAATGTTGGAGTATAAAGTTCATTATGTAGGTAAATCTACAGAGCAAAATATTTGTGAAAGATTATCTAGCCATTCTACTTTTCAAGAAATCTTAACTAATCAAGAACCTTTATCTTTCCAAAACATTCCTTCTAATGAAATTATGATAATGTTATTTAGAATTAAGGATAATAACACAATTGTAAAATGGGGAGATGATGCCACCCCAACAGAAATGTCAAATTATTTATTGGATTATATGTTACCATCAAAAAAAACTATATCCTTAGACGCTGAGAAGGCATTAATAAAACATTTACAACCAGATTATAATAGAATATTATATAATAGCTTCCCTAGTAAAGATGATTTAGTTAATCATGACTATCACAATGTAATTCTTTACGGATTAAATGATCCAATAAAATTAATTTACAATAATGGAGAGTTAAAAGGAGATATTATTTTTGGTGAAAGAGATTACATATCAGTAGAAAGAATTTAAATTTGACCCCAGCTAGCACGAGCGTCCCGCTCGTGCCTCAATCTCTTTAAATGAACAAACCCTTCCACATAAAACATCAAGACCATCTAAAATTATATGTTTTGTTAAAGGATAAAATAAGGTTTGAAGATGTGATGAACCGCAAACAAATACCATTCTATTCAGAAATCAACGAACAGCCCGATATAGCAGAAGGAATAAGATATTTCATTTTAGACACAGACCGTGGAAAAGTAGATAAATTACTTATCGAAAATGATATAATAGCCAGCACCGAAACCATTTCAAATTATGATTTCCGCAATCAAAAGAAGTTTTATAAAGTGTATGTGTGGGCTGCAATAATTATAACTTTATTGATTGCTATTGGTTTGATAACAGAATTTGTTTTTTATAGTTAACTATAATGCCTCAGCCACCACAACCATCCCGTTGTACCCAGCTAGCACGAGCGTCCCGCTCGTGCCCATCCTAAATAAATTAGTAAAAACCACCCCCTAAAAATTTAGTGCGCACCAATCTACAGATTGGTGCGCACCAGTTAATCATTTGTTCCGCACCAGTTGTTCGGTTGGTGCGCAGCAGTTTTGCGCTAGCTCTGCTTCTTGAAGCCTGCGTTGCGTACACTGTCTGCTATCCTCTTGCCGGGACGGTAGCGCACATTCACTTTTTCAATCATAGTGTTTGCCACAAAATCCTCTTCCCGGTTTGCGCCCTTACTGCTAATGGAGGGGTAGAGTGACCCTAATTTTTCCAAGCGCACAATCTTTGAATCGGCAATTGCGTTTTGGATAACGTTCTCTAAGGCAATAATTACACCTTTGATGTCTGCCTCGCTCAGGGCGCTAAATTTTTCAATTTGCTCCACCAGATCGTCAATTGTTAGTTCGCCGTCTGTTATACATCTGGCATACCATTTTTTGGTCCCGCCGCCTACCACGCCGGGTTCCCCTTTTTCTACTAATTTGTACTTAATAGCCATATTAAATAGATTTAAGATTAATAAATAAATTAAAAGATCCTAAAACAAAAACAGTCAATGCCCGCAAGGCGTTTGTGTAAATATGTAGCTTGGCAAGAAACCGAGCGTTGCAAAAAAACGCTGAAGGTCTGCAAGGGGGAGAAATTGACCTTCTGCTGGGCTTTGTTATGTATAAATATAAAAATCAGCGCTTTATAATCAAAATATTTATGTTACTTTATTGTGGAATTGCAAGGCTAGAATAAATATTTGCCCAAGCCATTTCGAGTTTTCCGCTCATATCCTTACAATTGCGATTCGCATTTAAAGACCCATCAAAACTTCCTAAAATATTTCGTTATCTTTGATTGGCTATCAACAATAAACCATCAACCCTCAACCAAAAAATGAACGAGTCGCATCGCATACAAACCCTTTTCACAGACCTATATCACGGTCATCCGTGGCTGGACGTTACCCTGCAGGATACACTATCGCAAATTACCCCAGAGCAAGCCGCCCAACGCCCCATAAAAAACGGCAATACCATTTGGGAAATAGTAAACCACATAATTTCTTGGCGTGAAAACGTACTGAAAAGAGTACAGGGCGAAGTGATCCAAACACCTTCAAACAATTATATAGTAAAAATAGAAGATGATTCAGATGAAGCGTGGCGCCAAACGCTTGATGCCTTGGAAACCACCCAAAAGGAATGGCTTTATTTTCTCAGCACTTTTAACGAAGCAGATTTCATAAACGAATACCCAGTTAACAAACTCACCTATTATCAGCACATTCACGGCATCATCCAGCACGACGCCTATCACTTGGGGCAAATAGTGCTTTTGGCAAAAATGGTAAAATATTAAAAGGAAATGCTTCAAACGGTAATACACTACAGCCTGCATTTTCTGGCTCCCGGCCTAATAGCCTATATTTTTTTCAGAAAAGAATGGAAAAAAGCGTGGCTAATTATGCTCGCCACTATGCTAATAGATGTAGATCATCTTTTAGCAACCCCAATTTTTGAAAACCACCGCTGCAGCATCAATTTTCATCCGCTGCACACCTATTGGGCAATGGCAGTATATGTAGTGTTGTTGTTTTTTAAAAAGACAAGAATAATAACAGTAGGTTTATTATTTCATATGTTAACAGACTTCATAGATTGCCAATGGTAGAAAACCCTCTTCGCTCTTCGCTTTTCGCTAATTCCTATCGATGATGATACGGTTCATTCCGAAGAATAGTAAACCCACGATAGAGTTGCTCAATAAAGAAAAGCCGAACCATTTGGTGCGAAAAGGTCATGGAAGAAAGCGATACCTTCCCGTTGGCACGTTCATAAACCGCCTCACTAAATCCATAAGGCCCACCAATAACGAAGATGAGGTTCTTCAACCCACTATTCATCTTTTTCTGAAGAAACTCCGCAAACCCTTCCGAAGTATATGTTTTTCCTTTTTCATCTAAAAGGATTAAAACATCGGCGGTAGTGGTTCGTTTCAAAATTTCTTCCCCTTCGGCTTGTTTTTGAAGTGCTTCGGAAAGATTTTTAGCATTCTTTACATCGGGAATTACCTCCATTTCAAACGAAACATAAAATCCCAGCCGCTTGGTGTAGTCATCCATTAGGGTTTGCAGTTGGTTATTGTCGGTTTTACCTATTGCGAGCAGCGTAATTTTCATTTCAAATTTTTCAGAAGTTAAAAATACAAAGATAAAAGTTGCTACTTCCTTCTTCCCACTTCGTCCTTCAAACTTTTTAAAGTATTTTAGCTAAAATTTCCTTGCTATGATTTCTGAAAAACAATTTAACAAAGAAATAGACATCATCATTGCCAACGCCATTCGCGAAGACGTAGGTGATGGCGACCACAGCTCTCTGGCCTGCATTCCCGAGGATGCAAGGGGCACTGCAAAACTTTTGGTAAAAGACGAAGGCATCATTGCCGGAATAGAATTCGCACGAGAGGTTTTTGAATATGTTGACCCAGGACTTGAGTTGGACATTAAAATAGAAGACGGCAGCCCAGTAAAATATGGCGATGTGTGTTTTTACGTTTCCGGACTTTCACAATCCATTTTGAAATCGGAGCGATTGGTTTTGAACGCGATGCAGCGAATGAGCGCAATTGCCACCAAAACCAACGAATATGTAAAACTGCTGGAAGGCACCAATACCAAAATTCTAGACACCCGAAAAACAACTCCCGGAATTCGCGCTTTGGAAAAGTGGGCGGTAAAAATTGGGGGCGGGGAGAACCACCGTTTTGCGCTTTATGATATGGTGATGCTTAAGGACAACCATATAGATTTCTGCGGAGGAATAACGAAAGCGATTGAAAAAACAAAGCGCTATTTGGAAAACAACCACCTCGATTTAAAAATAATCGTTGAAGCCAGAAACCTTTCTGAAATTGAAGAAATATTGCAGTCCGAAGGTGTTTACAGAATCTTGATAGACAATTTTAATTATGAAGATACCAGCAAGGCTGTAAAACTTATCAACGGAAAATGTTTAACAGAATCCAGCGGTGGCATTACTTTGGAAACCGCTCGAAAATATGCCGAATGCGGTGTGGATTATATTTCCAGTGGCGCTTTGACGCATTCCGTTTACAATATGGACCTTAGTCTAAAAGCCGTTAAATGAGTAAAAAAAAGGAAAAGGAAGTAAACATTCCGGTCATTCGTGATTTGGTGCGGCTAAGTAAAAAAATAAAACTTCCAGGTCTTGGGGAGTTTTCGCTTTACCATTTGCTGGACATTTATGGCACTGGAATCCTAAAGGGATCTTTTTCGCCCCGTGCCAGTTCCATTGCTTACAGCTTTTTTTTGGCGCTCTTTCCTTTTTTGTTGTTCTTGCTTAACCTGATTCCATACATACCTATAGACGGTTTCCAAACGCGTTTTTTAATATTTATGGAAGCCTTATTGCCTGCACAAACCACACAGTTCTTCTATCCAGTAATTGCGGATATTGCGGTAAACCCACGCGCAGGATTGATTTCCATAGTGTTTTTTCTGTCAATTTTTTTATCTGCCAATGGCGTTAATGCAATTTTCAGCGCTTTTGAACACTCGTTTCACGTAAACATAAACCGTAGTTTTTTTAGGCAGTATCTTGTAGCCCTAGTAGTTTCAATCTTCTTGGCATTGTTGTTGTTAACTTCTGTTGGGGTTATATTATATGGTGAATATATAATCGCTGATCTCCGTTCCAGGGCTTATATTGAAAATGATGTTTTCTGGATTTCGTTCTTTCAGTTTATTGTTTTTATACTAATGATCTATGTGGTTATTGCCACATTGTATTATTTCGGAACAAAGGAAGGCAGGACCTCGCGTTTCTTTTCTATAGGTGCATTGACTACCACAGTACTTTTTGTGTTGACAACTTACTTTTTTGGGGTTTATATTAATAACTTTTCAAATTATAATGAGTTATACGGTTCCATTGGTGCACTTTTGATTCTGATGTTATATATTTGGATAAATGCAAACCTATTGCTGCTGGGTTTTGAACTGAACATTTCAATAAGGCGGCTAAAAGAAAAAATTAAACGTTAAACCTAATTTTTAAACTATGAAAAAAATACTTTTAACTATCTCCCTTGTTGCCTTAACGGTCATGACGGCTGTCGCGCAGGATGTAACCGGAAAATGGAAAACCATTGATGACGAAACAGGCGAGGCAAAATCAATTGTTGAAATCTATAAGCAAAACGGAAAGATCTACGGAAAAGTGATAGAAATACTCGATCCAACAAAACGAGATCTAACCTGTGTTGAATGTTCTGGCAGTGATAAGAATAAGCCAATTATGGGACTTGTAATCATTAAAGGTCTTGAAAAAGATGGCGATGAATATAACGACGGAACCATTACAGATCCCAATAATGGAAAGGTTTACAAATGCTATATTGAACTTGACGGCGCCAACAAATTGGACGTCCGTGGCTATATTGGTTTCTCTCTTTTGGGAAGAACACAAACCTGGACGCGCGTTAACTAAAAAACTTTAAAAACAGTATCTTTAGGCCACCAATTTCGGTGGCCTTTTTTATTCATAAAACAGTAACCCAATAACTTTTTCAGAGTGTATTTTATAGACGTCATTCTTCCCATTCCGCTAAAGCAAACATTTACATATAGCGTGAATAAAGACGAAGCTGCCTTTCTAAAACAAGGAATGCGGGTGGCTATTCCCTTTGGAAAATCTAAGGTCTATACGGGAATTGTATATCAAGTTCACGATCAGCCGCCGGTGGGTTATGAAACAAAAAGCATTGACCATATTCTTGATGAAGAACCAATCCTCACTGCATTTCAATTGAAGCATTGGGAGTGGCTGGCTGGATATTATATGTGTTCTTTGGGTGAAGTAATAAAGGCTGCGCTCCCAAGCGCCTTTTTGTTGGAAAGCGAAACCATCATCAAGCTTTCTTCACGAAATTTTCAGGACGAAGCATCTTTAAGCGATGACGAATTTGTTTTATATGAAGCTTTGCAACATCAATCTTCGTTGCATATTAATGATGCCCGTTCCATTTTGGACAGAAAGAATGTTGTTTCTGTTATTCAGAAATTACTCGATAAAAATATTATTGAAGTTGAGGAAACCGTTTATGAACAGTATGTTCCCAAGCTGAAACGCTACATAAAACTCTCACAGAAATACACTTCCGAAGAAAAGCTTCGCGAACTTTTAGATTCGTTAAACCGTGCACCAAAACAACGCGATGTATTGATGAATCTTTTCATGTTGAATAGCCAAACCAAAAAGCCAATTAGTTCCACAGCGCTTCAAAAGAAAAGCGAAGCTTCGACCGCGACGCTGAAATCGCTTATTGATAAAGGCATTTTGGAAGAATATTTTATTCAGCACGATCGTGTGGAATTTTCCGGCGAAATTTCTTCAGAAATAAAAACCTTGAACGAAGCACAAAAAAAAGCGTATAGCGAAATAAAAACATCTTTTGAAACAAATGATGTGGTGTTGCTTCACGGCGTTACCTCCAGCGGAAAAACTGAAATTTACGTTCGGCTTATTGAAGAAGTGATCAATTCAGGAAAGCAAGTTTTGTATATGCTTCCCGAGATTGCTTTGACCACACAATTGATTAGTCGTCTTCAGAAATATTTTGGCGAAAAGATTTCGGTCTATCACTCAAAGTTTTCAGTAAACGAAAGGGTTGAGGTTTGGAACAATGTACTTGCCGAAAAACCGAAAGCGCAAGTTGTTATTGGTGCGCGCTCTTCTTTATTTCTTCCTTTTAAAAATCTCGGATTTATAATTGTTGACGAAGAGCACGAGCCAAGTTTTAAGCAATACAGCCCAGCGCCGCGCTATAATGCCCGCGACAGCGCCATTGTTTTGGCAAATCTTCAAAAAGCGAAATTGTTGATGGGTTCCGCAACGCCTTCCTTGGAAAGTTATCACAACGCAAAGTCTGGAAAATTCGGGTTGGTTACATTAAAAAAGCGCTTCGGAAATGTTTTGATGCCAGAAATTGAATTGGTTGATATAAAAGAGAAAACCCGCAAAAAGCAAATGACGGGCCATTTCAGCGATCGTTTGCTGGAAGAAATGCACGAGGTTTTGAAAAATGGTGAGCAGGTAATTCTTTTTCAAAACAGAAGAGGTTTTTCGCCCGTTGTGGAATGCACTACTTGCGGGGTTTCACCACAATGCCCAAACTGTGATGTTAGTTTGACCTTTCATCAACATAAAAACCAGTTGCGTTGCCATTATTGCGGTTATCATATGGCGATGATGCAAAGTTGCATCGCCTGCGGAAGTGAGACTTTGGATACAAAAGGGTTCGGAACCGAACAGATTGAAACGGAATTGAAAACGTTGTTTCCAAATCATAAAGTCGCTCGAATGGACCAAGACACAACCAAAGGAAAACATTCGTATTCAAAATTGATTGAGGCTTTGGAAAATGAGGAAATCGACATTTTGGTAGGCACACAAATGCTCGCCAAAGGTTTGGACTTCAGAAATATAAGTTTGGTTGGCGTGATGAACGCTGACAATCTATTAAATTTTCCAGATTTTAGGGCGCATGAGCGCAGTTTTCAATTGTTGCAGCAAGTTTCGGGTAGGGCAGGGCGAACCCAGAAACGGGGTAAGGTTTTGATACAGACTTACAATCCATATCATCAAATTCTGAAGCAAGTTAGCGTGAACGATTATGAAGCAATGTATAAAGAGCAACTTGAAGAACGCTACAATTATAAATATCCACCATTTTACAGAACGATAAAAATTGTTTTTAAGGATAAAAATTTAGGGCGTGTTCAAAAAGCTTCAGCCTGGTTTGGGCAGGCTTTGGAAATGCAATTCAAGGAAAATGTTTTAGGGCCAGAACCCCCACCAATTGGGAGAATTAAAAATAAATACATCATCAATCTACTTATCAAAATTCCAAAAAATCAATCTTTGGAAAAGACGAAAAAATACATAGAGAATGTGCAACGCAGTTTCAACTCCATTAAGGAATTTTCAAGCGTTCGCGTAAATATTGATGTAGATAATTATTAATTCTGAGTAGCGGCCAAAGCTTCAACTAGGTCAGATTTTCTGTTTCGGCTCAAAGGCAGCTTGTCTTTGTCCAATTCAATAGTCTTGCTGTTATAGCGCTGTACTTTGTCCAAATTCACAATATAAGATTTGTGGATTCTGAGAAAACGCTCATTCGGCAATAATGATTGAAATGCTTTCATCGTAGAAAGTACAACCAGAGAGTCGTGCTCGGTTACAAGTTTCACATAATCACCTAAAGCTTCAATATAGCGAAGTTCGTTCAAGAAAACCTTTCTCTTTTTTAGATTGCTTTTTACGAAGATAAAATCCTCATCGTCAAAACCTTCTTCATTTTTAAGCTTGTAGTTAGTGATTGCTTTGTGAACGGCATTCAAAAAACGATCTTTCGCAATGGGTTTACGAAGGTAATCCACGGCATCATAATCAAATGCTTTGAAAGCGTACTTGGTTTTTCCGGTAACAAAAATAACTTGGGGTTTTCTTTGAATATCGTCCAAAAGATCAAATCCGGAAAGAATGGGCATTTCTATATCCAGAAAAATCAGGTCTATTTCAATAGAAGCGAGACCCATTTTGGCCTCAATAGCATTTTTATACTCCCCAACAAGTTCAAGTGATGGGTGCATTTGGATGAGCTTCACTATGGAAAGCCTTTGCAGTGTAGAATCATCTACAATTGCACATTTAAGTATTGTTTTTTCCACAATAGTAGGTTTTGCGTAAGGCAATAATATGCAAATAATCGATGAAATGCAACTTTTTTTAACTTTAATCGAAAAAAATATACACTTCGTCTAAAATGTACATTTTTCACATCTATCTTGGTTTCGGTTTGATTATAAGAAATAAAGTATTATTTTTGCACCCTCTTGGCAGAAAGCCAAAAGTTTAATCATTAATTTTAATAGATTTTTTATGAATCATTACGAAACTGTTTTCATCTTAAATCCCGTTTTATCTGAAGATCAGATAAAGGAAACAGTAAAGAAATATGAAGATCTTCTTGTTTCTAAAGGTGCTAAGATGATATCCAAAGAAAATTGGGGCTTGAAAAAACTTGCTTATCCAATCCAGAACAAAAAAAGTGGGTTTTATCACCTATTTGAGTACACCGTTGAAGGTGAGACCGTAAACGAACTTGAAACTGAATTCAAAAGGGACGAGCGTTTTATGCGTTACCTTACAGTGAGCCTTGACAAGCATGCAATTGCTTGGGCAGAAAAAAGAAGAAACCGCGATAAAAAATCAGCATAAGTTATGGCAACGTTACAACAACAAGCAAAAGGAAAAAAAGACGGAGAGATCAGATATCTTACTCCTCTTAATATAGATACCAACAAAACTAAAAAATACTGTCGTTTCAAAAGATCCGGTATTAAGTATGTTGACTACAAAGACCCAGATTTCTTATTGAAATTTGTAAATGAGCAAGGTAAAATTCTTCCAAGAAGACTTACAGGAACTTCTTTGAAGTACCAAAGAAAAGTAGCCGTAGCTGTTAAAAGAGCACGCCATTTGGCACTTATGCCTTACGTAGCCGATTTATTAAAATAAAAACCAGAGAATATTATGGAACTTATATTAAAGAAAGACGTAGAAAATCTGGGATTTGCAGATGATCTTGTAAGCGTGAAAAACGGTTACGGAAGAAACTTTTTGATTCCACAGGGGCATGCAGTACTTGCAACTCCTTCGGCTAAAAAAGTATTGGCTGAAACTTTGAAGCAACGCGCTTTCAAAGAAAAGAAAGTAGTTGACGAAGCTAAAACACAAGCTGAGAAACTTAATGGACTTGAAATTAAAATCACTGCCAAAACTGGCGAAGGTGATAAATTGTTTGGTTCGGTAACTAATGGTGATCTTGCAGAAGCTCTTGAAAAAGAAGGTGTTTCTATAGAGAAGAAGTATATTGTTGTTGCCGGTGGTGCTGTTAAGCGTACTGGTCAATATGATGCTACTATCCGTTTCCACAGAGATGTGGTAACCAACTTCACTTTTGAAGTGGTTGCTGAAGCTAAGCCAGAGGTTAAAAAACCTAAAGCTGAAGCTAAACCAGAACCGCAACCAGAAGTTAAATCGGAAGAAACATCCGAAGAAAACTAATAAAAGCAATTAATTATTATAAAAACCTTTCCCGTTTTGGGGAAGGTTTTTTTATTTTATTTTTTTAAATCGATATCTAAAATGAAATACGCCAGATTAACCAAAGAACAGTTTGAAGAACTGCACCAAGAGTTTATAAATTTTTTAGCCACACAATCCATCACCGCTGATGAATGGAAGAAGCTTAAAATTGAAAAGCCAGAAGTTGCTGAGCAGGAACTTGATATTTTCAGTGACCTTATTTGGGAAGGGGTTTTGGGCAAAGTGAAATATTTGGAGCATATTTCGCCCAAGCAATTGATGCTTTTTCATGTTACAGATGCTTTTATTGAGCTGATTGCAATAAAGGTAGAAGCTGAAAATATTGATATTACAAATGAATATGGATACAAATGGCTTCAGCAAAACCTGCACGATGATGCGGTTAGTCTTTACACTTCCACCAAAGCTATAAAGGACGATCGCAACAAAGATATTTTTGTGTTGATCCAGCAAGGTTCAGTAATTACAAAAGGGGAACTTTATAAATACTTTGCTGATTTGTTGGGAGAATAGTCTTAAAAAACAAATCCCAAGCACCAAATTCCAAATTCCAAATAACCACGAAATTACAAGATTTCAAATCTCAGAAAATTGATGAAAACCTAGGGTAATTTTTTTACTTGAAAATTATTTTTTGTGAATTGAGATTTATTTGGAATTTGGAATTTGTGATTTGGAATTTCTTTTCCATTATTCATAACGCAAACTTTCAATAGGATCCAGCCTTGCGGCTTTTGAAGCTGGATAAGAACCTGCAATCACTGCCACGATAAAAGTTATAATGGTCGCCCAAATTATGGCTGCCCAAGGCAAGGTAAAATCGAACTTGAAGATTTTCGCGAAACCATAACCTGTAAGTACTCCAAGTATAATTCCCAAAACGCTCCCGAATTGGCCAATTACAATAGTTTCCATAAAAAACTGTGTGGAAATTGTGGAGCGTTTTGCGCCCAACGCTTTGCGAACGCCAATTTCACGTGTGCGTTCAGTAACTGATACAAGCATAATATTCATCAAAGCTATGGAAGAGCCAAGAATGGTAATGATGCTGATAATCCACGCGGCTATTTCCAAATATTTTGTGATAGAAGCAATCCGGTTTATCAAATCGTCACTGCGCTCAATCCCGAAATTATTCGCTTCCACGGGATTTAAACCTCGTATATTTCTGAACGTGATAATGGCTTCGTCCTGCGCTGCTTCCATCATTTGTTTGTCGTCAACTTTTACGCTAATGTTGTAATTTATATTTGGCGCTGTATAAATTCCCCGGGCAACTTGCACTGGAATCAGCACTTTTAAATCCTGGTTGTTTCCAAAAGTGGAACCTTTGGATTCCAGCACTCCAATAATTTTGAACTTTACCCCGCGAATGCTTATGGTTTTATTGATAGGATCATCATTTTCAAAGAGATTTTTAAGAAAATCCGCTCCAATGACACAAACTTTATTGTTGTTTTGAATATCGAAAATGGTAAAATTTCTACCCGTATCTATTTCGGTTCCGGTATTTTCAAGATAATTTTCATTCACGCCGTAAACCTGTACTTCGGGATCGGTTTTTTCTGAACCGTAGCGCACTTCCGCGGCGTTTGTTCCCTGAAAGGAAAGAGAGGTTTTTGTATATGGAAATTCATATTTGTCCAAAAACTCACGAACATTGTTGTAACTAATAATAGGATTGATCTTTTCCCGTTCGCCACTTCGGTTGCTTTGTACCGAAAATTCATATTGCTGAATATTGAAAGTATTGGCGCCCATAGAGGCAAAATTCCCAGAAATAGTCGTTTCCAAAGCTTTTACAGCACTCAAAATGCCCACGAGCGCCCAAATGCCAATCCCAATAATTACAATGGTTAGAATGGTTCTTAGCAACTGACTTTTAATGGAATCCAGCGCAATTCGAACATTTTCCCAGAAAAGTGAAAACATATTTTTAGTTTGTGTTTCTCGTTAGACTGCAAATGCAGGATAAAGTTACATAATTAGTACAAAGCATATAATGATTACAACAATCTTATTGTGGCAAACTTCATTATTATTTAGGATATTTGCGAAGTAAAAATTAAAACATAAAATCTTGTCTAAAAAACCATCCATTCCTAAAGGCACCCGCGATTTTAACCCGGAAGAAGTTTCCAGACGCAATTATATTTTTAATGTAATTAAGGAAACGTTTTCATTGTATGGTTTTCAGCCTATTGAAACACCGTCTTTTGAAAATAGTGAAACTTTGATGGGAAAGTATGGCGAAGAGGGAGATCGATTGATTTTTAAAATTTTGAATAGTGGGGATTATTTGTCAAAGGTTGACGAAAAATTATATTTAGAAAAGGATAGTAACAAAATCACTTCAACTATATCTGAAAAAGCACTTCGCTATGATTTGACAGTTCCTTTTGCACGCTATGTTGTGCAACACCAAAACGAAATAACCTTTCCTTTTAAACGCTACCAAATTCAACCCGTTTGGCGCGCAGATAGACCACAAAAAGGTCGTTTCCGTGAGTTTTTTCAATGTGATGCAGATGTTGTGGGTTCTACTTCGCTTTGGCAGGAAGTGGAATTTGTACAATTGTATGATGCAGTATTCAGCAAACTCGGTTTAAAAGGAGTAACAATAAAAATAAATAACCGAAAAATATTGAGCGGTATTGCAGAAACAATTGGCGCGGAAGACAAGCTGATAGATTTTACCGTGGCGCTGGACAAGCTCGATAAAATAGGGGAAGAAGGCGTTAAAAAAGAAATGCGCGAAAAAGGTATTTCAGAAGATGCTTTGCAAAAACTACAGCCGTTGTTTTCATTTGATGGTAATAACATTGAAAAAATAAATTCTCTCAAGGGATTGCTTCTTTCCTCACAATTGGGAATGCATGGCGTGGAAGAGCTGGAATTTATAACCAATAATATTGAAACGCTTGGTTTACAAACGGCTTCGATGCAGATTGACGTTACACTTGCCCGCGGATTGAATTATTATACAGGCGCCATTTTTGAGGTTTCCGCGCCAGCGGAAGTGAATATGGGAAGCATTGGCGGCGGTGGTAGGTATGACGATCTTACGGGAATTTTTGGATTAAAGGATATGAGCGGTGTTGGTATTTCTTTTGGTTTGGACCGGATTTATTTGGTGCTGGAAGAATTGAATCTTTTCCCAAAAACTGTTTCAGAAAACAGCAAAGCACTTTTTATAAATTTTGGAGAGATAGAAGCTTTATATGCTATGCAAGCAATAACAAAACTTCGCAAAATTGGGATTAAAGCCGAGTTATATCCCGATGCTACAAAAATGGGCAAACAAATGGGGTATGCGGATAAAAGGAATATTCCGTTTACCATTTTGGCCGGTAAAAAGGAAATGGAATCGCAGACATACACGCTGAAAAATATGAAAAGCGGTGAGCAACAAGAAGTTAGTTTAGCCGCGCTGCAACAGGTTTTAAAAGCCGAAAATTAAAAAGACAAATCAATCAAAATTTAATTGGTTGAAATCTTCAGAGGTTTCAGACTTCTTGGCTTGCAAAATTCTTTCTTCCACCTCTAATCTTGCGGCTTCAGAGAGCATTCCAGAAATACATAGCTTTGTTAGGTTTTTTAATGTTTCACTATTCATTCTTCCCCAATTTCGTTAATAATCTTTTCATAGGAAATAACATAGTCGATCTGTTTTTCCTCTGAAACGTGTTTGCGGGGAGTTTCAAGAATAATAAAATCAAAAAGTTTTGAGATTATATTTTTAAGGCGTTCTTCAGTTGTAAGTATAGCTTTGTGCGCCAGATTTGCAATTAAAGTTAAAATGACTGCTATAGTTAGGATTATTGCATAATAGGTATAAATTGAAAAATCATACATAGGTGCAAAGGTGTAGACCATAAAGAAAAAGCCAATCAACAAAAATGTATTTGAAATATATTCAAATGTTTTTTTGAAATCTTCAACAATAATGTTTTTTGCAAATTTTATAATCAAACCAGAACTAATAGCCATTAATGGAAGGCTAATTGAAAACATAAAAGAAGACATATATGCGAAACCAAATATGCCTTCTTTATCTTCTGTTAAATATAAAACATGTAGAAATGGCGATAGTACGGCCACCACACATAAAAATATTAAATAAAAATTAATTCCCTTGCTCCAGGTGGTCTGGAATCCCATTACAGTTTCTGTCGCTTGGGGGGCAAACTTTTTCTTTGTCGATTGATTGCTCATCACTAATTTGGTTTTCTGGAGTACAACTGATTGCAACACTTGCTAGCATTAAAAATGCGATAAAATAATTTTTCATAATATAGGTTTTAAGAGTTCAACAGTAAAATTAAACTTTTAAAAACCTGTATTAAAGTGCTGCTCAATAAGTTATTAACTTATTCTTAACAAATGTAAGAATAATCGCCATATCTGCAAGCTTTTTTTTAAAAATAGGAAGAATAAAAAAAACCCTTCATAAATGAAGGGTTTTTGTAGCGAGAGCGAGACTTGAACTCGCGACCTCCGGGTTATGAACTCCAAAATCTGTCTGTAATTAGTAGATTCTAGAGGCTTGATACCCTATATTTTTAGGAATGTGTTCAAAAACGTGTTCAGCTTCGTGTTCATTCAATTAATACTTATTTGTAATGCAATATATAAAAATATTTCCGCGTTGAAATGAAGTTGCAACCTATCTAAAGTCAATTTTAATTAAATAAAAAGTCCCTTAGATTTGTGAAATTATGATGGGAATAAAATAATAGTTGCTTAAACATAAGTTATGAATTGCACCCTCCTTATTTAAGTTTAAATAGTTGTAAACGTTTATTATTTTTTTAAATAATTGTAAACGACTATAAATAATTAAATGAAGTTATTAGAAAAATAGCCTACTATATTGCACATTACTATTATGGATTTTTCTGCTATACAACGGTTATTGGAACGTAAAAACTATTCGCCGAACACCCAGCGAACGTATAGAAGTTATCTTGCTATGTTCTCTGATTACTGTTTGTTACAAGCCGTAGAAACCTCTTTACATGAAAGTGGTGAGGCATTTATAACCTCCTTAATACACCGAGGATATACCATAAGCAGTCAAAACCAAGCTATAAATGCCATTAAATTTTACTGGGAGCATATTTTGGGACAAGATCGTAGTTATTTAAATGTTGTACGCCCACGCAAAGAAAAGCGTTTGCCCACGGTGCTATCGCAGGCTGAAGTTGTGCGTATTTTTAATGCTATTGAAAACCGTAAGCATCTAGCCATTTTACAAACCCTATATGCATGTGGATTACGCATTGGGGAAGTTATTAGTTTACAGATAAAGGACATTGATAGTGACCGTATGTGCATTAGTGTAAGGCGTGGGAAAGGTTTTAAAGACCGTACGGTACCCTTGCCAGACGAGTTGTTGCAACTATTGCGAAAATATTATAAACAGTATCGGCCTTCGATCTATTTATTTGAAGGACAACAAGCCAATGATTCTTTAAAATCTGTTCCCTATTCCCCTACAAGTATTCGGCGTGTTTTATATCGTGCCGTAAAAAAGGCAGGAATACATAAAAAAGTGACCCCACACACTTTGCGCCATAGCTATGCTACACATCTTTATGAATATGGTGTAAATCTAAGAAGTATACAGGTTCTTTTGGGACATGGCAGTAGTAAGACTACCGAAATCTACACACATGTAAGCAATCACCATATTACAAATACTCCAAGCCCATTGAGTTTTTTAAAATAAATTGTACTTTGGTCAAAGACATGTGAAATAAACTGCATGTTGATATATACTAGTTGTGTGGCATTTGAAAAGACCAAAATGAACCTAACTGAATTACTAGAAAAAGTAAACTCGAAAAAAACTTTCTTTGAATTTGTCGCAGCATTAAAAAAGGACAAGGAAGACGAAGACAATAAAGAGAAGGTAAATCCAACTTCTCCGTATTCAAGTGGAGTCAACGGCTGGGAAAATGAAACTATTCCTGACTTTCTTGACTCTATTCACGCATACGGACAAGACAATGAAGACATAGATCTAGATTGGAAAAGTTTTGCACTCTTACTCTATTCAGGAAAGTTTTACGAATGACAAAAAAGGAAAGAAATAAAAAAACGCCACACAACAATACCTAAAGACTAATGCGGCCATTTCGTCTTCGGCAGACACAAACGCGGTTGACGATGACGATCTCGTTTCTTTTGGGACTTGCGAGAAACCGCACTAGCTTTAGCCAGAACGTTGTGCTTCATTATGGAAACCAGCCGCACAAACAGCACTTTTGGTTTTTTCCGACACGAAAGCCAACGCTAAAAAAACCAAAAGAGCTATTTTTTGCCAACGCTCTAATGAAATTGAGGAAAACCGTAATCGAATAAATTGAAAATGAAATAAATTAGTAGAATGGAATGATTAACGAAAAGCCGACTGAATTAAAAATATTTTTTGACCAACCAAAAACCTTTGAATTACAGAACATAAAACCTTTGATGGGTCTCGCAGGATTATATTTTATTTTCTCTGAAAAAACTTCAATTCAATATCCTATTCTAAAATCACGATTGTTATACATTGGTATGAGTGAGAAGAAAACCAACAGTATTGGAAGTAGATTAACTGGACATTTTGACGGAAAAAGTAAAAACCTTGGATTAGTAAATTATAGGAAAAGAGAACAGCTATTTTTTACACATATAAATTTTGAAATGCTTCGCAATTTTTGGTCACATAGAATTGAAGACCTAGAAAGCTATTTCATACTCGATTTTGTAGAAAAATATGGAGTATATCCAATTTGCAACAATAAATCGGGTTACGAAATATTAAATAAAAAACTAAAAGCCAATTTTATTATTGATTGGCAATATTTTGATTAAAAACCTGAAATATGGATAACCAAATAAAAAGCGGAAAAGACGTAATTGACGAATTTTTTGCAGAAATATTAAATGTTGAAGGAACTGACGAAAGTACAGTTAACAAATTGATTGAATTATATGGCGACAACAAATTTACTGATAGCAATATTCAAAATGCATTAGAAGAATTAAAACAAGAAGCCATTAAGCCTAAAAAATAAAAGAAGATGGCGAAAATTAAAACAATCAAAATAAACGGCTTAAGAGGAGTTAGAGAACCATTAACTCTTGACTTGGATAAAAAATCAATTTTAGTTTACGGAGATAATGGAACTGGAAAAAGTTCTGTAACCGATTCTTTTGAATGGTTTTTTTATGATAAAATTGAACATTTATCAAACGAAGAAATTGGAAGAAGAAAAGGTCGTGACGCTTTGCGTAACATTTTTATTCCGGAAACAGAAGATAGTTTTATCGAACTAACTTTTGATGAAAATAAACTAGATTCTAAAAAGTCCATAGATAACTCATTAAAAACCTTTAATTCCAATGAAACTGATGATTTCAAAAAATTTATTGCATCATCTTTTTCTGAAAGATTAATACTTCGCTATCGTGATTTAGTTCAATTTATTATTGCTGGGAAAACAGATAAACTAAAAGAGTTACAAAACATAATTGGTTTTTCAGATGTACAGAATATTAGAGATTTGCTCAAAAGAAACGGAGCAAGAATCGCACGAAACATTAAGTCTGCTAATTATGACAATCTTAAAAATGTACAGCAAAGTACGATACTTGAAAATCTAGGTCAAAATGCTTACACAGATGAGCAATTATTTGACGGAGCAAATAAATTGATAAAACCTCTAAAATTAGGAATTGAAATCAAATCTCGTCAAGATATAAATACTGTCCTTAAAAAAATTGAGAGTAAAGAAGATTCCGAACTTTTAAATCAAATTAACTTTTACACAAAAGTTAAAGAGTCAGTAGCACAAATCGAAGGAAATGTAGATAACATTAATAATAGTTACAGTACTTTTTACGATTCTTTTAACGCCTTAAAAAAAGACCCAGAAAAGGTTAAAAACTTACAACTTCTTTCATTATTACAAGAAGGCAAATCAGTACTAACAAAAGATGTTGTCGAAAACGATTACTGTCCACTTTGCCAACAAGAGAAAAGTAAAATTGACCTTTTACAAGATTTAAACTTTAGAATTGAAGAACTAGAATTACTCAATAAGGAAAAGGAAAAAGTAGATAATAATTCTAAAGACCTTCAAAATACAATTAAACCAAATATTAGTGCTATTGAAGGCTTATTGACAGAAAAACTTTTCGAGAAAGAAGATTACAAAAAATTAAAAGAAACAGTTGAGAAAATTCAAAACTCTCTGAATAACCACCTTGACGAATCAAAAAAAGAATTAACAGAAAAATTATCGGACAAAGAAGAAATAAAGTTTGTCAAAAAAGAAATTGAAGAGTTAACAAGCGAATTGGTTAAGACAATTAAAAAGTTAACTGAAAGTAAAGAAGCTAACCTCAAATTTAAAACATATACAAAGCTATTTCAATCAGCAAAAGCTTATGTGGAATATCTGAAAATAGAAAAAGAACAAAGTGTTTTAGCTAATCAACAAGCAACATTTGAACTGCTTTATGAAGATTTCATTAAAAGACAAGAAGAAGCACTCAATGTGTTTTTAACAATGTTTTCTAATGACATAAACGATTTTTATACAACAATGAATCCCAACGAAAAGGTTGAGGATATAAAGTTGGTTCCATTAAAAAAGAATGATGAACTTGTTGGAATTACAATTGAATACAGCTTCTTCAACGAAACCCATACACCGCCAATTGCCTATTTGAGTGAAAGCCACATCAACTGTTTAGGCCTTTCATTCTTTCTTGCTTCTGTAAGAGCATTTAACAAGGAAAGTAAATTTTTCGTATTAGATGATGTGATTTCTAGTTTTGACCGTTCGCACAGATATAGATTTGCTCAATTATTAACAACAAAGTTTTCTGACTTTCAAGTAATTCTTTTAACTCACGAAAAAGAATTTTTTGAGTTAGTATCGAGTGAAGTAAAAAGCAAAGGTTGGATTCTTAATAACTTTAAATGGACAAAAGATAATGGAACTGGAATTGAGAGAGGAATTGCTGATATTAAAGATAGAATTAAAAAGAAAATAGAAGACAAAAATACTGATGGACTAGGAAACGATATTCGTGTTTATGCAGAAAGAGTAATGAAAAGAGTAGCTCTAGAAATAGAAGCAAAAGTAGCCTACAGGAATAATGACATAAATGAAAAAAGAATGGCACCTGAACTTTTAGATGCCGTACAAAGTAAGTTGACAAAAGCAAGTAAAGAACTAAAAGAGAAAGCCGATATTCCGAAAATCAAAGGAATGCCTATGTTTATTGGAAATACGACTTCGCACGACAATAGCTTCCAAGAAAGTATTGAGGATTTAGAAGCAATTTGGGAAGATGTTAAAGGCTTAATCCATAATTTTTATTGTTCAGACTGTGATAAATTTCTTTCTTTAAAATTTTACGATAATGTTGAGAATAAAATTAGATGTGGTTGCGGAAATTTAAAATTTGACTGGAAAAAATAAAATAGCCAACGCTTAAAGCCATACACATTTGCAATTCGCTTCAGCCGAAACACAAGCCAAAAATTGCAAAAGAGTATGTCTTTGCCAACGCTAGCAAGTTTGCGGAAAAATAACGAAAGCACAACAACGTATATAAAAAATAGCGGTTTTAGTGCTTAACCAAAAGATAAATAATAAAATAAAGGTCAGTTATAAACCGAAAAGTTAGTGCATAAAATCCGCTACTTTTCATATACAAGACCGTTGGCAACAAGCTGAAAAAAAACGCACAATGATTAAATGAAAATCAGAAAAGTAAATATTAAAGACATTGAAAAACTCAAAGAAATCGGAAAACTGACTTTTGCCGAAACTTTTTCTTCCGAGAACAGTGAAGATAATATGAGAGAATATTTGGAAAACGGATTTTCAACCGAAAAACTGACTACGGAACTGACCGACCAAAACGCTGAATTTTACTTTGCGGAACTTGACGAAAAAACAATCGGATATTTAAAAATAAACATTGGACAGTCACAAACCGAAATAAAGGACAAAAACGCACTTGAAATTGAACGAATATACGTGCTAAAGGAATTTCACGGAAAAAAAGTTGGACAAATACTTTACGACAAGGCGATTGAATTGGCCAAAGAGAAAAATGTGGAATATGTTTGGTTGGGAGTTTGGGAGCAAAACCCGAGAGCAATTCGATTTTATGAAAAAAATGGATTTGTAGCGTTTGACAAACACGTTTTTAAACTCGGAAACGATGAACAAACGGACATAATGATGAAACTCAATCTGAATGAAAAAAAGCCAGTTGCCAACAATGTATAAAAATAATTGCTCAATTTTGGGCTTAACCAAAGGTCGTTGCAAGTTTACTACGTCTGATTTTCCTGCGGAAAATCCTCGCACGTAAACCCGCAACTATTCTTATACTAACCGTTGTGTTTCATACTGCCAGCCGCATATTTTAGCACTTTCGGCTTTTTTTCCAACGCACAATTCCAACGCTAAAAAACCAAAAGAGCTAAAATTTCCCAACGCTCGAATCAAATTTCCAATAATATTTATTACATTTGACCAATATTAGTCAAGTCTAAATTTGGTAAAATGACTCTTGGGCAGAAAATAAAGGAATTAAGAGAATCAAATGGAATGTTTCAAAGGCAACTTGCTTCAATACTTGAAATCGGAGATGGTTTTTTAAGTAAAGTTGAAAGTGACCAGAAGCCTTTAAAACGAGAACACTTAAAAACAATTAGTAAAACTTTCAATTGTTCGTTTTCGGAATTAGAAGCTTTGTGGATTGGCTCAAAGGTTTATGACATAGTTAAAGACGAAAAAGAAGGAATGAACGCCTTAAAAGTTGCAGAAGAACAAATGAAATACGAGAAGAAATAATTGATGAAATACCAACTATATAAAAAAAATAGAAAAGAAGTTGTTCCTGTTGAGGAAACTAAACTGAACAAACTTGCAAAAACTAAACTGAACGAAATTTTTGAAAAGAGAGTTGAGTTGAGAATACCAAATAGATTTATCGAAGATTGGGAAAAAGTTGCATTATTTCACTCAAAAGGAGATGTTGAGAAAGCCAACGCAATTCTATTTCCTAATGAGAAATCAGCTTTTGCATTGAATAATGGATTAAATGATTTGACAGCAAAAGAATGGTTGCCTGAAACTATAACAGTTTTCAGTCAAAAAGGATTAGGAGCTGGAAATAAAGATGCACAAATAGAAAAACAGCATCCTGCACCTTTTTCATTTCAAGATGTTGGTAGACTTATTCAATTCTTTTCTAAAGAAAATGACAAAGTTCTTGACCCATTTTCTGGTGTTGCTTCAACAGTTAAGGCTTGTGCATTTAATAATAGAATTGGTTATGGAATAGAATTAAATCCTAAATACCACGATTTGGGTTTACAACGTATTGAATTGGAAGTTCCTGATGATTTTCCTTTAAAAACCAAGCAAAATTTAATAAATGGAAATAGTCAGAAAGAAATTAAGAAGTTTAAAAAAAACGAAATAGATTTTATTGCAACAAGCCCACCATATTGGAACATTTTGGAAACTGTTGACCATAAAGGAAAAGAAAGAATTGATAATGATTTAGACCATAAGTATAGTGAGAATAATGAAGATTTGGCAAATATTGAGGATTATGACAAATTCCTTTCAACGCTTGCAAAGTTTTTCAATGACTGTTCAAAACCACTAAAGTCTGGAAAGTATATGTGTGTAATTGTAAGCGACTTTAGAAAAAAAGAGAAATACTACACTTTTCACGCTGATTTAGCAAATGCGTTGGAGAAAAAAGGAAATTTTGTATTAAAAGGAATTAAAATATTATACCAAAGACACAAAAGTATTTATCCTTACGGTTATCCTTTTTCATTCGTTCCGAATATGCACCATCAAAATGTTTTAATATTCCAAAATATCAAAAAAGATGATTGAGACAAATAAAATATATTACGGAGACTGTATTAAGCAAATGCAGAAATTAGAAAATGATTCTATTGATTTAATCATAGCTGACCCACCATACAATTTAAACAAAGATTTTGGAAATTCTTCTGATAATTGGGATGATGTAGATGGATGGATAAAATGGTCAAAAAAGTGGCTTGATGTTGCAATTACAAAATTAAAGCCAACAGGTTCAATTTTCATTTATGGTATACACCATTATTTATGTCATCTTCACGTTTATCTTTATCAAAAGGATTTAAAGTACAGAAGGCAAATAATTTGGCATTATGAAAACAGTTTTTCAGGTTATAAAAATTCGCCTTCGGCAAATTACGAACCTATACTTTGGTTTTCAAAAACTGATGATTACACTTATCATCAAATAAGAGAACCATATAAAAGCACAGAAAGATTAAAAAATAAGATAACCAAAAACGGAAAAGTTTGGACACCACATCCAGATGGTAAACACGCTGGAGATGTATGGAACATTCCTGTTTTAGCAGGTAAAAGATTTGCTAACGAGAAAGTTGACCATCCAACTCAAAAACCATTGGCAATATGCGATAGAATAATTAAACACTTCTCAAATGAAAATGATTTAGTTCTAATTCCTTTTGGTGGTTCTGGGAGTGAATGCGTTAGTGCTGTAAAGAACAACAGAAATTTTATCGCTTTCGAGAAAAATAGAGATTACATTAAAATCGCTAATAATCGATTAAAAGAATTAAATGTCAATAATCAAATTGAGATAAAAATTAACACAAATGGTATATTAGCAGAAATTTAATTTCTGCTAATCAATGAAAAACTTTCCTCATCAATTTAATGACCTTACCAAAATATTTAATGCCTTATTAGCTATAAAACAGCTAATAGATGAGGAAACAGCTCTAAAAGATGAAAATTTTGGGGAACTCTTAACAAGAAACTTAATCTACACATATCGAGATAAAACTTTATCAGTTGACGAATTTCTTGCTTTGGAAGAAGAAAAACCAAAAGCAAATCGAGGTTACTTAACGGTTGCAAGAGACATTAGACGACTATTTGAACTTCTTGGATTTTTAACTGTTTTCGAGAATAAATCTGGAAGCTTAAGTTCACAAGCGATACAGTTACTTGCATCACCAAATGAAGAGATAAAAAGAGAATTATGGAAAAATTCATTTTTACAATTAGGTTTGGAAGGAACAGATGGAGAGATAAGTCATCCCTATAGAATTTTATTAAAACTTGTTCAAGAGAAACCAGGAATAGAGACAAAAAAATTAATGCTTGCTCTCGAAGCTGAAAATGATTCAATTGAAGAATACGAAAGAATTATTGCCCTATCAGAGTTATCATTAGAAGAAATTCTTGAATCCACAGGAACTTCTGAATCGATGGGTAGAAATGCTGTTAAAATTCTTCCCGGAATTGCAGAGCAATTAGGAGATATTGCACGTAGAGGAAACAATGCTTTTCCAATTGGTCGAATAGTTATTACAGAAGATGAAATTTCCACAGAAATACCATCTGATGCAACAAATCCAGAAGGAGTTCCCTATTCACAATATAGACCTGTAACTTCAGGTACAATTGCGGTTGACCCAATTTTTAATACAATTTCTACAGTTAGTATAGATTACACAGAATCAATTAGAATTCGTCAGCAACGTTTGGCAGAACATCAAGAAATCGTAAGACAACTTGGACTGTTCTGCGAAGAAAGAGCATTTGAACTTTATGAAGGAAAGTTTGATTGTTTGTCGACAATTGAAGAAACAGCTTTAGTTTTTGAAATTAAAACTATTTTAAGCTCAATGTCTGACCAAGAAAAACAGACTATTAAAGGAGTTGGACAGCTTAAATACTATAAGTTTTCAATCGTAAACCGACAAATGGAATACGAGGACATTAAAGAGTTCTTGGTCTACTCTCAAAAACCACAAGTCAGTTTAATTGAATTTTGTACAGCAGAAAATATTAAAGTTGTTTGGTTAGAAGAAGGAATATTCAAAATTTACGATTCTGCCTCAAATGAAGATATTGACTTTGAACCATTGGATTTCGTGTAAAAAGCCAACGCTAAAAGCCATACACATTTGCAATTCGCAACAGCCAACACAGAAGCCCAAAATTGCAAAAGAGTATGTCTTTGCCAACGCTACAAACTGAACGGAAAAAAGTACGAAAACACAACAACGTGTATAAATAATAGCGGTTTTAGTGCTTAATCAAAGTTAGTTTTTTATCTTTAAAGTTAAGTCATAAACCGAAAAGAAGGTATTTTAAATCCGCTACTATTCATACACAAGACCGTTGCCCACAATATGGAAAAACTGCCGAACGGAATAACAGGATTTTGGAAAATCGGACAAAAGAGAGTTCCTGAAATCGATAAATTATTGATAGAAAAACTAATTGAAAATTTTGAAAACCATAATGAATTTTGGAATATTAAACTGACTGAACCAAAAGAGGACAATAATTTTTATCTGATTTCATTAAATGACAAAACTGGCTCACATTTAATCGGAATAAACTCTGCTTATCCAATCTTCTGTGGAATAAAAAGTATGTCGGACTGGACAACTGTTGACTTCTATAATTTACCAACCAATATAACCGATGTATTACTTGACGATTTAACAGAATTAAAAACTGAATTTCTAAATCAACCTCTGAAAACTGAAAATTTAATATTGCTCAATGAAGCGGAAATAGAACAAATAAAATATTGGAAAACAGAGAAAATTGGAAATGTAATTTTTAATAAATATGATTAAAATACTGTGGGCAACATCGGCTATAGTTCACTGCTTGGCAGTTTTTCCTTCGGAAAAACCACGCAAACGTGAATGTTGGTGTTTATTTGCTAAATTAGTGCTTAACCGACGCAGCAAACCATAGCCCTAACGTTGCCAGCAATTTGATAATAAACAAATGACAGAAGACCAACCACTATTCTTTTTAAAATTCGGTAGCGAAAAAAATATGACCGATTTTATTGAAAATGGAACTGTTTATTTTAATACGATTGATTATTTTCAAAGACTTGAAGAGCAAGGATTACGCGGAGATAAATATGAGGGAACTACCAAAATTACAAATTACCACGAATACGAGTATCTTAAAGTAACTATTACAATTCCTGAAACTGGAAAGCAAATTCCAATAAATCCTACCAAATTCCATTTACGAGAGTTTTTAAGCGATATAAAAGGTAATCTTTATTCTATTTATTGCATAAGACCAAAAGACATAATTGGAGTTGAGGATTTTAAAGTTGACAAAAGAGTACGGGAATTCGGAACTCATTTTGTATTGATAAAAGATGTTGGAAAATTCATAAATAAAGTTTGTGATGAACTTGAAAAAATAAAAATGGATTTCAGCACCAGACAAGTTGAATATTACGAAAAAGATAAAATAAATGGAGATATAACTTTATTTCACAAAATGAAAGAATTTGAATATCAAAACGAATTCAGGATTGTCTTGTATAACGAAAAAATGGAACCTAAAGTAATAAAGATTGGTAGCTTAAAAGATTATGCGGAAATTTTTCCAGTTGATGCATTGGATACGTTGGAAGTGAAATGGGAACCGAGAAAAACTGCTGGCAACAAAGTATAAAAACAATAGGGCAAGTAGTTGCTAAACCAAAAGGTTCGGGCGTATTTGCGAAGTCGCCAAATTTTTAAATTTGGCTTATTGAGAAAAAAAGATAATAAGGAAAATTTAAAAATTCGGCTTGTGTTTAACCGAATAGTAACTGTCTATTTTCAGCCCTACTGTTCTTATACAGAGCCGTTACCACACATTTGAGAAAAACGCTATTCATATTGACCATTTTGATTTTCCAACAAAGTCTTTACTCGCAAAAAGAAATTGTCGGAAAGGTTGAGTTTTACAAATCTAAAGCTACAGAATTCGTATTATTTCGGGATAAGGACGACCTATACACTAAAAATCTAAATAAAAGAAAGAGTAAAATCAAATTATTCCAAAGAGATAGTATCAAAGAAATCGAAACTAACTCAAGTGGAGTTTTTGTTTTAAAGACAACCTTAAAGGACTCTATTCGAATAATAGTAAATGAACATTCACCAGTCTTTAACGGACAATTTGAATTTGACTTCAATGAAATTAACGACACTTTAAAGCTTCGGATATCTGACAAAAAATTAGCTATTAAACTTGATTCTCAACTTGAACCTGAATTCTATAATAAATACAGCGAGAATCAAGCGAATGTGGATTTTGCAAATGGAAAACGTATAATTCTGGCAGTCGGAATTGATTGGCGAACGGACGAATCGACAAAAATAATTAAAGAAATTACCGAATTATACAATGTGAATTACAAGTATATTTTTGACCCAAGTCAAAGTGAAATGCGAATTTTGTATCGCTATAATGAGGTAATGAAAAAATTAATGGGAATAAATAAAAACGTGTGGTAACAACGTGTATAGCTCATTGCGGCTGAATTCCTAATCGGAATTCATTGCAATTTGCTATCTTTCGGTTAGGGCGGAAAATATTTGCGTATTTTCCCGCAACAAGCCATACACAAACCGTTGTGTGGCATTTGAAAAGACCAAAATGAACCTAACTGAATTACTAGAAAAAGTAAACTCGAAAAAAACTTTCTTTGAATTTGTCGCAGCATTAAAAAAGGACAAGGAAGACGAAGACAATAAAGAAAAGGTAAATCCAACTTCTCCGTATTCAAGTGGATTCAACGGCTGGGAAAATGAAACTATTCCTGACTTTCTTGACTCTATTCACGCATACGGACAAGACAATGAAGACATAGATCTAGATTGGAAAAGTTTTGCACTCTTGCTCTATTCAGGAAAGTTTTACGAATGACAAAAAAGGAAAGAAATAAAAAAACGCCACACAACAATACCTAAAGACTAATGCGGCCATTTCGTCTTCGGCAGACACAAACGCGGTTGACGATGACGATCTCGTTTCTTTTGGAACTTGCGAGAAACCGCACTAGCTTTAGCCAGAACGTTGGCGGTAATGCTAACAAGACCCTGCTAAACAATAACAATCATTTCATTTTGACAGACAATGATTCAAAAAGAACAAATACAACAAAGACGACAAGAGATTGCAGAAATCCGACACGCTGATAGTGTTTACAGGGATATTGTTGCCAGAGAAAATGAAAGAGAAGATTATGAGAAGCGTTGGTTTTGGGAATTACTTCAAAATGCAAAAGACTCGGTAGAAGAAAATCAAAATCTTAAAGTAAAAATTGAAATTTCCGAAAATCAAATTTCATTTTCACATACAGGAAATCCATTCGAGTTGGATGACATTCTAAGTTTAATCATACAAGGCTCTTCAAAAAACAACAAAGAAGGTAAGACAGGTAGGTTTGGAACAGGTTTTATGACAACATATCTTCTTTCCAAAGAAGTTTATATAACGGGACAACTTACAAATAATCAAGGTAGCTTTCATTTTTTATTAAACAGAAACGCAACAAACAATGAGCATTTCTATGAATTACAGCAAGAATCAAACAAACAATTTGATGAATCAATTAGAGAATTAAGCTATTTAGAAGAAGATGAATTTCAAACTAAATTCACTTATAATTTAGGAGAGAAAGGAAAATTAACAGCAAAAGTTGGATTACAATGTCTTGATGAATTAATCCCAATTACTCAACTTTTCAATGAGCAAATTGAATCAGTTATTGTAGTTGAAAACGGTTTGTCAAAGACATTCTCAAAGACCCTAATCAAAACCTACGAATTGGGTTCAATTAACGAATGGGAAATCACAACACTGATTGATGGTTCTGTAAATACCTGTCTAAAAGCTTACATTCAAAAAGATGAAAAATTTGATGCTTGTATAATAACCCAAGAAAAGAACGGCAGTGAAGAGATTTTTCCTTTAACAAAAAATTATCCAAGACTATATTACACATTTCCACTAATTGGAACTGAAGAAATTGGAATACCAATTATTATCAATTCAACTCAGTTTGACCCAAGGGTAGAACGTGATGGAATTTATTTAAAAAAAGCAACAGAAGGCGGAAACGAATCAAACAATAAAGAAATAATTAGTAAAGCATTATCTGATAGCTTACAGGCATTCGCAGAATTATTTAAAACCAAAAAAATAATTGGTATCTACGAATTGTTTGATTTCAAGATTTCCAAAGACCTCAAATGGGTCGACCAAGAATGGCTTACAACTATTAAATCCTCAACGATTAATTTACTTGCCGCAAAAGAAATTATTAATTACCACGGGGCTGATAACAAATTCACATCTCTAAATGAATTTACAATTCCTTTCACTGAAAAAGAAAACACCACAAAAGAACTTTGGGAGCTATTATCGGAAATTATTGATATTAAAGTTCCACTATCATCAGAATTGTTAAAATGGGTTCATATATCAGAGAGTATTACACAACTTAAACCCGATATTGAAAAAACCTATGACTTAAAATTCGTTTGGGGAGTAAATGAATTAATCAAATTCATTGAAAAAAAAGAATCACTTAAAGAATTAGAAAGTTCTATTACAGCAGATAAAAAATCTTGGTTGAATAATCTCTACTCCCTAATAATTAAGATAAAAGGACATTTCCCATTAGACATAAAAATCTGTCTAAATCAAAGAAATAAGTTTAGGGGTGCAGACGGCATTTATTGGGATAAATGCAATGATGATGAATTGATTTCAATTTCCGACTTAATACAATTGAATTTTTCTGACAAACTATTTTCAAGAGAAATAAATTTTTTGCAAATCAATGGAGTTGAAAATTACACAATACAAAATGCCATTAATGATTTAAAAGCCGAATTGAACGAGCTTGATGAAACTGACTTCATTAAGTCATCCAATCAGGAGTGTAATGCAAGGTTTTTAAAATGGTTAATATTAAAAGACCATAAAGAAATAATCAAAGATTTGAAGATACTAACAGGTGCAAGTAAAAAGATTGACGAAAGTTTTATTTATGACCATTTTCCTAAATTCGAACACCTTTTACTTACTCCAAAGCCATATTTTGAAGTAAACTTTCCTTTGTATTCAAGCTTAGTTAGGGACAAAGACTGCCTAAATGAAATATATAATCAATATTTGAATGAAGCAGACTACAACTTTTTAAATGAGAGCGGATTTATTCACATAAGTCCTTTAGTAACCAAAACTGAAACAGCAACGATAAAATTATTAGAACATTTAATTATCAAAGAATCTGACCTTAGTGTGTTAAGAGATGCAGAAGGGCAACTCAAATATAAATTTAAAATCACCTATTCCGACTTTGCCTATTTAACCGCAACAGACGGACATATTTACGGGAGAAACACAACACAAAAGTCAAGTTTAGAAAGATTTAAATTTCTTCTATCCGAAGCTGTAGAAAAAGACACCTTATTTGATTCAGATATTCAAGAAGTAACAATCGAAGGATTAGAAAATCCTATACACTTTAGAACGTGTTTTTGGGTATATCGTGCTAAGCGTCTCAATTGGGTAAATGTAAAAACCGAAAGTGAAGGTTCTGAAACGAAATTTGTAAGTGAAACTCCGTCCTCCAAGAATCTTTCGGAGATACTTAAAGGAGATGAAACTTTAGTAAAAACTATTCGTGGTTCAAGGAAACAAAATTTCTTAAACAAACTTGGTGTGGGTGTATCTGACCTAATTAGAAACACACTCCCAACAGACGAACTTAGATTAAGTTGGGACAAGGCTATTACGAATATGATTACAAGTGATGCTGACCCAGAACTTGTTCAAGAAATATTTAATGACCCCAACATAAGAAAGGAATATGAAAAAAGATTAAATGAGCGAAAACTCATTAACCGTAACCAAAAAATCGGGAAACTAATTGAAGATTTATTTAAAGAATATATTGAGCAACTTAAAAAAAGTGGAGTCATTATAAATATTGAGAGAGAACCATTTGGAAGTGATTATATACTAACTGAAGAATCATCAGATTTAGTTAATAACGAAAATCAACGAGAAGTATTTAGAATAAACAATTGGCTTGTTGAATTAAAGGCGACAGGCAAGGAACACGCTTCTATGACGCCATTGCAAGCAAAAACAGCAACTGAACAAAAAGACAATTATTCTTTAGTAGTTGTGCCATTAGACGGAACAGAACCAGACATTGAATATCTTAGAATAAATGCAAAAGTAATAAGTAACATTGGTCATAAAATTGACACTGTATTTAGTGACTTCAATGACGTTGAAATCAAAAAAAACAATCTAAACAATGGACAAGACGGAATATCTGTAAATATTGAAGACCAAAACATACGGTTTAGGGTTAGTTCTACCGTTTGGAGTTCAGGTCAATCAGACATTGAAACATTTATAAGAAAGTATTTCACAGTTTTAGCCGAAACCAACAATGGGACGACAACAAATTAAAAAAGAAGCACATACCGCCAACATCACCTATACGCAAGCAGGGGTTTCGTGCTTCGTAGGACAGATAAGTGGTAAAGTTAAAGTTCAGTTCTTCGTAGGAAATTCAGTGGTTAAAATCCCTGCCTGCGTATAGCTGAGAACCGTTGCCTACAATTATGAAAAAAATCCTGCTAATCATAATATTTTGTTCATTCGGTGGACTTTTCGCTCAAGAAAAAGTCGGGCTGAAAGAAATTTATGTGGAAAATAATTTGGCGTATAAAGTGGCGAATGACCAATTATTTTCTGGACAAGCGCAAAAAGTTCGCAAAAATGGACATTTGGTGTACGAAGAATATTATGAAAAAGGAATTCCGATTAAATCAATACTTTATTACAACGGAACGGAAAAACCAAAACCTGTAGAGCTGACAGAATTTTACGAAAAAACGTTTGATAAGAAAAAAGTAACCAGATACGGATTATCAAAACCAACGATGGAGTTTAAATTCTATGACCAAAATGGAAAGAAAACTCTTATTGAAAAATACGAAAATGACAAGCTGACTTACCGCTGCGAATATTTGGATAACAAAAAACACGGAACAGAATTTTGCATCAAAGATGACGGAACGGAATTGGAAATCGAATATCGGAATGGTAAGAAGGTTGCGCAGAAATAACTGTAGGCAACAATGTATAACCGCAATTACGGCGGATTCGACTGCGTCCGAATCCACTCGGAATTGCTAACGTCTGTGCCAACCCGAAAATTAACGCATATTAACCCGTAACTAACGGTTATACGAAACCGTTGTGCGTCATACTGACTCAACCATATGAAAATTGAATTTGACTACATATTAGAAGAACACGGTTGGGCAGTTGGAAAGCTCAAATCGAGAGATTTTTCGGCTGAATTTAATGCTTCATATCTTCACGATACTCTGAATTCTATTATCAATGCACTAATCGGACTTTTGACTGACAGAAATAGAGTTGTGATTCCTTTCTACGAAGAACCTGGAGAACACCAAATAATAATTGAAAAAATTGATTCCACCAAAATTACGATTGAATTAAAATGGTACGAGGATTACGCAACTGAATATATGAATGATGCGGATAAATATGAATCTTTATTCAAAGGAGAAACAACTTTAAAAAGTTTAATCTCTAACGGATTTAACTCAATAAAAAGAATATTAGACGAAAACGGAATTGAAGGCTATAAAGAAAAGTGGAGGCACGAATTCCCAATTTCTGACTATAAAAAACTGACTGAATTAAAAAGTACGAACGCACAACATCGGCTATAGTTCATTGCTTCTGACTTTCCTTTCGGAAAGTCCTCGCAAATTTGCTATCTTCGGTTTACGGCGGAAAATCCTCGCGGATTTTCACGCAACGAAACCATAGCCAAACACGTTACCTGCAAGCTAAAAAAACATATAGATGAAACAAAAACTATTGATTTTTCTATTTGCGATTCTTTCCTCGAGTACTTTCGGACAGACTAATCCAGAGGATATTATAATTGTCTATGATTCATTAAATCCACGTGGAAAAATAATTTTGAAAAGCGAATTAGCGTCTAATTTAGATTCTTTGAGCACCCATCTTGTAGATGACAAAAGGATTGAATTATTGACAAAAAAAGATAGCTCAACAATAAAAAAATTATTAATTGGAAATTGGAAACTAGAAAGTGCTAAGCGAATAAATGGAAAAACCTTAAACATACAAACCCCCGACCAAATCAGATTTGATGAAAATCAAAACTTCATCCAAAATTTAAAAGGTAAAATTTTAAAAGGAGAATGGTTTGTGAAGCAAAACCCTATTGGAAACCTTCATCTAAAATATAATGAACGACAATTTTTAATAACAGATGAGGAATTAATAAAGCAATTACCTGAAGAACAAATTGAATCTATGAGTTTTAATTCCGATATCCTATCAATAATGGAAATCGACAAAGAACATCTTATTTTTGCAAATTTCGTACTTGAAAATGCTCAGGATTTTGATAATATGTTTTTCAGATTAGTATTAATAACATACATCAAAACGGATAAAGCCAGCAGGTAACAACGGCTATAGTTCATTGCGGCGGAATTTTCTACCGAAAATTCTCGCCGTTTTGCTATCTTTCGGCTACAGCGCAAAAGTCCTTCGGACATTTTCCGCAACGAAACCATAGCCTAAACGTTATGTGTGATTTAAAAACGACTTTGAATTGAAAAAACTGCTGATAATAATACTTTCTACAATTTTAGTTTCATGCGGAATTAAAAAAAACAACACGGAATTTGAAAAAATAACTATTGACAAAGAATTAAATAGCAATCTGTTTAATTCAATCGAATTTATGCTCAATCCTTTGACTTTGAAGACGGAATCTGGATATGATAATGTTCCTGACTCAACTCAACTCAATATATCATAAAATCTAATGCAATTGTAAATAACGACAGTTTAAGATTAATGAGATCTACGGAATTAAAACGAACTGACTCTGATACTCTTGAATTGAAGATTTTTGAGACTAATCCAGCGTATAGTCAATATTTGACGATAAAAATAGCCGACAATCAATTCAAATCGGATTTTAATTATTGGGTATCTGGTCCAGCAATTGACCCAAAAGTAATAACGCTTGAACAGGAATTGAAATTCCTAAACAAAAAGGAGAAATGATTTTTGAAATTTTTTATTTCAAAGGAATTTGTGAATCGGATTGCAGCGGAGAAATTGAAATAAAAGGAGATTTTAAAGCCGAATTGGAATAAAAACAAACAACAATGCCTATAGCTCCTTACTTCTGAATCTTTTTTAAAGGAATCGAAAAAACTGTTTCCAATAGAAAATCCCGTGCCGCTTCATCTGAAATAATTGCAATGCCATCCGTTGATCGCACCTCCAATCCGTCCCGTTGCAATCCCTTTGATTGCAATGAAAATGCTTCCTTAACCGTAGGGTTTTTCAATAAACTTAGGTTTGTAATGTCTTCCAACCTGTACGGTTGGTTGTTGGTTATCTTCAACATCTTGACCAACTCATTCCGATGTTCATCCATTGCATTTTGTTGGGCAAGAAATGAATTGTACAGAACCAATGTTTCATTTGGAAAATATGCTTTTACATTATCGCATAATAGGGTTGAAACATAACATGCAACATTCACCTGTTCCATATATTTTTCCTGTAGGTACGTATAGCTTCCTTCATCCATAATGCTTTTTTGCCTGAGCAGGTAGGAAACGGTTCTTTCCAGTTGGAACCTCTTTGCAATAATATTCTCCAATGCCTCAGGATTTTGCAATAGCGTTGTATTTCTATCTTTCGAGAGATATAAAAGCTGGTCTGCGTAGTCATTAAGTGGAAAATTGAACATCTCCTGAATTTCATCTACGATCAATTCACTTGGCACATAAAATACCGATTGCGACATCAACCGCCTATAAAGTTTTATAAATATTTTATAAGTATCCATAGTTATAACATATCTGAATAATCGGCTGGCATTTCGGCATCAATGGTACGCAGGTATTTTTCAAGTGCGGTCATTGTGGTATGGCCAGTAATCAACATCAACCTGCTTTTTGCGGAAAATGGTGCCTGTTCCTTTATCAGCTCATTGTACAATTTGGTAATGTAGGTGTGCCTAAAACTGTACAGTCCATAATTCTCATTGAATCCAAAATGATCCTTTATCACTTCCTTGAACCGTTTTGAGAAATAGTCCCTTCTGTTTGCCAGCTTGGATTCCCAATGTAGTCCAATTCCCTTTGGGGAGAACAAAAGATTTTCCTTTGGGAGCCCAGAAAGGTCTGGCAGTGCATCTATTAGCAACTGGGGCAATATTTTGGTCTTGTAGGGCTTGTTCTTTGCCTTAAAACGGATTCTTTTATTGGTTACGTCAACATCTTCCACTTTTATCCTGCATGCTTCAATTGGTCTTAAAAATGCGTAGGAAATAAATTTTATATAGAGTAGGAGCAACGGGTCGCGTTCTTCTAGATATAAAAATATTTTTTCCTGCTCCTTTAGGGAAAAACCTCTGTTGCGGACTGGAACGGAGCGTAGTGGCGGTATTTTTTTTAGATAGTTCTCTGCAACAAGATCATTGTCTTTCAACGTCTGGAAAAGGCTGCTCAAATCTATTCTGTAGTTGTTCCTGTTCCTTGCGCTTGTCCTTCCAAGAATATCATTGAGATAGGTATTGAGGTGTTGCTTTGTCAACTGCTCCATTGCAACTACAGTTGGCTCATTTTCTTCCAGCCATTTAAGAAGATGCTTTGCTTTGTAGGTATAATCCGCAAGGGTTCGCTCGTTTACTACATTCTTCTTTATGGATAATGCCTGTTGCAATGCCATTTCAACCGTAAGCGTTGCATCGGCGTTGCAATTGGCACTTTCCAATTTTTCTGGGTGAATGGTAGGGTTTCCAGTGTTTCCTTCCAATACAGACTTAATTGAAATTGGGGTGTTGTCTGTCATCAATTGTTCGGTTGCAATAGCGTTTTTGGCGGGAACTGAATTTTCTTCTTCCTTTTTTAGATTCTGGTAAAGTGCTGTGTTGTCATTATAGGGGCTGTACCCTTGCTCCAATAATTTTAAAAGATTTCTAGCATAAGTGGAAAGCACATACATCCTTTCCTCGAAAGTCGAAAAGGTATTTGTTATGCCATATACATTTTTTTGTCTTTCAAGCTTGCCACTGATCGGATTTCGAAAAGAATAATAGACATACCAACGCTTGTTGAGGTCGCCGTTGGCATTGTAGATTTTTGGTGCAGAAAATTGCTTTTTGTGTTCCAAATCGTGTTCAATTCTGTGTTCCAAGGTAATAAATTCGAGAATAGATTCCATAAAAAAAACGGTTAGGAATGAACCTAGCCGTTTGTTTTTGGCACTTTGACCTTTGTAGCGAGAGCGAGACTTGAACTCGCGACCTCCGGGTTATGAATCCGACGCTCTAACCAGCTGAGCTACCTCGCCATATTTTATCGCGCAATGCAAAGCATTTTACGCAAGCGGGTGCAAAGATAGAAACAAAATCATCTGTGGCAAATATTAGGTTCTGTTTTTATTGAAATTATTTACACTTTTGAAACTTCAATCTACTGAAAAATTTTCAATCTTTCATTTGAGGTTAAAATTAATATATATATATTGGGCATCAACTAACGAACAGCTATGGAAGACAAAATTAAATATGAAATGGAATTTCCCATTCAGGTTTCCCCTTCATTATTATACCAATATATTTCAACCCCTTCCGGTCTTTCGGAATGGTATGCAGACAACGTAAATTCCCGTGGTGAGTTTTACACTTTTATCTGGTCCGGCAGCGAAGAGCGAGCAAAATTGCTCAGCAAAAAAAGCCCCGAACGAATCAAATTTAGATGGGTGGAAGATGAAGGCGAAGAGTTCTATTTTGAGCTTCGCATTCAAGTGGATGAAATTACCAAAGACGTTTCGTTGATGGTAACGGATTATGCGGAGGAAGACGAAATTGAAGAGGGAAAAATGCTTTGGGACAATATGATTTCAAACTTAAAGCAAATTTTGGGATCAGTATAAGAACCCTATAAAATATAGTATCTTTGAGCCGTCTTAAACAAAGGCGGTTTTTTTTATGGTAAATCTGAACGGAAATCTTACGGAAAAAGCAAGTGTTTCATTTGATAATCGCGGGTTGAATTATGGCGATGCTGTTTTTGAAACCCTCCGCTTTTCCGGCGGAAAAATATATTTCTGGGAAGACCATTATTTTCGCTTAATGGCCTCCATGCGAATTCTGCGAATGGAAATTCCAATGAATTTTACGATGGAATTTCTGGAAGCGGAAATTTTAAAAACAATCAATTCGGAAGAAAAAAAAGGTGTAGGATTTCGCATAAAACTACTGGTTTGGCGTAAAACAGGCGGAAAATACACCCCAAATACAAATGAGATTGAATATTTAATTTCAACTGAAAATCTTGAAACACCTTTTTATGTTTTAAATGAAGGCGATTGCGAAGTGGAGCTTTTTAAAGACCATTATGTTGCTTCCGGACTACTTTCAACTTTAAAAAGCAATAATAGACTTATAAATATTTTAGGGAGCATTTACGCGAAAGAGAACGATTATGAAAATTGTTTGCTATTGAACGAACACAAACAGGTAGTTGAAGCACTTAATGGAAACATCTTTTTGGTTTCGGGAAATACAATAAAAACACCCCCTTTGGCGGATGGCTCCCTTAACGGTGTTACGCGAAAGCAGCTTATTTCAATTTTGGGAACCATGGAAGATTTCAAGTTGGAAGAAACCTCAATTTCTCCTTTTGAGCTTCAAAAAGCGGATGAAATTTTTATTACGAATGTTATTCAAGGAATTGTTCCAATAACAAAATACCGTAAAAAAGAATTTGGAAATACGATAGCAAAAACGCTATTGGCAAAACTGAACCTAAAAGCGCGGATGGGTTAGTTGAAACTTGGGTTTTCAGGGGCGTTGGACCATAAAATATAATCCCCGCCAAACTCGATCATTTTTTCTTTCCAAAAATTGATGTTAGTTTTCCCAATAATGGTATTGTTATAATTATTTGGAACCACCACCCAGCTGTTCACTTCAAGTTCCTGTTCTAGTTGGTCGCTTTCCCAACCTGAATAACCAAGAAAAAAACGTATTTGTTCTTTTTTAAGTTTGTCTTCTTTAAGCAGGTCTATAATGGCGCTAAAATCACCACCCCAATAAATACCATTGGAAATTTCAATACTGTCCGGGATAATTTCAGGAATACAGTGAATAAAATAAAGGTTGTCTTGTTCCACCGGGCCACCGTTATAAACGGGAAGTTTGGAATTCACCTCTGGAACGAAATCCCGAAGCTTGTGCTCTAAAGGTTTGTTTAGTATAAACCCAACAGAGCCATTCTCATTATATTCAGCCAAAAGCACTACAGATCGGTTAAAGGAAACATCTCCAATAATGGAAGGTTCGGCAACCAATAACAGTCCTTTGGCAGGTTTTAAGGTGGTCATATAGTTTTTTTGGTCAAATAAATCTAAGTATTAAATTTAAGATTACCAAAAATTTACTAAATCGATGTTTAAGATAAATATTCTTTATTAAAATCGCGAATTTTTAAAATTTCAATAATTCGCTCAATTTCAGCGCAATAAAAAATCCTTCTTTCCAAATTAATGGTAAGAAGGATTCTTGTTTTGTAAAATATTATTTACAATTAGTTTACGCTGTTTTGTAAATCTGAACCAGCTTTGAACTTTACTACTTTCTTAGCAGCAATTTTAATGGTTTTACCAGTTTGAGGGTTTCTTCCTTCTCTAGCAGCTCTTTTTGATACTGACCAAGATCCGAAACCTACAAGGGACACTCTGTTACCTTTTTTAAGGGATTTTTGTACGTTACCTAAAAAAGACTCCAATGATTTCTTTGCAGCAGCTTTAGTAATTCCGGCATCAGCTGCCATTGCATCGATTAAATCTGATTTGTTCATAATTTTTTTAAATTAAATTGTTGGTTAAACTTCGATTAATTGCCCTACAAATTTAACAGGAATATCCGTTCAGGCAAGTAACCACGCTGTAAATCCCTATTTTTGTTGATAACTTGGGTGGTTTGTTAATAAACATGCGCCCATTTTTCACATTTTTAATGAAATCACTGATAACAAGGGTTTACATAAATTTGGAATCTTCCTCAAAAGAATAGCCATTTAGAAGTGACGAAACATCCATTTTGCGTTTTCCCGGAAGTTGAAGTTCTTTAATGTTGATGTACCCATCCAAACAAGCTGCTTTCAGTTCTTTTTTTGAGGTTTGAATCGTTCCTGTTTTAAAATTGTGATTGGTCTTTTCAAAATCCGCAGTGTATATTTTAGTTTTCAACTCTTCCTTATTATTATAAAGAGTTGACCAAGCTACAGGATAGGGGGAAAGTCCGCGAATAAAAGCATCTATCTCTTTTCCTGATTTTGTCCAATCTATCTGTGTGTTTTTTGGAGTAAGTTTGGGCGCTTCCTTTAAAGTATCACTTTGTGGTTGTGGTTTGGGAGCAGCGATTCCCTTTTCAATTAATTGAAGGGTTTCCAAAACAAGCTCACTGCCTGTTTCCATTAATTTATCGTGAAGCGTTTCTGCAGTTTCTTTATTTTCAATTGAAACTTCTCTATTTGCAATGATATTTCCAGTATCAATCTTTTCATCAATAAAAAATGTGGTGACGCCAGTTTTGTCTTCATTGTTGATAATTGCCCAATTTATGGGCGCTGCTCCTCTATATTGTGGCAAAAGTGAAGCGTGTAGATTGAAAGTTCCCAATTCGGGCATTTGCCAAACTGCTTTTGGAAGCATACGGAAAGCCACTACAACTTGAAGATTGGCGTTTAAATCCCTTAGTTCTTTGAGAAAGGATTCGTCTTTTAAATTTGTGGGCTGAAGAATTTTCAAGTTTTGGGAAACTGCATATTCCTTTACTGCGGAAGCCATTAATTTTCTCCCTCGTCCCGCGGGTTTGTCGGGGGCAGTAATTATTCCTACAATATTTTTACCGGCCTCAACCATTTGTTTTAAGACCCCAACGGCAAAATCTGGGGTTCCCATAAACACTATTCTTAAATCGTTCGGCATACTTTTCAGTTTAAAAAATATTTATTTTTCGGGTCAATTTTTATTTTTCCGGCATCCATCAATGCGCGAATTACTTTTAAAATGTCGGCTTCGGCAAAAGTAAGTCTTTCTGAAATTTCCCGCGAACTTAAATCATCGCCTTCAAGTAGCAGCAAAATTTGTTTTGCAAGTTGTTGCATCTCCTTTCTTGACAAATTATCGTTTTGCTTTTTGCAAACGGAACAAATTCCACATTTTGCGGCTGTGGTTTCTCCAAAATAGGAAACCAATTGAACGCTTCTGCAGGTTTCGGTGTTTTCAATATAATGTATTACTGAATTTACCTGCGCTACTTTTTTTCTGTTTAAAGCTTCCACTTCGCGCGAAATAACGTTTATGGTTTTTTCGTCTTCCCTCGGCACGAGAAAGGTTAGTGTGGCATCGGTTATTTGCAGCATCATTTCCACAACTTGGTCGCGTTCCATTTTTTTTAAAACCGAAATAATAGTTTCAATGGATTGCCCGGTTTTGGAGGCAATTAAATCCAAATTTATTGAGGTTGGCATTTCGAAAATCCCCCCGTAAATCCTCAGGATGGTTTTCCCTATAACGGACGTAGTAATGTCTTTTTCAAAATAATTTAAAACCTCTTCGGAAGTAATCAAAAACTGTACGGTAGATTTTCGCCCAAATTCCTGTGAAAGCTGTATAATCCCCAATCGGTCCAAACTGTTGAGCGCATTATAGGCAAGTAAAGTGTTGAGATTATAAGTTTTACTGAATTCAGAAAAACCGAAATTGTGTTTTGTGTATTCGCCTTCACCGTAGGGAATCTGAAAATAATTGTTCAGGGTTCTGTAAATCTTTTTCAAATCGGAAGTCGTTGGCAGCGATTCCACAAATTGTTGTTTAACATATATTTTGTCGTACTCATTATAAAGAAGCACTGCGGAAGCATATTCGCCATCGCGCCCAGCCCGGCCTGCTTCCTGAAAATAGCTTTCCAAACTTTCGGGAATCTGAAGGTGGATAACAAAACGAACATTGGGGTGGTCAATACCCATGCCAAAAGCGTTGGTTGCAACCATTGTTGAAATGGAGCCGTTTCGCCACGTTTGAAGTTTTTGGGCTTTTTCCTTGGCGGAAATTCCACCGTGATAAAATGTTGCTGAAATACCCAAACTATTTAATTGATCACTTATTTCTATTGTACTTTTTCTATTTCTGACATAAATAATTGCAGAACCGGAACTGTTTTTCAGCAATTGTTCCGTCCTGTATAATTTGTCGTCCTCCTTAAAAACTTGGTACGAAAGATTTTCACGGACAAACGAGTCTTTGAAAACCGCGGGAAGCTCCATTTTTAATTCGGAAATGGTATCTTCCAACACTTCTGGCGTAGCGGTTGCTGTAAGCGCAATAATTGGAACCAAAGGATGTATTTCGCGAAGAATAGTAATATTTTTATATGCTGGCCGGAAATCATTTCCCCATTGCGAAATGCAGTGCGCTTCGTCAACCGCAATTAAATTCACATTCATTTGCTTGATGTAATTCTGAACTATCTCTTGTTGCAATCTTTCGGGCGAGAGATAGAGAAATTTGTAATTTCCGTAGAGCGCGTTATCAAGCAAAGTGTTCAGTTCGTCAAAAGAAATTCCGCCCGTTAGTTTCAAAGCTTTTATTCCTTTTTCCTTTAGTGCATTCACTTGGTCGCCCATCAATGCTACCAAGGGCGAAACCACGATGCAAATGCCATCCATTGCCATTGCCGGAATTTGGAAACATAAGGATTTTCCGCCACCAGTGGGCAATAATGCCACGGTATCCTTTCCGTTCAATACGGACGTAATTATTTCTTCCTGCATCGGTTTGAAGGAAGTGTAGCCCCAATATTTGGTCAGGATGTTGTGGACATTCGTCAAATTTTTGCTTTCAGTTTATTTAATATGTAATCCACCCGATCTTTAATGGATCCAACGGGCACTTCGTAAACATGATAGCCATAATCTTCGTAACCTTTTTTTAAGAAATCGAAGATTTTTTCTGCCTGCTCAAAAGATTCATAACGCTCATTGTCTTGTTCGTAAATCTCTTCCCAAGGGGGAAGTACGAATATTTCATCATATTTATTCTCAAAACAAGTCTCAGAAAAATTTGTTGGATAATGAACGTTTACAAAATCCATATAGGCCGTAACATCTGGCATTCCGCGGTCATAAAAAAGTACCGGTGCTGCGCAATCGTTGCTTTCGTGAAACTGTTTCAACCTTCCCTCCAGCAATTTTTCACTGAAAAGAATGGGGTTTTCTAAAAATAATTGTTCAACGCCTTCTTTTTGTGCTTCAAGAATAACCGCTCTTGAAATTTCGTGCTTTACCGGATAGCCTTCCTTTTCCAAATAATTTATCAATACTGTTTTTCCTGAGCCCGGTCCACCCGTAATTACAATTCTTTTTGCTTCCAAAAGTTTGAATTTTATACAAAGTAAGTAAATAAATATTTGTGGTGAAAGTGTATCTTTGTTGCACACATAGCAATATTTTTTTGATGGATCAGGACAAGAACACTATAGAATTTTACGAACGCCTAAAAAAACAACTTGAGGAAGATACCACATGGCCCTCGCCATATCTTTTCAAATTTATAGTTCCCGCCAATCTTGAAAAAATTGCTGAAATAAGAGCTATTTTTGACGCTACCGATGCTGAAATAAATACCCGTGATTCTGCGAAAGGAACCTACACAAGCGTTTCCATAAAAGTAACTATGCAATCTCCGGACGAAGTAGTGAAAAAATATCTTGAAGTTTCCAGCGTTGAAGGTGTTATTTCACTATAATTTTTAGTATTTTGCACGGGAAACGATTTTCAATCTTTCCCAATACAATAACTCTTCCCTTAACAACAACATTTTGATACAAGAAGTAGCACAGATAGAATATAATACAGAACGCCCAAAATTGATTATTCCGGAATATGGCCGCCATATCCAAAAAATGGTCGATCAGGCTATAGCAACGGAAGACAAGCAGGAGCGCAATAAAATAGCAAAAAGCATAATCGCGGTTATGGGTAATCTAAATCCGCACCTTCGCGATGTTCCTGATTTTCAACCGATGCTTTGGGACCAACTTTTTATTATTTCAGATTTTAAGTTGGATGTGGATTCTCCCTTCCCGATTCCTTCCCGTGAGGAACTTATGGAGCGTCCGGAACCCTTGAAATATCCGCAAAATCATCCAAAATACCGCTTTTACGGAAATAATATTAAAAGGATGATAGATGTTGCAAACAGTTGGGAAGAAGGCGATAAAAAGGAAGGGCTTATCTTAACTATTGCCAATCACATGAAAAAATGTTTCCTGAATTGGAACAAGGACACTGTGGAAGATGACGTGATTTTCGAACACCTTTTTGAGTTATCCGGCGGAAAAATTAATCTTAAAAACAGTGATGAGGATTTAAGTGACGCTTCCAATTTATTGAAAAACAAGAAACGTTTCAATACCAATAATTCTGGGAAGAAAAACTACAAATCAAACAACAATAACAATCGCAATCGTAAGCGTCACTAAAATTCCAATCTTTATTTATGGGAACTTTTCAAATTGAAGGAGGGCACAAACTGAAAGGCGAAATTACGCCTCAGGGAGCCAAAAATGAAGCATTACAAATACTTTGTGCAGTTTTGTTGACACCGGAAAAAGTGATTATTGAAAATATTCCGGATATTCTTGACGTCAATAAATTAATCAAGATTTTAGAGAATTTGGGTGTAAAAATCCAAAAACTTGGAAAAGGAAAATTCGCTTTTACAGCTGATGAAATAAATCTTGAATACCTTGAATCGGAACTTTTTAAGCAGGAGGGGAGCTCCCTTCGCGGTTCTATAATGATTGTTGGTCCATTATTGGCAAGATTTGGGAAAGGTTATATTCCTAGACCCGGCGGTGATAAAATTGGAAGAAGAAGACTCGACACCCATTTTGAAGGATTTATAAATCTGGGGGCAAAATTCCGTTACAACAAAGAAGAACGTTTTTACGGAGTTGAAGCTCCAAAAGGTTTAAAGGGAGCGTATATGCTTTTGGACCAAGCCTCGGTAACAGGAACTGCAAACATTGTTATGGCAGCAGTTTTGGCTAAGGGCACAACCACAATTTACAACGCAGCCTGCGAACCATATCTTCAGCAATTATGCAAAATGCTGAATTCAATGGGCGCCAATATTTCTGGTGTTGGCTCCAATCTTTTGATTATTGAAGGCGTTAAAAGTCTTGGCGGATGCAAGCACAGAATCTTGCCAGATATGATTGAAATTGGCAGTTGGATTGGTTTGGCGGCAATGACCCGAAGTGAAATCACAATCAAAAATGTAAGTTGGGAAAATCTGGGATTGATTCCTGAAACCTTCCGAAAACTTGGAATAAAGCTCAACAAAAAAGGGGATGATATTCACATACCTTCCCAAAAGGAATACGAAATTCAAGGTTATATTGACGGTTCCATCCTTACTGTGGCTGATGCTCCTTGGCCAGGTTTCACGCCAGATCTTTTAAGTATTGTTCTTGTAGTTTGTACGCAAGCAAAGGGTAGTGTGCTTATTCATCAAAAAATGTTTGAAAGCCGTTTGTTTTTCGTAGATAAATTGATTGATATGGGCGCAAAGATTATTCTTTGCGATCCGCACCGTGCAACGGTAATTGGACATAATTTTCAGTCAAACCTAAAGGCTACAACTATGGTTTCGCCAGATATTCGGGCAGGAATTTCATTGTTGATTGCAGCACTTTCAGCTCAGGGCACGAGTACAATCCACAATATTGAGCAGATTGACCGGGGTTATGAAAATATTGATGAACGGCTTCGCGCCATCGGGGCAAAAATCACAAGAACAGAACCTTAAGAGATTTTAGGCTTTACGGTTTTTGTTGATCTCGTCCTGTAGTTTTCTTCGAAGTTTTTGTTCGCGCTCCAAACTGTTTCGGCGGTAATCTTCCAGTTCCATTTCCATTTCAACCATTTTAAGCTCCGCGGCATTGGTGATTTTTGTACTGTTTAAAAATCTATAAAATAGAAAACCTCCAAATAACAGCAATAAAGCGATAATGCTCCACATAATGGCATTATAGGTAGTTTTGGATGTTAAAATACCGAAGATTGCTATTCCGTCTTCTTTTTCTTTTGAGGTAGTTAAACTCTGTTGGGTGTTTTTTAAATTCTGTCGCAGCGAATCAATTTCACTTTTTTGTTGCTTCAATTCGCTATCCTGGCTACTTATTTTTTTTTCCAAGGAAGAGACGGAATCTAAAATATTTCGCTTTAAAGTGGCAAGCTGTGTTTTTTTAACAACCTTATATTCTTGATAACTGTTGCTTTTATCAAAAGCATCCGTCATTTGTTCGTTTAAGGTGTTTTTTTTGACTTGAATTGTATCCTGCGCAGTTATGTTCAGGGTAAAAAGAAATAGGGGAAGGGTTAAAAATATAATCTTCTTCATGTTTTCAGGTTTGTGTGCAATGCTTTATTTAACAGTGCAAGAGTAGAAAAAATTGTGCACAACCACCCAAAATTCACTTCAAATTACAAAATCTTTAACAAACTCCCTCTTTTTTACGGGCGTACATGCGAGTGCCCCGGATGGGCATTTTTTTACTTGTGAAATAATTTTTTTTGTGCTCGCACCTTCTAAATCAATCCAGGGAATGACTGAAGTTTTGAACACTGAAGAAAGACCTTTAGCACAAGCTTCGGCATGAATGCAACGGCTTGGTTCATAAGTAACTATAACTTCACCATTACTGTATACGTTTTTGTAGGTTTCCATAAGTTTACAATTTGGGTTTTGTAAATACCAATGTTAAATTCTCGATAAAACTACATATTTTATCGATATAATACACAAAATAGGAATAATCGTACATAAATTAACATATTTTAAGAAACAGCTTTTTTATATACTTGTAAGCATCTTTCCCGTGCTTCTTTATGGTCAACTATTTTTTTCGGATACTTATCAGTTTCAAATTCAGCAACCCATTTCTTTATGTATTTATAATCTTTATCAAATTTTTCAATTTGTGTAGTGGGATTGAAAATCCTGAAATAAGGCGCGGCATCAACCCCGCTTCCTGCTGCCCATTGCCAGTTGCCCACGTTGCTGGACAATTCGTAATCCAGTAGTTTCTCTGCAAAATAGGCTTCGCCCCAACGCCAATCAATCAAAAGGTGTTTGCAAAGAAAGCTAGCAACCACCATCCGCACCCGGTTGTGCATATAGCCGGTTTCATTAAGTTGCCGCATTCCGGCGTCAACTAACGGATAACCTGTTTTTCCTTCTTTCCATTTTTGGAATTCTTCCTCATTGTTTCGCCATTCAATTCGGTCGTATTTCTTTTTAAAGGCATTTTCTACTGTTTCAGGAAAATGCCAAAGAATTTGCATAAAAAACTCCCTCCAAATAAGTTCCTGCCAAAACACTTCGTTCTTTTCCGCAATTGCTTTCTTAATCATTTTACGGATACTAACAGTTCCAAAGCGAAGGTGTGGCCCCAGATGTGAAGTCGCATCCTCAGCGGGAAAATTTCGGCGCTTTTCATATTCCTGAATGGTTGTTGGCGTAACATCATATTCAGGAATTTCAACCTTAGATTTTTCAAAACCAATATCGCCTAACGAAAGGTTCGGAAGTCGTGAATTTTGATATAGATTTTTTAAAAAATCATTGGTGTAATATATCTTTTCAGTATACTCTTTTCTGAATTTTTCCTTCCACTTTTTCATATACGGTGTGTACACAATGTACGGATCGCCATCATCTTTCACTATTTCGCTCTTTTCAAAAATAACCTGATCCTTAAAGGTGTAAAATCCTATTTCCTTTTCGGTGAGTAACTTTTCAATAGCTTCATCGCGTTTTTTTGCATAAGGTTCATAATCGTGATTGGTTATCACGTTTTGAACTTCAAATTCTGAAATCACTTTTTTGAAGACGTCTATTGGTTTGCCGTGATAGATTGCAATACTACTACCTTTTTCCTGCAATTCATTGCGCATTTTTTGGAGGATTTCAAAAATAAAAGTGACACGGGCGTCATCTTTTGAGAGCTCGTTGAGTATTTCAGAATCAAATATGAAAAGTGGCAGTACTGGAAATTTTCCGTGAAGCGCTTTGTAAAATCCCACGTTGTCATCCAACCGCAGATCTCTTCGGAACCAAAAGATGTTTACTTTTTCAGCCAATTTAATTAACGTTTAAAGTTGAAAGTCCGCCGTCAACCCCAAAGACTTGACCCGTAATCCATTTAGATTCATCATTTAAAAGAAATGACGCCATTGCTGCAATATCTTTTGTAGCTCCCACTTTTTTCAATGGGTGACGCTCCGCCATTTTTTCTTTTTTGGCATCATTATTTAAAAGTTTTGAAGCTAAAGGCGAGTCTGTTAAAGAAGGCGCAATTACATTTACCCTAAAATTGGGCGCATATTCCGCAGCCAGCGCTTTGGCAAAACCTTCAATGGCTCCTTTTGAAGCCGCGACACTTGTGTGAAAAGGCATACCCACTTTTACGGCAACGGTGCTGAAAAAAACAATACTTGCTTGCTCGGCATTTTTAAGTTTGGGCAACAAACCGTGAACTATGCGAACAAGCGAGTGAAAATTTAGCTCCATATCCTCATGGAATGTTTCGGGACTCATCATTTTAAAAGGTTTCAAATTGATGCTGCCTGGACAATAGACGAGGCCGTCAATTTTTTCGGGCAAATCTAATTTTGAAATATCATCGGTTAGTGCATCAAAGGAATGGTGTTTTATAACTTTAGGAATATTTTCGTTGCTCCGCGAGGCAATAATTACATTGTGATCTTTTTTAAGATTGTCGGCAATTGCAGCTCCAATTCCGTAAGAACCACCAATTAAAAGTATATTTTTTTGCATTGTTTTCTATTTTTGAAATTACATAGCGCCGAAAAGTTCCACCAATTTATTTTTTCGGTATTCAAATATTTCATCCAACTTCGGCTTTATCAAAAAAGGATGCACAAACTGACCGAGAAACCCAAACGGAAGTTTGTAATGAAGCAAATCTTCCATTTCAACCCCGCCTTCAATTTCTTTTATAAAATGTTTGTGGTGCCACAATGCATAAGGCCCGAAGCGTTGCTCGTCCACAAAATATTCTTTGTCAACGACGTGGGTTATTTCGGTAACCCATTTAGTTTTGAGGCCGAAAATAGGCGTAACAATATATTCAATAATCTGCCCTGCAAACATAGACCTGTCTGCACCAGACTGAATATGGAAGCCCATATAATCTGGGGTAATAATTTTTAGGTTTGCTGGATTTGACAAAAAATTCCAAGCCTCGCCCATAGTAATGGGAAGGTTTTGTTTTGCGTGCAGCGTGTAAATTTTCATTCAAGCTTTTATTTATCTTGCTTGATAGAAAGTTTCCTATTCATACGTACCAATCTGTAAGTGTTCATTTCCACGGCTTTCCTTGAAAACCTTGTGCGGAATAGTGTGAGTAATTGCTTCAACATAATTTTTTGTTTAAAAATACTTTGTTTTAGTAAATGATAAAAAGTTTAAACAAAAGATTAACAAATTAATAAAGTCTTGTTGGACTTTGAAATAAGACTGAGGTAAGAAAATATCAACTTTATTACTTTACATAATACTAATTTTCTGTTGCTAGATGAAAATTTCCCCACTGTAATATTGCATTAGCACATTTTATTTAGGCTTTTCTTAACTTTTTAAAACATTCCAAATTGTATTTTCGTGTGAAGATATAAACCACTAAAAATCACTACCATGAAAAAGATTATTTTACTTTTTTCCGCTTTAATGCTAACCGTTGGCATTCAGGCGCAAATTCAAACTCCACAACCCAGTCCGTTTCAAAAAATTGAACAAAAAGTAGGTCTTACAGACGTAACCTTAGAATATTCAAGACCTTCAATGAAAGGCAGAACTATTTTTGGCGGTTTGGTTCCTTATGATGCTATGTGGCGCACGGGAGCTAATGCCAATACAAAAATCACTTTTAGCGAAAACGTTGAAATTGGTGGTAAAACTGTTAAAGCAGGTTCATACGCTATTTACACAAAACCAAGCGCTTCAAGTTGGGAGGTATATTTTTATAACGACACAAACAATTGGGGAACTCCGGAAAAATGGGATGACAGCAAGGTAGCGGCACAAGTTTCTGTACAAGCGTATCCAATGCCTATGAATATTGAAACTTTCACAATGAGTTTTGATGAGTTGAAGAACGATTCTGCAATGTTGGGTATTCTTTGGGAAAAAACCTATGTAGGCGTACCGATTAAATTTGGAACGGATAAAGCAGTTACAGATAACATCCAAAAAGTTATGAATGGCCCAGGGGCAAATGATTATTACTCCGCGGCAGTTTATTATTTAGAATCAGGAAAAGATATCAACCAAGCCAAAACTTGGATTGATAAATCTATTGAAATGAACAAGGAGCCTGCTTTTTGGCAACTACGCCAAAAATCTTTAATCTATGCAAAAGCAGGAGACAAAAAAGGGGCTATTGAAGCCGCCAAAAAGTCTATGGAGCTTGCAAAGGCTGCTGGCAATAATGATTATGTTGCTTTAAACCAAAAATCTTTAAAAGAATGGGGAGCAATGTAAGTCTCTCTTCCTTAAATAAAAAAAGCCCCGAACTTTCGGGGCTTTTTTTATTTTGGACCTTTTGGCCCCTTGGGCCCTTTTTCGCCTTTATCACTGTGACCGTTTCTGTACCGGTCTAAAAGCTCTCGTTTAAAATCGTCTTCCGTTTTTTTCAGGATAATTATTTTTTTTGGGGAAATAACACCTCTTAGTTCTGCGATCATCTGTTTGCGCAACTCCAACTCTTCACTCTCCAATGATAAGCTGGTATCGATTAAAGCATTGGCCTCAACATCGTTCATATTGTCCAAACCATCTCTCAGTTTTTTATAGATCTCGCTTTTTTCCTTTTTCCGAAGTGCATGAAATTTGTCTTCATACTTATTATAAATAGGCCAAAATTTCTCTGCTTCAGTTGATGTTAGCGATAATTTTTCAGTGATATAAGCAGTTTTCAATGCTTTAATTTTTTCGTGTTTTCCGTCTTGGGCTTGCATGGTTATGGTTGCAAGCAAGAATATAAAAATTAACTTTTTCATCATTGTTCGTTTATTAAAGTTTCTTCATCCACATTTTCCAAAAGATAGTTTTCCAGTGTGGTTTCTGAAAATTGGTGGTCGTCCATATTTAAATCGGTTATATCTTCATCATCTATATATGAAGTCAAATCATAAAGGTCTATATTCAAATTTCCGTCCTCAATATAAGTATCAATTGCTGCCAATTGTAGCGAATCCAAACCTGAATTGTCGGTTTTGGTATTAAAAAGCATAAAACCAAGAAGCAGGCAAGCCGCGATTGCTGCGGCATACCCAAAGTATTTTTTCGCGAAAAGCGGAATGACTTTCGTAGGTTTTTCTGAAGCGATTACCGTTTTTAAAACACGATCTTCCAAATTTTCAAAATATCCATCGGGAACGGTATGCCCAGCTGATTTCGGGAAATTTTCTTCTGAAATCTTGCCAAACAAACGCTCCTCAAAATCCTCGAAATAATTTTCAGGAGCTTTAAAACCAGATATGTTTTTGTTTTCTTTCATTGTTTCAATAGGACTTTAAAAACGTCAAAGAGTTTCATCCTGCGTTTTTATAAATTCTGTAATTTTCTTAACTGCAATGTGATAGCTACTTTTCAATCCGCCCACAGAGGTTTCCAAAATTTCTGAAAGCTCCTCAAAAGTGTGGTCTTCAAAATATTTCATTGTAAAGATCAGCCGTTGTCTGTCTGGAAGCGTTGCAATCGCTTTTTGAAACTGAAGCTGCAATTGGTCGCCTTCAAAATATATATCGCTTTCCAAGTTTCGTATTGCGTTTTCCTTCATATTTTCAAGGGAAACATTGTTGCGTTTTGATTTTTTATTCAGAAAAGTGATGGATTCATTGGCGGCAATTCGGTACATCCAAGTGTGCAACTTACTGTCACCTTTAAAGGAATTAATATTTCTGAAAATCTTGATAAAGGTATTTTGAAGCACATCATCAGCATCATCGTGATCCAAAACCATATTCCGGATTTGCCAATAGAGCCGTTCTTTATACTGCGTAACAAGCTCCCGAAAGGCAGATTCCTTTTCCGATTCGGTCTGCAATGCCGTTACAAGTTCTTGTTCTTCAACCATTTTTAAGCGCGCAACTTATTTATAGGACTAAGTTACAGAACAATGGTTTAATATAGTATATATAATTATGCAAGTGATTGCATTTCCACCAAACTGAAGTAAACGCCTTTTTTCTCCAAAAGCTCTTGGTGTTTGCCTTGCTCAACAATTTTTCCTTTGGAAAGTACCACAATATTATCTGCATTTTGAATGGTTGAAAGACGGTGCGCAATAACAATGGAAGTTCTGTTTTTCATCATTTTTTCCAACGCATCCTGCACCAAACGCTCGCTTTCGGTATCCAAAGCTGAAGTTGCTTCGTCCAAAATCATGATTGGTGGATTTTTCAGAACGGCACGTGCAATGCTAAGGCGTTGTTTTTGGCCGCCGCTCAGTTTGTTCCCGCTGTCGCCAATATTTGTATCAAAACCTTCCGGAAGGTCTTTAATGAATTCGAATGAGTTGCTTATTTCCGCGGCTTCCTTTAATTCTGAATCGGAAGCTAAAGGTTTTCCCAACTTTAAGTTGTTTGCCACAGAATCATTAAAAAGAATTGAATCCTGAGAAACTATGCCCATTAAACCACGTAAAGACCTTTTCGATATATCTTTTATATCCACACCGTCAATCTCGATGCTGCCTTCATTTACGTCGTAAAAACGGGTCAGTAAATTTGCGATCGTACTTTTCCCGCTACCGGATTGGCCAACGAGTGCCACGGTTTTTCCTTTTGGAATTTCAAGTGAAAAATCCTTCAAAACATATTGATCTTCGTATTTAAAGGAAATATTTTTGATTGAAATAACGCCATCAAAACCTTCTTTTTGAACAGGATTTTCAATATCAGTAATCGTGTTTTCAGCTTCCAAAAGCTCCAAAATACGATGAGCGGAACCATCTGCCCGTTTCACGGAATAGCTAGCTTTTGCAATGGCTTTGGCGGGAGTAAGTATGTTATAGGCTAACATTATATAGCCGATAAAGAAACTCGCTTCCAGCGTTCTGTCCACAAAAACCAAATAGCCACCATAAACCAACAGAATTCCTATGGTAATGATTCCCAAAAGCTCACTGACGGGCGAAGCCAGATTTTGTCTATTAAGCACTTTATTGGAATATTTGTAAAAACGTTCGTTGCTATCCTCAAATTTCTTTTGAAAGAGGTTTTCGGCGTGAAAGGCTTTAATAATTCGCAATCCGCCCATTGTTTCTTCCAGAATGGAAAGAAAAACACCTTGTTCCTGTTGCACTTTTAAGGAGCCTTTTTTTAGTGATTTCCCAATTTTTGAAATTAAAAAACCTGAAATTGGCAAAAAGAGAAAAACAAAAAGTGTCAGTTTCGGACTTATAAAAAGCATCGTTGCCAAAGAGAAAATGATAGTCAACGGTTCGCGGACAATCATTTCCAAAACTGAAAGCACCGAATTTTTCACTTCATCCACATCGCCGCTCAATCTTGAAATTGTATCGCCTTTTCTTTTTTCAGAATAGAAAGCCAACGGAAACTGGATTACCTTGCTGTAAAGGTCATTCCGAAGATCTTTTAAAACTCCGTTCCGAAGAAAAGTGGAATAGAACATCGCTAGATAATTGCTCAAATTTTTCAATAAAAAGAGCGAAACAATAATGCCGACCATATACATCAATACTGTAAATTCCCCTTGTTTATTGATGTTGTCAATGATGAAATAATTAAGGTATTCCTGTGAATAATCCTTTATACCCGAAATTCCACTATAAATTGGTTTTGGGCCTAGTGTCCGTTGATCGCTAAAAATAATTTCCAAAACAGGAATTAGCGCAACAAAGGAAAGTGTGCTGAACAACGCATACAGGATGTTGAAAAAAATATTTAAAAACGCATATTTTTTGTAAGGGTAGGCGTAGCGCAGTATTTTTCTGAAATAACTCATTAACTAATGTTTAGTTGTGCGGCAATGGCGTCAATTTTTTTCTGAAGTATTTCTTCAAAATTTTCCTTTTCCAAAGTGTTCACGCTAATGTAAAACTTTATTTTCGGTTCCGTGCCGCTGGGTCGCGCTGCAATTTTGCTGCCATCCTCAGTATAATAAATCAAAACGTTGGATTTTGGCAGGTTTAGTGACAAAGTTTCCTGTTTTGTGAAATCCGTTGTTTCGTTTTTTGAAACATCGTCCATTCGTATCACTTTACTGCCTGCAATTTCCTTAAATGGATTTTCGCGAAGGGTTTTCATAATTGCTGAAATTTCTTCGGCGCCTTTTTTACCTTTTTTGGTAATTGAAATCAAGTGTTCGCGGTAGTTTCCGAATTGTTCGTACACATCGTTCAAATATTGAAACATACTGCTGCCGGCATGTTTTTTCTGGGCAGCAATCTCGCAGGCAAGTAGGGTAGCGGTAACAGCATCTTTATCACGGACGAAATCGCCCGCCAAATAACCGAAACTTTCCTCGCCGCCGCCAATAAATTCAAGTTCGGGGAAATCCTTAATCATTTTTGCGATCCATTTAAAGCCCGTAAGCCCTTCAATATATTTTACGTTGAAATATTCCGTAACCTTTGCCACCATTGGTGTAGAAACGATAGTTGATGCAACAAACTGTTTTCCGTTGAGTTTCCCGGCCTTTTTCCATTGCTCCAAAAGAAAATGGGTCATCAAAACCATTGTTTGGTTTCCGTTTAGCAAAACCATTTCGTTTTTATCATTTCTTACGGCAACTCCCAAACGATCGCAATCTGGGTCGGTTCCAATAACGATATCTGCATTTTCTTTTTCAGCAAGCTCCAAAGCCATTTTTAAGGCCGCGGGTTCCTCGGGATTGGGCGATTTTACGGTTGGGAAATCTCCGTTTGGTTCAGCCTGTTCTTCAACAATTGAAACATTTATATAGCCGGCTTGTTCCAAAACCTTCGGAATCATTGTGATTGAAGTACCGTGAAGCGAAGTGAAAACAATTTTCAAATCGTTTTTCGCTTCTTTTGAAGTATTAAAAGTGCCGTTTTCAACCGAAGCTTTTGCAAATGCTTCATCAACTTCGGAATCTATAAATTGAATCAAATTTTCATTCGCTTCAAATTTTATGTTTTCGTAATTAAGGGAATTTATTTCAGCAATAATTTCACCATCCTGCGGCGGAACAAGCTGTCCGCCATCTTCCCAATACACTTTGTAACCGTTGTATTCTGAAGGATTGTGGGATGCCGTCAAAACAATTCCAGCTTGACAGCCCAACTGTTTTACCGCAAAGGAAAGCTCCGGCGTAGGCCGCAATTCTGAAAAAAGAAAGACTTTTATTCCGTTTGCGGAAAAAACATCTGCCACAACTTTTGCAAATTTCTTGCTGTTGTGGCGGCAATCGTAGGCAATTGCAACCTTGATTTCTTTTTTCGGAAACTGTTTTTTTAAATAATTTGAAAGTCCCTGTGTGTTTTTCCCCAAGGTATATTTATTGATTCGGTTGTCGCCAAGACCCATTATGCCTCGCATTCCGCCAGTACCGAATTCAAGGTTTTTATAAAAACTGTCTTCCAGACCCTCGGGATCGTAGGCAATCATTTCTTTAATTTCGTGTTGGGTTTTTTCGTCGAAAAAAGGGGTGAGCCACTTATTAACGCGGGCTAAAATTTTCGGATCTACGTAAATCATTCGCTTAAATTAATGTGCAAAAATAGTATAAAAAAAGTGCCTAAAGTACTTGAAGTGCCTAAAGTGCGCTAAAGTTAAAAGTATTTAAAGTTAGTTTATTCAAAACTTTAGCTCACTTTCAACTTTAGGCACTTGTAACCTCTTTGATAATGTAGTTTTGGGAGTCTTTTTTACTTCTGAGAATCAATTCGCCCAAAAATCCAGCAAGGAAAAGTTGGCTTCCCAAAATCATCGCAGTCAGCGCAATAAAAAATTCTGGCCTTTCCGTAATAAGTCTTCCCGTGGTATTTATAAAAAGTTTGTCAATTCCCAAATAGAGTGTCAAAAGGAAACCAACAAAAAGCATTGCCGCGCCCCAAGCGCCAAAAAGATGCATCGGCCGTTTACCAAATCTGGAAAGGAACCAAATGGTAATCAAATCCAGAAACCCGCGGATAAAACGTTCAGCGCCAAATTTTGTGGTTCCATATTTTCTGGCTTGGTGCAAAACAGGTTTTTCAGAAATGTTGCCAAAACCTGCATTTTTGGCCAATACAGGAATATAGCGGTGCATTTCGCCAGTTACCTCTATACTTTTTACTACATCTTTTTTATACGCTTTCAGTCCGCAATTAAAGTCGTGCAGTTTTACACCGGAAGTTTTCCGCGCTGCGTAATTGAACAATTTGGAAGGCATGTTTTTGCTGAGAACAGAATCATACCGTTTCTTTTTCCAGCCGGAAACAAGATCAAAACCTTCCTCGGCAATCATTTTGTACAGTTCTGGAATTTCTTCGGGATTGTCCTGTAAATCGGCGTCCATGGTGATAATCACATCGCCTTTAGCCATTGCGAAACCTGCGTGCAGCGCTTGTGATTTTCCGTAATTCTTTTGAAAACGAATTCCCTTTACTTCTTCGTTTTCTTGCGAAAGTTTTTCAATTAACTTCCAGGAATTGTCCGTGCTGCCATCGTCAATAAAAATGAGCTCGTATAAAAAACCATTGGATTGCATAACGGATGCAATCCAACGGTACAATTCATTAAGCGATTCTTCTTCGTTAAGAAGCGGGATGACGATGGATATGTTCATTAATTAGTTTAACGGATTTGGATTTTTTGTTTTAAAAATCAACGCAACCAACAGACCAATAACACTCATAAAAGCAAGTCCGAAAACGTAATTTTTAAGTTGGGAAAAAATCGCGAAATTGTCCTGATCAGCCATTTTAGCCATTTGTTTGTCAATTTCTGCTTGAGGTGTGCCCAGTTTTTGTAAAAATTCCGCCGTCATTTCTAAAGTTCTTTCTTGAAGAAATGCTGCTAAATCTGGGTCAATAATGTTGAAAATTAAAATTCCTACTAAAGTGCTTATTAGTGAGCCAATAGCAACAGTTATAAAATAAACCGTAAATGCTTCCTTAAAACTCATTACACCGCCAAGTATTCCTTTTGCTTTTGCTACAGAAACTATTGCGACAACAATAACGACAAGAAAACTTAAAATTCCTATCCACCATTTTGTGAAAAGTTCAGTATTTAAAACATACATTAAGGTAGTCATCAGCGCAAGTACAGCACCTAAAATGAGGCCGTAATTAACTGCGGATTTTTTAATTGAGATTGGTTGGGTTTCCATATTTATGAAGTTTTTTGGTTCGGGTTGTTAGTAAACAAAGATAGCAAAACGTTACATTTGCCGATGATTTTGCAAAGAATTAAAAAAGTGCAATATTTTGTTGCTAATTTCCAATTAATACTTAAATTTGCAAACTCAAAATTGAGCGCATTTTAAAAATTATAAAGCCATGAAAAAAGGTATCCACCCAGAAAATTATAGATTAGTTGCTTTTAAGGACATGAGTAATGAAGATGTTTTCCTTACAAAATCAACTGCAGATACAAGAGAAACTATCGAAGTTGATGGAGTTGAGTATCCTTTGGTAAAGATGGAGATTTCACGTTCTTCACACCCTTTTTATACCGGAAAAGCAAAACTTATTGATACAGCGGGACGTATTGACAAATTCAAAAACAAATACGACAAGTTTAAAAAACCTGCAGCTAAAGAAGCTAAAACTGAAGAATAATCTTCAATTTGATAAATATTTAAAAGCCTTCGAGAAATCGGGGGCTTTTTTGTTTGGGGTTGCTCGCTCCTTTATTATCTTTATTACTTAATATCTAAACTAAACAAATGATTCCTTGGGCACAGTTGATACCAACAGCAATCTCTTTGGTCGAAGTGGCCGGGGGAATACTTTCTTCCAATAAAAAGGAAAAAGCGAAAGCGGCAAATAATCCAAGCCATGATGCTGCAAGTTTATTGAGCCGCATCGAGATTTTAGAAAATAACGAGCTAAAGCAGGCAGAACTTATCCAGCAAATGGCGCAACAAAACCTAACCCTTATAAAAAAAGCCGAAAATAATTATAGACTTGCAGTTATTGGTATTTGTGCCTCATTGCTATCTATAGCTTTACTTTTGGTGCTATTCTTTTTAAAATTTTAAAAACTTCAAAACATAAAAGCAATAAATAAGATGAACTACATACTCTTCGACGGAAACGTAAGAAACCAATTATTGCCCTTCACATTTACACGCCCCGTTGCGGAAATTCGAGTGGGAATTTTGACCATTCGTGAAAAGTGGGAACATTATTTAGGCTTAACCACAACTACTGTAACCGAAGATTATCTTTCTGAAAAATATCCTTTTTTAGAACTTGAAAGGAATGTATTTATAAATGCTTCTTTTCTCCCTTCGGAAAATTTGGTAAGTATAATTAAAGGTTTGGAAGAAAATCAAGCTATTTTTTTTGATGATGAACCGATTGCTTTTTTCACCACGGAAGGACAGGAAGTAGATTTTGAAACCTTCGACATTATTCAATATACTTACGATGATGTGTTAAGAATTGAACATACTTGGGAAATCTTTTCAAAAAATGGCGAAGCGATAAAACGCGATTTTGAAATGCTCACAAAAGGAAGAAAATCACAGCCAATCCCGAAAGGTATTTGGACAAAAAATCCTGAAAAAATTTTTATTGAAGAAGGCGCAATTTTAGAATTTTGCACCTTAAATGCTTCCGAAGGACCAATTTATATTGGCAAGGATGCTGAAATTATGGAAGGTTCCATGGTTCGTGGGCCTTTTGCTCTTTGCGAACATTCTACCTTAAAAATGGGCGCTAAAATATATACAAACACCACCATTGGCCCGCACAGCAAGGTTGGGGGAGAAGTGAACAATTCGGTTATTTTTGGGTATTCTAACAAAGGCCACGATGGTTTTTTGGGAAATTCCGTTTTGGGGGAATGGTGCAATTTGGGGGCCGATACCAATAATTCAAATTTAAAAAATAACTATGCCGAAGTACGTCTTTGGGATTATGAAACCGAAGGATTTGCCCGGACCGGATTGCAATTCTGCGGTTTGATGATGGGCGACCATAGCAAATGTGGCATAAACACAATGTTCAATACGGGAACCGTTGTTGGCGTTAGCGCGAATATCTTCGGAAGTGGGTTTCCACGGAATTTTGTGCCCAGTTTCAGTTGGGGCGGAAGTGCAGGTTTCACAACCTATAAAACCGATAAAGCTTTTGAAGTTGCAAAAGTGGTGATGGGCCGCAGAAATATTGAATTTTCGGAAATGGACGCCAAAATTTTGGAACACGTTTTTGAAGAAACGGCCAAATGGCGGAAAGCTTAGTGGTAAAATAAAAAGTAAATCAGGGCGCAAATAATTACAAGCATTATGCTTCCGAAGACAACTGCTAAATGTTTTTGGCGGCGTAATTCGTTTTCCTTCAGTTTTTGCTTGAAAGCCTCAAATTGGGCGGGAGACATTTTTTTGTAGTCAACAATTTTCCCATACTTAGGGTAATGAATGTCCACATCTTTGTCAAAAAGGGTTTTGTGGTCGCGCCTATTGTTTTTAAGCGTTTGGATCATATCCATTACAAAACCGGCTCCGAACATTTCTTTTTTTAATTATAAAACTTCAATATTTTCAAATATATAATTTTTTGTTTAAAACACAGAAATCACGAAAGAACTGAATGTGAGTGAGTTGGATTTCTTGTGAAATTTATTTGATAAAAATCATTTTCAAATAAGCAGGATTTAGTTTTATTTGCCTTTTTGGAAAAATTCCCAAGCAACACATTATGAAAAAAACCTTATTCGCCCTTTTTGTTTTTTTTGCCATTCAGACAAGTCGTGCGCAGATGACCGACCTTTTAACACTCGCGAATGGAAACGTTTCATTTTTCAACCCAATTTTTGAAGAAGATAAATCTATTTACGGTTATTTGGCAGTTTATGATTTGGGAAAAGCAAACGAGAATGAAAACCGCTTTGAATATGTAATATTGGACACACGGCTGGCGAAGGTTGCAAACGGAGAGTTTTTAACGCCTATATATGAGAAAGTGGCAAGTAAATTCTATTCATTGGAAAAGGTAAAGGATAAGTTGCTTTTGAGCAGGCTTTATATTTCATACACAAGAACCTATGTAGTCTTCACTTCGCACACCGAGATTGATTTGACAACAAACACTCCTTCGGAAACTTTTTATTTGGAGGAAGGAAAATTTATTGACGGCTACAGAAATGCCGACAACATTTTTAAGGACCAAAAAAAATATGATAACATAGATCTTTTATACGGTTTGGACGAAAACTATCTTTCCTTTCAGGTTTCCAAGGACAGAAAAAACATTGGCGATGTAAATTCCGTGGCCGTTTTTGGTACAGATAAAAAGGAAAAGTGGGAAACTACATTCCTTACGGGCGATAGAACGGATAAATACCGAAATTTTTCTATCAATTATGCCGAAAAAAATACATTGATAGTTGAAGAAAAGAATAAAAAAGAAATTACGCTCCACGTTTTTGATCCACTCACGGGGCAGAAACAGTTTTCGTATATACTGGAAAATGCCGACTCGGAATACAACTACAGTTATCAAGTTAAAAAAATTGGCAACGAGCTTGTGTTGACAGGTAAAATAAGCTCTTACAGCAGTTTTGGATTTAAGTATGAAAATGCAATGGGGCTTTTCAAAATAAAACTATCGGAAAATGGGGACGAAGTTTTCAAAAAATATTTTCTTTGGGAAGAAGCTGCGGCATTTTTGGAAATAAACAAACGCGGAAAGCTTGAAAAAGGCTACAGATTGTTGGCGCAGGACTATTTTATTTTTGAAGATGGACGCATCACTTTTTTGGCTGAAAAGTACAAAGAAGGTTACAATATCCTTTTGGGCGTAAATGTTCCAAAGGCAACAGATTTTGTACTGTTTCAGTTTGACGATGCTTTTTCACTCCAAAATGTGGAAACCATTGCAAAGGACAAATCAAAATTCTCGATTTCTGATTATCTGTTTTCGCAACCTATAAATAATGGAAACGATGTTGTTTTCTTTTATAGGGATTACCAACAGGATGAGGTCACAAAAGATAAAGATTGGGTTTTGGGAATCGTGAAGTTGGTTGATAAAAAATTTGATTACGAACAGATTCCAATGTCATCAGATGATTTTTATATTGAGCCCTATATTGCAAAGGAAGGGTTTATATTGCTTCGCGAATACAACAAGGATTCAGCGCACAATAAAATCCGCTTGGAGCGCGTAAACTTTTAATTTTGAAGGTAATATTCTGAAATAATTTTTATCTCGGCAAGGTTCAAATTCCAAAGAAATGAAAGAAAGCGAATATAGCTTTCGTCCTCCATTTCCGGAGTTACGTATTCCACGAATTTGTTGAAAGTATATTGCTTTTTGGCTTCGTACAACAACAGAAAATTTTGCCCCAACTGTGACTTTAAATAGTTGTTTTTCGGAGTTTCTAGCAACCGTTTTATATTAACATAAATACCCTTTCCGTATTCTCCTTTTTCAATATAATTGGTGATAACCTCCTGTTTTGCCAACAATTTCAATTGATAAAAACTGGACGTTGTGTCAATTTTTGGAACAGAATCAAATGCCACATCCAGTTCGCTGAAATCATTTTTTAGTTTTAGAATCCGCGCATCAATTTCTGGATGCGTTTTCAGGGAATCCTTGCTGATTTTTTCTTTGTAAAAATCATAATTGTATTTTGAAAAATCCTCTACTTGCAACCAATCCTCCTTGAATTTTTGATCCGGAAGGTCAAAAAGTGTTTGGTAATCTTCTTTTGAAATTGAAATGGAGGGAATGCTATCAAACTCTTTTAATCGGTAGAGAGCGTCTAAATAATTTGAATTTGTAGGGCCTGCTTTTTTGTAAAGTAGGTATCCCAGTGAATCTGCGGCCTGTTCTTCCATTCTTCTTTTTCCACCTTCGGAATAGAGAATGTGTTTCAATAACGAAAAAGCTTCATCATTTTGCCCAGCCTTGCTTTTTTCTATGCTGCGAACCCTCGCTTTTAATGCATCGGAATTATTAAGAGTTACTTTGGAGAGTACTGTATTCTCGGGGTGTTTTAGCTGTTTGTGCCCAAGCTCGTGGCATATAACCGAAAGAAGCTGTGCTTCATTGTCGAAAAACCGGAAGAGACCGATATTAATGACCAAAATGCCTCCCGGCATACAAAAAGCGTTTGGGTTATTGGATTTGGAAACCAAGATTTTAAAATCGGATAAGCCACTATTATTGGGCTGCGACTTTATTTTTCTTTCCAATTCTGCTACATAATCCGTAAAACGTGTGTCAAAAACAAATTCCTTTTTTTCAATATTGTGAATGAACTCCTCTTGTGAAAATTCATAAATATCAATAAGCTCTCGTTTTATCCTGCCGCTGTATTCTTTGCTAATTTTATGGTTGAAGTTTTCAAATTCATTTTTAAAGTTTTCAATCAGTATTTTCCGCTGAATAAAATCTGAAGTATCAATCGGTTTTAATTGTTGTGAAAACAGAGCTGACGAAAAAAGAACAATGAATAGTAATGAATTTTTCAAAATGTTTTTTTAATAGGGCGTGGCAAAAATAAGATGGGGCAATCGGTTTTCAAAGTATTTTGATAGTTAATGTAGGTTATGTTTTTTAACCCGTTTCAGCACTAAAAAATTCTGTGGATTTATGCCCAACCCGGAAACTTTTTTATTTACAAAACGTACTGCCATATCATAAAACAAAGGGACTACCGGTGCTTCTTCAACAATTATTGAATCCATTTTTACATAAAGTAATTTCCGTTCCTCAATATTTGAAATTGAAAGTGATTTTACATACAGACTGTCGTAAACTTCACTTTTGAAGTGCATATAGTTTGGGCCATCCGGCGTAAAATTGGGGCTGTAAAACAACGAAAGATAATTTTCGGCATCGGGATAATCTGCAATCCAGCTTGCCCTAAAAATGTCCAGTTCACCACTACTTTTCATCTGCCGTAATGTTGAAGGGGGCATCACATCTATGGTTACGGCAATCCCCAATTTTTCAAGTTCACGCTGCACATATTCACATAAATCCAAATATTGACTGTTTGTGCCAATGGTTATTTCGGGATTTTGGTCGCCAGTTTCAGCTTTGTACTGTGCAATCAATTGCTTCGCTTTTTCGGGATTATAATTATAACCTTCAATTTCGGCGTAGCCCGGTAAGCCTTTGGGAATAAAACCGTGAACAGCAGGAATCCCCATTCCGTTTCGAAGATAGGTAACCATTTTTTCTCGGTCAAAACCGTAATTTATTGCTTTTCGCAACGCTTTGTTTTTTATTTCGGGCGTGTGCGCTTCTAAGAAAAAACCGAGATATTCCGTGTTCAAATACGGCCCCGTAATCATATAAGCCAAGTGCTTATATTTTGGTTGCAATTTTCCGCGCGTGGTCAACAGTTCGTCTTTATAACTGCCGTCTAAACCTGAAATAAAATCTAGTTTGCCCTGCGCAAACTGTAAAAATTCACTTTGCTTATCTGGCAAAAAAGTGATTGCCACTGCCTCTAAGTAAGGCAATCGGTTTCCTTTTTTATCCTTTTCAAAATAAAGCGGATTTTTTCTGAAAACTAACTTTACATTTTCCTCCCACATTTTAAACTGAAATGGTCCCGTACCCACAGGGTTTCTTCGGAAATCATTGCCGTAAAACTCTACTGCTTCCTTTGGAACAACAGAGCAATAACGCATAGAAAGCAATCCCAAAAACGCAGGAAATGGTTGCTTCAGTTGAATTACAAAAGTAGTATCGTTTTCGGCTTTATAGCTTTCCACATAATTCATCACCCAACTTCCCGATGAGGCTATTTTTTCATCGGTTAACCTATTAAAACTGTACACAAAATCTTGTGCAACAACTTTTCGTGTATAGCGGGTTGGACTGTGAAGTCCTTTTTGAGCGAATGCCTTGTTTTGATGGAAAAAAACATCATTCCGCAGAAAGAAAGTATAGGTATGAGTAGAATCATTTATTATCCAGCTTTTAGCGATATCGGCTTTAATATTTAAAGAGTCATCCAATTGCACCAAACCATTATAAAGTTGATTATCCGGCCAAATAGCCTGTGGATTTCGTGCAAAAGCGGGGTCGAGCGTGGGTATATTTCCCTGTTCATTGTAGCGAAAAACAAGTTGTTCGTTTTTCGTTTCTGCGTTGTTTCCGCAGGAAAGGATTGTAAATATTGTAACGAGAAGTATGAAAAATCTGGACATTCTAGCGGATTACCACGAATTCACGAATATATATGTTTGGTGGGTTATTTTTTATAGAACACAAAAATTTCAAAATAAAAAATTCGTGTATTCGTGGTTTATAGTTTGTATTTTTGTTGCCTTAATTGCCAAAAGTACAACAATGTCTCCTTCAAAAAAAGTCGCTTTTTACACTTTGGGTTGTAAACTTAATTTCAGCGAAACTTCTACTATAGCCAGAAGTTTTGAAGGAGAAGGTTTTCAGCGCGTAGATTTTTCTGAAAAAGCTGATATTTATGTGATAAATACCTGCAGCGTTACCGAAAATGCGGATAAGCGTTTTAAAACGATTGTAAAGCATGCCCAAAAAGCAAATCCGGACGCTTTTGTAGCGGCGGTTGGTTGTTACGCACAATTGAAACCACAGGAATTGGCAGATGTTGATGGCGTGGATTTGGTGCTTGGAGCAACTGAGAAATTCAAAATCACGGATTATTTGAACGACCTTTCCAAAAATGATTTTGGGGAAGTACATTCCTGCGAAATTGAAGAAGCTGATTTTTATGTAGGTTCCTATTCAATTGGCGATAGAACACGTGCTTTTTTAAAAGTGCAGGACGGCTGCGATTATAAATGTACTTATTGCACAATTCCTTTGGCACGCGGTATTTCGCGAAGCGATACATTGGAAAATGTATTGAATAATGCTTTTGAAATCTCGCAACAGGGAATTAAGGAAATTGTATTAACTGGTGTGAATATTGGCGATTACGGAAAAGGGGAGTTCGGAAACAAAAAACACGAACACACTTTTCTTGAATTGGTAAAAGCTTTGGATGAAGTGGAAGGCATTGAAAGGCTTCGAATTTCTTCCATAGAACCAAATCTTCTTAAAAATGAAACGATTGATTTCGTTTCAAAATCAAGATCTTTTGTGCCGCATTTCCACATTCCGTTGCAAAGCGGCAGTAATGATATATTGAAATTGATGCGTCGCCGTTATATGCGCGAACTTTATACGGAAAGAGTTACGAAAATTCGTGAAGTAATGCCACACGCCTGTATTGGAGTTGATGTTATCGTTGGATTTCCGGGCGAAACGGACGAGCGGTTTTTGGAAACCTACCAATTTTTAAACGAGTTGGATATTTCATATCTGCACGTTTTCACCTATTCCGAAAGGGACAATACACCAGCGGCTGAAATGGAAGGAGTCGTGCCAATGAAAGTACGGAACAAGCGCAGCAAAATGTTACGAGGGCTCTCGGCAAAAAAAAGAAGGGCTTTTTACGAAAGCCAATTGGGAACTACCAGAACGGTTCTTTTTGAAGGGGAAAACAAAGAGGGTTATATCCACGGCTTCACCGAAAATTATGTGAAAGTAAAAGCTCCCTGGAATCCAGAATTGGTAAATACTTTACAGGAAATTACACTTACTGAAATTGATGAAGACGGATTGGTCCGTTTTAAGGTTTCGGAAATGGTTTCGATTTAAATATTAATTCCAACAGGCAATAAATCTTTATATTTTCTACGGTTTTTACGCATAAATCCTGCAACTTCGGGACTGGTGGGAACCAAGCTTATTCCGCGTTTTTTCACTTCCTCAAAGACCGCTTTAATAAAGATTTCACGAAAACCCTGTTCTTCAAGATCTTCGGGCATTTCATATTTTGTGAGAAAAATTTTTCGATCCTGCAGCGCATATTCTATTCGAGCCATATTGTCGCCAATTTCAAGCTCAAATTGTCTTAAAAATTCATTGTCGGTAATTTCTACATCTTCAATCATTGGGAGTTGTTTTAAATTTTATAGCATATTAAGGATGTAGTGATAAGGAGACGGTATCTTTAATACATAGCTTTGTATGAAAAATCCGAAGCCGAATACGCTACTTTTTGATGTCTGGGTTGTTTTCAAAGTAAATTATTGCAAGAAATTTCAGTATAGAGGAAACTGTTTTATAATTCTATCTTTGTATTCGTAAATTTACGAATAATCTTTGGGCTAAACCATTTTCTTCACAAAAGACTTATGAATTCTGCAAAAACACACCTATATTTTGTTCCGGGGATGGCTGCTGGAAGTGAGATATTCAGAAATATTAAACTTCCCGAAAACTATGAAATCCATATTTTGGAATGGTTAATACCCGAAAAAGGGGAGGATCTACAAACCTACGCTAAGCGCATGGCGCTTCGGGTTGAAGAAAAAGATCCAATTTTAATTGGTGTTTCCTTTGGAGGTGTAGTGGTGCAGGAAATGAGCAAATTTTTGAATTTGAGAAAATTGATAATAATTTCCAGCGTAAAGTCACGTAAAGAACTTCCGCGCAGAATGAAACTTGCCAGCTTGACAAAAGCTTACAAGCTTATACCAACCAGTTTAGTGTTGAGTGCGGAAGATTTGACAAAATTTTCCGTGGGGCCAAAATCAAAAAAGCGATTGGCACTCTATCAGCAATATCTTCACGTTCGCAGTAAACAATATTTGGACTGGGCACTGGAAAAAATGGTGACTTGGAACAGAACGGAAAAAAATAAAAACATTATTCACATTCACGGAGAAAAAGATATGGTATTCCCCATAAAATATGTTACCGACTGTGAAGTTATAAAAGGGGGAACACATATTATGATTTTGAACAAGGGGGGGGAAATCTCGCAAAAACTTTTAGAAATTATTGAAGAATAACATTTCCTTTTTTTAAGATTAAGTATCTTTATTGAAAATATGAATTTATGAAATGCCCACTAAAAAATTATAATTCTACCGGAAATAAATAATTTGGGCATTCCATCTTCCACTTTATCAAATATTTTAAACAGATGAAAACGATAGGCAAAGTAGGTTTGGGAATAGCAGTTTTGGCAGTTTGCGCATTGAGCATACACGCAGTGCAAGATGCCCCAACGGATGAGAATTTTGAAAAGAAACTGGTAAACGATTATAATGTTTATGCATTGCCTTTGCCAGAGAAAATGGATTTTGCCGGGGAACCAGTTCCATTAAATAATCCAGATATACGCGAGCGAATGGACAGGGAATTGTTGGTGAATACCTATTGGCAATCCAACGGACTGTTGCTTTTTAAACGCGCCAATAAATATTTTCCTCAGATTGAGCCCTTATTGAAAAAATATGGCCTGCCGGACGATTTTAAATATTTAGCAGTAGCAGAAAGCGGTTTGGAATATACTAGCTCACCGGCTGGCGCATCAGGAATTTGGCATTTTATGAAAGGTACAGGCCTTGAATATGGACTGGAAATCAATGATTATGTAGACGAGCGCTATAACCTTGAAAAAGCAACCATGGTAGCCGCAGAATATTTAAAAGCCGCTAAAAACAAATTCGGTAGTTGGACAATGGCTGCGGCTGCTTATAATGCAGGTTCTGGCGGAATGAACAAGCAAATAAACAGACAAAAGGAAACCAGTTATTACGATTTACTTTTGAATGATGAAACAAGCCGTTATGTATTCAGAATATTGGCTTTGAAGGAAATTATGACCCATCCACAGCAATATGGTTTTAATTTTAGGGAAAAAGATTTGTACACAAATATCCCAACGTTTAAAGTAAAGGTTAATACGCCTGTTGAAGATTGGGCCGAATGGGTAAAACCTTACGGGATTAATTATAAAATTTTAAAACTCCACAATCCGTGGCTTCGTGATACTTTTTTGAAAAATTCTTCAGGGAAGGAATATTTTATAGAAATTCCAGAAAAAGGATATTACAATTAACAGTAGGGATAATTCAAATAAAAAAACCCGTAAAAAAATATTTTTTTTACGGGTTTTGTTTTGATGCGAAATGCTCTTTTTCTTCACTACCCAAATTTTTGAGCAACGAAATTCCATTAAGGAAGGAGTTATAATTTAGTTCAAAAGAAATTTCATATTTTTCGTTGTAGGGGTGAAGTACACCGCGCCTAACATCAACAATACGTTTGTTTTCGTCAATAAAGAAAGACGTTGGAAAACCAAGACTGTGTTTCATTATTTCCACAATATGGTCGTTGGTGTTTTCTCTTTCATCCACATAAACGACGTTTATTTTGCTGGAATAATCACGGGTAGATTTCCGAACATTTTCCTTTGAATCCCAAAATAGGACAACAAAGTCAATATCTTGATAATGCTTTTCAGCGATTTCGTTTAAGGCGGGGATTTCCCCAACGCCGGGAGTACACCAAGAGGCATAAGTCATTAAAAAAACTGGCCTTTCAAATTTATAAAGCTCTATTTTTTTCCCTGAAAGTTTTCTCACTTTAAAATTATCGAGATAACTTCCGTTTACAACATTATTAATAAGGGAGTCAAATAAGAATTCCGCACGCTCAAAGTCCTGGTCTGCATAAGCATTTTGAGAATTTTTCACATACTTCTTAATATTTTTACCAATAGCTTCGGAAAATAGGGAGCCTTGTTCAATCTGTGATTGTACTGTTATGGAAAATAAAAAGAAGAGATAAAGTAGTTTTCTACCCATAAGCGTAAGCTTTGTGCAAAGTTAAGGTAGTTTAAATATTTATAACTCGCTATTCGACAAATAGTTATAAAAATTCGATGAAATGCACAATAAGTAGAAAACTATTTAAGAAATCTTGTTTAGAACCTTCTTCCGCCACGACCGCCGCGCCCAAATTGCTGCTTAGGTTGCCCCATTTTTTTCATTTGCTGTTTCATCATTTTAATTTGGTCGTCCAGCATATTGTGTTTGTCAAGGCTTTTTGCTTCGGCCATTAGCTGTTCTGCCTCACGCTTACGATTCTTCGTCATGGCAATACCTGCCAGGTTCAATTTGGTCATCGCCATATCTGCAGACATATTTAAACCAAGTTTTTCAGCTTTTTTAAAATATTTCTCAGCTTCGATCATATTGGTTTGGGAAACCATCAAACCGTTTAAATAATTATAATATCCTTCCTGTTTCGGTACTAATGCGGTACTTGGATTGCCAATTTTGTCGAGCCATTTTTTAGCTCCCGGAAAATCCTGTTTCCGAAGGCGAAGAAAGGCAAGCAAAATGATTTCGTTTTTGAAATAGAGAAAGACGAATATCAACGAAAGCAAAATAAGCATAATTCCGTTGCCGATTTCTATTTCCGTAAACTGCCAAACAGCAGCTCCAATCACTAAGGCGGCTAAAACTAATTTTATATTTTTATTGAACATTTTAAAGTAATTTGTATGTTATTTTTGATGTAAGTGATGTTGGAATTTCATTATTGTCTATTTCTGGAACGATTGTAGCTCCTTCCGTTTCTTGGTTTACTTCCATAGTTTTTATAAACCCAGAAGATGCACTAGACGTTGCTTCCGTTTGCTGATTTCCAGTTAGTTTCATTATAACAGAATCATCTTTTGTTTCCATCACAACGGTTGAATTTGCGCTAAGAACAATAGCATCATCTTTGGAGTAGCTTACTAATTTCCAAGTATTCTCAGCGTTTACGGGACCGGTATAATTGTTAGTCCAGGTTTGGTTTACTTTCACTTTAACTTCGGGGTAGATAAAAGTAAACTGTTGCAAACTTTCAAGCATATCTTGATTGTTGAACTCCTTTTCAAAAGTTTCCTTTATCAGCGAATTTGTGGCTTCATCACCCATTTCAACTTGCTTGATCATATTTTCTATAAGATTTTCAGTGCCAGTAAGTGATTCTATCTGTCCCGTTTTCAACATAACCATTCGGAATTTTGGGCCGATTAATCCTTGAAAAACCTTAGCCATAATATCTTCTTCATCGGCAGGTGGAACGTCAGTATCAACATCTGATAAAATACCATAAATGTCAGATTCGGTTTTAAACTTGAATTTTTCAAAATTTACTTCAAACACATATTTTCCATCAATAATGTTTACAACTTTCATTAAGAAAATTCCGCCAATGGTATTGGTCATTTGGTGTTCTATGCTATCCATTTTCTGGACAATATTTTGAACGGCGTTTTGTTCAATTCTGAAAACATCGTCTTTTTTAAGATTGTACTGAAGTTTTTCTTGGGCCGTTATAGTTTGTAAACCTAGAATGTTTAGGAATAGTATTAGGTAAATTACTGATTTCATTGAATATTTGTGTAAAATTAGAAAGGTCGACAAAGGTATAAAAAACAAATAAAAATAATTTGATATTTACATTTGGGAAAGTAAAAAATGATTGTATATTTGCACCCGACTTTTGAGGGAGTACTCTAAAGTTTTTGAAACAAGATATTACAGAAGTTAAAGCATACTATAATGAGCAAAAGAACATTTCAGCCATCAAAAAGAAAAAGAAGAAACAAACACGGTTTTAGAGAGCGTATGGCTTCTGTAAACGGAAGAAAGGTTTTGGCTGCCCGCAGAGCGAAAGGCAGAAAGAGACTATCTGTATCTTCTGAAGCCCGTCACAAAAAATAATGTTGATAAATTATATATAAAAGGTGTTGTTTAACTAAGCAACACCTTTTTTTTATACCCGAATGCATCGTAATTTTGCAACACCGAAAAAGTAAAAAAAATGCCTAAAAATCCATCCATTAAATCAGTTCTAATTATTGGCTCAGGCCCTATTGTTATTGGTCAAGCATGCGAGTTTGATTATTCCGGTTCACAATCATTGCGTTCTTTACGCGAAGACGGAATTGAAACAATTTTGATTAACAGCAACCCCGCAACCATTATGACCGACCCTTCCATGGCCGATCATATTTACTTGCTGCCGCTTACCACAAAATCACTCATAAAAATATTGAAAGAGCATCCGCAAATTGATGCGGTGCTGCCAACAATGGGCGGACAAACCGCATTAAATTTATGTATTGAAGCGGATGAGAAAGGAATTTGGAAGGATTTCGGAGTAAAATTAATTGGGGTAGATATTGATGCCATAAACATTACCGAAGACCGCGAAAAGTTTCGTGAATTGATGGAAAAGATTGGCGTGCCAATGGCACCCCAAGCCACCGCAAATTCATACCTGCAAGGAAAGGAGATAGCACAGGAATTCGGTTTTCCTTTAGTTATTAGGGCGTCCTATACGTTGGGAGGTGCCGGTGCTTCCATTGTTTATAAAGAAGAGGATTTTGATGAATTATTGTCCCACGGACTTGAAATTTCACCCATCCACGAGGTGATGATAGACAAGGCGATGATGGGTTGGAAGGAATATGAGCTGGAATTGCTTCGCGATAATAACGATAACGTTGTCATCATTTGTACCATTGAAAATATGGACCCAATGGGAATTCATACTGGAGATTCCATTACAGTAGCGCCTGCAATGACATTGAACGATCGCACTTTCCAAAAAATGCGCGATATGGCAATCCATATGATGCGCAGTATTGGGGATTTTGCAGGGGGCTGTAATGTTCAGTTTGCCGTTAGCCCTGATGAGGAAGAAGAAATTATTGCTATTGAAATTAACCCACGTGTTTCACGTTCTTCAGCCTTGGCATCGAAAGCAACTGGCTATCCAATTGCGAAAATCGCCACGAAATTGGCTATTGGCTATAGGTTGGACGAATTGAACAACCAAATAACAAAATCAACTTCGGCTTTGTTTGAACCAACTTTGGATTACGTAATCGTAAAAATCCCACGTTGGAATTTTGATAAATTTGAAGGGTCTGATAGAACTTTAGGACTTCAAATGAAATCAGTTGGAGAAGTAATGGGCATAGGCCGTTCTTTTCAAGAAGCATTACATAAAGCCACACAATCTCTTGAAATTAAACGAAATGGAATTGGCGCGGACGGAAAAAGTTATACCAATTACGAACAGATTCTTGACAAGCTGAAAAACGCAAGTTGGGACCGTGTTTTCGTTATTTATGATGCGATACAGATTGGAATTCCGCTGAGCAGAATTCACGAAATTACCAAAATTGATATGTGGTTTCTTCGCCAATATGAGGAATTATTTCTTTTGGAAAAGGAAATTTCAAAATACACTTTGGAAACACTTCCGAGGGAATTATTATTGGAAGCCAAACAAAAAGGCTACGGCGACCGTCAGATAGCGCATATGCTGAAATGCTTGGAAAGCCAAGTTTACAAAAAACGTGAAGAAATGAACATTCAGCGCGTTTATAAATTGGTTGATACCTGTGCTGCGGAATTTAAAGCTGAGACGCCTTATTACTATTCTACTTTCGAAAACGAAATGCAACTGGAAGGCGAAAAACCGTATTCAGAAAACGATAGTATTGTTACCGAAAAGAAAAAAATAATCGTCCTCGGTTCTGGTCCAAATAGAATAGGGCAGGGCATCGAGTTTGATTATTGCTGTGTTCACGGCGTTCTGGCTGCAGCGGAATGTGGATACGAAACCATAATGATTAACTGTAACCCGGAAACCGTTTCCACGGATTTTGACGTTGCGGACAAACTGTATTTTGAACCTGTTTTTTGGGAACATATTTACGACATCATTCGCCACGAAAAGCCCGAAGGCGTTATCGTTCAGTTGGGTGGACAAACAGCTTTAAAACTTGCTGAAAAGCTTGATAGATACGGTATAAAAATAATTGGAACAACTTATGAATCTTTGGATTTAGCCGAAGATCGCGGAAGTTTTTCATCGCTTTTGAAGGAAAACAATATTCCCTATCCAGAATTTGGTGTGGCTGAAACTACGGAAGAAGCCTTGGCACTTGCCGACCAATTGGATTTTCCGCTTTTAATTCGTCCTTCCTATGTTTTGGGCGGACAGGGGATGAAAATTGTTATCAATAAAAAGGAATTGGAAGAACATGTTGTTGATTTGCTTCGTAAAATTCCGAATAACAAATTGTTGCTGGATCATTATTTGGATGGCGCAATTGAAGCCGAAGCTGATGCAATCTGCGATGGTGAAAATGTTTACATCATTGGAATAATGGAACATATTGAACCTTGCGGAATCCATTCCGGAGATTCAAATGCTACGTTGCCACCTTTCAATATTGGCGAATTTGTGATGCAACAAATAAAAGACCATACTTTTAAAATTGCAAAAGCACTGAAAACCGTTGGATTAATAAATATCCAATTCGCCATAAAAGACGATATGGTTTATATTATTGAAGCCAATCCGCGTGCTTCGCGAACCGTTCCATTTATTGCGAAAGCGTATGGGGAGCCTTATGTTAATTATGCCACAAAAGTGATGTTGGGCCATAATAAAGTGACCGATTTCGATTTCAATCCAAAACTGGAAGGATTTGCAATCAAGCAACCTGTTTTCAGTTTCAACAAATTCCCGAATGTGAACAAACAATTGGGGCCAGAAATGAAGAGTACAGGTGAAAGTATCTTGTTTATAGATAGTTTAAAAGATGACGCTTTTTACGATCTTTACGCAAGAAGAAAAATGTATCTGAGCAAATAATGAGATGTTTTAATTGTGGCACGATTTTGTGTTAATATTTTTTCGTAAATTTAGATTGCTAACCTACTTAACCATTCATTTATGAAAAAAATTACTTTGTTCCTTTTTTTTATTACAATGAACATTCTCACTGCGCAGAATGTTTTTGAAATTCCATGGGGACAGGGCATTAATGAATCCGTTGCAAGTCCAACTATTGAGGTTGGAGATACCGTGCTTTGGAAATGGGCAGATGCTTCACAAAAAAGTGTTACAAGCGTTTCAAACGGAACAGAGAACTTTGACAGTGGTACTTTGAAGGGGAATAACGGTGAGTTTTCTTATACTTTCACAAAAATCGGAACTACCGAATATCGAAACGATTCAGATCCATCTATGCACGGAAAGGTTACTGTGGTTAGTAAACTTTCCACAGAGGACAAATTTTTCAAAAATTTAAATTTTTATCCGAACCCAGTAAGAAATGAATTGACCATTTCTTCTTTATTTAAAGTAGATAACTATCAAATTTACAATGTTTTGGGTACACTTGTTTCTGAAGGGAAAGGCGCCGGCACTCTTACACAAGTGGATATGAGCAGGCTAAACAGCGGTTTGTATTTTGTAAAAGTCACTTCAAATGGTATGCAAACCACTTTAAAGATTGCGAAAAAGTAGTTTTAAAAATTAATTTTCCGGCAACTCCTCCTGTGTGTTTTCTGTTTTCAGAATTTTTTGGTCGATGCTTTTACTAGCAATAGCCCCAAGTTTTCTTAATTTTTCTACCCTTCTCACTAAATTTCCCTTTCCTTCTAATTTCACTAAAGCACTATCAAAAGAACTTTGCACGGTTCCCATCTGTCTTTTAATTTTTGTCAGTTCGTCCAAAAGTCCTACAAACGAATCGTATAATTTTCCTGCTTCCGTTGCAATTTCCAAAGTGTTTCTTTTTTGATTATCATTTTCCCATAGATTTTCAACTAATCGCAATGCAGCTAAAAGTGTGGAAGGCGTCACGATCATTACTTTTCTTTTAAATGCCTCTTGGTACAGATTCTTTTGATTTGCAACGGCAATTGCAAAAGCGGGCTCAATTGGGACAAACATAAAAATAGTGTCCGGGCTCTCGTTAATGGCGTGATAATATTTCTTCTCACTCAACGTAACGATATGCCGTTTGATGGAATCAATATGATCTTTTAGATATCTTTTTTTAAGGTCTTCGTTTTCTTCCGAAACGTATCTTTCAAAATCGGTGAGCGAAACTTTACTGTCAATTATCATTTTTTTCCCATCAGGTAAATGTATAATTACGTCTGTCTGTAATCTTCCTCCATCGGGATTATCGTGACTATCCTGGATTGTGTATTCCCTTCCTTTTTCCAAACCGGATTCCTCCAAAACCCGGGAAAGTATCATTTCTCCCCAATTCCCTTGAATTTTGGAATCTCCTTTTAAAGCTTTTGTAAGATTGTCTGCTTCCTGACTTATTTTGATGTTTTGTTCATTTAAAAACTGAAGCTGTTTGCCTAATTCTGCGTGGGTTTTGATGAAATCTATATTGTTTTTCCCTACTTTTTCTTCAAAATCCTTGATTTTTTGGTTTAAGGGTTTTAGTATTCCTTCAATGTTTTCTTTGTTTGATTCTGTGAATTTTGCTGTTTTATCAATCAGGATTTTATCGGCCAAAAGGGAAAATTTATCCTCAAAATCCTTTTCAAAATTTCTGAAGCGTTCTTTTTCTTTTTCAAGTTCGTTCCGAAGTGCTTCATATTCGGCACTCTGTCTTGAAAGCTGAACATTCGCCTGCTCCTTTTCTTTCTGTAAAATATCTTTTTCCGAAGCCAAAAGACCCAAACGTTCATTCAGCTTTTCTTCCTGCATCAAAGTATTCTGAAGTCGCTCTTCCAGTTTACTGGTTTCTGTTTTGTTTTTTAAACGGGCAAAAAGATTACCTATAAACGCTCCAATCAATAAGCAGATAGCGGCGAGCAAGAGGAATAGAAAAGTTTCGTTCATCACAATGAATTTTAAAGTAAATATACTTATTTCCGAATGGTAAACCTTCCGGTCTTTGAATCAAAATCTATGGTTTCTTTCGGGAAAAGTGCTTCAAACCGTCCATCTTCAATCAATTTGCAGGGAGCATCAATATAGGTTCCGTCTTTTGCCATTACCAACATTTTGTCGGTAAGCTGAATTGCCAAATCTATTTCGTGGGTTGAAAAAAGTATGGTTTTCCCTGTTTCCTTCGCAAGGTTTTTCAAAAGTTTCAAAACGTAGGCGCGATGATATAAATCCAAATGTGTTGTGGGTTCATCGAGAATAATTAACGGTGTGTCTTGTGCCAATGCGCGTGCAATAGCAACGCGCTGCATTTGGCCATCGCTCAATTCATAACATTTTCGGTGGGTAAGTGCTGTGGTTTCCGTAGCTTCCAAAGCGAAATTTATTGCCTTTTTATCTATTTCGGAAAGTGAATCCATCCAATTTGTATAGGGCTGTCTTCCCAATGAAATCATTTCCAAAACTGAAAGATTTTTAGAAGCGGGCGCTTCGGTCAAAACCACGCTCAACTGTGTTGCAAGCTGAAAGGAGGAATATTCGTTTAAACTTTTTCCGTTTAAAAAAATTGACCCTTTTAAAGCGTTTTGCATTCCCGTCAAAGTTCTTAAAAGGGTTGATTTTCCAATACCATTCGCGCCAACAACTCCAACCAGTTCACCTTTTTCAATAGAAAAATCAATTCCTTCCGCAATGATGGAATCACTTCCTTTTTTTGAATAGCCTACGCTCAGATTATGCGTTTGCAGAATGATATGTTTTTCTTCCAAAGCCATTAAAAGAAGAGTTTTCGTTTTCTTACCAATAACCAAATTACAACTGGAGCCCCAATTAATGAAGTGATTGCGTTAATTGGCAATGTAAATTCACTGAAAGGCAATTGTGCCACAGTATCGCAAATTAGCATCAACAAACTGCCGCAAAGTAATACCGCGGGAAGCAAAATTAAATGGTTGGAGGTTTTAAAAACCTGGCGTACCAAATGCGGCACCGCCAAACCTATAAAAGCGATTGGCCCCACAAAGGCTGTTATACTTCCCGCAAGTATGCTGGTGGCGAGAATTATTATTAATGTGGTTCGTTTTATGTGAAGCCCCATGCTTTTAGCATAGTTTTCGCCCAACAATAGTGCGTTTAAAGATTTACTGCTGAAAACACTCAGCGCCAAACCGACCATAAAACAGAGGATTAAAATCAAAACGCCTTGCCACGATTGGTTTCCTAAACTTCCGAAGGACCAAAAGATGTATTGTTGCAATTGTTCCGCGTTGCTGAAATAGGAAAGAACCGAGACAACGGCCGTCGTAACGCTGCCGAACATCAGTCCGATTATCAAGATTGCCATGGTGTCCTTTATTCTGAAAGTTACTGCCAAAACTGCCAGCAGCACCAAAAAACTTCCCAAGGCCGAGGCTATGACCAAACTCCATTGGCTTAACAGAATTGTTCCGAAAAATCCACCGAAAGCACTGGCACCCAAAATTAAAATTGCCACTCCCAAACTCGCACCACTGCTAAGTCCCAAAACAAAAGGTCCCGCCAATGGATTTCTAAAAAGGGTCTGCATCAGTAAACCTGAAATTGCCAAGCCGCCGCCCGCAAGCATTGCGGTAATTGCTTTGGGCAGTCTATAATCCATTAAAATGTACTGCCACGTTTCTTTGGATGCGCCATTCCCGGTAAAAACCGAAATTATTTCCTTTAAAGGAATTGAAACCGAACCCATACTCAAATTCACCAAAAAAGCAACAATTAGCACCACAAAAAGTGCTGCGAATTGAAGCTTGTATGTTTTTGCGGCTTGCATTATTTCAGTTTATCAAAAAAATAAAGTTCGTGTTCGGTTAATAATTCGGGATGTAGAATTTTAATCAAATCCTTTAAAACCAGATCCGGTCTGTTTGGTGCCAATTCAAAATAGATTACACCACCGGTTTTGCCTTTTTTTAAACTATAGGAATATACATTGTTCGTTTTAAAAGCAGCAAATTGTGTGTAAGCATTATTTGCGTTTTTCATTTCTTCCAAAGTAGTAAATTGTCCCGGACCAATCCAAACTTCGGCGTCGTGGCCTTTATCCAAAACTGACTCCAAACTTAATGATAAACCGCCAGTGCCTTTTGAATCTTTCCAAAGGTAATCGCCATTAGCGTCTGCTATAAACTGTGCGCCCCAACTGTCTCCCTGTGGCAAATACCAAACATCTTTATACATTGCGCCACTAATAACAGTGGGTGTTTCCTTTGCTTCGGAAGCAAGTTTTTTTGCTGAAAGGTATTCGGTTTCAATTGTTTTGAAAATGCTGTCTGCCTCTTTCTCTTTGTTGAATAGTACACCAAAAAATTTTATCCATTCCGCTTTTCCCAAAGGGGAAGTTTCTGTCCAGTCTGAATTATAAAGCACGGGAATACCCGTTTTTTCAATAGTCGCGAAGGTTGAATTGTTTCCATCTATAGCAAAACCAATTACTGCATCTGGCGCTAAATCTATTAAAATTTCAGTATTTATATCTTCGTTTTTGCCGAGCTCGGTTATTTTTCCATCAGAAATTAGCTGTCTTGTTTTTTCTGAAGAAATATAATCGAGGTTGGGAAAACCGACCAAACGTTCTGCTTCACCCAACATTTCCAAAGAGGGAATATGGGTTGTGGAGGTAACAACAATTTTTTTGATAGGTTTTTGTACAACAGCATCAAGCGCGCCGAGATAGTCTAATATAACGCCTTCGTTAACAATACCATATTTAAAGGTTTTTTCAGTTCCTGGCCACGGGTTTTTTAAGGTTATTATTTTTAGATCTCCTAAATCCTCGATTTCAAAGCCTTCGGCATATTTTATATCAATCATTTTCCGTTTTGGATTTTCACTTTTTTTAGTTTTAATAGTGTCACCGTTGTTTTTGCACGCCGTAAAAATGATGAAGAAACTAAAGAAGAAAACAATTTTTTGCATCCCCAAAAATAATGGTTTTGTTTGGGCGAACTAATTTTTAAAGTCTATTTTTGCAAGGAATTTTGGTGAGCAATTTTCAAAATAAAAATGCTCTTAAAAGGGAAATAGGTACATGAGAATGAATTTATTTGTTGAAATCTGAAAATCAGCAATCGTAAATATAAAATCATAAATCCTATGCTGTTCCCGCAACTGTAAGTCGTCCCGAAAATTTTCGGGCGTGCATACTTCAAAACCACTGTTCGCTTTTGCGGATGGGAAGGTGGCACAAAAGACAAGCCAGGAGACCTGCCAGATTCATAACATAAAATCATCAAACTTTCGGGATAAAGGTTGAATTATGAAGCAAAACGGTTTCCATATTATTTTTATTTTTTTTCTGTGCACTACTTCTGTTTTTGCTCAATTGGACAGTATTCAGCAGTTACCGGAAGTGATGTTGACAGACTCAAAACTCGTGCATTTTTCAAAAGGATTTAAACTTGAAAAACTGAGCGATTCCATTATTGAAAGAAATGCAAGCTCGTTAACAGAAACACTTCGTTATAATTCTTCAATTTATTTTAAGGAAAATGGTTTCGGGATGGTTTCTTCGCCTAGCTTCCGGGGAACAAATGCTGCTCAAACGGCGGTGATTTGGAACGGAATAAACATCAATTCTATTTTTACCGGGCAAACGGATTTTAACACCATTTCACCTTTTAATTACAATGAAATTTCAATAAGAAGTGGCGGTGGTGGCGTGCAATATGGCAGTGGAGCCGTCGGTGGAAGTATTCATTTAAACAATTCCTATTCTTTTAAAAAAATTGATTCTACGCAAGTTTCACTTAATTACGGAAGCTTTTCAACTGTAGGAGGGAATGCCAGTACCACACAAACTTGGGGTGATCATTACTTAAGTTTGGGCGTTAATTTTGTGAGTTCTGAAAATGATTATGATTTTGTGGGAAAGAATAGAAAAAACAATCACGGACAGTTTTTACGTTTTGCCGCAACTGTAAATGAAGCGAGAAGGTTGAAGCGTGGCGTGGCTACCTGGAATTCGGAATACACCTATAACGACCGCAATTTTTCTGGCAGTTTAAATACAATTGGGAAGGACGGATATAAAGATGTTGCAACTCGAAACCTTTGGCAATTGCAACAAAAAATAGGTGTTTTTGACACAAAAGCAAGCGTGGCACATCTTTTTGAACAATACAGATATTTTCCGGATAGTGAAAAACCACTTTTTGATCAAGGCAGGGCAAATACATTTATAGGCGCCTTGCAGACTGAAATTTTTCTTCGGAAAAAACTTCGCATAAATGGAAAGATGGAATATAGTTACATAACTGCCAAAGGTGATAATGTGGGGAAAAATTCACGAAAAACATTGGCTGCCGTTGTGTTGCTGAACCATAAAATTTCTGCGGCATTTAGTTATGGAATTAATTTCAGAAAGGAATTTTTGAATGATTTTGACAACCCATTCCTTTTTTCCGCGGATGTGAAGTGGAGCGTTTCAAAAAATTATGAACTTCGACTGAATGGTTCAAAAAATTATCGCGTTCCCACATTTAATGATTTGTATTGGTATGCGGGTGGAAATATTGCTTTACAGCCCGAAACCTCCTATCAATTGGAACTTGGTCAGGAATTTTCATTTGGAAAACTGAAGGCAGATATTGCGACGTATTATATTTCTTCCGAAGACTTAATAAAATGGATTCCCGGAAGTGGTGGAATTTGGGAGCCCGTAAACATCAACAAAACCAGAAATTACGGTGCGGAAGTGGTTGTAGGTTATTCTGTAAAAATATTTTCCCAACATACACTTGGCTTTACTGCAAACTATTCATACACCAAAGCAGAGGATTTGGAAAAGGAGAAGCAGCTTATTTATGTTCCTTTTCATAAAGCTACGGGAACATTTCAGTATGATTTTAAAACCCTAATGGTCTATTTACAAGGACTTTATAATGGAGGGATATATACTACAACAGATAATTCCAACGCAGTGAAGGCATATAAAATTTTCAACTTGGGTTCAGAATTTACCTTTCGCTCAAACCCACAAATAACTTTGGGAGCAAGGCTTAAAAACGTTTTTGATGTTTATTATGAAAACGTTGCCTACCGGCCAATGCCTTCCCGAAACCTACAATTATTCTTAAAATTTAATATTTAAACAAATGAAAACGATGAAAAAACTATTGTTCTTAACTTTTGCAACAGTGCTGTTTATATCCTGTAGCAATGACGATGATCCACAACCGGGCCCAAACCCACCGGAGGCTTATGAAAAAGGTATTTTTGTAACCAATGAAGGCCCTTTTGGTGCAGGAACTGGGAATGTTACTTTTATTTCGGAAGACTTTACCGATGTACAGCAACATATTTTTTTAACCGTAAACGGAAAGGATTTGGGCAACATAGTTCAGTCTATGAATTTTCAGGATGAAAATGCATACATCGTTGTAAACAATTCGCAAAAAATTGAAATTGTAAATCGCTACAGTTTTGAAAGTGTGGATTCAATTAAAACCGGAATCAATAACCCGAGATATTTTTTGGGAACGGATAATAATAAGGGGTATGTTACCAATTGGGGTGATCCAAATGATAACACAGACGATTTTGTTTCGGTGGTAGATTTGCGCAGTAATGCTGTTTCAGCAACAATTCCAGTATCTTTCGGTCCTGAAAAAATGGTTTCCAACGGTAATAAAATTTACGTTGCCCATCAAGGCGGTTTCGGACAGAATAATTTGATTTCTGTTATTTCCGGAAATACTGTTGAAAGCACTATAAACGTAGGCGATGTTCCAAACTCAATGGTGGTTTCTGGAAATTCATTATTCGTTTTGTGCGGTGGAAATCCTAGCTATACGGGTAATGAAACTGCAGGTTCGCTTGTTAAAATTGATCTTTCAAATGGACAGGTTTCAAATACATATAATTTGGCTATTACCCAGCATCCAACTGGTTTGACAATAGATGGGGCAAATCTATATTATAATCTAGACGGGAAGGTTTATAAAGTTAATAGCGCTTCAGTAAGCTTGCCCGGTGCTGAAATTATCAACGGATTCTTTTATGCCCTTGAAGCACATAACGGAAAACTTTATGCAACTGATGCAGGCGATTTTGCGAGCAACGGAAGTTTGAAAATATTTGACCTTTCAACCAATCAACAAATTCAGGAATTTCAAACGGGGATAATTCCCGGTGGGATTTACTTCAACGATTAGTTTTAAAATTCTAAAAAAAATCCGGATATAACCATTGGGTCGTATCCGGATTTTGTTTTTTATAGAATGAAATTATTTCTTTTCACCAATCATTTTCTCATACAAAGGAGAATTTGCCTTACTGTTTGAAATTTCCTTTAAAGGTCTAAAATCACGGCGAACAGGTAATGGCCTGGGTAAAATCTCATTTAAAGCAGCTGCCAAAAACGGTTCGTTGGCATCGCCCAATTGCCCAAGATTGAAATAATCTTCCTGCATAGGAATCTGCGGAAAGAGTCCGTCATTATAATTTGTATTTCCAGCAGCATTCGCAGTTTTAAAGACCAAAGGAAGCATTACATAGGTATGATTGGGATTTGCCTCATTTCTACTGAATTGTGGCGCAGGTGCATCATAAAGCAAGAAAGACGCTTGGAATTTTCCCGTAGTTGTATCTCCAACCTGTACGGCATCTATATAGGGTCTCAGTCCGTTTAAAACCAATTCACTGGCAGAAGCTGTTCTTCTTGTGGTAAGTATATATACTTTAGAAAGATTTAAACTATTCGTTGCGTTTCCGTTGCTGATAGAGTTGTCAAAAACGCCGTTTTCGGCATATTCGGGCTGCCTATCTTCATTCCAGAATTCTTTGTAAAAAACCTGCCCGTTAAATTGCCCCGTAATCATACTGGCAAGGTCTGTTGCGGTTTCCACGGAGCCTCCGCCATTATATCTAAGATCCAAGACAAGGCTATTTACCCCGTCTGATTTAAATTGTGCAAAAGCATTGTTTAACTCTGCATCATAATCTCTAATAAAACCATTGTACATTAAATAACCTATTTTTTCGCCATTAATCTCCAGCGTCTGTGCCTTATAAACGGGGTTTTCGTTGTATTGGGTTTTATTAAGGGTAGCTGTTATACCTGTGGACGTAAAATCCGTACCGTTATAAGTTGCAAGACCAATGGTATAGCTATTTGGCGCCAGCAAATCATTGTAATTGTTTTCGTTTATCTGTTGCCCATTTATGGTCGTGAAAAGATCCCCACGTTTTAAACCTTGCGTTTGCGCATCGGTATTTGGCAAAACATAACGGACGTAACCAAAAACATTTCCGCTTCCATCCGGATAATACACCAAACCAAACTCCATTCCGTTGCTCAGTGTTATTCCGCTCAAAGCGTTTTCAATTAAGGTATAATCGCTGTAAAGATTACTGAAACGATCTTGTGGCGATTTTAGATAATCGAATAAAGTTTCGGGAGAATCATAATTATCCAAAAAGGCATTTAGTTCATCCTGGCCAGCAAAAGCGTCGTTGGCAAGCTCCGGCGTATCAGCTTTATAAAGGTAAAAATAATTCAAGCCGCGATAAATAAAGTTTTGAATGTCAATAGTAGCGGCGGGCTGAAGGTTGTCGTCCGCATCTTCAAAACAGGAAACAAATAGGGCAGAAACAATCAAAAAAGGGATGAAAATTTTTCGTTTCATAAAAAGGTTTTATTAAGGGATTCTTTAAAACAGATAAATTAGGGATTATATTGCAGTTGTAAAAATATGTTTTTTAGTCGAAATTAATCTGATACTTTGCATCATACCTTCATTTATTAATAGGAAAACATTTCATTGTAACAAAAATGGGCGCGATTCGTCATTAAATTAGAAGGCCAAAAACACAACCAAAACCAAATGGACAGAAACGAATTTATAACTATAGTAATGCCGCTCAAGGATAAGCTATATCGTTTGGCCAAGAGAATTTTGGTTTCCAAGGACGAAGCCGAGGATGCAGTGCAGGAAATTTTTATGAAACTATGGAAAGGAAAGCAACAGATTGAAAATTATAAAAGCCCTGAAGCGTTTGCCATTACAATGACCAAAAATTATTGCTTGGATCGATTAAAATCAAAACAGGCTTCAAATTTGAAAATTGTGCACAGCAATTATCAAACTTCAGAAAATATTGAAAGAAATATTGAAGCGAATGATGGGGTTGAACTGGTTTTCCAAATAATGGAAACCTTGCCCGAGCAACAGAAACTAGTGCTTCAATTGCGGGATGTGGAACAATTTGAGTTTTCAGAAATCGCAAAAATGCTGGAGAGTAACGAAACGGCAATTAGAGTGGCGCTTTCCCGCGCCCGCAAAACAGTTAGGGACGAAATGATAAAAAAATACAATTATGGAATCAGTTAAAATAGAAAAATTACTGGAAGCCTATTTTGAAGGTAATACCAGTTTAGCGGAAGAAAAATTGTTGCGGGACTATTTCAACAGTAATAATGTTGCGGAACATTTAGAGCAATACACCTCAATGTTTGCAGGCTTTCAAGTGGCTAAAGAAGAGCACTCCAGCAGAGAATTTAATTTGCCGGAACGTAAATCAAAAACCAATAAAACTTGGTGGTATTCTGTTGCGGCAATGCTTGTAGTGGCTTTCGGTGTGGGAAGTTTTTATTTTTCACAACCACATTACACACAAGAGGAGAAGGAAGCTTTGGCAGCTTTTGAAAAGAGTAAAAAAGCAATGATGCTTCTTTCCGAAAATTTAAACAAAGGGGCAGAGCAGATAACGTTCGTTGAACAATTTGCAATAACCAAGGATAAAATTTTTGAATAGTATTAAAGAGCAAAGAGCAAAGGAAAACTCTTGCCTTAATGAGAGAGCTAAAAGATTTATAATAAACCAATAAAAAAATAGAAATAAACAATAAACAATAACAAACAATGAAAAAAATAGCAATAATACTAGCACTGGCAATTATGCCGATGGCATCATTGGCACAAAACGCTTTCGATTCCTTTGAGGACGAAAAAGATGTAACCTCTGTAGTGGTTACCAAAAATATGTTCAAACTTTTGAGCAAGATGGATCTAAATTCCTCTGACCCGGAAGCGCAGGCCTATCTAAAAATGGTAAACGATTTGGACAACATCAAGATTTTCACCACTGAAAATCCGGCAATGGCCCAAAAAATGGATGCTGCCGTTTCAAAATATGTGGCTGGCTCCAAGAGTTTGGGGGAATTGATGCGCGTAAAGGACGATGGAAAAAACATCAAATTTTACAGCAAGGAAGGTAAGAATGAAAACTTTGTAAGCGAGCTTTTAATGCACCTTGACGGAATCGTGGACGGAAAACCGATGACAGTAATCATGAGCATTACAGGAAATATTGACCTAAAGCAAATTTCAAAATTGACCGAAGATTTAAAAGTTCCCGGTAGCGAACAATTGAAAAATATTGACAAAAACAAAAAGCAATAATTATGGTACTTGCAAGATATTTTATAGCCTTAATCTTGGGTGCCATGGCCTTGACTTCCTGTAGCGACAAATCCTTGCAGAAGTATTTGGTTGAAAAGCAAGATGACGATAAATTTGTAAAAATGGACATTGCAGCCAGTTTGCTTCAAGGCAGGAACAACAATTTCACACAGGAAGAGAAGGATATCCTAAATACAATCAAAAAAGTAAATGTGGTTGCCTACCCTATAAAAGAAGGGGATACCGCTGATTTTGAAAAGGAAAGAAACGAATTGAAGGATATTTTGGACCAAGAGCAATACAAAGAATTGACCCGAATAAAGAGCAATGATTGGAACGCTACTTTAAAATATACAGGTGAAGAGGATGCAATAGACGAGGTAATTGTTTTTGCAAGCGATAACAATCGTGGGTTTGCGGTGTTTAGATTATTGGGTGAAAATATGCGCCCGGATCAAATGCTGAAATTGATGAAATCTGCTGAAAGAGGCGATTTGGATGTTTCCAAATTAGAAGGCTTCGGAGAGATATTTAAAGATTAAATTAGTTGATTAATAGTCGAAAAAGGCTTCATCCAAATTTGGATTGAAGCCTTTTTTATTGGTCTATTTTTTAAATTCCAGTGTAGTTTCCGGGCGTTATGCTTCTCATTTCCTGCTTTACGCTTTCGGGAACTTCCAAGGTTTCTATGAAATTTGCAATCGAAGTTTGGTTAATCCGTTCGTTGGTGCGCGTTAATCCTTTTAAAGCTTCATATGGATTTGGATAACCTTCCCTGCGCAGAATGGTTTGGATTGCTTCAGCGACCACGGCCCAATTATTTTCAAGATCTTCGGCAAATTTTGTTTCATTGAGCAATAATTTATTCAAACCTTTTAAAGTAGAATAAAAAGCGATTAGCGTATGCCCAATAGGAACACCAATATTTCGTAAAACCGTACTATCAGTAAGGTCGCGTTGCAATCTGCTTATAGGAAGTTTTGCTGAAAGATGTTCAAAAAGTGCATTTGCAATTCCTAAGTTCCCCTCACTGTTTTCAAAATCTATAGGGTTTACTTTGTGGGGCATCGCGCTGGAGCCCACTTCACCTGCTTTAATTTTTTGTTTGAAATAGTCCATTGAAACATAGGTCCAAATATCCCTGTCTAAATCAATCAATATATTGTTTATTCTTTTCAAACAATCAAAAAGCGCGGCCATGTGGTCGTAATGCTCAATCTGCGTAGTTGGAAAAGAGTGGTGCAATCCCAAAGTATTTTGAACGAATTTTTTCCCAAAAGCTCTCCAATCTATGTTTGGATAAGCAACGTTATGGGCGTTGAAATTTCCGGTTGCCCCACCAAATTTTGCGGCGCTTTTTATATCGTTCATTAAATCGAACTGTTCTTCAATACGAACCACAAAAACTTCAATTTCCTTTCCCAAACGGGTAGGGGAAGCAGGTTGGCCGTGTGTTCTAGCCAGCATGGATATCTGTGCCCAATCTTCGGAAAGTTCCTTTAGTTTATTTTTCACTTCCATTAAAAGCGGAACATAAACATTGTTTATTGCGTCTTTAAGCGAAAGTGGAATGGCGGTATTATTTATGTCTTGGGAGGTCAATCCAAAGTGGATAAATTCCTTGAATTTTTGAAGGCTTAAATGGTCAAATTTTTCTTTTATGAAATATTCAACCGCTTTTACATCGTGATTGGTAATCTTTTCGGTTTCCTTGATTTTTACCGCGTCCTGCACGGTAAATTCAAGATATAAATCCCTTAAATCCGAAAAGAGATTTCGGTCAAAATCTGCTAACTGCGGAAGATCCAATTCCACCAAAGCGATGAAATATTCAATTTCTACCTGAACACGATACCGTATGAGCGCCTCTTCGGAAAAATAGGGAATAAGGCTTTCGGTTTTAGATGCATATCTGCCGTCAATGGGCGAAATGGCTTGCAGGGCGTTGGTGTACATGGTTCAAAATTTAAAACGGCAAAGATACGCAACTCTACCGATTTATTAGGAAAAGGAGGGATTATATAATTTGAATAGGTTCAATTGTGGTTCTATTAAAGGAATGCCAATAAATTCCACATTTAAGATAATGGATAGTTAAATGTGTATGTTACATATTCATTTTTAAGATTTTGTTGTACTGAAATCGTTTTTTTTAAAACTAATTTTAATAGTGAAAAGAAAAATGAATTATTAATTTAAATAAAAATTGTTATGAGCACACAAAATCAAAATCAGCAAAGGAACCCTCAAAATCAACAACAACAAAATCAGCAAGGGAATCCTCAAAACAGACCACAAAACCAGCGTCATCCTGAAGAGGAAGAAGAATAGTTGGTAGATTTAAAAAATGGGTATCTAATTTTAGGTACGACGAAACCCCTTAATCAACACAATGAGAAAGGGGTTTCTGATTGTGGGGATATGGATATAGAATTGCGGAATTGTAAATATATTAAAAAAATAAAGGTAAAAAAACCGACATAGTTTAATTTCAGAAGAAAAATCTATAATTTTTTAGTGGCTTTGCATAGTCGATGGACCACATATAAAGCTTTGCCCAAGCACAATCAAAGGAGGTTTTTCTTTCCTTTAGTTTTTAATCGAATAACCTTCTTTTTTCTCTTTCTGTTTTCATATAGTCAATAATTGCTAACCACATTATAGCACTTGATAAAACTTGATATTCATCTCCAATGATATGCAAATATGTGAAGATTGCATTTGTGTAAGCAACTATAACCCAAACTAACTTTAAGTAGTCAAGTCTTTTCTTTATTGTTTTATTTAAAAAACTGAAGAAATAAGTCAACATTATTCCAATGAAGCCAATTGTCATAATCAACCGGTTATATTCCCAATGCAATATTCTGAAAAGTGCTCCAATAATTATTATTGCTATTACCCCTTTTAGAATTCGAAAATATTTTGATTTGATGAATGTTCCATTTAGCAATAACATAAAAAAACCAGTAAGTTCACTAATCCAAAGTCCAATATAAGTCCAATTTTCAGCATCATAATTGTCAGTCAGTTGTGAGGTAAGAAAACCGACAAGAGCTATTATTAGTCCTATTCCGATTATTGTTATGTATGGTAAATTGTTTGTTTTCAAATGTTGGGAGTTGTTTATTTAGGATATAGCTTAAAAAGGGTTTTGTAAATTGTTTTTTTCAATCCGTAATTCATACATGATGTTAAGTAAGTTTTCCTTGAATTTTTCCTTTTTTCTTTTTTGAAGAAGATTAGTTAAGGCCAGAAATCCAATTGAAAATGGGATGAATAAAATTAATAGTGGATATATTTCCTTTATAATAATAAGACAGATTAACGCTATTAAAAAAAGATGTGTAATGATTTTTCCAAATGCAGCGAATTCATTATTTTCATTTAATTCAATTTCAACAGTTGTTTTGTTATTCACTTGCGTGATTTTTCCTTTTGCAAAGGCTGCGGACACATTTGAGTTCAAAAACTTTCTTTTATTTCGGATAAAAAAATTAGTCGAATTTATTTCACCTAAATATTCCTTTTTAGATTTATAAAATTCATCATATAAATATCCTCTATCCTGATCAATATACGGTCTAAATCGATTGACGAAAGTTTCATTTCCAAAATTGAAATCGATTAAAATTATTTCTTTTGGATAAAAATATTTAATAAGATCAAACTTCATCTTTAATATTTACAGGGCTTCTTTTTAATTGACATGGAGTGTGTTCTGGAAGGAATTTTTACTAATGGTAAATATCCAATAATGGAGTTTGTAAAGGATTTTTTTCTATTCCGCTTCAATTATTTCCGTTTTTCTTTCCGCTAAATTTATTCTAACCATAAATTCGGGTTTCCATTTAAATTCTGAACTATAGTTGATTTCAAAGCTATTGACAGTCCAATAATAAATATTTCCATCATCAGAAACATCTTCTAAATTTGGGCTTGCTTGTCTTTTGGCTCTCTCAATTTTACGTAACAGTTTTTTAATATTTCTGTCCCTTTCAAAAATTTTATTGACTTCTTCAATTTTTTTCATTTCAGCAATAACCTCATTTCGGAATCTTTTTTCAGAATCAACGCCGTGAATACTGTCCATTTTTTTCCAGAGTTTGGTGTGAATTGTTTCAACACTATCTATTAGTTTTTTTGAAACCACACAATCTGCAACTGTATAGAGTTCAATTCCCCATTTTTTTCCAACAAATTTTATAGCTTTTCGCTGGGCATCATACGGAAAACCATAGGTTAAGATTCTATCGGGACTTTGTAATTCCTGTGAAAAAGAAGTCAAACTTATGAGCAAAAGCAATACGCAAAGGATTTCTTTCATAAAATTTAATACATTTTTAAAACGCCCCATCCATAATTTCCTGCACTACCTCTGGGTTTAGCAGGGTGGAGATATCGCCCATATTGTTGGTGTCTTTTTCTGCAATCTTCCTCAGAATGCGGCGCATTATTTTTCCGCTTCGGGTTTTTGGCAAGCCTGTGGTAAACTGTATTTTATCCAATTTAGCTATCGGGCCAATATGTTCTGTAATGATTTGGTTTATTTCCTTACGCAAATTTTCGTGGAGACGGCTTTCGCCAATTTCCTTTAAAATAACAAAACCATAAAGCGCATTCCCTTTAACGTCGTGCGGGAATCCTACAATAGCACTTTCCGCAACAGCTGGATGTTCGTTTATGGCGTCTTCAATGGGCGCGGTACCCAAGTTGTGGCCAGAAACAATAATTACATCATCCACACGTCCCGTGATGCGGTAATACCCTGTGCTATCGCGCAAAGCGCCATCGCCTGTAAAGTATTTGTTTTCAAAAGCTGAAAAATAGGTTTCGCGATAACGTTCGTGGTTTCCCCAAATTGTTCTTGCCATTCCGGGCCACGGGAATTTAATACACAATCGGCCACTCACTAAGTTTCCTTTCAGCTCCTCGCCATTTTCGTCCATCAAAGCTGGTTGTACTCCAGGCAATGGCAGGGTTGCGTATGTTGGAATGGTGGGCGTGGAGTAGGGAATGGGCGAAATCATAATGCCGCCCGTTTCAGTCTGCCACCAGGTATCTACAATAGGGCAGTTTTTCTTCCCAATGTTTTCGTCATACCAGTGCCAGGCCTCTTCATTTATGGGTTCGCCCACGCTGCCCAAAATTTTAAGGGAGGAAAGGTCATAGTTTTCCGAAAAATCCAGTCGTTCCTTCGCCAAAGCACGAATAGCTGTGGGCGCTGTATAAAATTGGGTCACTTTGTGCTTTTCCACTACCTGCCAGAAGCGTCCAAAATCCGGGTAGGAGGGAACGCCTTCAAACATAAGCGTTGTGGCGCCATTGGCCAAAGGACCGTAAACTATATAACTATGGCCGGTAATCCAGCCAATATCTGCCGTACACCAAAACACGTCGTTTTCTCGATATTGAAATACGTTTTTAAAAGTGTATGCTGTATAAACCATATAGCCCGCCGTACTGTGAACCATACCTTTTGGTTTTCCCGTAGAACCGGAAGTGTACAAAATAAACAACGGATCTTCGGCGTCCATAACCACTGGCACACAGTCGTGATAGGCTTCATCAAGCAATGGTTGCAGCCATTTGTCGCGATTTTCCTTCATCGGTATTTCAGAATTGATACGTTTTGCTACCAAAACTGTTTTCACGCCTTCACAGCTTTCCAATGCCTCGTCAACAATACCTTTTAAATCTATGGTTTTACCGCCACGGTAAGAACCGTCACTCGTGATTACCATTTTACAATCGGAATCATTGATACGCGTGGAAAGTGCTGTGGAAGAAAATCCCGCAAAAACCACGGAGTGTATAGCACCAATACGTGCACAGGCCAATAATGATACGGCCAGTTCAGGAATCATTGGTAAATAGATACAAACCCTGTCCCCTTTTTTTACACCGTGGTTCAACAAAACATTTGCAAACTTGCAAACTCGCTCGTGGAGCTGCTTGTAGGTTATATGCTCAGCTTTTTCGGAAGGGTCATTGGGTTCAAAAATAATCGCGGTTTTATCGCCGCGAGTATATAAATGGCGGTCTATACAGTTTTCGGTGATGTTTAGTTTTGCGCCTTTGTACCAAGAAACCTCAGGTTTTGAAAGATCGTGCTCCAGCACTTTGTCCCAGCGTTTGCGCCACATAAAATTTTCTTCAGCAATCTCTTCCCAAAAATTTTCAGGGTCTCGGACTGATTTTCTATAAATCTGAAAATATTCTTCTAAATTCTTAATGTGGTAATTGCTCATGACATATTGGTTTTCTGACTAATATTGAAGTTGCTGAATTGATTTAGAAATATATTTAAATTGGATGAGTCTGAAAACGAAAAGATGAATTTTGTGAAGAAATTTTCTTGAAAATCAGCTTTAGAATATAACCTGATGAAGCTAAGTTTTGGCCTAAAGCAATTTTGATAAAATAAAAAAACCTGTAAACGCACTGTTTACAGGTTTTTGCGGAGAAAGAGGTATTTGAACCTTTTATTGACTATTGGAACTTATTATATGTAATGTCAACAAATACAGGCTTTTGTTGAAAACCTTATATCTTATTATAGTTCAATTATAGTATTAAATAGTATATTTACTGACACCTATACTGGCACCCGTAATTTAGTACTATGAAAAAAACATTTAATTTGAAAAAGCCTAATGCAGAAGGTTTATCTCTTATTTACTTAAAAGCATATTTTAAAAATGAGGGACGGAAATTTGTATATTCTACTGGAGAACATATTAAACCTGAAGATTGGGATTTTGAAAATAGACAACCAAAAAATTTAAACGGCAGAACTGAACACGCCAATAAGCAAAGAGGGGTTAAGAGACAATTAGACAGATACTCTAATTTCTTTTCTGATTTAGTCCAGAGTTATAAATTATCAAATAGGGAAATTATCATTTCAGATTTTAAAAATGATTTTGATATAGAATTTAAGAGAACTCAATCTTTAGGAAGTAAGTTTTTTGAGGTATATGAGCTATTTCTTTTAGAAAAGAAAAATGATTTTACGGAAGAAGCGAACTCCGATACCACTATTAAAAGGTATGAGTATAATAAAAAATTGCTATTAGATTTTCAGAGCAACAGAAATAAAATAATACATTTCAATCAAATAAATAAAGGGTTTTATAATTCCTTTATAGAATATTGTATTATTAAAAAAAAGCATTCTGCAAATACGCTTAGAAGGAACGTTGGTTTGATGAAAACATTTCTTTATTGGGCTTTAGAAAATAATTACACTTATAAAGTAGATTTTCAAAAATTTAAGGCTCCTAAACCTCAACAGACTGATGAGGTTGCTCTTAATTTAGACCAAGTGCAAGAGGTTTTTAATTTTGATTTGAGCAAGAATCCAAGATTAGAAAAGGTAAGGGATTTATTTGTATTTGGTTGTGCTACTGGAATGAGAATAAGTAATTACTCTAAAGTATCTAAGAAAGATATTTATGACGGTTGCATTAAGGTCAGAGATGAAAAGAATAAAGACAAAAGTTTAGAAATACCATTAAATGATTTTTCTAATTTCATCTTAAAAAAATATGAGTATAATTTGCCTAAACTTTCAAATCAAAAGTTTAACGATTATATAAAGGAGGTGTTTGAGTTAGTTGGTTATACTCAGGACGTAAAAAAAACTATTATGATAGGGAAGGAGCTTATTGAGCAAATTAACCCCTTATATGAGCGTATTTCGTCCCATACTGCCAGAAGAAGCTTTATTACAATAATGAAAAACAAAAAGATTCCTGACAAAGTAATAATGAGTTATACGGGTCATAGGAGTTTGGAGGTTTTCAATAAGTACTATAAACCTAATAATGATGATAAAAAGGATTTTATGCACACCGTTTGGAAAATGGAAACTGCTCAATTAAAAAAGGTTAAATAAATGAATAGACATAAAACATTATTTTTTAATGAGTTATCTGAAGTTAGTTATTGTGGTCATAAAATGCTAACGGGTAAAATTGGAGAATTTGAACGTCCCTTTGACATTATTGCAGTTGATGGCGCTCATAATTATTCAAATTGTGAAAATTGCAGAAATACACGCAAGGATATAATTGCAAGATTAAAGAAAGCGACTGAAATATTTCCTTTTTGCTGTGAATCTCATAGGAAGCTATTAGACTTCTCATTATATAGAAATGAAGATTATATAGGGTTAGAAGATAAAATAGCAGATAAAATAATGTATAGCTATCATCACGTGATTAATTTTATTGATAGGGATGATTGGCTTAATGAAATAACTGATTATTTAAAATATGTTATTGACAGTTTTGGTAGTTTTCCGCCTGAATATGGATGTGCATTTATGATAAATTATTATCCTGATATCTTAAGTGATTTATTAAAAGATAATTCCCCGTCTTCTAACAAAATTTCAAATGACGAATTTCAAAAAAGAATTAATAAAATTCAAAACTTTATAGATTTGAGATTTAAAGACACCAAACCACAAGATGACGACTTTGGTGAAAGAGATTTAAATTTACTCTTATCTACGTATGATAAATGGTATAGAACTTTCCCATTTGATTTAGAATATTTCAAACCATTAAAAGAGCATTTTAGAAATACAATTCCAATATTAGAGAATAAATTGAGAATTAATAAATATAATGGTGTTGCAACCACAAGACTTCATACTAAAGAGAATTTGACAAAAACCTTAATTCAAATTACCAAACAAATTATTACTGAGGTAAATGCCAAGAAGTTATTTGACAAAGGTTTATTAAATGATTCTGAGAAAATCAAAATGGATTTAATACTAAATAATAGAGAATTAGAACTATCTGAAATTAGCTCAATTGATTATTCAGATAGGAAAGGATATATTAAGGTTCTCAAACAATGGTTTAAGTCCGAAAAAAAATTCATTAAAGATATAACCCCATATATACAAGATAAGCCTAATACAAAGAGTAGCGGTTCAAGTACTAAAAAGGATTTTGAAGATAATTTTGAACTCTATAAATTGTTTAAGAATAAAGAAGATTATGAATCTGTCATTGATATTTTAATAAAGGCAAACTTTATAAGTCCAAAAGGCAAGGGATTTGAATGGGTTTTTACTGAAACTAAAGAGTTCAAAACAAAACAAATGATTATTGCGCTTTTTGTGGTCTTAGAGACTGAAAACTATCTTATCATTAGCCCAAAATCAATTTACACATTTATTGAAAAAAACTTTGGAATAAGAATAAATAAAGGCACTTATAGTAGGTCTTCAAATAACTTTAAAGAAGATTATTACAATAAAAACACTAAAAATTATTCTTATACTTCAATATTCCAAAGCCTCCTCTCAGATTGTAAATAATAACAACCTAAGCAACGTTGTATAGGTTGCTATTAGGTTGTCATATATAGGCTTATAGTTCATTGTACTTTCGTCCTAACGGTTAAAAATTGTTAGCGATGGAAAGTATAATTCAAGTTCAAAATGTTTCTAAGAATGAGTTCATTTCAATAATTGAAAAGGTTATTGAAGAAAAACTAATTCAGCATCTTCAGCCCAAACAAAGCGAAAATCTTACGGTAAAAGAAACTGCTGAGGTATTAAAAGTATCTGAGCAGTCTATCCACAATTACATTAAAAGAGGGATTATTCCAGCTCAAAAAGCAGGAAGGATTCTACTCATAAAAAGAAGTGATTTAGATAAAGCATTAACTGAGGTTAAGACCCTTAAATACAAAAGGTCTTAGCCTTTTTTATATCTCTAAACTCAACTTCTAAAATGGGTAATATCTATACATTAGCACAAAACGGGACAAGCAAAACAGGACAAAACAATGTTATTGTCAATGGAGAAGGTTCAGACCTCAGCAAAAAAGAGGCTTTAAAAGGAAGAGCAAAACGAAAAACCATTACTCAAATAATGATGTTAAACCTCATCTCATTAGCTCAGGAAAACGGAGAGACAGAATTAGAAAAATCGTATTGGAATACTTACTACTGCCAACAAAATATTATTACAGCAGATGGTAGGTTATACGGTAAGTACTGTAAAAATAGATTTTGCACTTTGTGTTGTGCCAATCGTAAAGGTGAAATGATAAATAAATACTATCCAATAATGAAAGAATGGAAAGAGCCATATTTCTTAACGTTAACTGTAAAAGCCTGTACCTCTCAACAATTAAAAGCCTATATAAACTCTATGCTAAGAACCTTTCAGAAAATAATTGAAAAACATAGAAAAAAATACCAACGGGGCAAAGGACAAAAATTAGTAGGAGTAAAATCTTTAGAAAGTAATTTTAATCCCGTTAAGAATACCTACAATCCGCATTTTCATATAATCACTAAAGAAAAATGGATGGCTGAGGTAATTTTAGAAGAATGGTTAAGCAGAAGTAAAAAGGGATATACCTTAAGATGGTCTCAAAATTTACAGCCAGTAAGGAATTTAGAAACGGGTTTAATTGAAATTATAAAATATGGAAGTAAAATTTTTACTGAGCCAGATTTAAAGAAGAAAGCAAAAGAGACAGATACAGCTCAAATTTATTTAAAAGCTTTAGATACAATCTTAAGTGCAATGAAAGGAAAACGCATATTTGATAGATTTGGTTTTAATGCACCTAAAAATATTAAACCAAAATATACACCTGCAAAGCTATTATCTAATTATAGAGAATGGGAGTATGATGCTGAGAGTTCTGATTGGATTGATAACATTACAGGAGAAGTGCTTACAGATTATAAAATGCCATCTCATTTACAGGCTATACTAACTCATAATATTAACTTAATTAGAAAGTAGGTTTCATACAAATCCATTTTATAAAGTTTAGTACATTTGAGAAAACTAATCAATACTTCGATTTATAAAATGCAAAACTTACAAGAAGACCTCATAAAGCTACTTAAAAATGAAGAGAATTTAGTAGTTGATGGACACCTCAACAAAAATAAAATTATAGAATTAGCTCTAAAAGTAGAACCTAAGTTAATAAGGCTCTTATTAAGTACTGATACTTTCAAAAAGCACTTCTTTCAAAAAGTCGATGAGGTTTTAATTTTTGATAAAATAAAATTCCAACGCTTCGTAAATAACAAATCTTTTCTTCCAGACAGTTATACAGTTTTTAAAAATAAAATTGGATTGGTTGTAAATGATGATTATTTAGATAATTATATTACAGGCTCTAAAGACGTTGTATTGGCTTTTCCTCATAAAGATTGCATATTAGAAGGAGGGCAAACTAAAGAAGACCAAAAACGCAATGAAGTTTTCTGGAATGAAACCTTAGCGCCAGATAATGTAGATAGGCTTTTATCTCCAAAAGTTTTCACCAACTTTAAAAAATATGATAAAGATGGGGAACACAAGGTTGAAGTCATAACTCCAAATGACAATCTAATTTTAAAAGGTAATAATTTACTTTGTTTAGCTTCATTACTTAAAACGCATAGAGGGAAAATTAAATTAATTTATATAGACCCACCATTTAATACTAATAATGATTCTTTTAAATATAACGATAGTTTCAACCATTCAACGTGGTTAACTTTTATGAGTAATAGATTAAGTATTGCAAAAGAATTAATGAAAGATGATGGTTTAATATTTATTCATTTAGACCAAATTGAAGAGGCTTACATGAAAATTTTATGTGATGAAATTTTTAATAGAGAGAATTATGTAAATACAATTGCCGTAAAGTCATCTACTCCAAGCGGTACAAAAACTGCTCATAGAGATAAGACAATAATTAAGCAAAAAGATTTTATTTTAGTTTATAGAAAAAGCTCTTCAGCTTCATTTATCCCCCAATATAAAAGAAAAGAAAAGTGGGACACACACTTTAATTATTATCTTAATAAAAAAGATAATACTGTAATATCGTTATTAGAAAAATTAAAAGCAGATAAAATTCTGGAAGCTGAACAATCCCTAAAAGATTTTGATATAGACAACAAAAAACATAGGGAGTTTTATCTAAAAGAAGCAAATAGAATATGTCAAACACAATCACATAAAAATGAAGAGTTAAAAAATCAATCTCGCAAATTAAAAGATAAAGTTTTAGTCATAAATGAAAATTTAGAAAATGAAACAATGTTTTATAATGGGAGACAACTTACACCTCTATCAAAAAGTATTCACGAAGTAATATATAATGGAAAAATTGATAATGATTTTGGAATGTTGCTTTGTGATTTTTGGGATGATATTGACTTTCAAAATACCCAAAACGAGGGAGGCGTTAGTTTTACAAATGGAAAAAAACCAGAAGAGCTTTTATATAGGATAATTAATATGGCCACAACCAAGAATGAAATTGTTTTGGACTTTTTTGTAGGTTCTGGAACAACTGCGTCAGTAGCTCATAAAATGAATAGAAGATATATTGGTATAGAGCAAATGGATTATATTGAAGAGTTACCTTTTCTAAGACTTCAGAAAGTAATTAATGGTGAAAATGGTGGAATTTCAAAGTCTTTAAATTGGAACGGTGGAGGCTCATTTGTATATGCTGAGTTACTACAATACAATCAAAAATATATAGAACAAATACAGGAGGCTAAAACCAAAGAGCGTTTAGTTGAAATATGGCAAGAAATGAAGTATAAAGCTTTTTTGTCTTACCAATTTGATGCAGAGGTATTCGACACCCGTATAGATGCTTTTAAGACGGCAACAATTGAGTATATGCAAAAGTATCTCAATGAAATCTTAGACAAGAACCAACTTTATGTAAACCTCAGCGAAATAGAAGATGAAACCTTTGAGATTAGTGATGAGGTTAAAGCACTAAATAAATCATTCTATAATACAAAATTTTAGATTGATGTTTACAGAGCAAATACAAAGATTAGACAGGCGTATAGCATCAAAAGTAGAGGACGGTGATATTGAAGTTTCATTATCGGCTGTAATAAAGAATAATTTAAGATACGAGCCAAGACCATATCAAATAGAAGCTTTCACCTATTTTAATTATTATCTAAACAATCCAAAATTAAGAGCAAAGCCTACTCAGATTTTGTTTCATATGGCTACAGGAAGCGGTAAGACGCTGGTAATGGCAGGAGCCATTTTAGAACTATATAAATTAGGATATAGAAATTTCATATTCTTTGTAAATACAGATACTATAATCCGTAAAACGAAAGAGAATTTTCTTAATCCAAAAAGCTCAAAGTATCTATTTAATCCAGAAATTAATGTTGAAGGGATAAATATAAATATTACAGAGGTTGAAAACTTTGAAAGTACCAATCCAGATGATATTAATATGCTCTTTTCCACTATTCAGGGTTTACATACAAGGCTAAACAACCCAAGAGAAAACAGCGTTACGTTTGATGATTTTATAGATAAAGAAGTAGTACTTATTAGTGATGAAGCCCATCATATAAACACCCTTACTAAAAAGAAGCTTTCAGCAACAGAAAAAAGCACAGTTACAAGTTGGGAATATACTGTAGAGCGTATAATGAAAGCAAATATTAATAATATCATGATGGAATTTACAGCAACCTTAGAGCTGACCCATCCTAACGTTGCTTCAAAGTATGCCGACAAACTTTTATATGACTATCCATTATCTAAATTTAGAGAAGACCGTTATTCTAAAGAAGTTCAGACAAACCAAGTAGATTATGAGCCTATTCAACGTGCTTTAGTCGCTATACTTATAAGCCAGTATAAAAAGAAGGTATTTGCTTCAAATGGTATTTTAGCAAAGCCTGTTATAATGTTTAAAAGCAAAACAACGGCTGAGAGTGCCGAAATGGAAGAAGCATTTATAGAGGCTATAAGAGGGTTAAATACTGCAAAGTTAAAAGACCTCATCAAATTAGATAACGACATTCTAAATAAGGCAATAGACTATTTTAAGAGCTTAGACATATCACTACAGAGTTTAGTTGATGAAATTAAAGATGATTTTTCAGAGGATAAAATTATATCGGTAAATTCAACAAATGATACTGACCAAAAACAGATTACAATAAATAGTTTGGAAGATTTTGATAACGAATACAGAGCCGTTTTTGCAGTCGATAAACTTAATGAGGGATGGGACGTTCTTAACCTTTACGACATTGTAAGGCTTTATGATACAAGGGACGCTAAAGGAGGAACTCCAGGAAAAACAACCATTCAAGAGGCACAGCTAATAGGGAGAGGAGCAAGGTATTATCCTTTCAAATTAGAAGAAAACCAAGAGATAGACCAAAGGAAATATGATAATGATATTGAAAATGTTTTAAGAGTATGTGAGACACTTCATTATCATTGTTCCCATAATCCAAGATATATAACAGAGCTTAATACGGCATTACGTCAAATGGGCTTATTTCCAGAGGAGAAAGTTGAGGTAGATTTAATTTTAAAAGATGAATTTAAAGCTACAAACCTATACAGGAATGGCTTTATTTTTCTAAATAAGAAAGTAAAAAACAATCCTAAAACCCTCTTAGAATACCAAGAACCGAATATAGGTAAAAGATATACTTATGCTTTAAAAACAAATCGTTCTGCATCAACAACCTTATTAGATAATGAATCTGTTAGACAGAACCGTATAGAAGCAAATTTTTCTAATACTCATCATTTCAGCGTTTGGAATCCTACTCTAATTAAAAAAGGATTGAATAAAATTCCATTTTATAGATTTGACAATCTAAAAAGGTTATTTCCTAAGCTAAAATCAATGGATTCCTTTGTTACTGATGAAAAATATTTTGGAGGTATTAAGGTTGAGGTTACAGGATTAAAAAAAGATACTAAAGACCTCAGCGCAAAACAAAAAATGGATATTGTGATAGATATTGCCAATAAAATATCTAATGAAATTACAACCCTATTTGGAGATTATAGAGGCACTAAGACTTTTGAGAGAGAACCGTTAAGAAAGTATTTTAGAAATAAGAAACTTTCATTCTCTGTAAATACAAATACAACAGCGGAGACGGGGAAACCAACAATGCGACAAGATATAGACCAAAAATATGCCATTAACCTATTAGAAAAGGATTGGTATGTTTACAATGAAAATTATGGTTCATCTGAAGAGAAATTTTTGGTGAAATATTTTGACGGTGTTATTGATGAGCTAAGCCTACGATTTAAAGATATTTACTTATTGAGAAATGAGCGTTTCTTTAAGCTTTACAGGTTTAGTGATGCAAAAGCTACTGAACCCGATTTTGTGCTATTTATGACCGCTAAGGAGGGCGATACAGAGGTATTATATCAACTTTTCATAGAACCCAAAGGAGAACATCTTATTTACAATGATATTTGGAAAGAAGATTTCCTTTTAGAAATAGAAATTGAAGCCAAAATAGAACTATACCAAAACCAAGAATTTAAGCTTATTGGTATGCCTTTTTATAATGAAGAGGCTGAAATGGGAAGGAAGAAAGATGAGTTTGATTTGAAGTTGAAAGGAATATGAAAAATGATGAACTTATTGAGTATTCTAAAACTGCTACTATTGAAGATATAAAGAAAATTATTGCTGAAAAGTTAACTGAAGCAAAATATTCTTCAATATTATGTAAAAATCAAAAATTTAAAGGTTTCTATCGGGCAAGAAAGCATCAATACTTTAACGGGGATTCTTTTAAAGGAGAATATAGTGTTTTTATTTCGGAAAATGAATTTTGGAACCCGCCCGCAAAAAAAATCTTTTGGAATGGAAGATGTAATAGAGCGGGTAAGAGTACCTTTTACGCATCTACACAATTTGAAACTGCAATAAAAGAAGTAAGACCAGAGGTTGGTAAATTTATTACAGTTTGCACATTTGAACCTCGTATTGTGGATGAAAAACTCCCAAGTTTCAAAATTAAGCCAATTGCAATACAGCATTTAAAGAAAATAGAAGGAGTACATAGTTGTATTGAAAATTTTGAACCGTCTAAACAACCAAAAGAATTTAAAGAAGTTGATGATTTTTTAGATAAATTATTTACTCATAAGGTTACAGATGATGAACATTATTACAAAATAACAAATGCAATTACAGAGTGTATGCTTGTAAAAGTAATGGACGACAATGGAGAACCAGTTTCTATGAATGGAATGATATATCCAAGTATTTCCGACAATCTAAACGGAATGAATTTGATATTAAGACCTATAGACGCTCACTTACATTATGATATAAAAAGTATCCAGACTTTCTATGTTGAGAGTTTTATAGGAGATAAATTTCAATTAGTACATGTAAGAAATGGGTTATTACCAAAAGAAAAAGAGTTCCCTGATTTAAAATATGATATTGAGTGGACGGAAAATATAGCAAAAGATAAAACGTTGGTTTGAGAAATAAAAACACGAGAATTGACACCTATACAGGCACCCCGCAAAACAAAGCCCCGTTATCATTACGATAACGGGGCTTTTTGCGGAGAAAGAGGGATTCGAACCCCCGGAGGTGTGACCCTCAACAGTTTTCAAGACTGCCGCATTCGACCACTCTGCCATTTCTCCAGTGGTATGCGTTTTCTAAGCGTTTTGCTTAAGAGGTTGCAAATATAAAAAGCTTTTTTAAATATTCCATTTCTTTTTGATGTTTTTGTTTGTTAAATGTAATCATAAGAAAATATCCCTAAAAGTACTGTGAAATTTGGGCCGGCGCTCACAAAACCTTTCAATAATTTCACCAATAATATTTTTAGTAATTTTATTTAGCCTAACAAATCCTTAATGAAGCGTTTAAAGCTACTTTTTCTTCTATTGTTTCCTTGCCTTGTTTTTTCGCAAAGCAACAAACAGGTAGCGTTTCGGGAACTTACGGTGGAACAAGGCTTGTCGCAAAATAGTGTGGTTAGCATTGCCCAAGACAGTACGGGTTTTATGTGGTTTGCCACCCAAGATGGATTGAATAAGTATGATGGACGCGATTTTATTCACTATGATATTCAATTTGAAGATGTAACACGGCCTAAATTCAGTAAGCTGGGCAAAATATATGTTAGCAAAACTGGAGAACTGTGGATTGTTTCCAACTCAGGAAAGCTTGAAAAATATAATCAGGAAACTGATGATTTTAAAACCATTTTGAATATTGGCCCAATAAGCGCGCTCATTCAAGATAAAGCTTCAGATTATTATTTGGGCACTTATGAGAAGGGGATTTACAAAATAAATCATCAAACCAAAGACACTGTTCAATTTTTAAAATCAAAAGACGCAAACCGTACAATCTATGATTTTCTTGAAACGTATGATAATATCGTTTTAGCTACTACAAATAATGGTTTCTTCGAAATTAAAGATGGGAATTATAAGTTTAGGGAAATTCTGCCCGAAACCAATTTCAGCGCCCTTTCACAATCAAAAAATGGAACGATTTATATAGGAAGCTTTGGGGAAGGTCTTTTTAAAAAACAACAAAATGAAACTGAGTTTTCGAGATTCACGGGTTTTTCCTTGACTTCATTGCCCAAAAATTTAATCATTCAGGATCTTTTGTTTGATAAGCGAAACCAACTATGGGTTGCAACTTATGGGCAAGGTGTTTATTTAATAAATTTTGAAAGGGAAACCATTCAACATTTCACAGAAAACAAAAACAATCCTTATGCTTTGCACTACAACGATGTGCTCAGTTTGTTTGAAGACAATACCGGCACCATTTGGTTGGGAACGGACGGTACGGGTCTGAGTTACTACGATGAGTATTTGGTGAAATTCAATGTATTAACTAATGATCAAGTGCCATTGAATGTAAATGTGGACGTTATAAGGGCAATTACAAAAGATACCCAAAATAATATTTGGGTAGGAACTTCGGGAAAAGGTTTAACCCGTTTAAATATTGATAAAAAGGATTTTTATACCTATACCACTGAAAATTCCAATCTTTTGGGAGATAGGATAATGAGTTTATTGGCTGATGATGATAATCTGTATATAGGCCACCAGGCGCATGGATTGCAAATAATGGATTCCAAGGGAAAGATTGCTTCTTTTAAAGAAACAACTTCGTTTACTATTTGGAAAATCTACAAAGATAAAAGCGGCAATATTTGGTTGGGAACAAGAGATCACGGACTTATTCAGTTTGATAAAGATCGAGGAATAATTCAGCAATACACAACCGAAAATTCAAGCCTGACCACAAACAATATTAGAACTATTGAACAGGGAGCAAACACAGATCTTTGGATTGGCACGGAGACTGACGGCCTTTTTAAATTAAATGTTCAAAACAATACAATTGAAAACATTGCGTCAGTAAACAGCAATGTGAAATCATTATATTTTAATGGCACTGTTCTATTAATTGGAACCAACGGAGATGGTCTGCAAATCTACAATCCCAACCATAAAACCATTCAAAAAATTACAAAGGCGGAAGGCTTGCCAAATAATGTTGTTTACGGAATTCTTCCAGATTCCGATGGCTATTTATGGATAAGCAGCAACAAAGGCATCTCAAAGTTGAAATTTCAAAACAATACAATTTCAGTTATAGAAAATTACAGCAATTACGATGGACTGCAAGCCTTTGAATTCAATACTGGCGCCTATTTCAAAGATAAAAACGGTATTCTGTATTTTGGTGGATTGGAAGGAATCAATTGGTTTAACCCAAATCAATTATCGTTTAACCCTATAAAACCGAAAACAGTAATTTCAGGTTTCGAGGTTTACAATAAAAGCCGAAAGCTTATTCCCAACCAAAATCTTAAGCATAATGAAAATACTGTTACGTTTACTTTTTCCTCACTGCATTTTTCACAACCGGAGCGCAACCAATATAAATATAAACTGCTGAACAACGATTTAGATTGGATTGTCGCTGGAAATAGCAATGTGGCGCACTATACAAACTTACCGCCAAATGATTATGAATTTCAGGTCATTTCCAGCAATTATGACGGCGTTTGGAACACTGAACCTGCAACCTATTCGTTCACAATCCTCAAGCCTTGGTACGGCACCAATTTGGCAAAGGCGATATATGCGCTGTTATTTCTACTATTTAGCTACTACCTTTATAGATATTTGAAATGGCGCTGGGAAATAAAGGCACAGCTTCGATTGGAGCACGAAGAAACGGAGCGACTAAAGAAGTTGGATGATTTCAAAACCAAGCTTTATACAAATATTTCGCACGAATTTAGAACCCCTTTAACGCTTATTTCGGGACCAATTGAGAACCAACTTTCAAAAGAAAAAATTTCAGAAGAAGATAAAAAAGAACTGTCTTTGGTAAAACAAAATGCAGACAGGCTACTAATTCTGGTTGAACAAATGCTGGATTTGTCTATGATAGATTCCGGTCAGCGAAAACTGAAAATTAAAAAAGGCAACCTTTCTATACTGCTTAATCAGCTTATCAGTGCTTTTCAGTATAAAGCGGCGGAGAAGGAGATAACTATTTTAAGTAACATTCAGGATTTAAAAAATGTGTGGTTTGATGAGGATATAATTGAAAAAGTAGTTTCAAACCTTTTGGTGAATGCCATAAAATATTCCCCGCCAAAGAGTACAATTGTTTTTGATGCAAACAGACAGGAAGCGGTTATGGTGCTTTCCATAATCAATAATAGCGATAACGTTGGTAAAAAGGATTTGAGCAAACTCTTTCAGCGTTTTTATCAGGACAACAAGCTGTCTGACGGCGTTGGGGTTGGCCTTGCCTTGGTTCGGGAATTGGTTACGCTTTCAAAAGGAACCATTATAGCGAACAATATTGATAACGACAAAATACAGTTTACCGTGTCGCTTCCCATAAATAAGGATGCTTTTGAAGATGAAGTTTTAAATATTGATGAAGAAATTTTATTCTTTGAAGAAGAAACTGAACAAACAATTTCCAATTTCAATTCCAATAAAGAAAAACCATTGTTATTAATTGTTGAGGACGATGCAGATATTCGTGCATTTATCATTTCGATCTTTAAAAAGCAGTATCAAATTATTGAAGCCGAAAACGGTGAAATAGGAATAGAAAAAGCATTTAAAGAAATACCAGATTTGATTATCAGTGATATTATGATGCCTGAAATTGATGGCATTCAACTTTGCAACACACTAAAAACAAACGAACTTACCAGCCACATCCCAATAATTCTCTTAACTGCAAAAGTGGGCGAGGAAAACGAAATTGAAGGAATAAAAACTGGCGCTGATGCGTATGTAACAAAACCTTTCAACAGTGAAAAACTAAAAATTTGGGTTGAAAAACTTATTGAAAACAGGAGGCAATTGCAAAAGCATTTCAGCAAAACCCTAAGCATTAATCCAGAGATTGCAATAACTTCAGCTGAAAGTGAATTCTTGAAACGCTTGCAAACGGTTTTGGACGAACACATAACAGACCCTGAATTTACAAGTGATCGTTTTGGTAAATTGATGCTGATGAGCCGTACGCAGCTTCATAGAAAATTAAAAGCAATTACAGCTATGTCTGCCAGTGAATTTATACGTTCGCAACGGTTAAAACTTGCAATCCGCTTAATGCAGGAATCTGACGCTTCCATTTCAGAAATTGCCTATCAAGTTGGCTTTAATACACCTTCCTATTTCAGCAAATGTTTTAAGGAAGTTTATAATTGTACGCCCAACGAATACCTTTCAAATAACCCATAATCATTACATTAAGAATGTATTTTAACTACTGAAACATATCTTTTATGTTTTGGAACATTTGTATTATTCCTCAATTTACTTTCATTATAAATTTGTTAAAACTAAAAGGCTTCATCAATGAAAAACACCCTTGGTACTGAAAAAAAGGACGAAGTTATTTACATGAGCATTGACCACCTAAGGCAGGGGAAATATGAATTGAGAATTCTTTTAAATAACAAAGTAATGAAGACCATAAAAATTTTTAAAAAATGAAAACTAAAATATTGCTATTGTTTGTAATAGTTGCAATCATTTTTTTCTTAGGTAAAGAAGGGGATGGCCCCCTGAATGTTTGCTGTATATGAGTCAAAATTTATCAGAAATTAACTTCAGGATAAATTAAAATAGCTTTCCCGTTTTAAGATTTGTGAATATAAAAATTAACCTAAAAAATAAAAATAAATAAAAATGGAAACGACAGAGCCCAAAACAACTCCAATAGAAACAAACACATCAACATCAGAAGGGAAGTCCATTGCGACTATAGCTTATCTGACTATCGTGGGACTTATTATTGCATTTGTAATGAACAATGATAAGAAAAACGAATTTGCCAAATATCACATCCGCCAATCTTTAGGCCTAGCCGCAACGGGATTGGCACTAGGAATTATTGGATTGATACCCATTTTAGGTTGGATTATCAACATACTCGGATTTTTTGTAATAATATATATGTGGATAATGGGTCTTATGAACGCAGTAAATGAAAAACAAAGCCCAGTTCCACTGTTGGGTAAAAAATACGAAGAGTGGTTTAAAAATGTCTAAATGATAACCCTATAAATGATAAGAATTATGAAATCTAAATTATTTTTAGTTGGACTATTTACGTTCTTTATATCCTGTGGCTTGGAGGATGCAGGAAAAAGTCAATGCGCCATTGATGTTGAAGACACCTTGGATAGTTGGCAAACAACCTATAACATCCAAATGACAGAGGCTGTTGACAGTGAGGGTAACTCACAATCTTTGGAAGCGTGTTTAATTAGAAAGGGATTGACTGAAGAATATATACAATCGTTAAAAAATAGACGGGGATGGTTGAATTCCAACGGTGGCTGTACTGCCGATGAAAAAAGCACGCTCAATTCGCGAATCAATAATCGTGTGCAGGAACTGGAAGAAGATATGGAAAGCACATGGAACCGTTGCGAGGAAGTTTACGGAAGTGGAGGGTAATTTTTAATTGTTTAATTAGTAGCAAAAGGATAGCGGTAAAAGGTCAACATTTTTATCGCTATTTTTGTGTCCAATACTAACTCATTTTTCTAAATGTCTTCAAAAACAATTGAAAAACTTCAATGGCGCTACGCTACCAAACGGTTTGACTCTTCTAAAACCCTTTCAGAAGAAAAGCTGCAAATTTTAAAGGAAACTTTTAATTTAACAGCAACTTCTTATGGCCTACAGCCCTTAAAACTTGTTGTGGTTAGCAATCCTGAATTGAAAACCCAACTAATGCCGCTTACCTACAATCAGCCACAGGTTCGGGATGCTTCACACGTTTTAATTTTGTGTATTGAAAATAATATTAATGAAGACTTTATTACGGATCATTTTAAAAGAGTGGAAGGACATCGGAACACGCCGCGTACCATTTTAGAGCCATTTGAAAAAGCATTGATTGAAAACTTTTCAAAGAAACAAACTTCTGAAATCCGTCAATGGATGGCGAACCAATTATATTTAACATTGGGCGCACTGCTTACAGTTTGTGCAGTTGAAAAAATAGATGCCTGCCCCATTGAAGGTTTTGAACCGAAAAAATACGATGAATTATTAGGTTTGAATAAAAAAGGTTTGGAATCTGTAATTGTTCTTCCTGTAGGCTATCGCGACGAATCAGACTTTTTTATAAACCTTAAAAAAGTACGCCGTGGGGTGGATGAACTTATTATTGAAATAAATTGATTTTTAAGAATTTCAATTTCACAACACAACCATTACCTTTGATCCTCATCTATTATTCATTCTACATTATAATTTAATCATTAAAAAAAATGCCTGGATTTGAAATTTTTGGCGCCGAAGAGCGCAAACAAGTAAACGATGTGCTCGAAACTGGTGTTTTGATGCGTTACGGTTTTGATGGAATGCGCAACAATCACTGGAAAGCCAAAGAGTTTGAAACCGCTTTTGCCAAAAGAATGGATTCTGAATATTGCCAATTAGTTTCCAGCGGAACTGCCGCGTTAACTGTAGCTTTGGCTTCTGCTGAAATTGGAGCGGGTGATGAGGTTATTATGCCAACCTTCACTTTCGTGGCGAGTTTTGAATCAATTTTAGCTTTGGGCGCTGTGCCAATTTTGGTGGATATTGATGATACATTGACTCTAGACCCAAAAGCAGTGGAAGCTGCAATCACTCCAAAAACCAAATGCGTAATGCCAGTGCATATGTGTGGTTCTATGGCAGATTTAAAAGCTTTGAAAACAATTTGTAATAAGCATAATTTAATTCTTTTAGAAGATGCCTGTCAGGCTCTTGGCGGAACTTACGAAGGAAAACCTCTGGGAAGCTACGGCGATTTGGGTTGTTTTTCATTTGATTATGTAAAAACCATAACTTGTGGTGAAGGCGGGGCAATTATAACCAATAACAAAAAGTACGCGCAAAATGCAGACCATTACCAAGATCACGGTCACGATCACATTGGCACGGACCGCGGTGCTGAAACCCATCCCTTTTGGGGATATAATTTCAGAATTTCTGAACTGAATGCGGCAGTTGGTTTAGCACAGTTGGATAAATTAGACGGAATTTTAAATATTCAAAAACAAAATTATACGATTCTACGTGAAGCATTGGAAACAATTGAAGGTATTACATTCAGAAGAGTTCCCGAAGGTGGTGTAGAGAATTATTCGTTTCTGAATTTTTTCCTACCTACGGAGGAATTGACAAAAAAAGCACACAAAGCTATATCTGAATCTGGCGTTGATGCCTGTTTTTATTGGTACACTAACAATTGGCATTACATTAAAGGCTGGGAACATTTAAAAAATTTAAAATCTCTTGGCAATCTTTCTTCCGAAGTAAAAAGCCAAATGCAGGATTTGAACAATACCGATTTTTCAAAAAGTGATGCTATTATGGGGCGTACTATTTCTTCTTTAATAAAAATTGGCTGGACCGAAAAACAAGTTAGAGATAGGGCAGAAGCTATGAAAAAGGCAATCGCCTCGGTGCTTTAATAATTCACATATTCCATAATCTCCAAGCCATAACCTATCATTCCCACACGTTTGGTCTGTTCACTATTGGAAACAAGACGTATTTTGTGAATTCCTAAATCGTGGAGAATTTGAGCGCCAATACCAAAATCCTTGCTGTCCATTTCAATGCGCGGCGCTTTTGCAATTTCGTTTGGTTTTTGGTTTTCTTTTAAATCTTTTAAGCGCGATAAAAGATTTAAGGATTGACTCTGTTGGTTTATGAAAACAATCGCGCCTTTACCTTCATTATTGATAACGTTGAACATATCATCAAGCTTCTGTTCAGCATTGTTGGTAAGCGTTCCTAAAATATCGCTGTTTACCAATGTTGCATTCACGCGAACCATTACCGGCTCGTTTTCTTTCCAAGTTCCCTTTGTGAGGGCGATGTGAATTTGGTCATTTGTGGTTTGCTTATAAGCGCGAAGCCTGAAATTTCCGAATTTAGTGTTAATATTGAAATCTTCTTTTTTCTCAATCAAAGAGTCGTGCTCCATTCGGTATTTCACCAAATCTTCAATAGAAATTAGTTTTAAATCAAACTTTTTGGCAACCTTCACCAATTGTGGAAGTCGCGCCATGGTTCCATCTTCATTTAAGATTTCAACTAAAATACCCGCAGGTTTTAAGCCAGCAAGTCTTGCCAAATCTATGGCAGCTTCTGTGTGTCCAGTTCTTCTCAAAACGCCACCTTCCTTTGCCCGTAACGGAAAAATGTGTCCGGGCCTTCCTAAATCTGAAGCTTTTGTTTCATCGTTTACAAGTGCTTTTATGGTTTTTGAACGGTCATGTACGGAAATTCCCGTGGTGCAACCGTGACCAATCAAATCTACCGAAACGGTAAACTGTGTGTGGTGCAATACAGTATTGTTTTCCACCATCATATTTAAATCAAGTGCATTGCAACGTTCCTCTGTCAAAGGAGCGCAAATAAGTCCCCGTCCGTGCGTGGCCATAAAATTTATCATTTCTGGAGTGACCATTTCAGCTGCTGCAATAAAATCTCCTTCGTTTTCCCTGTTTTCATCATCAACAACAATGATCACCTTTCCATTGCGGATGTCTTCAATAGCCTCTTCAATTGTGTTCAATTTAACGGAAGTCTCTTTTTCTGTAGAAATCATAGCTCTTTAAATATGTTGTGCAAAGATATAAAATGTAGGGCTTTAATATGGTATGTGGGCGAGGGTTTAGAAAGTGATTAATTTTCAGAATCTTTTTTCTTTTTTCTTCCGAAAAGTCGCCCAATGCGCCCAACAAATGAATCAAAATCAAAAATACCCTGATCTGTGGTTGCGCGATAAGTGAGCCAAACGCTCAGCGGAAGCATAATGGCAGTGCTGAGCCAAGTTGCTATAAACGGATGCATCGTGCCATCCTCTGCACTGTTTTTTGCGAAAATCCCTATAAAATGATAGGTGAGAAAAAGCAGGATTGCAACAACCATGGGTAATCCCATTCCTCCTTTGCGTATTATCGCCCCCAATGGGGCTCCCACAAAAAATAGAATTACACAGGCAAGAGCGAGCGCATACTTTTCGTGTAATGCTATCTCGGTTTTGTTCAAACGTTTGGTTTTCAGCTTGAATTCTTCTTTTTTTGCATCAACAGTTTGAAGCGTGCCCTTGGCATTGTTTAAAGCCAATTTAACAATCTGTAATTGTTGCGCGGGACTATAGATGTCAATAATACTAGCGATAGCAGGAGGTTGGGCAGTGTTACTGATTTTGTTTTCCTTAAATTTTTCCACCCCGCTTCGGAAATACATGTTTTTGGTATAGGATTGAATATCATTTGAGTAGCTGTTTGAAAGTGAATCTATTTCCACCCTCAATTCGCTGATATTGTACATATTCTGATTGTTCAGATTGTTTTCCTTATCAATATCTTTATTGTTCAATTCCGTAAGGTCAATATTTATGGAATATTCGTCAAAATAACTTTTCGCAAAAGGTTCGGCCTTTCTTTTTACAGGATCTTTGCTGTAGATTTCCTCATAATAATTCCCTTCCCTTAAAATAAGGGAAAGCGTATTGCTGCCCTCTTCGCTGGCAAGTTCACCGTTATTGGCAATTATTACTATAAGGTTTCCGTTAGGCCTGCTCTCATTTTTTTTGTGAATAACCACATTCTTTAAAAACTGGTCCCGATCTCCACTTTTTTCGTCAACTTTTATATTGAACATATCGCCAATCTGACTGAATTGCCCTTCGGAAATAACCATAGAAGGCTGAAACTGCGAAATATTACGGCGCAAATTCTGCCATTTATATTCGGAATAGGGGATAACGTTATTAGCGAAAAAGAATGCCGTTATGGAAAGCACAACAATAAACCCAATTACACTGCCCATGGCGCGTTGCAGGGAAATTCCGGTTGATTTCATTGCCGCAAATTCATATTTTTCGGCAAAGCTTCCAAAAACCATTAGTGAAGTCACCAAAATGGTCAAAGGCAAAACAAGCGGAATAAGGCGCGGGGAAACGTACCAAAGAAATTTGAGAACAATCCAAACATCCAAATCTTTTCCGGCAAGTTCTGAAATGTAGAGCCAAATAGTCTGCAGGACAAATATGAACATTAAAATAATGAAGACGCTTATAAACGTCTTCAAAAAGGTCACTAATATATACCTGTCCAGTATTTTCACTTATGTGCGGTTAGATTTTGTTTATGTAGTAACCGTCTTTTTTGTATTTGGCCTCATCAAAAGTAAACAAGGTTTTGGAAACAGGTTGATTTGTTTTGAAGGAATTTACGGTAAGTGTATATTTTGTTCCTTTGGCATCAGTCTGTATCAGTTTGTAGATATGTTTTGTCTGCACGTCTATCCCCAAAAGAATGTCTTTGATTTCGGCTTTGGAATCAATTGGGATAAGTTTTACGAACTGTATTTTTCGGCCTTTCACATTTTGTTCAATGTCCATTTTATAGGTATAGCCCTTTTCGTAAAAGGTCAACATTTTTGAAGGGGTAATTTCCTTATCGTCATTCGCGTTATATGCAGAAATGGTTACTTCTTCATCTTCGGGAACAATTGTGTAAATGTTTTTTCCATCGAAAATTCGGGTAGTGCCAAGCATATTCAAAACATATTTATTGCCCTGAAGTGTAACATCGCCACGGGTTTCCTGGTTAACGTTTTCTTTGGAATTATTCAAATTATATTTGAAATCGATTGAAATATTATCGTAGCTTTTTGCTTTCGCGGAAACTTCTTTCAACAAAGATTTTGCATCCTGTGCCTGTGAAAAAGAAGTTATTAATAGAGCGATTAAAAGAATACTTAGTTTTTGCATTTTAATAGTCATTTTGTTCGTTATCTAAAAGTTGATTTAAAGCATCAATTGTGGGAACCAAAACCTGCCGTGCCTTGCTGCCTTCAAAAGGGCCCACAATACCCGCCGCTTCCATTTGATCAATAATTCTTCCAGCCCGGTTATACCCCAATTTAAGCTTTCGCTGTAATAATGAAGCGGAACCTTGTTGTGCAATTACCAATACTTCCGCGGCTTCACGGAACATTTTGTCGCGTTCCTCGATGTTAATATCAAGATTTGTGCCACCTTCCTCACCAACGTATTCCGGAAGCAAATGTGCATCGGGATATGCTTTTTGTGAGCCGATAAACTCCGTAATATCAGCAACTTCTGGGGTATCTACAAATGCGCACTGAATACGTGTCAGTTCATTGCCCTGGGTGTAAAGCATATCGCCACGGCCAATAAGTTGATCTGCCCCTGAATTGTCCAAAATAGTTCGGGAATCAATTTTGCTGGTTACCCTAAACGCAATACGCGCCGGGAAGTTTGCCTTTATAATACCAGTAATAACGTTAACCGACGGCCTTTGAGTTGCAATAATCAAATGTATTCCAATTGCTCGTGCAAGTTGCGCCAACCGTGCAATAGGGGTTTCCACTTCCTTTCCGGCCGTCATAATTAAATCGGCAAATTCATCAATCACTAAAACGATATAGGGCAAATAATGGTGGCCATCATTTGGGTTCAGTTTTCGGTTTTTGAATTTTGTATTGTATTCCTTAATGTTTCGAACCATCGCATCCTTCAGCAAATCGTAACGATTGTCCATTTCAATACAAAGCGAGTTCAGCGTATGGATTACTTTGGTTGTATCGGTTATAATAGCTTCTTCGGTATCGGGAAGTTTTGCCAAATAATGTCTTTCAATTTTGTTGAAAAGTGTCAGTTCCACTTTTTTTGGATCTACTAAAACGAACTTTACTTCTGCGGGATGTTTTTTATAAAGAAGTGATGTCAATACTGCATTCAACCCAACCGATTTACCTTGCCCAGTGGCTCCAGCCATTAGCATATGCGGCATCTTTGCCAGATCCACAACAAATGTTTCGTTGCTAATGGTTTTTCCAAAAGCAATAGGCAATTCCATTTCTGCATTTTGAAATTTTGCGGAAGCAATTACCGAACGCATAGAAACCACCCGAGGGTTTTTATTTGGAACTTCAATACCAATGGTTCCCCTTCCAGGAATCGGGGCGATAATACGGATGCCCAAGGCCGAAAGCGAAAGGGCTATATCGTCCTCAAGATTTTTAATTTTTGAAATTCGGACTCCCGCATCGGGAACAATTTCATAAAGCGTTACCGTTGGCCCAACCGTAGCTTTAATATTTGCAATTCCAATTTTATAATTGTTGAGGGTTTCAACAATTCGGTTTTTGTTTTCTTCAAGTTCTTCCTGGTCTATGGTAATACTTCCGCCAGCGGTGTGGTCGCGCAACAATTCGATGCTTGGAAATTTATAGTTGCCCAATTCCAGTTTTGGGTCGAATTCCCCAAAATCCTTTACCAGTTTCGCACTTATATTTTCAATTTCCTCTTCTTCGGGGGCTTGCTCCACTTCCATTTCAACATCGCCTTCCACATCAGATTTCAGAATAATTTTTTCTGCTACAGGAGGAGTAGGGGGAGTTATTTTTTCTTCTATATAGGGTTCAGGAATTTCTTCCTCTTTTTCTTCTTCTGATTCTTCGGTATCTTTTTCAACAGTAGCCACCTCTTTTTTATCGCCAACAAATTCAGATTCAATTTGCTTTTTTGAGCTTCGGAAAGCATCAATGGCCATTTCTGGAGTTAATTTTAAACGCACGACCAAATAGACAATCAATATAAAAATCATCACCAACATTGCTCCAACCAAGCCTAAATAGTCCTGCATCAAATCATTGGTTTCATAACCAATAATTCCACTGAAAAGCGTTGTCTTTTCTCCGAAAAAACCGAAGAATACTGAAATCCAAAGCATCAGAAGCATTCCCCAAAACCAGAATTTTAAAAGCTGTTTTTTGGCGTAATCGAAAAAATAATAAATTCCGGTTAACGTAATTAAAAATCCAAATATTAAGGCTGAAATACCGAAACCGTCATAAATGAAAAAGTGGGCCACATTTGCACCAAATTTATTGAGCCAGTTATTTGTTTGCAGTTCACGCTCGGCCAAAAGACCAATTTCGCTTTGATCTGCCTGCCAGGTAAAAAAATAAGATATAAATGAAAACAAAAAGGCCAATCCCAACAAAAACAAAAAGCTACCCAAAAGTATTTTTTGTTGCTTGGATAGCGAAAAGCTTATTTTTTTGCGCGGTGCGCTAGTGTTTTTGTTCTTCTTTTTGGCCATTAATAGATGGGTTGTCTTTCAGCAAAAATACAAATATCAGTGAGGAAAGTTTCAAATTACAAAAAACAAATTCCAAATAAGTTTTAATTTCAATAAAACTTGGGAAAGTAAATAATACAACCAATAATAATGGCAGTTATTGCAGCAAAGAAAACAGCTCCGGCGGCAACATCTTTTATAAAACCGATTTTATTGTGAAAATCCGGGTGCACAAAATCTGCAATTTCCTCAACGGCTGTATTCAAACCTTCAATGCTCATAACCAATCCAATTGCAAAGATTTGAAGCATCCATTCAACTGCCGAAATTTCAAAATAAAATCCAGCAAACGCCATTATAATTGCGATAACAGCTTGTACTTGAATGCTCGCTTCATTGCGGAGCAAAAGCAAAGCGCCTTTAAATGCGTATCCACATCCTTTAAGGCGCTTTCCTAAAAATGAATTCCACATTATAAAAGTGGTTTTAATGCAGAAAGATAATCTGGTTCTTCGCCAATTTCAGGTACTTGTTGACTGTGAATTACTTTTCCGTTCTCGTCCAAAACTAGCACTGCTCGTGAGTGCAGGCCACTTAGCGCACCACTGGTCATTTCCACGCCATAGTTTTTTCCGAAGTTGCCATCGCGAAAATCGGAAAGATTGGTAACGTTATTTATTTCCTCATCACTCACAAAACGTTTTTGTGCAAATGGGAGGTCTTTAGAAATGCAAAGCACTTTTGTGTTTTTCAAGCCGGTAGCTTTTTCGTTGAATTTACGTACGGAAGTTGCACAAACATTAGTGTCTATACTGGGAAATATATTCATTATAACACGAGAACCTTTGTAGTCTGATAATTTTTTTGAACTTAAATCTTGTGCGGTTAAGTTGAAATCTGGAGCTGTATCGCCTACTTTTGGTAGTGTTCCGTTGGTTTCAATATTGTTTCCGCCTAGTTTGATAGTTGCCATTTTTTATTTTTTTTATTAGCCATAAAATTAAGCAAAGTGATTCATTTAAACTGCAAAAGACTTCTTAAAGGTTTTTAAATAAAAAAAGCCCTTTTCAAATTTGAAAAGGGCTTTGAACTATAAATTTATTTTTAGTTCAAGTGTTGGCTAAGGTATTCAGCAACACCTTCGCGGTTTGCGTTCATAGCAGTTGCGCCTTCCTGCCAGTTTGCTGGGCAAACTTCGCCGTTTTTTTGAACGTGTGAGTAAGCATCGATCAACCTTAAAAACTCTGAAACATTTCTACCTAACGGCATATGGTTCACACTTTCGTGGAAAACAGTGCCTTCCTCGTCAATTAAATAAGTTGCTCGGTAAGTTACGTTGTCCCCATCAATCATTAACATTCCTGTTTCTTCATCATAACGCTCGTTGGTACTGTCAAGAATTCCCAATTGAGAAGAAAGATTGCGATTTGTATCGGCCAAAAGTGGATAAGTAACTCCTTCAATACCGCCATTGTTTTTTGGGGTATTTAACCAAGCGAAGTGAACCTCTGCTGAATCACAAGATGCACCAATCACTATTGTATTTCTTTTTTCAAATTCGCTCAAGGCAGCTTGAAAGGCATGCAATTCAGTTGGGCAAACAAACGTAAAGTCCTTTGGATACCAAAAAAGGATTACTTTTTTGCCTTCTTTTTTTGCGGTTTCAAAAATGTTTAGGTTTTGGGAAACACCTTTGTTGTTTATTGCATTTACGGCAATGTTTGGAAATTTTTTACCTACTAAAGTCATATATTTTTCTTTTAAAAATTACTCTTTTTTTGATGGTGCAAAAGTACCCATTTAAGAGAGTAATAAAAAGTAAAGTTGACTTAAAATTCTATTAAAGTATAAGCAAAATAGATACTGTATTGCTGACTTTTAAAATTTTTAAAATAGATAGGTAATTCAGTTTATGCTGTTGCTCTTTTTGTTTCGGAAAGTTGTCTTATTTTTATGCTGAAAGCTGCAAAAATAAGTGTCATAATTGGGCTGAGCCAATTGAAAATAGCATAGCCAGCATAATGAAGGGTATCAACGCCCAAAACACTACTTTGATAGGCACCACAAGTGTTCCAGGGTACTAATACTGAGGTTACTGTTCCACTATCTTCCAAAGTTCTACTTAAATTTTCTGGTGCCAAGCCACGGTCATGATAAGCCTGCTTAAACATTTTTCCAGGAATTACTAAAGCTAAATATTGATCGGAAGCTATTATATTAAGTCCTAAACAGCTCAATACAGTACTTGCAAAAAGTCCAAAAATAGAGTGGGCAAGTTTTAATAGAGATTTGGTAATGCGTGCCAAAGCACCAATACCATCCATGATTCCTCCAAAGACCATCGCGCATAAAATTAAAAATATAGTCCAGAGCATTCCCTCCATTCCACCAGATGTAAAAAGATCGTTAAGTTGTTCGTTATCAGTTTTTATTGAGGTGTCCGTGAAAATAGAATTTACAATAGCACCAAAATTTGAAGATGAAATAGCATTTAATATTTGGGGCTGGAATACAATAGCAAATATTGCAGCAGAAATTACTCCAATGCCTAAAGCCAAAAGTGGTTTTGTCTTTAACAGAATTAAAACAATTACTAAACCCGGAACAATAAAAAGCCATGGATTAATATTGAAGGTAGCATCAATTGTTGCCAGAAGACCACTAACATCTGCATTACCATGAGTTTCTACGGTTGCACTCAAAATGGAAAAAACAATAAGGGTAATTACATAGGTAGGAACAGTGGTAAAAGCCATGTATCGAATGTGTGTAAACAAATCTGTCCCAGCCATTGCAGGGGCTAAATTTGTTGTATCGCTTAAAGGTGACATTTTATCTCCAAAATATGCACCTGAAATTACTGCTCCTGCTACCATTCCTGGGGAAATCCCCAATGCGGTACCAATACCTACCAAAGCTATTCCCACAGTAGCGGAAGTAGTCCAACTACTGCCTGTAGCAATCGAGATTATTGAAGCAATAATTACTGATGCGGGAAGAAAAAATGAAGGACTTAAAACTTGAAGCCCATAATATACCATAGCAGGAATAACACCACTTATTAACCAAGTACCTGCTAAAGCCCCAACTAAAAATAAAATCATAATAGGGACAAAAACACTTTTAAGATTTTCATACACTTCTGCCATCATTATGGCTACCGTGCTTTTATTAAAAAAACCTACTATTGCAGCCACCACGCCACCTATTAATAATATTAATTGGTTTGAATATTCACCAAACCATTCTCCATCCGCAAAAAAAATATTATATGCCAATAATGACATTAATATTATAACAGGAATCAATGCCTCCCAAATATTGAGCTCTACATTGTCAACTATATGCTCATTTTCGGGATGCGGGCGAAGGTTTTGGTTTTCCATAGTTGGGAAGATTTATTTTTTAGGAATGTAATGTTACGATTTTGTAAAAAGCTATGCAAATTTTATCTTCCTTCGTCTTGGTGGATGGCTTTTTTTAAGTGGACCGTCAACGCTAATTAGCTTATGCCATAATTTGTCCGTTCTCAGGTGAATTTCTTAAATCCTTTCATCCTTTTGTCCTTTTCTCTTTTGTACTTCTTCCCTCGTGCCTTGTCGTTCACACCTCGTTAATCACCCCTTAAAACACTTCTTTTTCATACTCCTCCCTAAAACCCATAGATATTATAAGTGTACCGAAACTTCCTCTTATTCCTGGCGCACAAATTTCTTCACTATACAAATGGCGTTCTTTATTTATGCATTCAAATGTTAATTTTTCCATTTCACAATAAATCATGATAAATATTTCTTGAGAGTTACCTACAAGGCTACTTTCTAAAATAGCTGCTTTTACTATGATTCAATACTTGAATTTCTTAGTCTTAAATAGACCTATCTATAAAATTAAAATTAACTTTACCTAAATGCACAGCTGGTATTGTATTAATAACTATTCATGAAACCAACCATTGCAATAGTAGAAGATAATGAAGACCTTTTGGAGGCTATGGCAGGTATGCTCAAAGCGACCCATAAGTATGCCATAGAAGGCAGTTTCAAAAATGCGGAAGAAGCACTCGTTGAGATTCCACTATTAAAACCTAATGTTGTATTAATGGATATTAATTTGCCCAAATTAACGGGTATAGAATGTGTATCAGCACTTAAAAAACAATGTCCTGACACTTTATTTGTGATGTGCACCTCCTATGAAGACGAGGATAAAATTTTTAAAAGTCTAGAAGCGGGAGCTAGTGGTTACATTTTAAAAACCGATGGCCCCAAAAAAATTATTTCAGCACTGGAAGATCTTTTTGAAGGGGGAAGTCCAATGAGTGCGAGTATTGCAAGAAAGGTAGTGAGTAGTTTTTCTAAATTTTCAAAAAAAACAAATGCAGAAATGGAGCTCTTAACAGAGCGGGAAGTAGAAATTTTGGATTTAATAGCAAAAGGAAACCTTAATAAAGAGGTTAGTGAAAAACTGTTCATAAGCCTAGGCACAGTAAAAAAGCATGTGCAAAACATTTACGAAAAACTTCACGTAAACACAAGGGTTGAAGCAGTAAACAAATACTTGAACCGTAATGTGTAGTTGTTTTATTTCAAAATGGAAAATGGTATTTGTTTATCTTTTTTTTATTCCAATTGTTGGAATGGCACAGCTTCAGGAAAAAGAACTACTGCCAAGAATACAATCCTGTAAAACAAAAGAATGTAAGCTTATAAACGCCTTCAAATTAGCGGAACATTACCTTGAAACCGATGAAATTCCATTAGCCCAAAAATGGCTGGACTCCTGTAAAATATGGAGTTTTGAAAATCCAGAAATCCTAAATCAGTCTGATATCTTTAGTTTGCAATCGGAGTTATTCTATTATTTTGGGTTGTTTCAATTTGGCACCACGGAAGCAGAAAAAGGGATTGACTTTGCGATGAAAGAAAAGGATAGTGCATCCATAGCCGATCTGTATTTTTTTAAGGGTATCAACCTTTTTGAAATGCGTAATTACGTGGCTTCCGGAAAAGCTTTAAAAAATGCAGAAAAATTCTATTCTTCAGAAATTAAAACAGAACACCTTAGAACATTTATAAAACCTGAGCATATCTACAATAATTTAGGACAACTAAAATTGCAACTTAAAGATTGGGACAGTGCTTATTATTATAACGAAAAAGCATACAGAATCGCAAAAATTGAAAAAAGCGGTCGCGCACTAGCCAATTGTGAGCAGACTTTTGGACTTATTAAATTGGGAAAACAACAAAAGGATAGTGCTGTATTTTATTTCCATAAAAGCAAACAAACAGCACTAGCTTTTAACTATTACGATATAGCAACTGTAAATGAAGGCTTTTTGATGAAAGCATTTATTCCGCAAAAAGATTCTGTGTTGAATCATTTTCGAAATGGAGAAATATTAATAGAAAACTATCCTGTTAATACTCTTTTTAAACGGTATTTTTTTAAGGAAGCCGCATCAATTTTTGAAGTTTTGGAAATGGAAAAGCAAACCATCGCGCTTCAAAAAAAAATACTGCAAATTGAAGACTCTATCCGTTTTCAAGGAAATTCATTGGTTCAAAATATATCCCAGCAATATTTGGAAAATGAAAAGGAATTATTTAACCTGCAGCGCAATGAATTTGAAAAACAGAAAAAGGTTAGCCTGTTGCAAATCACAACGCTTTTATTAATTACTTTCTTATTAATTGTAATGGTACTGCTTTTTAGAAGAAAAAATAAAGTTCAAAAAAGGCTGTTACAGCAAAAAACAGAAATTAGTAACGACTTGCACGATGATATTGGAAGCAATTTAACCAGTATTTTAATTCATGCACAAATGCTGGAAGCACAAGAAAACCTTTCCGTAGAACAAAAAAAGACTGCCTCGAAAATATCGAGTACAGGAGCGGAAATAGGTCAGCGTTTAAATACCTTTATTTGGACTTTAAATGAAGCCCACGATAATCTTCAGGACTTTTTGGAATACGTAAAGCATTATGCTGCTAAAACTTTAGAAGGAATGCCTATCAAACTGGAATATTTAGAAAACATTAAAAATGCCTCGGAAATAAAAATTTCTGGGCAAATGCGTAAAAATATCTTCTATTGCATCAAAGAATTAATAGCCAATGCATTAAAACACTCCGAATCAACAAATCTTTCCATAAAGATTTCACTTACCGAAAAAAGATTTTTACAAATACTTATTCAAGATAACGGCAAAGGATTCCAAAAGGGAAAACGCTTGGGAAATGGCTTGCTCAATATTGAAAAAAGAATGCAAGCACATAAAGGAACGTTTACCTACACTTCAGAAAAAGGGTTTAGTGCTACATTATTACTCCCTCTTTAAAATACGACTAAAGTAGTATTGTGAATACAAACGAGTTATGTCAATTTAGTATTTCATAGAAATACACTTGCAATGAAGTTTTTTTTACAAATTATCATTTTTCTTCTTACGGGAATTCTCACCGCTCAAGTTGGAATAAACACTACAAATCCCAATGCCACATTAGATATCCCTGCACTTAATTCATCCAGCCCAACGAATACTGAAGGTATTTTAATACCAAGAGTAAGTGCCTTTCCTTCTCCTAATCCCGGAGCAGGACAACACGGAATGATGCTGTTTTTGACCAGTACTGTTGGGGTGAATACGCCAGGGTTTTATTATTGGGATAATGTTTCAGGTAGTTGGATTCCTGTAGGAAATAATACAAACATAGGTTGGAAAACATCAGGAAATGCAGGTACAAACCCAACTACAAATTTTATTGGTACCACAGATAATCAGGACATTATTTTTAAAAGGAATAATGTAAACTCTGGAATTATAGCCCCTGCAAATACATCTTTTGGAAGATCGAGCTTAGCAGCCAATACCTCTGGTTTTGATAATTCAGCCTTTGGGGCAGATGCTTTACTTTCCAATACTACGGGAAGGGATAATTCCGCTTTTGGAAATAATGCTTTGGCAGCAAACACAATAGGTGTAAATAATGCCTCATTTGGGGCGTCTTCACTAGCTTCCAATATATCGGGAAATAGTAATTCTGCATTTGGAGCAAGTTCTATGATAAGCAATACTACGGGTAACTCGAATGCTGCTTATGGCACTGCTTCCTTAGCTTCAAACACTACAGGTAGTAATAATGTAGCTTTTGGCGTAAGTGCTCTGGAATCGAACACTACGGGAGCGAACAATAGTGCCTTTGGATCAGGTGCTCTTTTTGTTAATTCTACGGGAACAAATAATGTAGCAATTGGTTTGTTTGCCATGGGTTCTAATACTACTGGTCAAAGAAATACGGCAACTGGGCGAAGTGCTTTGGGGTCCAATACTACCGCGTCAGATAATTCCGCTTTTGGGTATTTTTCTTTAAACTCCAACACAACGGGTTTGCGTAACGCTGCTTTTGGAAATAATTCCTTATCGTTGAATACTACCGGAAATTTTAATTCCGCTTTCGGTTCTTCATCAATGCAATCGAATACTACGGGTATTAATAACGCTGCCTTTGGAAGTTCTAGCTTATTTAATAATACTAGCGGAGTAAATAATGCCGCTTTTGGTTCGTCCGCATTGCAAGCAAATACTACAGGTGGTAACAATGCCGCTTTTGGAGCTGGCTCTTTAAGCAGTAATACTTCGGGCAGTACCAATACAGCTTTTGGTGCCAACGCTTTATCTAATAATACAATTGGTGTTGAGAATGTTGGGATTGGTGCCGCCGCTTTATTTAATAATACTACGGCAAATTTTAACGTGGCCGTAGGGCGTTCTGCATTGTCTTCAAACCTAGACGGAATTGGAAATACTGCTCTTGGTAAAAGCGCACTTACTTCAAATACTTCAGGAAGCAGTAATGTTGCTTTGGGTATTAATGCGGTCAACTCAAACACCACAGGCAGCAGTAATATTGGCATAGGGCCTTTATCGCTTGACGATAATACTTCGGGGAGTTTAAATATTGCTATTGGGTCCAATTCTTTAACCAATAATATTTCCGGATTAAATAATGTAGGTATTGGAACAGCTTCTTTAGGAACTAATACTACTGGAAGTAACAATATAGGTATAGGGAACAATAGCGATGTGGGCTCGGATGCCTTGACCAATGCGACGGCAATTGGTAATAATGCCTTTGTAGAAGCCAGTAATAGCTTGGTTCTGGGAAGCATCAATGGTGTAAACGGGTCAACAGCGAACGTAAATGTGGGCATTGGTACAACAACGCCCTTGAGTAAACTTAACGTGGTAGCCAATGAAGGTACTTCAGGAGCTTCGTATAATACGGATGCTATACTAACCATAGATCGCAAGGGGGATGATGCCTATATAGGGCTTTATACAGATGACGATCAAGCTTCGGCATTGCTATTCGGGAATAGTTTGCACAGTTCCCACGGAGGTATTTATTACAACACCTCCAATACCTTTGATATGCGTTTTAGAACCAATGGAAACATTACCCGAATGACCTTGGATAATACTGGAAATTTAGGTGTAGGGACTTTGGCTCCAAATAGAAAACTGGAAATTTCAAATTCAGGGAATGTTTTTGCTAGAATTACCAGTACTAGCGGTAATCAAGCTGGATTAGAATTGTTACGAACGGGAAGTACCGGAAATGATTGGTTGCTTACGGATGACAATGGAATTTTTAAAATAACAAGAGGGTTAGCAGATTTTGTTAGTTCTCAAGATGAATTTTATTTTGACACTTCTTTTTTTGCCTCTGCCATAGACGGAACAAAGACATTGGGTACCTCAATCAGAAAATGGATAAGTATCCATGCAGTGAATGGAGTTATTCAAACAAGCGATGCTAGGGAAAAACAAAATATCCAAGAACTTAATTATGGTTTGGAAAAAGTTATGGGCCTAAAACCGGTATCTTATAATTGGATCAATAAAGATATTGATAATCATTCCACCCATCTTGGCTTTATTGCTCAAGAATTGCAAAAAACCATTCCCGAAGTGGTTCTAGCCAATGAATGGAAACAAAATAGTAATGAAACAAAAACCTGGGAGCCTGTAGACCGCCTAGGGGTAAATTATGCAGAGATTATTCCTGTTTTAGTGAAGGCTATCCAAGAGCAGCAACTACAAATTGAGGAATTAAAAAATCAAATCGAAGCACTGGAAAAACAATGAACTCCCAAACGCGCTTCCAGATAGTGCCTATTAAAAAGTAGCCCGCCTTGAGCGAAGTCAAAGGGAGGCCAAAAGCTCAATAGTTTCAATTCCCCCATTAGACAATTCAAAAAACCCCTAAATTCCCAATCCCCACAGCATTCGCACTCTTAAATAGATAAAAGGTCTCCCCAACCTTATCATAAAACTTCATACCCAGAACCGCAAGCGACGTGCCGCTCACATCCGGGAGATCCACTCCCAGTTGAAAGGAATCCCCTGAATAATTCTTGTCAAAATAGAAGGGAACACTGGTTTTCAATTGATATTTCAAGGTGTCAAAATCAAAATGCAAAAGCCCAAGGGTAAGCGCCATATGGGTAGCCCCAGATGGAAAGCTTACCGCGTGGATATCAAAGTTTGTAACTTCTAGAATCCTATTGACAAAATCATAGTGTAGGGTGGCACCCAAAACCTCAGCCACATTACAAGCGGGGGTAAAATTAAAATTCCCCAGCAAATTCTTTCCCCTCACAGTGGTCAATCCTTGGCCCACATTTCGCTGCCCACGCTCACTCACCGGATCCATTTTTTTTAGCTCAGTAAATAAGGTCATCATCCGTTTATGGAGGGTACCATCTTTTCGCACACATAGAAAGGGAGCCAACGAAAGCCTAAAATGCTTTTTCACACTACTGCAATGCCCAAACTCACTGGCATTTTCCCTGGTACGAACCATACTCGGGCTGTTTTTTACACTTTCACTGGTGTAACCCCCACCAGCAGCACGAGCTAGATCCCCACCATTTTTTGATCTGTAATAGGTAACATCCCCAATAGTACCCTTAAGCCGAATAACACCTACCTGTTTTGCCATAATTAAAGTATTTCGTGCTAATATAATAAAAATCAAGAAAATATATGTAGTGTATTTATATTGTTATTATAGCGTATATAAAGTGTATTTAAACCGTGTATAAAACGTGTTTATAGCGTATATAAAGCGTATCATATTCTAATAAAATATAAATCTATCCCCTTTTTGAACCGCTGTTGCATGAGAAAATATAATAGCTAATTCAAACAATGTCTAAGTTGTGATGTAAGAAAGGTATCGTCCTGCCTTTGCAATGGCAGTAGAAAGAATAGGGGAGGAAATACGCCACTGAAAAATATAGACTTACCAAATGCATGGGATTTAAATTTTAGAGCGGGGGGGGCTGCTGCCAATATTTTTATTGGTAATGGAAATAAATTTTCGCTACGCTTCTTAAAATGAAAATCGTTAGAGTGCAAATACGGCTTTATTTTTACAGGTGTTCCAAAGGGAAAGACCAAACAATTATGGATGCACTTATAAAAATATTGAACTAATAAAAGCGGCTTAAAAATTTCACATATTGAATAAAAAAGCACCCGATGATAATCGGGGAGTTTTTTGTTATTCAGAAATAATTCACCTACAAAACCCCAACTTTCACCATACATTCCCGCATCATTTGGTAGGTACGAGCAATATCGTTGTCTAGTCCAATACTAAAACGTATCAACCCATCACTAAGCCCCATTTCTTTTTGTTCCTCTTCTGGAATTTCTGAAGAAGTGGAAGAGCCCGGCGCACTGAAGAGTGTTTTATAAAAGCCTAAACTAACTGCCAGATACCCAAGATTGCGTTCCTGCATCATTTCCATCAATTCGTTCGCTTTTTCAATTCCACCAACGTCAATGGTTAACATTCCGCCGAAACCGTATTCGGTATTCATCATTTTTTTGAAAAGCTCGTGACCGGAATGTGACTTCAATCCCGGGTAAACCGTTTTTAAACCTTCGGACTCAAATTTTTCAGCTAAATACAACGCATTTTCACTGTGTTGTTTTATGCGAATGTGAAGCGTTCTCAAATTTTTCAAAATGGAAGCAGCTCGCAAACTGTCCATTGCTGGACCTAACAACATATTGGCGCCATCGTTTACATTGCGAAGGGCGTCAATAAATTCCTGTGTGCCACAAGTTACGCCGCCCATAGTATCACTACTTCCATTTATGAATTTTGTTAGACTATGTAAAACTACATCAGCTCCCAAATCTGCAGGAGAAATGCTCAAAGGTGAAAAGGTATTATCAACCAACAATTGCAGGCCGTGTTTTTTCGCAATTTTTGAAAGAGCTTCAATATCTGCAATTTCCAAAAGTGGATTGCTTACTGTTTCGCAGTAAATTATTTTAGTATTTTCAGTAATAGAGGCTTCAACTTGCTCCAAATTTGTAATATCTACAAACGAAGTTTCAATATTCAATTGTGGCGCAAAGTTTTTCAGAAAAGCATAAGTTCCTCCATAAATAGTTCTGCTGGAAACTATGTGATTACCCGCTTTGCAAAGCTGAAGAATTGCTGGCGTAATAGCGCCCATTCCGCTTGCGGCAACATTTGCTGTTTCCGTTCCTTCCATTGCCGCCAAAGCTTGGCCTAAATAGAGATTGGAAGGAGTAGAGTGGCGGGAATATAAATAACAGCCGTCCGCATTTCCTTCAAAAGTGTCGAACATCGTTTTTGCCGAAAGAAAGGTATAGGTTGAAGAATCTGAAATGGAAGGATTAACCCCTCCAAATTCGCCAAAGTACTGTAAATCCTGAATTTTGTCTGCTGGTTTAAAAGCCATGATAGTTATTTTAGGTTGTTCGGCAAATTTGCGAAAAATTAAAGGAGTGGTAAAATTATAAGCCATTTCCTTTTCTAAATTTAGTTTTCAGAATTGCCAAAACTTTATTGATTATAACTTTTACTATCTAAGCTTTAACTGTTAAATTTGCACTTCAATTTTAAAGAGATATTTTATGAGCACTTATGATGTAGCAATAATTGGTTCGGGTCCCGGTGGATATGTAGCAGCAATCCGTTGCGCACAATTGGGTATGAAAACCGCAATCATTGAAAAATATGATGTTTTAGGTGGAACCTGCCTGAATGTAGGCTGTATTCCGAGCAAAGCGTTACTGGATTCCTCACATCATTATGAAGATGCGATGAAACATTTTGAAGAGCACGGGATTGAAATTTCTGGCGATATAAAATTGAATTTGAAAAAAATGATAGAGCGCAAAGCTTCGGTTGTGGATCAAACCACCAAAGGAATTGCGTTTTTAATGGATAAAAACAAAATTGACGTTTTCACAGGAATGGGCGCTTTTAAGGATGCAACCCATATTAAAATCACCAACGGAAAGAAAAAAGAAACCATTGAAGCGAAAAATACCATTATTGCTACCGGCAGCAAGCCGTCAACGCTTCCTTTTATAAAATTGGATAAAGACCGAATTATCACTTCAACCGAGGCTTTAAATATGAAAGAGGTTCCAAAACACCTCATTGTTATTGGCGGTGGTGTGATTGGTTTGGAACTTGGGCAAGTATATCACCGTTTGGGTGCTGAGGTTTCTGTTGTGGAATATATGGATAGAATTATCCCAACAATGGATTCTTCGCAAAGCAAGGAATTGATGAAGGTTATGAAGAAACAAGGTGTAAAATTTTTCGTTTCGCATAAAGTTTCCTCAGTTTCCAAAAAAGGAAAAGAAGTAACTGTTACCGCAACCGATAAAAACGATAAAGAAGTAACTTTTAAAGGCGATTACTGCTTGGTTTCCGTAGGAAGAAAGCCTTATACCGAAGGTCTTAAAGCTGAAAACGCGGGTGTTAAAATCACTGAGCGCGGAATGATTGACGTTAACGATCATCTTCAAACAAACATTAAGAATATCTACGCCATTGGTGATGTGGTTCGCGGCGCAATGCTTGCGCACAAAGCTTCGGAAGAAGGCGTTTTGGTTGCAGAAATAATTGCCGGACAAAAACCACATATTGATTATAACCTAATTCCCGGAGTGGTTTACACTTGGCCGGAAGTTGCTTCCGTTGGAAAAACTGAAGAGCAACTTAAAGAAGCAAAAGTTGAATATAAAATGGGTCAGTTCCCGATGCGCGCTTTGGGAAGAAGCCGTGCCAGTGGTGATACCGATGGTTTTGTAAAAATCCTTTCCGATAAAAAAACCGATGAGGTTTTGGGTGTCCATATGGTTGGCGCAAGAGTTGCAGATCTAATTGCTGAAGCTGTTACAGCAATGGAGTTCCGTGCCAGTGCAGAAGATATTTCCAGAATGAGCCACGCACACCCAACCTATGCAGAAGCAGTGAAAGAAGCTGCGCTTGCCGCAACGGATGATAGGGCATTACATATTTAAGATCTTATAGTTTCCCATAAAAAAAGTCCCGCATAAGTGGGACTTTTTTATTGCTTGCTCTTAAGCAGTTTCTAATCTATAACTTCATTATCGATAGTGGTTGTTTCTTTTATCAAATTTGCTGCTTGGGTTTGCCAATCTTCCTCAAAAACTTCCCAATCTACATAAGCGTTTGCCATTTTGAAATCTGAAAAATTTATTGCGGTCTCTTCGGCGATGCCAAAATATTTTTCACCATCATCTTCCGTATATGAAAATGTGAAGGCATAATAATTTTTATCGTCAATTGTAGTTTCGCCTAAATATTCAAAAATGTTGGGATATTCTTCATATTCGCCTCCAGCGGTATTGTAGAGCGAAAGCTTTGCAAATTCAATTGGCTCTAAATATTCCTCGGGTATCAATTCAGTTTTTTCAACTTCTACCATACTTTCCATCATTTCAAAACGGGAGTACATATCTTCAAAAGCATCGTTCAATGTTTTTTGGTCGATTTCAATATCCAATTCAATACACGCCATCAAAGCTTGGGTTCGCAGCCATTGATCTTCTTCAAGTTCATCAACAAGAAATTTGAGAGTTTTGTTTATATCTGAATTGCTTTCTTTTACCGTTTTTGCAATGTCAATATAATTGTAAATAAGGTTGTAGTTTATGAAGCTGCTATTTTTGCGCGCTATAGTATCTATGTATGCTTTAGCGTCTGCATACATGTTTTTTAGAAGTGTATTTTTTAATAAAGGCATTTTGCCTCCATAAACACTATCTTTCAACACATTATTTTTGTAAAAAGCAGCTATTTTGTCTCTATAATCTTTTGTGTCCGCAAGCCGTGCGAAACGTTCATCATTTGCAACAAATAGCGGAATAGTATCTGACAATGAATACAAAACATTAAATGGAGTTCCTGAAACTCGTTCAGGTTGGTGATTTTCCAATAAATCGAAATAGGTTGCGGAGGCTTCTTCATTCTCAAAATCCAAAATACGTTCAAGGATGGCCAATCTAGCATTATTGCTAGTTTTTTTATTTTTATAATAATTGGTTAATGTTTTTAATGTTTCAGTATTTCTGAGAGTTACCAAATTACTGATTATGTAATATTTTGCTCCGTAATAAATGCTGTCGTCCCGATAGCGGTTTTTCAGATTTTTCTCTAAAATTTTATATTCCGAAGCGTCAAAAGTATAGTAACCCAAAGCTCCTTTTGCTTCTTTAAATTTTACGGAATCTTTGGATTTCAGATTTTTAAAGATTAAGTCTGCTTTTGAAGCCGAGAGGTTGAATTTGCTTGTATTATTTTTTATTTCAAATGAATTGAAAAATTCGTCCACCCGCGGTTCATTTATTTCTTCATCGCCCAAATACGTTAAAAACAGAAATATTGTATCATCATCGAGTAATAATTTCATTCGTTGTTTTACATGTGTGTTTGGATTTTCCATTAAAATTTCACGTGCCGGTTTTCCCGCCACTGTGGTGGGAATATTGCTGATTAGCGTATCGTTATAATCCTTAAGCGCATCTACATATTCTTCATAAAAAACCTCAAGGGATTTCTGCCTATAATAGGGTTTCAGTTTAATTTCCTGAACTAAATAGGTGCCTGCGGTCTGAAGGTCCAACGCACTGTAGTTTTTTACGTAACTATATTCTGATTCAGCTTCATATGGTTCTTCATCAAGAATAACTTTTTTGTTCGGTGTTTTAAAGGAATATTTTTCACTGATGTTTACAATACTGTCAAAAGGGGCTTCTGCATAGGGCAAAAATTTAAAGGAATTAAGAAATTCATCGTTAGCTGTTACTTTTTCATTTTCAACAGTTTTTTGGGCCATTAATAAATAGGTTCTGTTTCCGCGAAGAAAAAGTTTTGCGACGGTATGGTATTTATCCGCAAACATAATTTCGTAGGCTTTTCCTTCAATACCATCCATTGTTATGGATTTTGGCTCGCTTATTAAAATGCCACGTTCCTTAAAGTAATTTTCAAAATAATCGTAATACGCAGCTTTTTGGTTTATGTAATATCCCAAAGGTTGGTCATTATATCTAAACAAGTACAATGTATGCTCTGCCTTGTCAGAAGATGTGAAAATTTTTAAATCATAAGGAGAGCGTTCTTCTCCGTTTGGATTTTCTTTTTCATGGGAAAGATCTTTTTCCACATCTGGAAAACGAACACTGTAAGCGCCAATGGAATCTATTTTTGTGTGCCAAACAGAGGGAGAGTATTTGGGGCTGAACACTTTAATGGAATTGAAAAAAGCATCTGCATATGGAGATTTAACTTCATCCATTGTATTTTCTGTAAAGAAGAAATAGACAATTTTATTGGCGAATGCGAGTTGCATTCGGGAAATATTTTCGTTTTTTCTTATTAAAACCTCAGTAAATTGTACACTATCTTTTTGAAATGTTCTTTTACTTATTAATGAATCCGTTTCCGAAGCCATCTGCCCTTTGATGATGTTTTCAACAAAATCAAAATCTTTTTTTAAGGTTTCGCTTCTTAAATCCATTGCCATATAGGCAAAGGTGCCGCCAAAAATAAGGTCGGTGCTGGTTTGGGTCTCAAACTTTCCGCCCAGATTCATGGAAATGGCTTTGTTCGGTGTTAAAACACTGTAGCCCAATTCCTTATTGTTGTCTTCATACCAATGGTCTGTGTCTGGAATAATTTGGTATGGTTCCTCACTTTGAGTAAATGTGGCATTTACTTTTTTTACGGTATATCCTTTTTTCCGAAGTAAATCGATAACCCCATTCTTACCTGGCAAATGTGCTGTTCCCACAGCGGCAAAGACCGTGTGGTCCTTCATAATATCTTCAATGCTATTTGCCATCACATTGTTTCGCTTCACCATTATTTCATCTGCGGGCTCATTTAGGTTTACGTAATATAAAATTTCATCGATGTTACCATTGTAATATAATTCGATAATTCTTTCAAGTTGCTCTTCTTGCTCTTCAATACTAGAATCCAAAAGATATAAAATACTTTCTTTTATGTCGTTTTCGTCAATTTTATCTATGGTGGGTATTTGGTCCTCAATTTTCTCCAAGCCCGCTATTTGCTTTTTGTTGTTATAGGCAATTCCATATAAATAGGCATCTAAAAAAGTTTGTTTGTCATCTGGTTTGTCTTTTTCCTTGGTCAGCATGCTTTCTATTAATTGCGGATGCATTAATGGAAAACTGTCTAGGTCTGTATTGTTTAATTCATAAAATCTATTTTTTAACCTAGCATAATCTTCTTTTGATAAAATTTTCTTGAAAACATTTTCTAATCCAGTGGAATAATAATTATCATCAAAATTATCGTAAACGGAGTCCGGGTGAATTTCCAGCGCAAACATTTCTGACTTTTTAATTGCCGGAATTACGGAATCACTGAATTTGAAGGCACGATTGTCTTTTACATGCAAAGTTCCAAATATGTATGATTTTTTGTTGCTGTCTTTATGCTGAATTTCCCAAAGAAGATCATAATTATCACGCGTTTGGGCGTTTAAAAAAGTGATGTTGAAAAAGATAAAAACGAGCAGGAAATATAATCGGGCAGTAGTAGTCATTGAGAATAGGGCTGAATAAAATTATTTTTTCAATAATAGTAATTTTACAATTCATATTTATTCAATTTTTTATTTTTTTAAAATAAAAAAGCCACCCTTTCAAGGATGGCTTTTCATATTTATATGTGGTTTATATTATTATTTTATAATTCCACCACAGCTCACTCTTCCTCCTGCATCACCAGTAGGTTGGGTTGTAAAATCGTCTTTACCGTCGTGAACTATGACAGCTTTTCCAACAATATTTTTATTTTCATCCATACAGCCTATACACCATTCGTCTGTTTGCATTGAAATACTACCATTTCCATCGGCGTCAGCTTCAAAATTGCCAATGTCACCTTTATGATATCCTTCTGCATCGCCCCATTTACCGTGTTTTTGGTGTGTTGGGTTCCAGTGGCCTCCGGAAGAAGTTCCGTCTTCAGCGCTGCAATCTGCTTTTTCATGTATATGAATGGCGTGCGTTCCGGGTTTTAAACCTTTGAATTTGGCATCCATTACTACCATTCCGTTTTCTTCAGTAAAACTGATTTCACCTTTTGCTGTACTTCCGCTTTTTGGTTGCATTGAAACTGAAACCTTTATTGGCACTTCTTTCATTGCGTCTTCTGAATTTGTGGAATCCATTTGGATGGTATCATTCATTCCATCCATATTTTCCATATCTTTTTTTTCATTTTTACAGCCAACAAATGTTGTAATAGTGATGGCTGTAATTAATATTCCTAATTTTTTCATTTTGGAAATTTTTTAATAGTTAATGTTATGTTGGTTAAATTTTAAGATTATTAAAGGTAAGATTTCAATTCGCAGTGAGCAAGATTTTAAATAAATCTTAGCATTTATAAAAAACTGCTTATGAAAAATATTTAATTTCAGCTTATTCCACAAGCTTTGTAATTACTTGGGTTTTGGTGTGTAACGTTTTATGTACGGGGCATTTGTCGGCAATTTCGAGAAGCTTTTTTTTCTGTTCATCCGTAAGATTGCCTTTTAGTTTAATTTCACGTGTGAAGGTGTCTATTTTTGCTGAATCTTCTTCGCAATGTTCACAATCCACTGCATGATCTTTTGAGTAATTAATGTGGCAAGTAACATTTTCAACTTCCCATTTCTTTCTTTTTGCATACATCTGTATAGTCATTACAGTACAAGCAGCAAGCCCTGCGGAAAGAAATTCATAGGGAGAAGGGCCAAAATTGCTTCCTCCGAAATCCTTTGGCTCGTCCGCAATAAAATAATGATCCCCCAATTTTAAATGGGTCGTGAATTTATCATCAACGTTTAAACTAGCTGCGACCTTACTTTTGCTTTTTATTTCCTTTTGAACAGGAATTTCAACATAGCGCGACGCCCAACCGGCAATCACTTCTCCTACATAATGTGAATCCTCTTTTTTTGAAAGCAAATGATCCACGCCATCCAATGAAACAAAACTTTTTGGGTGATGCGCCGCTTTATAAATTTCTTCTGCGTTTTTTATACCAACCATTGAGTCCTGAGGCGAATGTAAAATTAAAAGTGCCTTCCCAAAACTGCTCACCACATCAATTAACGATTTGTTTTCAAGATCATCCAAAAATTGTTTTTTGATGGTGAAATCTATTCCGCTCAAATTTACTTTCGCCTTACCGTTTTTGTTAATTTCCAGTTCACTGTTTTTGAGCAGATGCATCACATGCGAAGGATGGCTGGGCGAATTGATAACAGCTACAGCCTTAATTGATTTAATTTTTGACGCAGCAAATATAGCAGCTGCTCCACCCAAAGAATGACCAATCAATAGGGTGGGAGCCCTATAATTTTTTTCTAAAAATATTGCTGCTTCAACAAGATCCTCCACATTTCCTGAAAAATTGGTGTTTTCAAAATCACCTTCACTTTCCCCCAAACCTGTAAAATCAAACCGGAGCACACCAAAACCGGCCTCGGTCAATGCGCGTCCCACATTTTTAACAGCCGTTAAATTTTTTGTACATGTAAAGCAGTGCGCAAAAATTGCAAAATTATGTGGTTCTTGATTTAAAGGAAGTTCCAAACGGCCCGCTAGCTGTTCTTCATCTTTGTTTGTGAACGATACTTTATGAATATTCATCAATGAAGGTTTTGTGTATGTAATTTACAGAACATTTCCGGTAAAGCCATTAAAAGACTCTCTTTTTCTATAGTTGCTGTTGCCTCGTCAATTTCACCCAAAAACTCGCCGTCTATTTGGAAAGGTATTTTTTTTATAGAATTAATCTTCGCTTTATGGGTTGAAATAACACGAACAAAATCATCGGACATTTCGGGCTTATCGTTTATTGTCTTAAAAATTTCGATAAAGTCAAGGTTTTTGAAAATGAGGATTTCAAACTTGCCATCGTTCATTTTACCATTCGGATTAATAGTCGCTCCCGTCCCAAATTTATTCGCATTGGCAATGGCGAGCAGTATTCCGGTTTCCTCAAAAGTTCCTTCTTCGGTTTCCACACTGAAATGGAACGGGGAATCTGAATTAAAAAGCGTGGGGATGGATTGTAAAAAATAGCCCATTTTCCCTCGAATGCCCGAGTCTTCATAATTTCTTATAAGTTCCGCATTTATGCCCAAATCAGCAATGTGCAGACAAATTTTGTCATTTATGAATAATGCGTCCAATTTCATAGTGCAATCTGAAAGTGCAATTTCTATCTGTTCCGGAAGCGTTTGCGGAAGATTGAAATTTACAGCCATTCCGTTTGCGGAACCTGCTGGAATTATTCCCAAACATATTTCAGTTCCTAATATACATTGGGCCACCAACGAAATAGTTCCGTCTCCACCAGCAACCAAAATTCGGGATGGTTTTATTTCTTTTATAATGGATTCAATAGCTTCTTTGTCTTTTTTTCCGCTGGTTTCGTAAAGTTTGAAATTGATTTTTCTGCTTTTGGCTTCCTCCTTTACTGAAGTTATAATTGGAGATTTGTCGGAATCACCTGAAATAGGGTTGACTACGAGCAAAATATAATTTTCTGAATTCATTAGTATAGTTTGTTTTTAAAATTAAGTAATTTGGAAATGCTAAATCGTTAACGAAATCTCAATAAGTGAAGCTTGATTTAAAATTGTACCGTGGCTATGTAAACAAAGAGGAATTGGTTGTTTTTGGCCACGTTTTTAAATCTTGGGCCCCAGACAAATACAGAATGGACCGAAAGGGCATCCGGCACGCGGTTTCGGTGATACATATGTTTCGTATTAAACCTTTGGAAAATGTTGAGGTAACTCTGAAATTCAAAAATATTGTAGTCACAACCAAAACCTTGGCTGACGGCTATTTTAGATTTACAATTCCTTATTCCGAAAACATGGAAAGTGGCTGGCATCCGTATGAAGTTAGCTGTAACTTGTATGATTATGGCATCGTGCAGACTTCAGAGTTGTTGAAACCTTTTGAAAGTAAAGTTGGCGTAATTTCAGATATTGATGATACGTTTTTGGTTTCGCACAGCGGAAATTTCTTCAAAAAACTTTACATCCTTCTTTTTAAAAACATCAACAAACGCAAGGTTTTTGAAGACGTTGTGCCACATTATCAAGCGTTGAGCAGGGCAGGGCAGGAGAACGAAACGGCCTCAAATTCATTTTTTTACGTTTCCAGCAGCGAATGGAATTTATATGAATTTATTGATGCTTTTGCGCGGTTGCACAAACTTCCGAAAGCAGTCATTAAATTGAAAAAAATAAAAACGGGAATTTCAGATTTCCTTTTCACCGGAAGAGGAAGCCACGACCACAAATTTGAAAAGATAAAGGATATTATTATGTTCTATCCAAATCTAGATTATGTTCTTTTGGGCGATGACTCGCAAAAAGACCCTTATTTATATGAACGCATCGTAAAGATTTTCCCCGAAAACATTAAGGCTATTTATATTCGTCAAACTTCCCGACGGAAAAAACAACAAGCTGCAGCAGTTCTGAAAAATATTGAATCTATGAATGTTGCAACTTGTTATTTCAGCAATAGCGAAGAAGCTATTGCGCATTCCGAAAGGATAGGAATTCTTTAAAATTTACAGCTTTCTATTTTTAGAAGTAGTTTAACGTTTCGGCTTTTTTTATAAACAAGTATTGTTTTACTTTTAGATTATGAACAAGAAAGAAGCCAAGAGCGGATTTATCTTCACCAAACACACTCCAAAAGACCAATCGCCCTTCGAAAAACTTTTCGATGTTTTTCAGGAATTGATTACGCACACCTCGGGCGATTTTGATGAAGCGATGGACTGGTTAAAACAGTTGGACGAAGAATATAACCTCACAACAGAAGATTATACACTCGATGATTTTGTGGAAGACCTTAAAAAGAAAGGCTATCTGCGCGAAGAAATAAAGATTGACGGCTCAAACGGTTTGGCAATTACCGAAAAAACCGAAAGAGCCCTTCGGAAACGAGCTTTGGAGCAGATTTTTGGAAAGCTCCGGAAAAGCGGCGCAGGAAATCACCGAACCAAACAAACGGGCAGGGGAGATGAGCAAGCTGGAGAGTTTCGCGATTATCGATTTGGGGATTCTTTGGAACAAATCTCGATGACGGAAAGCTTCAAAAATGCACAGGTAAATCACGGTTTGGGCGATTTCACACTTTCAGAAAGCGATTTGGTGGTTGAGGAAACCATGTATAAAACCCAAATGAGCACGGTTTTGATGATAGACATCAGTCATAGTATGATTCTTTATGGCGAAGACCGAATTACGCCCGCAAAAAAAGTGGCGATGGCGCTTTCAGAATTTATCACAACGCGTTATCCAAAAGACACCTTGGATATTTTGGTCTTCGGAAATGACGCTTGGCCCATAAAAGTTAAAGATTTGCCGTATTTAAATGTTGGTCCATACCATACAAATACAGTTGCTGGACTTCAATTGGCGATGGATTTATTACGAAGAAAACGGAACACCAATAAACAGATTTTTATGATAACCGATGGAAAACCGAGTTGCATCCAACTTTCAGATGGACGTTATTATAAAAATAGCAACGGACTGGACAGTTATATTGTAAACAAATGTTACGCAATGGCTTCGCAGGCACGAAAACTTCATATTCCAATCACCACTTTTATGATTGCGGAAGACCCTTATTTAATGCAATTTATTGAACATTTTACAGCTGCAAATCAAGGTAAGGCATTTTACACAGGCTTGAAAGGTTTGGGAGAAATGATTTTTAGTGATTACGAAACAAACAGAAAGAAAAGAATTAGATAAATGATGAATATAGAAAAAATCAAAACGTTCGGCGAACTTAAAAAATCCGGATACGAACCGAAATCAATCAAAGAAGAATTACGAAGAAATCTACTTCAAAAAATAATGAAGAAAGAAACACCATTTGTAGGCATTCATGGTTATGAACTTACCGTAATTCCAGAATTGGAACGCGCCATTCTTTCAAAACACAATATAAATCTTTTAGGGCTTCGCGGGCAAGCAAAAACCCGATTGGCTCGGCAAATGGTTGGTCTTTTGGATGAATACATTCCGGTGGTTGAAGGCAGTGAAATAAACGATGATCCTTTCAACCCCATTTCCCGATACGCCAAAAACTTGATGCACGAAAAAGGTGATGATACTCCAATAAGTTGGCTGCACCGCGATGACCGTTTTTCAGAAAAACTTGCAACACCAGATGTTACGGTTGCAGATATTATTGGCGATGTTGACCCAATAAAAGCTGCAAATCTAAAACTTACGTATGCAGATGACCGCGTGATTCATTTTGGGATGATTCCGCGAAGCAACCGCTGCATTTTTGTAATTAACGAGCTTCCAGATTTACAGCCGCGTATTCAAGTGGCGCTTTTTAATATTCTCCAGGAAGGTGATATTCAGATTCGCGGTTTTGCGGTTCGTTTGCCATTGGATATTCAGTTCGTTTTCACCGCAAACCCTGAAGATTACACAAACCGCGGAAGTATTGTTACGCCACTGAAAGATAGAATTGGCTCCCAAATTCTAACCCATTATCCCGAAGATATTCAAACTGCACGCACAATTACGGAACAGGAAACTGCTGAAGCTATTAAAACAAAATCGAACATTTACGTGCCTGAATTAGCAAAGGATATTTTGGAACAAATAAGTTTTGAAGCCCGTAAAAATGATTTTATTGACGCTAAAAGTGGCGTTAGCGCCCGTTTAAGCATTACAGCTTTTGAAAATCTTTTGAGTACTGCAGAAAGAAGAGCTTTACAAAATGGAGAAGAAAAAACTACAATTCGTTTGGGCGATTTTATGGGAGTAATTCCTTCAATTACTGGAAAAATTGAATTGGTTTATGAAGGCGAGCAGGAAGGTGTTTCCCAAGTTGCACAGCAATTAATTGTAGATGCCGTAAATACTACTTTTAAAGAGCGTTTTCCTAAAATTGAAAAGCTCACAAAAAATACCGATGAAGATCCGTATGCCGAAATTGTAGCCTGGTTTTTTGAGGAAAATGATTTTGAATTGCTCGATTCATATTCAGACGAAGAGTATAAAAATGAATTGGACCGAATCATCCCATTGCAACAATTGATTGAAAAATATCAGCCAGAAACTTCGAAAAAGGATAGTTATTTTTTAAAGGAGTTAATTCTTTGGGCATTGGCAGAAAACAAAAAACTGAGTAAATTCAGTTTGGGGAACGGACTTCATTTCAAGGATTTATACGGAAGCTATATTAGTGGACTTTAAAATTTCAGCAATAAAAAACCGCTCGTTTAAATTAAACGGGCGGCTTTTTCATTATTAACTATTTACTGAATATTAAATATTTGGAATCACCAATTCATCACCTGGATGGATGAGGTCTGCCGATTTTAATTTTCCTTTATTGGCTTCAAATATAGCATTATACTTGTTTGCATTGCCATAATACTGCTTCGCAATTTTACTTAAAGATTCCCCGCTTTTCACAGTGTGGTGCGCAAAAACAGATGAGTCTGCAACTTTAATATCAGCCATTATATCTGTAGGGTTTTCACCACCTATTCTTTTTATTTCGTCCCAAAGAAGATTTTTTTCATAAGGTGTTTTTGCAGTTCCCCAAACTTTAAGCTGGCCATTTTCTTCTTTTACATCACCGTTTTGAATGTTGAGTTTTTCTCCTAAATCTAAAACGCTTTGATATTTTGATTTGATCATTTTGTAAAAAGTTTTATTTGTTAATTTCTAAAGATACAATTTTGTGCATTATTTTTTTAATCATTAATAAAACTTTAATAAGAACAACTGTATAAAGTAATATCCATTAAAAAATTACCAAAAATTTAACTAAAGATTAATTACAATTAATAAAAAGTTCGTCCTAGTTGAAATACCTTTGATACAAACATTAAATCAACTATAATATTATGAAACTAAAAACAATTGTAATGTCTCTTGCAGTAATGACAATGCTTTTTGCAAGCTGTGAAGACACAAAAAAGAAAGAAGCTGAGGAACAAGCCAAAGCTGAACAGATGCGCATGGAGCGCGAAAAAGATTCTTTAATGAAAGTTGAAGCTGACAACCAGGCCATGATGGCTCAAATGGAAGCTAATTCAATTGCTGCAAAAGCAATGGGTAATGCAGACCTTTCTACATTGGTAAGCGCTCTTCAGGCCGCAGATATGGCCCAAACGCTTAAAGGTGAAGGCGATTACACAGTTTTTGCGCCTACAAACGAAGCTTTCAACAAAGTACCAAAAGCAACTTTAGAAAATTTAATGAAGCCAGAGAACAAAGCTCAACTTCAAAAATTGCTTCAGTATCATGTACTTCAAGGTAAAATGAATGCTGCTGATGTAATGGGTAAAATTAAAGATGCTGGCGGTAAATTGGATGTAACTACAATGAATGGTGAAACCCTTACTTTATCTGAAAAAAGTGGTAAAGTAATGATCAAAGATGCTAAAGGAAATACAGCTACCGTAACAAGTGCTGATATGGACGCGTCAAATGGTGTTGTTCATACTATAGATAAAGTATTGATGCCAAAAATGTAATTCATTTTTAAATGAATTTAAAAGAAAAGCCCCATAAATATGGGGCTTTTTTTATGACTAACTTTTACCGAGATATTCCAGTCTTTTTAAATCTTCCTTACTTTTAATTGGGATTCCAACACCATTTTTTATGAGTAGGTTTTTTGAAGTTATATCGAGAACATCTTCGTAATAATGATCCGTTATCAATATTCCTTTTTCAACTTTTAGCTTATTTAAAAGGCTTTTAATTTCTACTTTATAAAGTGGATCAATCATAGAAAATGGCTCGTCGAGCATTAAAAATGAATGGTCCAGATTTCCAACCAATAAAACTTCCAAATAACGAACTTGCCCTAATGATAATTCCCCAACTTTTTTAGCGGCAATTTTTGCAATCAGCGCATCATAAAAGATAGCATCCTGTTTTTTTTCTTCTGAAAAATATATAGGAATTAAATCCCGAACCTTACTATTTTTTGGTAAAAAGGAGTGTTGTGATAAGTAAGCGATGCATTCTGAAGAAATATTTTCTGAAGGATTAAAGTTTATTCCATCGATTGAAACAGTAACTGACCCTTTTCTTAATGTTCCAAATATCATTTTGAGCAAAGTAGATTTTCCGCAGCCATTTCTTCCGAAAATCCCTAAAATTTCTCCAGTTTCCAAAGAAAAGGAAACTTCTTTGAGAATTTCTTTTTTTCCAAAGTTTATTGAGGCATTATGTAATTTGAAGATTGCCAAATATGAAGGTTATAAATATAATTAGAACTGAAAAAACAGGAATGCCAACTAAAATATTGATAATAAATGAAACTTTAAAAAGCTTCCATTTGGTAATACCAAGATTAAAGTAGAAATAGAATTGATCATTATAAAACGTTCGAAACCCTATAAAACCAACCAACAAACCGATTGTCACGAAAAGAATAAAGCCCCAAAGCAACCCCACATATAGCATACTCAAAATTGAAAATGCTGCAATAAACGGAAAGATAGTTTTATAAAATTGCCAATATGCTCGGTACATTTTCTTCTATTAATGACAGCTGCAACCGCCATCCATAAATCCGTGGGTTTCCTGATGCCACGGGAAAGCTTGATTGTATTTCTCCATTTCCCAGAAAAAAGGAAGACGTTCTTTTGGATTGTTTCCTATTTCATTCATTGTTTCGGTATCATACAATCTTCCGTTGATCATTACCATTTCTATGGTTTGGGTGTTTTCAATATCTTCCAATGGGTTTTTATCCATCACAATCAAATCAGCAAGTTTTCCTTCTTTCAATGAACCAATATCTTCACCCGCACCAATGTATTCCGCGGAATTAATTGTAGCAGCTTTCAACGCTTCCAAATTGCTCATTCCTCCCTGTTGCAGCATCCAAGTTTCCCAATGTGCACCCAGACCTTGCAACTGTCCGTGCGCTCCCATATTTACTTTCACTCCGGCATCGCTCAAACTTTTTGCGGTTTCCGAGACCAAAATATGACCATTTTTATATTCTTCCTGCGGTGTTTTCATTCTGTGGCGTGAACGGCTATCAATAATACTTCTCGGGCTGAATGTTAGCAGTTTTTTATTTTCCCAAACATTGTCGCGTTCATAATAGTAGAATTCTCCATTCATTCCGCCATAATTTACAATAAGGGTAGGCGTGTAGCCAGAACCACTTTTGCCCCAAACCTCAAGAATATCTTTATAAACAGGTGCTACGGGAATGTTGTGCTCAATTCCTGTATGACCATCAATAACTTGGGTTATGTTGTGATAAAAAGTAGAACCACCTTCAGGAACCACGTTAATTCCCATTTCGCGCGCAGCTTGTAAAACTTGCTGACGTTGGTCTCTTCGCGGCTGATTGTAGCTTTTCACGCTTTTAGCACCAAACGCTTTTGTACGACGAATACTGCTTCTGGCGTCTTCCAAATTGTTTATCACGGCTTTAAAATCCCCATCAGCTCCGTAAAGAATGAATCCGGTTGAAAACAATCGTGGTCCAACTAATTGTCCGTTTTTTTGAAGTTCTGAAAGTGTAAAAACAGTTTCAGTATTTGCAGAAGGATCGTGCGAAGTCGTTACCCCGAAAGCTAAATTCACCATAAAAGGCCAATATTGCTGAGATGGAAGTCCATACCTGAATGCTCCAATATGTGCATGCGCATCAACCATTCCTGGCATGATGGTTTTCCCTTCTGCAGAATAAATCTTTGTTCCAGAAGGAACGGAAACCTTATCGGCTTCGCCAATGGCTTCTATTTTATTACCGTTTATTACGATGGTTCCATTTTCAATGATTTTGTCATTTTCCATTGTAATAATTCGTGCATTGGTGAATGCGATCCTTCCGCTGGGCTTATCAACAGTAGCTTGCAAGCCAATCTTTGTTCCGACCAAAGTTATTTCGGGTACTTTTTCTGGAGAGCCATCTAAAAATGTAAACCTATTTTTTAATTCATTGCTGAAATATTCATCGCCCAAAGTCCACATCAGTTTTTGACTGTTTGGCGACCAATGTATATTTATACCAGCATCTTTTGCGAGCTGTGAAACGGGAACAGATTTGCTGTTGTTATCTAAATCGATAGCTTGTCCGTTTAGCACCAAAGGAGCCACGAACAGTTTGTGAAGATTTGTAAAAGCGATCCATTCGTTATCTGGACTTGGGATTAATCTATTGGCGTATTTGGAAGTTATATGTGTTTTTTCATCATTCCCCTCAAGGTTTACACTTATCAATTTTTTCTCAATGTCTCCAAAATACGTTCCTCCCGTTTGCAGAAAAATTCGTTTTCCATCTTTACTAAACATAGGATATTCGCCTTTGTCAACGATGAATTTCTCGTTGCTTCCGTTGGAAGTCATTATATAAATACCGTTATTTTTGGTATAAGTAAATCCTTGGTCGGTGTTTCCTTTTTCCTTTTCAAAAACAATCTGTGTTCCGTTTGCCGAAAAAGAAGGGGTTCTATAGATTCCTTTTGCTGAAGTAAGTTTCACAGGATTTCCACCATTTGCTGAAATTTTATAAATAGCACCTTTTTCCAAATCGTTCCAAGTAACGTAAACTATCTCGGCGCCATTGGGCGAGAAGGTTGGTTCAAACTCAAAATCTTTACTATTTGTCAATCGCTGAGGTTCACCGTTGGGCAAAGATTTTTTATACAAATGTCCCAAAGCACTAAAAAGAATATATTTCCCATCCGGCGAAGTAACAGCGTTGCGAATCATTTTTGGAGTAAATGTTTCAGTCTCAATTTTATTATTGAAATGAACCGTTTCCGCCAAATCTATATTCACATTTGCTGTAAAAGGAATGTTGGTTACTGCCAATGATTTTACATCAATCTTATTGATTTTTCCACCGCTCCAAAAAACAATTTCGTAGTTGTTTGGCATCCAACTAAAATTAGGATAAACCCCGAAAAGCGCCCAAGCTTCCTGCTGATCTTTGTTTAATTGATCGTAAATGGGCCATTCCTCGCCAGTTTCCAAATCCTGGATAAATAATACACTTTTGGTACGAACTCTTTTAACAAAGGCCAATTTTTTTCCATCGCGTGAAATTGTTGGTCGAGCAGCTCCACCTGGGCCGCCAGTGGTTGTTTCAGTTTTGCCTGTTGCAAACTCATATCGTTTTATCACATAAATTTGGTCGTTGGGATCTTTATTGTACTGAAAATATCCGCCCGGATACATATCTTCACTATAATAAAGATATTTTCCGTCCGGGGAAACAAAAGGTTCGTTTACATCCTGTTGATCGTTTTTTCGTTTTGTGAGTTGCAGACCCGTTCCGCCAGATTTATGATATTGCCACATTTCACCAGCTCCCAAACTTCTTTCAGAGGAAAAATGCTTTCGTGCAATCAAATAGTTTCCGTCCGCACTCCAAACGGCGTTGTTCAATAGTCTAAAATCTTCTTTTGTAATTTGTTTTGCATTGCTGCCATCTACATTCATCACCCAAATATTGTCGCCACCACCCGCATCACTTGTAAACGAAATTTTTGTGCCGTCTGGGCTGAACCTTGGTTGCACTTCAAAAGGAATTCCCGTTCTAATTGCTTTGGCCGTTCCACCTGAAATTGGCATCGTGTAAATATCGCCGAGCATATCAAAAACGATGGTTTTACCGTCCGGACTTACATCTAGATTCATCCAAGTACCTTCGTTTGTTGTGAAGGAATGGGTTTTATAGTTGAAATCTTGTCCGGGATTTGCTACTTCCCATTTCGGTTCTTCTTTTTCTTTGTCTTTATTTTCTTTTTTCTGGGCAAAAAAAGTTGTTGAGATTAAGAGACATATTAGAAATGGAAACGTTTTCATAATTATAATATTTGGTGGTTATGTTCTGGATTTAATATTATTCTCGCAGAGCGATATAATTTCTGCAATTCGTTTGTTTCGGGTTTCTTCCCGTTTGGCGTGATTCAGCCAATAAAGATAGCTTTTTCTATAACTGCGACTAAAATTTTCAAAATTTATAAAAGCTTGTTTATTTAAGTCAAAGGCTTTTTGAAGATCTTCCGGAATTATCAAATTTTCTACATCGTCCAAAGCGGTCCAACTTCCATTTTTCTTGGCTTCAGCAATTACTTTTTTTCCGTTTTTATGAAGGAGGCCTTCTTTTTCCAATTCTTTTAAATAGGATTTATTTAATGCGCTCCAAACACTTTTTGGATTTCGCGGACAAAAATATTGTTGGCGTTTTCCATCGCCAAGACTTTTAACCGTGCTGTCTATCCAGCCATAGCAAAGTGCTATTTTTACCGCTTCTTCCCATCGCATTGATGCAACTTCCATTTCAACTTTGAAGAAAATTAAATAAACGCCTTGAGGATGTGTTTCGTGATTTTCATGTAACCATTCCCGCCATTCAATATCATTTTTGAAATAAAGTGTAGGCTTAGAATTCATTATTTTATTTCTTCGGAATTCACATAAAAATCTTCTTTAATCTGAAAATTTAAAATAGGGGAAGAGAGCGTTTTTGTTTTCCATTCCGAAGTGGGATAAATCCATTCTTCTTTTCCATTTATTAATGCAATTAAAGGCATGTCAAAGTTTTTTACAATATCCACATATCGAAATTTCAGATTTTTTCCATCGATGGAATATTGCAATTTTGGAACCATTACAGTTCTCAAATATTGATCAAAAAATTCAGAAAGATCTATTCCACTTTTTTTACTGATGTAATCTTCAATCTGTTTGGTAGTAACGGTTTGGTGATAAAATTCTTTGTTCAAACCACGAAGAATTTGTCGCCATTTTTCATCATCTTCAATAAGTTGACGAATCATATGTAGCATATTTCCGCCTTTGTAATACATGTCGCCACTTCCAGAATTGTCAACATTATACTGCCCAATAATTGGACTTTGGTTCATAATCTTTTTTCTCGTGCCGATAACGTATTCTGAAGAAGCCTTTTTTCCGAAGTAATAATCCAAATAAAGGTTTTCCGAATAATTTGTAAACCCTTCGTGAATCCACATATCTGCCACATCTTTATTCGTAATGCTGTTAGCAAACCATTCGTGGCCGCTTTCGTGAATAATTATAAAATCAAATTTTAATCCCCAACCAGTTTCTGAAAGATCGCGGCCCAAATAGCCGTTTTCAAATTTGTTGCCGTAGGTCACGCTACTTTGGTGCTCCATTCCCAAATAAGGAGCTTCAATCAACTTGTAGCCATCTTCGTAAAAAGGATAGGGGCCAAACCAATGCTCAAAGGCTTTCATCATCATTGGCGCCTGTTTGAATTGCTCTTTTCCCTTCGCCTCATTTTCGCGAAGCACATAATAATCCATGTCCAGCGTTCCTTTTTCACCTTCATATTTCTCGCTCCAGTGCACGTAATCGCCAATGTTTATGTCCACGCCGTAAGCATTTATGGGGTTTACCACTTGCCAAACCCAGGTTTTTGTATTTGCGTTTTCAATAACTTTCTTTAGTCTTCCGTTACTCACATCCATCAAATCTTTTGGTGCGGTCACTGAAATTGTAATGCCATTGTCGGGCTCATCGGAGGGATGGTCTTTTAATGGCCACCAAACACTGGAGCCAATGCCTTCATTGGAAGTTGCTATAAAATCTTTTCCATTGCTATCTTTAGTCCAAGTAAATCCTCCATCCCACGGCGGACGTCTAGCTACAATTGGTTTTCCGGAGAAATAGATTGTTATTTTTTCCTCGTTTCCTTTATGTTGTTTCTTTTGAAGTTTTAAAAAGTGTGCATTTCCTTCGGAAGTGAATGAAATTTCTTTTTCATCCTGAATAATTTTATCAATTTTCATCGGGGCTTGCAGGTCAATTTGCATCACTTCATTTGGCTCCAAAATTTTATAGGAAATAGTGTTGCTGCCCTCAATGGTTTTTTCGGAAGGATTTACGGTAACTTTTAAGTCATAATATGTTACGTCAAACCAAGCTCTTTCAGGAGTTATGCTACCGCGTAGCGTATCTGCTCGTGTGAATTCCTGTTGGGAAAATGCAGAAAGAGTTAGAAGCAATAAAACGACGATACAAATCTTTTCTTTCATAATTTATATTTTTACCTAAATACCGAATTTGGGAAAACAACAACGCTCTCAAAACCATCTTTCCCCACGGAAGCTACTCCAAAAAAAGAATTATCAATGACAATTCCTTTTAAAGTAAATTCTGAAACATCGCCAACGTAACGGCTGTGGTCCCAAGTTGGTGAAGTTGTGTCGCGCCAATATATTTTATAACCAATTGCGCCTTCAACTTTATCCCACTTCAATTTTGCGGAAGCTTCCACAACGCCACCAATGCTAACATTTTTAGGTTCGGGTGGGGCGGAAGCAATGCTCGCTAAATTAATTGCATTCACAGCGGTGAGTTTTGCTGCATAATCAAAATTTACAAACTCCAGTTTATCGCCGTAATCAATTCCGTTTTCGGTTCTTAAATCTTGGTGTTGGTGGTTGTAATCTTCGTGGGCTTCCATAATCCGGATTCCCGCCCAGCCCAAATCATTGAAAGGACGGTGATGCCCGCCGCGACCAAAACGGTCTAATCTATAAACCATCATTGGATTCATTTCTGGCATATATGTCTGCGTTGTCTTAAAAACGTAACGGGCAAGTTGGCGGGAAATTCCATCTACTTCGCCGCCGTAAAATCTTCGCATTTGTCTTTCTTTTTCGGTTTCTATTGGAGGAACGGGTTCTGAAAAAATCCTGAAATCCCGATTGCTTATTACGCCGTCAACACCTTTTATGTTGCCAATCATATCATTATTGAAAACGCCGATGATTTCCCAACCTTTATTTTTTGCATATTCCGCAAAACCTTTTCCACCGAAAAGGCCTTGTTCTTCGCCGCTCAATCCTAAATAAATTATACTGTTTTCAAATTTATATTTTGAAAGAACGCGAGCTGCCTCAATAGTTCCAGCCATTCCGCTCGCGTTGTCATTGGCACCGGGCGCATCTTTTGTGAAATCGCTACCGTCACTGTTTCGAGAATCTATGTCGCCGCTCATAATAATGTAACGGTTTGGGTATTTTGTCCCCTTTTGAATTGCGGCAACGTTAACAATCCAAGTATCTTGGGGAATGCGATCATTGCCATCGGCTTTTACCAAATCTTTCTGGAAGAAAACGTTTAGACAATTGTCGCAATCTTTAGAAACTTTTTCAAATTCAGATTTTATCCATCTTCGCGCTGCGCCAATTCCGCGGGTGTTGCTTATTGTATCGCTAAAAGTATTTCGGGTTCCGAAATTGGCAAGTTTAGTTATATCTGCCTCAATTCTTTCCGCAGAAACTGAATTGATAATATCGTAGATTTTTTGATCGGTTTGGGAAAAGGAAGTAGCGAAAACCAATAAGAATGCTAAAAGGGAAAATAATTTCATTTTGAAAAAAGTTTCCCTAAAAATACTCAAAAGAAGGAAGAATGAACTTAAACTTTTAGAATTTGTAATAGCTTAATTACATAGGTTGTGCAACTACTGCCAGTTTTTTCCCGTCAGGGCTTATAGCCATACGGCTAATATTTTTAATTCCGTATTCTTCAAGGGAGGCAACGCGTGTCCATTCCGGTTCGCCCAAGGTATCGTACATATAAAGTTTGTTTCCACTGCCCACTAAAATTTGTGTGTCATTGATCCAAACGCAATCTTGAATTCCGATTGGCAATTCGGTTACAAAAAAACTTTCGTATGAATCCATATCCAAAAGATAAACATCTAGATTTCCTTCCTCGTTTACTAAGGAATAGCTCATTGAGTTTGTTTTTGGCACTTTTTGGAGTGATCTGCCAGCGTTTCGAAAGATAGTATCGGCAGTTTTTGAAGATAAATCAATCAATACTAAATCCATGCTGTCGCCGTCCAAAACTGTTGAAAGAATTTTTTGGTCATTATAAAATGCGAAATAAGCAACTTGTAAATTTTTAATTAATTCTGAAGAACTTCCTGTTTGTGAATTGTAACGATACAAGCGTTGTAATCCATCTTTGTCGAGTCTAACAGAAGCTACATCATTGCTTGAAGGGAATTTTTGCGGAGAATATTCGCCGCCCTCGGTTTTTTTATTGATCCAAGTTTGAAGTTTTGAATTTAGATTATATTCTGAAATATCAGTTTGACCTTCATTATTTCCCGCAAAAACAAGTGCTTCGTTGGAAATGAACGAAGGTTGATTATCATAACCTTCATTGTTTGAAATATTTCGTGGATTAATTAATTCTAAACCTTCGTAGGCAGGGCGAATATCAAAAACATAAACTTCGGTGTTTTCTTGTGCGAAAATGAAACTTGAAGTTAAGATGATAAACAGGAAAAGGAGCTTTTTCATTGTAAATTATTTTTTTCAAAAATAGCAAACTCTGCGCCATAAATCTCTGTATTCATAATTCGTATTCGCCCCATTAAAAAAGTTTATCGATTTTATTATTCAACTGTTAGCATTGCTGTAGCATGTATTGGAATCCCAGTATCGGTAATTCCTTCAATGTCAATTTGAAAATTGCCTTTATCGTCACTGCTATAAAATGAAATAGTTGCGTTTGCATTTTCTTCAATTCGAATTTTTGGATTCCAATAAAGGGTGGTGCGTCTATCTTCACGGGCTGAATTTCTGTCTTCAAAGGAATAATCCGGCGCATAAAATTCACGGGAATTGTAAAAACCATCTAATTGAAAGCTAATAGACCCTGCTTTTCTGTTTATAATTTTTGAAGCACCTCCGCCTCTTCTTCCTTGTTTGGTATAAATGGCAATCACTCCTTGAGCTGCGAAGGCGTAATTTGCAGAGGCGTGACCAACATTTCGAATATCTATAAAATCTATGTTTGCCTGAGGAATAGATCTTGCATCGTTTAATGTTACCTGAATTCCATCTACAAAATATCGAGGCTCCATACCTCTTAGGTTTACCACAACATCCTGTGAAGTCTCTGCTTTGTATGTTTTTCCTATTCTAATACCTGGAACATTTGCAATTAACTCCATAAAATCTGCTCCCCCATGCATTCCCATATCATCAACTATAATCCGATAGGAGGGCGTAAAATGTTTTGTTCTTTTATTTCGTTCAATTTCGTTAAGCTCTTCTTTTGAAATTCTGGTAGTTTTGATATTTACCTCATCCAATATCTCCCTGTCTTTATCAAATTTAAAATTTGTTACTACAATTTTCTTTGCTTTTTGTTTATAGGCTTCTACGCTTGGGTTTTTTTGTATAAAAGCAACGTTTTTACTTTGCGGACTTATTTCAGGTTTTTCCAGTGGAGGGGCTAATTTTATATTCGTATCACTATAATTGGCATTGTTTGAAGATAACCCTTCTCCAGCCTGTAATAAAACACCGATCTCATCCTTGAATATATATGGCCCGTAAGAAAAGGAGCCGTTTTCATCAGTGTTTTGTGTTTCCTGTATAAAACCATCTTTTCTAAAAGTAAGTTTAGTTTCAGAAAATTTACTTTTAAAGGGAGTGTTGGCGCTTATTGTAATACCATTAATATATATTCCGTCTTCTGGCTGGAATTCTTGGAACATGCTGTTTTTTGAAAATTCTTGCCAAGTAAATCGTCGCCAGCCGTGGGTCATCATTATCAAGTCTAAAAGTTCTTTCTTTTTTATATTATCGCCATTTTGAAAAAAATAATTGGGAGATTTAATCTTTCCCCTTAAATCAGAATTTAATAATAGCCAGGTTTTTATATTCTCGGCATTTTCATTTGGCTTTATTAATTCAGTGTCTATAACAGAAAGTGAAAGATTACTGGGGATTAATTTTCCGAATTTATCTTTCACTTCAATTTCCAAGTTTACACGTTCACGCACACTTATTGGAGCATTTGTTTTCTTTTTGACGGATACTGATAATTCTTTTTCCTCTTTTTTAATATATAACAACCTTTCCGCAACAGGCTGTTCAGATTGATTGAAAAAAACAATATCCAATACACCTTCAATTAAATTCTCTTTCGGAATTTTCAACAGCATTGAACTTAGGTCTTTTTCTTGTGTGTAATCAAAAGCGGCCAATCCTCTTTGGTGACCTATAAGCAAAGTGTTTTTTAATCCTTGGGGTTTGTTGGTGGTAACTTTTATAACAACGTCCTTTTCAGTTGATGAGGTATTCATTACATAGCCATCTTTAAGTGGATCGGGCAAAGGAAATACTATATCTTCATTTCCAGAATTAACAATAGCACGATATTCTTTTCCCTTTTCAGGGTTTAAGTTGAAGTAAGCGAGGCCAAACTCCATGGTTTTAAAGTCCGTAATTTTATTTCCTTGTGAATCTTCAATATAACCAATAACAGGACTCGCGTTTAGATCGGCATCTTTAATTTTTACAGCAACTTTATTATTTATTCCCGATACTAAATAACCACCTTCGGGATAAAAGCCAAGGTCTGGTGAAGCTGAACTTTCTTTTATTTTGGAGCTATCGCTAAAATCATCGGTATTCACCCCAGAATTAAAAGCGAAAATTTGAATTTGCTTTTTGAAAAAAAAATCATTTGATTGGTTGCGCATATAGTTGGTATATGCTCTTAACAGATATGAACCACCTTTTAAATCAATGGGTAACTTAAAATCTCCAGGAGCATTGATTGAATCCGTATATAGTCTTCGGTCACTTATAATACTATCCTGTTCGTTTATGAGCTCTACATAAACAACTTTGCTTTTATTGGTTTTTGTATGGGTAACGCCATTGACCAGATAAGCGTTGAACCATATATTTTCTCCGGCGGTGTAATAGGGTTTGTCTGTTTGAATGTATATCTTTTCGGGATATTTTTCTGCTGTGTATTCGTTAAGTCGGTTAAGAATTAAAATTTTCAATCCAGATGTATCAACAAATGTAAAGGCAAGGCAAGAAAGGGTAAGAATTATTAAAACAAGTTTATTTTTCATTACTTATTTGCTGATATCATTCTAAAGATAAGTATTTTAAAAAAAAGCCCAACAGATTTTTAAAATCTATTGGACCTAATATTTGTAAACTTTTGCTATTTAATTGCTAATTAGCACAAAACGATTAAAATGGATATGTATTTTCCGAAATTACTTTATTTGCAATAGTTTTTCGCAACTCACCAATATTTGGCATGTTTTGATATTTGGTGAATCGTTTAAGTCCCATTAACATAGCGCGTTGCTCATCTCCTTCAGAAAAGGAAAGAATTGCTTCTTTTGCTTTAACGGTAATAATATCAACTGCGTGGTAAAGATAAAGCTGCGACATTGCAATCTGCTCTTTTTGTGCATCTTCACCAAAACGTTTTGCGTTTTTCTCAGCTCTTAAAACACCGCTTTCAGCCATATAGATTTCAATCAAAATATCTGCAGCGGCCATCAATGTTTGCTGATGCTCTTCCAGTTCGGTACCATATTTTTGCACGGCGCTTCCTGCAACCATTAAAAATACTTTTTTCAATTTGGCAATCATCGCCTTTTCTTCGGAAAGCAATTCAGAGTAATCGGGCGTTTCAAAAGAAGGAATTCCCATTAATTCCGAAGCCACAGCCTGTGCAGGATTCAATAAATCTACGTGACCTTTCATTGCTTTTTTCACAAGCATTCCCACGGCGAGCATTCTGTTTATTTCGTTGGTGCCTTCGTAAATACGGGCAATTCGAGCATCGCGCCATGCAGATTCCATTGGAGTGTCTGCACTAAAGCCCATTCCGCCAAAAATCTGTATTCCTTCGTCAGCGCAATTTTGAATGTCTTCAGAAACCGCTACTTTTAATATTGAACACTCAATAGCGTATTCCTCAACGCCTTTCAATTCTGCTTCTTGGTGCGAATTTCCTTGTGCAACGCGCATTGAAATTCTATCCTCAATATTTTTTCCGGCACGGTAACTAGCACTTTCACTCACGTAAGCGTTCGTTGCCATTTCAGCCAATTTCAATTTAATGGCACCAAAAGAAGAAATAGGCACTTTAAACTGAATACGTTCGTTGGCATATTTTACCGCTGTAGAAATTACGCGACGTTGCGCATCAAGACTTGCAGCGGCCAATTTTATTCTACCAACATTCAAGGCGTTCATCGCAATTTTAAATCCGTCGCCACGACCGGCCAACATATTTTCGACAGGAACTTTGGTGTCACTGAAGAAAACCTGACGGGTAGAGGAGGAGTGGATACCGAGTTTCTTTTCTTCCTCTCCCAAAGAAATTCCGTTTGAAGGATCGTTTTCAACTATAAATCCAGTAATATTTTTGTCGTCTTCAATACGTGCGAAAACAATAAAAGTATTACAAAATCCAGCGTTTGAAATCCACATTTTCTGTCCGGTTATGGAATAATATTTTCCATCTTCGGAAAGAACGGCTTTTGTTTTTCCACTATTTGCATCGCTTCCCGCACCGGGTTCTGTTAAAGCATAAGCGCCAAACCATTCACCAGTTGCAAGTTTTGGAACATATTTTTTGATTTGTTCCTCAGTTCCATATAAAGTAATTGGCATTGTTCCAATACCTGTATGTGCACCAAAAGCAGTAGCAATTGAACCCGTTGCGCCCGAAATGTAATCGCAAACCAACATTGTAGTTACGAAGCCCATGCCTAGTCCGCCGTAAGCTTCTGGAACTGCAACGCCAAGCAGACCAAGTTCGCCAGCTTTGCGCATAATTTCTTCCGTTAGCGCATAATCTTTATGCTCAAATCGTTCTTTATTCGGCCAAATTTCACGATCTACAAATTCCTTTACAGAGTCGCGCATCATTTTTTGTTCCTCGGAAAAATCTTCTGGGGTGAAGACGTCTTCTGCTTTAGTTTCCTTTACAAGAAATTGTCCGCCTCTTAGTAATTCAGAATTGTTTTTATTTTGTGTTTCCATTTTTTTATTTTGTATTTTGAATTCTAAATTTTGAATGAAAATTTAGATGTTATTGTTCTTTAAATTGGTCTGAGCCGTGATTATTATTTTGGTCAAAATGTTTATTATGTGTTCTATTTCCGTCAAAAAAGGAGAAATATTGAGTTGGGTCAAATTAGACTTGTCCAAAAGATTAAGCCAATATTTTGTTTCACGTGCCTCCTTAGAAGCGATGGACATTTTATTTATAAAATCCTTTTTCGACTGGGCTGCCGATGCTTCTTCAACGTTAGCACCTATACTGGTTGCCGAACGTAAAAGTTGTTTTGAAAGAATGTATTCCTTTTCATTTTGAAGTTTTTTGTATAAAGAAATTATATCAAGAGAAAACTTAAAGGTTTTGTCAATTATGATATTTTCCTTCTTCGGCTCCATTCATTCAAAATTTAGAATTCAGCATTTAAAATATTTCATAAACCCCCGCAGCACCTTGCCCGGTTCCCACACACATCGTCACCATTCCGTATTTTCCTTGTAGGTTTCTTTTGCGCATTTCATCAAATACTTGCACAGAAAGTTTGGCGCCAGTGCAACCCAATGGGTGACCCATAGCGATAGCGCCTCCGTTTACGTTGACTTTTTCTTTATCTAAGCCAAGACCGCGGATTACAGCCAACGATTGTGAAGCAAAAGCTTCGTTTAGCTCTATAATTTCCATTTGGTCTTGTTTTAATCCAGCTTGTTTCAATGCTTTTGGAATAGCATATAATGGGCCTATGCCCATAATTTTTGGCTCAACGCCAACGGCTGCAAAGCTTACCAATCTAGCAATGGGTTCAAGATTTAATTCCTTTACCATTTCTTCACTCATAATAACTGCGAAAGCTGCACCATCACTCATTTGTGAAGAATTTCCTGCGGTAACGCTTCCACCATTGGCGAATACAGGGCGAAGTTTTGACAGCGCTTCTATATTTGTTCCCTTTCTTGGACCTTCGTCTTTATTAACCGTATATGTTTCAGTTACTTTTTTTCCAGCATCATTTACGAAAGTGTGTTCCACTTCAATAGGCACAATTTGATCCTGAAATCTATCTTCATCCTGCGCCCTTAAAGCGCGCATTTGGCTTGTGTACGCAAATTCGTCTTGGTCTTCTCGGGAAACGTTGTATTTTTTTGCAACTGCTTCCGCAGTTAAACCCATATTCCAGTAGTAATCTTCGTGGCCTTCTTTTGCCAATTTATAATCTGGAACCGGTTTGTAACCACCCATCGGGATATAACTCATACTTTCGGCACCGCCTGCGATAATGCAATCTGCCATTCCACTTTGGATTTTCGCGGCAGCAATTGAAATAGTTTCCAATCCAGAAGCACAATAACGGTTAACCGTCATTCCGGGAATATCAACAATGTCCAAACCCATCAACGAAATCAATCGGCCCATATTCAAGCCTTGTTCAGCTTCAGGCATTGCGTTTCCAACAATTACGTCGTCAATTCTTTTTTTGTCGAGTTGCGGCAATTCGTTCATTATATATTTAATGGTTTCCGCAGCCAACTCGTCAGGGCGTTTGAAGCGGAAAACTCCGCGAGGGGCTTTGCCCACTGCGGTTCTGTATGCTTTTACTATATATGCTGTTTTCATTTTTATTTAGTATTTAGATGTTAGTATTGAGTATTGAGACACTCATTTTTCTAACGATTTTATTAATGAATAACTCATTTTTTGTAGTTCAATAACTTTGGATAAAATTGGATTTACTAATGATTCTGAACCAAGTTTTAATTTAATTGATAATAATAATTGTGTAAAAAGCTCATATGATGAACCGTTTGCAATGCCGAGGAAGTTTTTAAATTCACCATTGGTATTTCTTCCTGCCCCTTCTGCAATATTAGAAGGAATTGAAACTGCACTACTTCGAAGTTGGCTAATCAATCCAAACTTTTCTTCCTTTGGAAAATTTGCTGTAAGTAGATAGACTTCTTCAGCAACTTCCATTGCTTTGTTCCAAATCTTTAAATCTTCTAACTTATGCATACTCTTTTCTCAATACTCAATACTATCTACTCAATTCTAATTTCTCAACGGTTTTCCTTTCTGAATCATATGCTGAAGTCTTTCCAAAGTCTTTCGTTCTCCAGTTAAACTTAAGAAGGCTTCACGTTCCAAATCAAGCAAATATTGCTCGCTTACGTAGCTTGCTTCACTCAAATCGCCACCGGCCATAACGTAGGCGAGCTTGTTTGCGATTTTTTTATCGTGCTCGCTGATGTAGTTTCCTGCAACCATTTGGTCAGTTCCAACCAAGAACATACCCAAAGCTTGCTTTCCAAGTACTTTTACATCGGTTCGCGGAATTGGTTTCGTATAACCTTGATCAGCCATAAACCTTGCAACAGCTTTTGCAGCGGCAATTTGCCTTGCTTCGTTTACAATTACAATATCTTTTCCTTTTTGAAGAATCCCGGTATCATAGGCTTCATAAGCCGAAGTAGAAACCTTCGCCATTCCAATAGTCAAGAAATATTCCTGAAGTCGGTTCAATTCAACATCATCTTTTTTGAAAGAATCACTTGCGCGCATTGCCATTTCCTTGGAACCGCCACCGCCGGGAATCACCCCAACGCCAAATTCCACCAAGCCAATATAACTTTCGGCTGCAGCAACAACGCGGTCTGCGTGAAGTGTAAACTCGCAACCACCGCCCAAAGTCATTCCGTGCGGAGCAACCACAACGGGAATGGAGGAGTAGCGAATGCGCATACTTGTATCCTGAAAATATTTTACTGCGGCATTCAATTCTTCATATTCCTGCTCCACGGCCATCATAAATATCATTCCGATATTGGCGCCAACGGAGAAGTTTTTGCCGTTGTTGGCAATTACCAAACCATCGTAATCTTTTTCCGCCATATCAATCGCTTTATTGATTCCAGCTAAAACATCACCGCCCACGGAATTCATTTTACTTATAAACTCCACATTCAAAATTCCATCACCAAGATCTTCAACCACGACACCGCTATTTCTAAAAACTTCGGAAGTTTTACGAATGTTGTCCAAAATGATAAACGAATCCTGTCCGGGAACTTTTACGTGCTTTTTCTGCGGAATATCGTAATAATAGGTGTTTCCGTCTTTTACAGTGTAGAAAGAATCAACACCAGCTTCAAGCATTTCATTTACCCAAGCTGCTGGTTCTTTTCCTAAATCTTTAATTAATTCAATTCCTTTTTTTACGCCAACGGCATCCCAAATTTCGAATGGGCCATTATCCCAACCAAAACCGGCTTTCATTGCATCGTCAATCTTGTAGAGCTCGTCAGTTATTTCAGGAATTCTTTTTGAAACATAAGCGAACATCGCCCCGAAGTTTTTTCGGTAGAATTCGCCAGCTTTGTCTTCACCTTTTATAAGAATTGGGAAACGATCGGTAACTTTATCAACCGATTTTGTTTTTTCCAAAGTGCCGAAAGATGCTTTTTTGCTTTTTCTATATTCTAAAGAATCGAGGTCGAGTGAGAGAATTTCACTACTACCGTCGTCATTTTTCACTTTTTTGTAAAAACCTTGTCCGCTTTTGCTTCCCAACCATTTCTTTTCCATCATCGTATCGATGAAGCCTGGAATTTGAAAAATTCCGTGTTCTTCATCGTCGGGAACGTTATCGTAAATTCCTTTTGCAACGTGAACCAAAGTATCTAGACCAACAACGTCAACGGTTCTAAAAGTTGCGGATTTTGGTCGCCCGATTACAGGACCGGTCAATTTATCAACCTCTTCGATTGTAAGCCCCATTTCCTTTACTTGATGAAAAAGACTTTGGATGCCGAAGATTCCAATTCTATTTCCTATAAAAGCGGGTGTATCTTTTGCGACTACGGAGGTTTTTCCGAGGAATTTTTCACCATAACCATTTAAAAAGTCTAATACTTCGGTTGAAGTTTTAGGACCTGGAATGATTTCAAAAAGTTTTAAGTATCTCGGTGGATTGAAAAAGTGGGTTCCGCAGAAGTGCTTTTGAAAATCTTCACTTCGGCCTTCACTCATAAACTTAATAGGAATACCCGAAGTGTTTGAAGTAATTAACGTGCCGGGCGTTCTGTGTTTGTCAAGATTCTCAAAAACCTGTTTTTTGATGTCCAATCGTTCAATTACAACTTCAATAATCCAGTCGGCAGTTTTCACTTTGGAAATATCGTCTTCCAAATTTCCGGTGGAGATTCTTTTCGCAAAATCCTTGTGATAGAGTGGGGCAGGGTTGCTTTTAATGGCTTTCTGTAAATCTTCGTTCACAATGCGGTTTCGCACCACTTTATCTTCAAGGGTAAGTCCTTTTTTCTTTTCGGCATCATTAAGCTCACGCGGAACAATATCCAGCAAAAGCACTTCCACGCCAATATTAGCGAAATGGCAGGCTATGCCGCTTCCCATAATTCCGGAACCGATTACCGCTACTTTTTTAATTCTTCTTTTTGACATATTATATTATTTATCTGAATCGTATATTTTTTTTGAATTGACCAGTTCTGTAATTGTATTGGCCACTTTTTTAAATGTTTGCAGTTCTTCCAATGAAACATTTTTTTGAACAGCTTCATCAAAACCCAAAACCACTTGCTTAGAAAACTCCCGCATTTCCTTTCCGTAGGGCGTTAAGTGTATCAACACGCCACGGCCATCTTCAGGATTTGGTTTGCGCTCAATAAGGCCTTTTTGCTCCATAGATTTTAAAGTACGTGAAAGGCTCGTAGCCTCCATTCCCATTTTGGGTCCAAGTGCCGTAGAGGGTGTACCTTCTTCGGGATCAATACTTATAAGTGCAAAGCCCGTGGCCATTGTACTTCCTTTTTTCCCGGCCTCTTCATTGTACATTTTTGTAACGCTCATCCACGTGGAGCGCAGTATATAATCTATTGTTTTTTCCTTCATTAAAAGACTTTGAAAAAATGGAATACCAAATATACAAAATTTTATTATGCACGCATAGTAAATTAATAACAAATTATACTTTCTCCGCTGAATAATTCAACTTTCCATCAATAACATTTGCTGGGGCAGTGTACGGATGTTCCGTTGCTTTATTTTCACTCATAATATGCATTACGGACCAACCTTCAACTTTTAAAATATCAGCAATAAGAGAGCGGTGACAGCTCCACCAAACTGCTTCAGCACACATAATAGCAGTCTTTTTTTTTGAAGCGACTTGCTTAAGAATTTTTAGAGATTGCTGAAACTGTTCCGTTTCCATATAATCTGCATAACCTTTAAAGGAATCGAGCCGCCAAGCATCATTTTTTGAATTTGGTTCTGGTTTTCTGCGACCGCCCAAATCAACAAGATGTTTGTATTCAATTTTGTTTTCGGGAAGTGATTCTTCCAGACTATCCTTATTGAACTGCGGAAATTTCCGGGAGCCGGGAAAATGGCGCACATCCACCAATATTTCAATATTGAAGGAATTCAGCAATTTTAAAAATTCGTCAAATGTTCGGGTAGAATGACCGATGGTCCAAAGAGTATTCATTTTCAATGATTTCTTACTCTTTAAAGGTAAGAAATCAATACTGTTCAATTAAAGAATAAAGTGGGTTTAACGCAACTTTAATGGGTTACAAATTTCAATCCTACTATTGAAAGTATAAGAGTTGAAAGAAAAAAAACGCGCCAAAAGGTGGCGGGTTCATTAAAATAGAAAATACCGACTAAAACTGTTCCCACGGCACCAATTCCAGTCCAAACTGCATAGGCGGTGCCTATTGGGAGCGTTTTTGAAGCTTTTATAAGCAAAAACATACTTATAAAAAGACAAACAAGAAATCCGCCAAACCACAATTTTGAATCGATACCGGAGGTTTCTTTGAATTTTCCCAAGCAAGCGGCAAAAGCTACTTCAAAAAGGCCACCAATTATTAGAAGGATCCAATTCATAATTATTTACGAAGTATGCCCATAAATCTTATCATACAAATCTTTATACTGTTCTTTAATAATTTTACGTTTCATTTTCATTGTTGGGGTGAGTTGTCCGCCCTCAATACTCCAAACATCGGGGGTCAATTCAAACTTTTTCACTTTTTCCCACTGGCCGAAGCGTTCGTTGTAAAAATCCACTTCTTTTTGGATTCGGTCTATCACTGCTTGGTTCTTAACCATTTCTTTTGGGTCTGAAGAAATGTTTCTTCCTTTCTTGCTTCCCCATTCCTTAATAAAATCAAAGTCAGGTTGAATTAGTGCCGCTGGCATTTTTTCGCCTTCGCCAATTACTATTATTTGGTCAATAAAGCGTGATTGTTTCATTGCGTTTTCCAAAAGCTGTGGCGCTACATATTTACCACCACTGGTTTTGAACATTTCCTTTTTGCGGTCGGTAATTTTTAGGAAACCTTCGCTATCAACTTCGCCAATATCACCTGTGTGGAAATAGCCACCTTTCAATACTTCATCCGTCTGTTCTTGGTTTTTGTAATAACCTATCATTACCTGAGGTCCTTTCACGAGTATTTCGCCATCTTCCGCGATTTTAATTTCCGTTTCTTTTAAAGCTTTCCCCACGGTTCCAATTTTAAATCCGTGGTTGCGCATGTCGTTCACGGAAACTACGGGTGAGGTTTCCGTAAGTCCATAACCTTCCATTACAGGAATTTCCGCAGCGTTAAAAACGCGTGCCAAACGGGGCTGCAAAGGAGCGCTTCCAGAGGCAATGGCTTTTAGGTTGCCGCCCAAAGCTTCACGCCATTTACTGAAAATTAATTTATTGGCAAGTTTCAATTGGGTTTCATACCACCAACCATTCTGGCCATAGGGTTCATACTTAAGGCCCAAATCTATGGCCCAAAAGAATAATTTTTTCTTTATTCCCGTAAGCTCGGCGCCTTTTGCGTAGATTTTATCGTACACCTTTTCTAGCAAACGCGGCACTGCGGTCATTACTTCGGGCTGCACTTCTTTAAGGTTTTCGCTAATGGTTTCTAAGCTTTCCGCATAATGGATGCTCACTCCGCAGTACTGGTACATATACAAGATCATTCTTTCATAAATATGGCAAACGGGCAAAAAACTCAAGGATTTTGAGTGTCCCAAATCAATTGGCAAACGCTCTGCACTATGTTTGGAATTTGAAGCAATGTTTTTATGTGAAAGCATTACACCCTTAGGTTTTCCGGTAGTTCCGGAAGTATAGATTAAAGTTGCAATATCATCTTCGTGGATTGCTTCCTTTCGTTTTTCAACTTCTTCTTGATTGCTATCATCTTTTCCCTCTTCAAGAACTTCGCTCCAGTTTTTGGCACCTTTTATTTCATCAAAAGTATAAACCTCTTTAAGTGACGGAACGTTATTGCGAATTTGCTGCACCTTATCGTAAACTTCTTTACAGGAAGCGAAGCAATATATGGCCTCACTGTGGTTCAGTACATATTCATATTCTTCTTCCGAAATAGTGGGATAGATTGGCACATCCTGCGCCCCGGTTTGCATAATGCCAATATCACAAATGTTCCATTCGGTACGGTTGCTCATGGATATTATGGCAATTTTATCATTGGGTTTTACGCCCATTCGCAATAGACCACGGCTTATTGCATTTGCCTTGTCTATGTATTCCTGAGTGGATGTAGATTCCCATTTGCCATTGTATTTTGTTACAAGTGCTTTTTCCTGTGGGTATTTTTCAAGCTGAAAATATGGGAAGTCGAAGAGTCTTTTTGGGTCTGTCATGATAGTATTGTTAAGGAAGTGAAAATAGCGATTTTTTTTAAGTTTACGAGCGAAACAAAAAAAGGAATGACAAAATTTGCCATTCCTTAAATATACATTTTTTGAAGAAAGTTTTTCTTATTAAAAGAAGCTTAATTTTTATTCTCAATCCATTTTCTAGCATTCACAAGCGCTTCAATCCAAGGCGAAACTTCATCTTTTTTTCTATCTTTTGGGTAATACGCCCAATTCCAAGGGAAAGTAGAACGCTCCAAATGCGGCATCATCACTAAATGTCTTCCAGTTTTATCGCTCATCATTGCGGTGTTGAAATTACTGCCGTTTGGATTTGCGGGCAATGAATCGTAACCATATTTTGCAACAATATTATAGTGACTTTCAGCTTTCGGAAAACTGAATTTCCCTTCGCCATGCGCCGACCAAATTCCCAAAGTACTTCCCGCAAAGCTTGAAAGCATAACAGAATTATTTTCCTGAATTTTCACCGAAGTAAACACACATTCAAACTTTCCGGTATCGTTATGAAGCATTTTTGGTTTTTCTTCGTCTTCGGGATTTAAAAGACCCAATTCCACAAAAAGCTGGCAACCGTTGCAAACGCCCAGCGAAAGCGTGTCGTCTTTCGCAAAGAAATTCTTTAATGCTGTATTCGCCTTTTCATTGTATAAAAACGATCCAGCCCAACCTTTAGCACTTCCCAAAACGTCACTGTTGCTGAAACCACCAACGGCCACCAATAGTTTTGTATCTTCCAAATCTTCGCGACCTTCAATAAGGTCGGTCATATGCACATCCTTTACATCAAAACCTGCAAGGTGCATCATATATGCCATTTCGCGCTCGCTGTTGCTTCCTTTTTCACGGATAACAGCGGCTTTAGGTCTCAATGCAGCGTTCTCGACTGCGCTCGAACTGACAGGGAGACTTCCATTAAATTCCTTTGGAAACACAAACTTCAGCGGTTGATTTTTATAATTGTCAAAACGTTCTTTAGCAAGCTTTTCACCGCTTTGTTTTTTATCCAATAAATAGGAAGTTTTATACCAAACATCGCGCATTTCAGAAATGCTGAATGCAATTTCTTCGGAATTGTTTTTTATATGAAGCGTTTCGTTTTCGGAAACAGTACCGATTTTTTTGAAATCAATATTATTTTCAGAAAGCATTTTTTCAACTGAAGCATCATCCGATGCTTGAATTACAACGCCGCAGTTTTCAGCAAAAAGTAATTTTGCCAAATCATTTTCACCCAAACCAGAAAGATCCAAATCTGCTCCCAAATTCACATCCGCAAAACACATTTCCAGTAACGTTGTAATCAATCCACCCGAAGCCACATCGTGCCCGGCAAGTATTTTGTCTTCCTTTATCAATTCCTGTAAAGTGTTGAAAACAGTTTTTACGTATTCGGCACTTTTTACGGTTGGCGCATCATTTCCGATTGAACTTAAAATCTGTCCAAAAGAAGAACCGCCCAGTTTAAAATCGTCCTGTGAAATATTTATGTAGTAAATGCTGCCGCCATTTCTTTGCAGAACTGGCTCAACAACCTTTTTAATATCATTACAATTTCCCGCTGCCGAAATAATTACGGTTCCGGGAGAAATCACTTCCCCATCTTTGTATTTCTGCTTCATTGAAAGCGAATCTTTTCCCGTGGGAACGTTGATTCCCAAATTAATTGAAAAGTCTGAAACTGCTTTCACTGCCTCGTACAAACGAGCGTCTTCACCTTCATTATTGCAAGGCCACATCCAGTTTGCTGAAAGGGAAACACTTTTCAAACCATCCTTCAACGGCGCCCAAACAATGTTGGTCAAAGATTCGGTGATTGCATTTCGAGAACCCGCAGCAGGATTAATCAAAGCAGTTAATGGCGAATGCCCGATACTTGTGGCAACACCTTCTTTTCCGTGATAATCCAGCGCCATTACGCCGCAATTGTTTAACGGAAGCTGTAGCGGTCCAGCAGTTTGTTGTTTTGCAACACGGCCCGTAACGCAACGGTCTACTTTGTTGGTAAGCCAGTCTTTACAGGCCACGGCCTCCAATTGAAGCACTTGGGCAACGTATTCCTTTATTTTTGAAACTTCGTAAGCAGCATTTTTGTAATTTCTGTTTACGGTTTTGTCTTTCATTATGGTTTTTGGCGAACTGCCGAACATATCTTCCAAAGCGAAATCCATAGGCTTTTCACCTTTTTTGTTTTCAAAACAGAATCGTTGATCGCCGGTAACCTTTCCAACTTCATACATTGGCGAACGTTCTCGGTCTGCAACCTTCTTCAGTTTTTGGATATTTTCTTCACCAATAATCAAGCCCATGCGCTCCTGACTTTCGTTCCCCATAATTTCCTTTGCGGATAGGGTAGGGTCGCCAATAGGGAGTTTATCCAAATCAATTTTTCCGCCAGTATCCTCCACCAATTCGCTCAAGCAATTTAGGTGTCCACCGGCACCGTGATCGTGAATGGAAACAATTGGGTTTTCATCACTTTCAACCATTGCGCGGATTGCGTTTGCGGCACGTTTTTGCATTTCGGGATTGCTTCGTTGGATGGCGTTCAACTCGATTCCACTGCTAAATTCGCCAGTGTCTGCAGAAGAAACCGCGGCACCACCCATCCCGATTCTATAATTGTCACCACCTAGAACGACTATTTTATTGCCTTCCTGCGGTTTGCCCTTAATGGCTTGACTGGCTTTTCCGTAACCAATTCCACCAGCAAGCATGATAACTTTATCGAAGCCTAATCTTCTCGCTTCCTCTTCGTGTTCAAAAGTTAACACAGAACCCGCAACCAAGGGTTGCCCGAATTTATTTCCAAAATCAGAAGCGCCGTTACTGGCTTTTATCAAAATATCTAAAGGTGTTTGGTATAGCCAATCGCGCTCTTTCATTGCTTTTTCCCAAGGACGATTTTCCTCTAATCTAGAATAAGAAGTCATATAAACTGCGGTTCCCGCCAAAGGCAACGAACCTTTACCGCCAGCCAAACGGTCGCGAATCTCGCCGCCGCTTCCAGTTGCGGCACCGTTAAAAGGCTCTACGGTTGTTGGGAAGTTGTGGGTTTCCGCTTTTAAGGAAATCACGCTTTCAAAATCTTTTTCCTCGTACCAATCAGGCTTATCGCCACTTTTTGGTGCCCATTGCTTCACTTTTGGGCCTTTTACGAAAGCCACGTTGTCTTTATATGCCGAAACAATATCGTTTGGATTTTCGGCAGATGTTTTTTTAATTAGTTTGAATAGGGAAGAAGGCATTTCCTTGCCGTCTATTTCAAAAGTTCCGTTGAAGATTTTATGGCGGCAGTGCTCACTGTTCACTTGGCTAAAACCAAAAACTTCACTGTCGGTTAGTTTTCTGCCCAGTTTTTTTGAAAGGTTTTCCAAATATTCAACTTCTTCGGCATTCAGGGCGAGCCCTTCTTTTTGGTTGTACTCTGAAATATTTTCAATTTCCAAAATAGGTTCGGGCTGAATGTGGATATCAAAAATATCCTGGTCCAATTGGTTGAATTTCTGCGAAATCATAGGGTCGAAAGTTGCTTTTTCAACCTTGCTATTGTGAAATTCTTCAATTCGAATTATTCCATCAATACCCATATTTTGGGTTATTTCCACGGCATTGGTGCTCCACGGAGTTATCATTGCGGCACGTGGCCCAACAAAAAAATCCGCCGCGTTTGTGGACAGGACGGATTGCTTTATTTTAGGTTGGTTGCCGAAAAGCCACTCCAATTTTTTAATGTTTTCTTCTGAAATAGTTCCGTGGGTTTGGACTGCAAAAACGGTGTTTTCAACATTCCCAAAAAAGTGAATCATCCTTTTGAATATTAGTTCATTTTTGAAGGTGCAAAGCTAACCAATTTTGAAGGAATTTTAAAGACTTAAACATACGAGAATTATGTTTTTTCAAATTGTTTTAAACTTCTGGTATCAAGCTTTTAAAAGTAAAATATATGGACTACCTTTATTTTTATAAATTTTAATAAACAAACCATGAAATTTAAAAAATTATTTTTCGCAAGCTTCCTATTGTTTTGTTTAGTAATGCAGGCACAACAAACTTTTCCGCCCGATGAGGTAATTGTTGGGACTTTTATTGGGAAAACAATTCCACTGCGTGACTTCGCCATTCAAGAAGAAGAAGAAAACCAAAGTGTAAAAGAAATTAAAGTAGTGCAAAACAGATCGCGCTATCGCGAACAGGTAAATGAAGATGCCTTGCCAAATGGCTTTGACCAAACTGTACAAAAGGATTTTGGAAATATCCAGACCAGAGCGCTTGAGCAAAACTTTATTGGAGCCTCATCCTCAGAATCTGGATTTGTACCGCCAGATCCAACGGGAGCTGTAGGTCCAAACCATTATGTTCACGCCGTAAATTCAATTGTAAAGATATTCGACAAAACCGGTAATTTATTGGTTGGTCCAGTGGCATTGGGTACTTTTTTGGGAATTGGTTCCAACTCTGGTGATCCAATTGTACTTTATGATCAATTGGCAGATCGCTGGTTTGTAAGTGAATTTGGTTCTGGGAGTAATTCTTTGGCAATTGGAGTTTCAGAAACTGGCGATCCAACCGGTGCATACAATGTGTACCAATATAGTTTTGGAAGCTTTCCGGATTATCCACATTACAGCGTTTGGCACGATGCATATTATCTAACCGCAAATATTGGTACAACAAATAAAGTGTATGCGGTTGAAAGGGATGTAATGCTTGCCGGCGGGCCCAGTCCGAAAATTGTTGGATTTCCACTTCCGGGAATGGTTCAGAACAACAATACTGTTTTAAGCCCAGAGCCTGCAAATTTATTGGGCACTACATTTCCAGCTGATGTTCCTGGTTATATTACATATTTACAGGACGATGGTTGGTCTGGAGTAAGTTTTGACCATTTAAAGGTTTGGGAAGTTGAGTTGGATTGGGTAACAACAAGCAATTCCACAATCTCAGCTCCTTTGGAAATCCCTACAGCGCCATTTAATTCTGTATTCGCACCCTTCGGATCTGGAGATGTGCAACAACCGGGTACAAACCAAAAAATAGATATGATTGGCGGTGTAATTTCATACGCTCCAAACTATAGAAGTTTTGCAGATCACAATAGCTGGGTAATTACTTTTAATACAGATATTGACAATAACGATACCTCTGGTGTAAGATGGATTGAATTGCGAAATGACGCTTCCAATCCTTGGTCTATTTATCAAGAGGGAACCTATGCTCCCGCAGATGGCCACAGCCGTTTTATGGGCAGCGCGGGAATGGACGCTGCCGGAAATATTGGTTTGGCTTTCAACATTGCCAGTGCAACGCTTAAAGCTGGAATTAGATATACCGGAAGATTTGATGGTGACCCTTTGGGGCAAATGACTGTTGCTGAAACCGAAATAATCCAAGGGCCCGGAGTACAAACTTTCACCAATAGATTTGGAGATTATTCACATCTTACTTTAGATCCGGATAACTTCACCTTTTGGCACACTGCGGAATATTTTTCTTCAGATAACAACTGGAGAACACAGATTGCAGCCTTTACTTTATCTGGTGGATTTGCAAATGACGTAGGTGTAAATGCACTGATTCAGCCCGTGAATGGTATTTTGACAAATGCTGAGACAGTTGAAATAAGCATCCGCAATTTTGGAAGCAGTTCACAATCAAACATCCCTGTGGAACTTCGAGTTGATGGCACTTTACTAGCTTCGGAAACTTTCACCGGAACTGTGGCATCTGGCGCAACCGCAACTTATACTTTTGCACAAACAGTAGATTTGTCAAATTCTGGACAAACCTATTCTATTGAAGTGAGAACCAATTTGTCTGGTGACGAATTTCCAGCGAACGATCCATTCACAAAAGACATTACAAACCTTTTGGCCAATGACGTAGGTGCAATTGAAATTACCGCGCCTGTTTCTGGACCTGGTTTGGAGAATGAAACAATAACTGCAACCATTAAAAACTTTGGAGCTGCTACACAGTCAAACTTTAATGTGCAATATGTTATCGATGGCGGAACACCTGTTGTTGAAACCTTTTCTGGCCCAATCGCTTCCGAACAGGAAATGAGTTACAGTTTTGCACAAACTGCAGATTTTACTGCACTCGGAACATATAACGTAACAGTTTCAACTTCATTGGCAACTGATGTAAACGCTGCAAATGATGCTGTTACTGCAGAAATTGAACATGTTCTGTGTCAACCTAATATAGATTGTTCTTTCGGAGATGGTTTTCAATTGTTTGCAGTTGCCGATATCAACAATCCATCTGGTTGTGAAGGTTATGGTGATTTTACAAACCTGGTTGCCAATTTGGCGCCAGATAGCACTAACCAATTGACCGTTACTACAGGTTATGGTGATCAATTTGTAAAAGTTTGGATTGATTATAATGATGATTCAACATTTACCGCAAATGAAGTAGTTGTGAATAATGTTGTAATTGCTCCAGGTCAAGGAGCAGGAACATATACGCAAACAATGGATTTGGTTGTTCCCGCCGGAGCAGCAAACGGTCCGCACAGAATGCGCGCCAAAACTAATTGGAATGCCCCTGTGCCAGCTGATGCCTGTGAAGAAACTTCTTTTGGCGAAACCGAAGACTACACCGCAAATATTGGTACGCTTGGCGTTAATGACTTTTCAATCAGAAATGGTGAACTGGTTATTACTACCGAAGGCAATAAGCAATTTGAGATTACATTAATCACTGCTTATGAGGGACAGGCTTACATCTCTATTTACAATATGTTGGGCCAACAACTTAAAGTAAAAATGCTCGACAAAATGGGCGATTCCTTTAAAGCCAAGCTTGATATGAGCGAGGTGGCGAGCGGAGTTTACCTTGTGAGAGTAGGAGGAAAGGAAACAAAATCCTTTAAAACAGGAAGAATTATTGTTGAATAGTTCTCGACTGCGCTCGAACTGACATATAATTTTCAGAAATACATAAATTAATTGAAATAAAAAGAGCGGGTTTTGCCCGCTCTTTTCTTTTTATAAAAAATAAAATTTTTATTTTTTCTGAAGTAAAGAAATATAAAAACCATCAAAACCACTTTTGCTGGGCATTATTTTTTCTTCATTTATCAACGTAAAGTTTTTTCCTTCTTCCCTAGCCAAAAAGGCTTTAACCTGCATTTCGTTTTCTGAAGGAAGAATAGAACAGGTTGCATAAACCAATTGTCCACCCGGTTTTACCATTCGGGAATAACTGTCCAAAAGTTCTTTTTGGGTTGCACGAATGTTATCCAAAAATTCCGGCTGCAATTTCCATTTTGCGTCTGGGTTTCTCTTTAAAACGCCCAAACCAGAGCAAGGTGCGTCAATCAAAACCTTATCGGCTTTATCGATTAATTTTTTTATCACTTTCGTGGAATCGATCACGCGGGTTTCAATATTGAAAATATCATTTCTACGGGCGCGTCGTTTCAACTCGTTTAACTTGTTTTCGTAAATGTCCATCGAAATCAGTTGCCCTTTATTTTCCATCATCGTCGCGATGTGAAGACTTTTTCCACCGGCTCCTGCACAAGCATCAATCACTCGCATACCAGGTTTTGCATCGAGAATTTCAGCAACTTTTTGTGAAGAAGCATCCTGCACTTCAAAATGGCCATTTTTAAAAGCATCGGTTGTGAAAACATTTGTGCGTTCCTTCAACTTTAAAGCATCGGGATAGCCTTTTAAGATTTCGGTTTCAATATCTAAATCGGCTAATTCATTTTGAAGTTTATCAACAGTGGTTTTTAGCGTATTTACGCGTAAAACCACATCAGCTTGCTGGTTTAAAGCTGCAATTTCCTTATCCCATTTTTTGCCCAATTCCTTTTGTCCCAATTCGTCCAACCAATCAGGAATGGACTCACGGTACTTTCTGATTTTTGAAAGTTCATCAAATTTTCCTTTAATTCGGCGGGTTGGTGTGTCTTCAAACTGCTTCCATTCTGGAATCGCTATTCCATTTAAAGTTGCCCAAACAGCAAAAAGCCTAAAAAGATTTGGACGATCAAAAGGCTCCCGCACTTCGGCAATTTCAGAATACAATCGTTTCCAACGCACAATATCATAGGTTGTTTCCGCAATAAAGGCGCGATCGCGCGCACCCCAACGTTTGTCGCGCTTCAGGGTGTTTTTAAGTACTTTATCAGCCTGCTTATTTTCGTTGAAAATTAAGTCAAGGGAATCTATTGTGGCGAATACTAAGTTTCGGTGTAATTTCATTAGTGTGATTTATTGGGTGCAAAGGTATCTTTTTAAAATGAAACCGAAATCGAAAGTGAAATCGAAATCGATTTAAAGAATTCAACTTTTGGAATTTGGTTTCTGTGATTTGGAATTTTAGAATCGTTACTTTTGAAGAAAATAAAATGTATGCGTTTTGTAGTTACAATCTTTACCGTATTTCTCCTTTTTTCCTGTGAAAAGAAAACCGAAATTGAATTCAGTTCAGTAAAAATAACCCCTGTATTTATTGATAGTTTAAGCATCCGTGCTATTCAGCCCTTGGATGAAAACAAGGTTTGGTTCGCCGCCGATAAAGGAAAAGTGGGCCTGATTGACGGTGATACGCCAAAACTCGCGGTAATAAAATATGGTGACTCGCTGCTTCATTTTCGTTCAATTGCCGCTACTAAGGATGCGGTCTTTGTTTTAAGTATAGCGAATCCTGCCGTGCTTTATAAAATTGGTTTTAACGGTTCGGAAGCTACCAATATTGAAGAGGTTTATACCGAAAAAGGCGATGATGTTTTTTACGATTCCATGAAATTTTGGAACGAAAATGAAGGCATTGCCATTGGCGATCCCGTTGAAAATTGTATGTCCGTAATTATTACCCGCGATGGTGGCAATACTTGGAAAAAAATCTCCTGTGAAAATCTGCCGAAAGTGGAAAAGGGCGAAGCGGCTTTCGCGGCAAGCAATAGTAATATTGCCATTTTTGGCAAAAATGCTTGGGTTGCAACAGGCGGAAGAAAATCAAGGGTTATGCATACTTCGGACAAAGGAAAAACTTGGGAAATTTTCGATACTCCAATTGTTCAAGGAAAGGCAATGACGGGAATTTACAGTATAGATTTTCTGGATGAAAACAATGGGATTATCTTCGGTGGAAATTGGGAAGACAAGCCTTTTAACGAAGGCAACAAAGCAATAACGAAAGATGGTGGAAAAACTTGGAAACTCATTGCAAATGGCAAAGAGCCCGGTTATCGTTCCTCAGTGAAATTTGTTCCGGGAACGGAAGGGCAGAGGATTGTGGCCGTGGGCTCGCCCGGAATTTCGTTTAGTGGCGATGGCGGAAAAAACTGGAAAGAACTCTCAAAAGAAGGTTTTTTTGCTATTGAATTTGTGAATGATAGCGTTGCTTTTGCTTCGGGAAATAATAGGATTTCGAAGTTGGTTTTTAAGGAGTAATTATTGCCAAATAGCTATAACGATTTATGCAACTTTAAATTCCGATTCGTCGATTTCAACACTAAACCGGACATTTGCTTTTAATGCTTGAAAAACTTTTAAAATCGTTTCTATCGTTACGTTTTTAGTATTTCTTTCCAATTTCGAGATTTGTGATTTTTGAACCCCGATTAATTCTCCGAGTTGTTCTTGAGTTAGATTGCGTTCTTTTCGGACAGACTTTATCATATCGCCAAGCACTTCCATTCGTAAATCAAATTCGTATTTGTCTCTTTCGGCTGTTCCAACTTTTCCAATGTCATTATCCTTCATTTGGTCCAGCGTCATCATTTTCATTTTTTTATTTTTTGTTGCCATAACTTTAAGTTTATTTGTCGAAGTAACTGAGTTAATTTAAATCGAAATATTCAGATCTAATTTTCATTGCTTTTTCAATTTCTCCTTTGGGTACTTTACTCACTTTTTTAATAATCCCGTGTGTTGATAAAACAAGCGTTTCGATTTTGTTGGTTTTGTCCCAAAATGCAAAAAGTCTGTATTGAATTCCTTGGTAAAGCGTTCTAAATTCCCAAATCTCCTCCGTTAATTTCTTAAATAGTTTTGGATCGTTTTCGAATTTCGCTTTATCTAAATTGTAATAGAGTTTCCTTTTTGCTTTAGCATCCAATTTGGACATAAAGTCAATAGCTTGTTCAAGAAAAACTATTTCAAACTTTGGTTTCATTCAAAATGTTTGCCGATTTACTTTAGCAAAAGTAATAAAAAGTTGAATTATATGGAAACTTTTGTTTTTATTGAGTTTGTGAATTATAGCGTTGCTTTTGCTTCGGGAAATAATAGGATTTCTAAATTGATTTTCAGGTAATCTATATTGTGGGAATGGGTAGGAGTTTCAGAATCGAGCTAAAGTGATTAATAGCAAGTTTGTTATTTTTTAGTTTGAAGAAAATCACTAAATATTTTAATGTCTGTAATATAACCTATGCGTGCAATTTCATTTCCGCCCATATCAAGTAAAACAAAAAGTGGTTGGGCGTTTGAGTTGAATTTTGTTATTTGAATTTCAAGATTTTTTAGTCCTACAGTTTTTACTTCCTTTTTAAAAAAATCTGAATAAAATATTTCATTCTCTTTTAGCGGCTGTTTATTATCAACAAGTAAACTCACGAAAACCAAATTTGAATTTATATAATCCTGAATTTCATATTCAGATAAAATATTATCTTCCATTTTTCTTGCATTAACGCAAGCATATCCCGTGAAATAAAGTAAAATTGGCTTATTAGTTTCTTTTGATTTTTTTAACCCTTTTGAATACGAATCATATGCATATAGTCCTTTTACCCACTCAATACTTTCAGGATTTTTATCTTTAAATTCATCGTTCTTCTTTTGTTGCTGAATTAATTGCTTTTCCTTTTGCGCGTTTAAAGTATCGGAATAGATCAAAAATATTTCGGTATAGGGTTTATTTTCATTGTCTTTAACGATTGTATAGATTTCATTTAGTTGCTCGTCTATTAAACCCATTTTTGTAAGCAGTTGCTTGTCAGATTCCCAATTTATAACTGAAGCTTCCTTTTGTATAATAGCATTTTGTGCTTCTACAATATTTTTTATTTGGGAATATTCAGGTTTATTTTTAATATCTAAAAGTGTCTCTTTTAAATTTTCGAAAGTATAGCTTTTATTATTTTGGATTTCGTCTATAAACGTAAAGAGAAAACTACCAATTATAGGCATATTGCCTTCTGGCCCCATAAAAATTTGATAATCTATTTCATCAAATTCACAAAGTATAAGAGTTTTTAAATTAAGTAAGAATTCATCAATATTTTCATCAAGATCTGTTGCTGTAATCGTTCTGTTCAGCAGTTCGCTGCATTTTTCCTTGTTTTGTCCAAAAACTGTAAAAGAAGTAAATATTAAGCAAAATAATATTAAATATATTTTCATTTTTTTATTTTAAAGTATCATCACTGTTATTTTGACTAGGCAATAAAACCTGAAGTAAAACGGCAATTCCCATTACCAAAACACAACCTATTAAATTCAACCATAAATATGGAACTTTATCCATACCTCCATAATATTGGATTGCCCAATAAAATAATATGAATATCAAAAACTGTGTGATAAAAGCAGCTATAAAAACGGCTTTGCTTCGCACGAATTTTATAAAGAATGCAAGCAGAAAAATCCCCAAAACGTTTCCATAGAAAATGGAGCCGATAATGTTTACCAATTGAATAAGATTGTCGAATAAATGTGCCGAACAAGCAACTATTATCGCGATGATTCCCCATAAAAGTGTAAATCCTCTCGAAGCGGTAACGTAGTGTTTCTCGCGTTTTCCAGGTACGTTTCGTTTGTAAAGATCGATGGCGGTTGTGCTTCCCAAAGCATTGAGTTCGGAAGCAGTTGAGGACATTGCAGCGCTTAAAATTACAGCCAAAAGCAAACCGATCAAGCCGCGCGGAAGATTGTTAAGAATAAAGTGTATAAAAACATAATCCTTATCATTCGTTTCAGCATTTGGATTGGCTTTTTTGATAATCGCCACAGATTGCTTTCGCAATTGATTTTCAGATGTGTTTAGCGTTTTGATTTCTTTAGCGAAATTTTGCTTTTCCAAATCACTTTCAGCCTTTGAATAACTTATTTGGGTTGCGGCTAGTTCTTTATCAATCGCTTCTTTTTTCACTTCCAAAGCTTTATATTCCCCAGCGTATTCAGATTTTTTCACATCCTTAACTGCCGCAGGATTAAAGTGAAGTGGCGAAGCGTTGAACTGATAAAAAACGAAAACCATAATTCCCACCAACAAAATAAAGAACTGCATCGGTACTTTCAGCAAGCCGTTCATAATTAAACCCATCTGGCTTTGTTTTACACTTCTTCCCGAAAGATAGCGTTGCACTTGACTTTGATCGGTTCCAAAATAGGAGAGGGCCAAAAATGTTCCGCCAATAATTCCGCTCCAAAAAGTATATCGGTTATTAAGATCGAAAGAAAAATCGAGTATGTCCATTTTTCCGTTCGCGCCAGCAATTTCAAGCGCTTTGGTGAATGAAATATCTAGCGGCAGATAATTCAAAATCAATAAAAAAGCAATCAACATTCCGAAGAAAATTACTGCCATTTGTTGCTTTTGGGTAACGCTCACGGCTTTTGTTCCGCCGCTAACTGTATAAATTATTACAAGCACACCGATGATAATATTCAGATAAACCAAATTCCAGCCAAGGACCGCGGAAAGAATTATGGAAGGCGCGAAAATGGTTATTCCGCAAGCAAGTCCGCGTTGGATTAAAAAGAGAATTGCGGTAAGTGTTCGTGTTTTTTTGTCAAAACGGCTTTCTAAATATTCGTAAGCCGTGTAAACATTGAGCTTGTGATAAATTGGTATGAAAACCAAACAAATAATCACCATTGCAATGGGAAGCCCAAAATAAAACTGTACAAACCCCATTCCATCGTGAAAAGCTTGGCCGGGCGTGGAAAGAAAGGTAATGGCGCTTGCCTGTGTGGCCATAACGCTCAAGCCGATTGTCCACCAATGTGCGTTGCTGCCTCCTTTTAGATAATCGCCAACATCTTTGTGCTGTCGCGATTTCCAAGTGCCATAAAGAACGATGAAAACGAGGGTTCCTATTAAAACTATCCAATCAATCTGCTGCATCTAAGTGAAGTTTTGCATTAGTAGATAAAACAGATAGATATAAACGGCATTGAGCAGGAGCACCAAAGTATAGCTCCATTTCCAAACGAATTTTTGTTTTTCTTCGGTCACGTTTTCAAAAATTATTTTCCGATTGAAATCATATTTGCAAACAATCTGTAAGCTCCGGGAACACCAGCGGGAAGTTCGCGGAAAAAACTCAGTCCCGTATAAATATAATACCCTTTTCCGTATTTCGCCACGAGCAAAGCACCTTTTGTTTCGACCTCGCCTTTGTCTTTCATTCCCAATATTGGCGTGAATTCTTTATCCCATTCATTCGGAAAATAGAGCCCGCGTTCCTGTACCCAGCCTTCAAAATCTTTTTGGGTGATTTTATTGGGTGTGTTTAAAAGTGGATTTTCGGGGGCGAGAATTTTTACTTCAGAAAATTCATCGGTTACGCGATCGCGGGAAAGTTTTAGGGAATAGGGTGCAAGATTTTCAGATACTAAAGCGTGGCTCGTGTTATACTGAACGATCATAGTCCCACCATTTTCAACATATTTATTGAGAATGGGTTGTGCGAAAGCAAGCTCGGGAACGGTATTATAGGCACGTATTCCAACTACAATTGCATCAAAACCCTTTAAAGTATTTTCTGAAATTGATGAAGGATCAATCGTTGTAACTGAATACCCAATCTGCTTCAAACTTTCGGGAATGGCATCGCCAGCGCCATTTATGTACCCAATATTTCGCCCTTTTTTTTGAATGGCAATCTTTGCAATTTTCGCTTCCGAAGGCAAAAGCACGCTTTGATACGGAATGTGTTCGTAATCAATAATAACCAATTCCTTGTCAAAAGTTTGGCCTTCAGCATTTACAATAGGTTTTAAAAAGCCTTCGCTTTGACCGTTCGGCGGAATTACCGTAAAATTAAAAGTTTGTGTTTCGCCATTTCTGTTAAGAAGAAATGATTGCTGCGCAGGTTCAATTTTCCACCCATCGGGATGTTGTAAACTCACATTTCCTGAAATACTATCTTTCCCAGCACGAACAATAACCGAAACAGTTTCAGATGCTTCACTTGCAAAAATCAAAACCTTTTCGGGGATAGACGCTGTAACTTTTGGAAGTACTTCCAAGGGCCTGTAAACCTCTCCTTTAACGGGATCGTTGAATTTGTAAATAATATTTTTTGTGAAGGGAATGGTAATATTTCCCCATTGAAGCTCAAAAATCAATTGCTCTAAAGCTGGTGTTTCGGGTAACCCTATCAATTTTTCGGGCGCAACATACATGCCAACAGTTCCCTTTTCATTTAACCAATATGGAGAGGAATATTGAGGATTGTGATTTCCGGAATTAACTGTGACTTCAATCTTTTTATCGTCGTTAAAGGGAAGTGTTTGCGATTCATTCCAAAGAATTTTTCCTTCGGAATTTTTTATGGATTTCAAAGAAACATCACTTTTTCCGCGATTGATGGCTTCAACAGTTACTTTAAAATTTTGGTTCGGGTTTACAGAATTTACTTCGGAAGCGGCTTCAATAAAAATTCCACCGCAGTTTAAAATAAGTTGTTTCAGTTGCTCAAGCTTGATGTTTCTCCAATGTTCATCCTTTAAATTTGAAACCAAAGGATATGCTTTAAGCAACTGTGGAAGCATTTCCGAAGGATTTTTAAAATTGAAATTTTCTTCCAGGGGATTTAAAATCGCTCCAATTTCATTTCCGCCATCAAGCCTTGACCAAGTTGTGTTTATTCCTTCAAAAAGATTGTTTTCTGCAGGTTTTGTGCCTTCCAATAATTCCAGATATTCCGTTTCAGTACCACGCGAACCGGTGCTGCCAAAACCTTGCGATTTGTGCATGCTACGGCTCAATGAAGCAATTTCTCCATTGGAAAGGCCGAGCGATGGGAAATAGTTTCCAGTTTCCACCGAAACGAGTTTCGATTTGTCTGCTTTATCAAATTTTTCCTTGCTTCCATAGAACCACCACGAAGTGTTGAAAAAGAGCCGTTGTGGTTTCCAAACGCCAAATTCTTTAGCAGATTCTGGAAATTTTGCAGCGTCACCAACTAAATCAAAAGCCTCAACGCTCAACATGGCTGAAGCTGTGTGATGGCCGTGCGTGCTTCCGGGACTGCGGTGGTCGAACCGATTTACGATAACGTCTGGTTTAAACTTGCGAATGGTCATTACAACATCGCTCAAAACATCATTTCGGGTCCAAAATTCAAAGGTTTCATCGGGATTTTTACTGTACCCGAAATCATTCGCACGTGTAAAAAATTGTTGCCCGCCATCTGTTCTTCGTGCGGCCAAAAGCTCCTGCGTACGGATAACGCCCAAAAGCTCGCGCAGTTCCGGACCCACTAAATTTTGCCCGCCATCGCCACGGGTTATTGAAAGATATGCAGTATTTGCGTGTACATCATTCACCAAATAGGAAATCAGGCGTGTATTTTCGTCATCGGGATGGGCGGCAATGTAAAGCGCTGAACCAACAAAATTGAGTTTTTGAAGGGATTGAAATATTTCGGAAGCGGCAGGTTTTTTAGGGTTTTGGGCGGTGGCTGCTATTGTTAAAAATAAAAATAGAAGTCTGAAAAAAAATGTTTTTTGCATAAAATTGTTGCTGATTTATTCGAAAACCCTTCAAAGATACTTATTTGCGAAAATTAATCGTGCGGCAGTTCTTCCTTATTTTTGTCAGTTTCGTTCATTTGTTGCTCATAAAACTCATCTGCCTTAATTATGCTCACGCCTTTTTGGAGCATCATACTGTTTGGGTAGGTTATAATTTCGTTGTTTGTGGTATGAAGAATTATATGAAAAGTTTTAATGTCTTCAATAATTCCTTCACAGGGCATTTCCTTATCGTGGATTTTTATATAATCGCCTATTTTATATGGGAAAGTAAAGAACATAATCACGCCGCTCGTAACATTGCTCAAAATGGACCATTGCGCAAAAAAAGCGATTCCAATTACGGCAAATACTGAAGACATTACAAGGCCCAAATTGCGGAAATCCACGCCCCAAATTAATATCAACCCTAACACGATCAAAAAGAAAACGGCAAAATCAACGTGCTTCATAATAAGCCCGGTGCGGTGTTCAAGACGTTCAATTTTTTTGGCGAAGTTGCGAACGGTTCTTTTCAGGATAAATCTCAAAAAAAACAAACCCACAATCAATATTGCGGACTCAATCAATTGCAGCGAGTATTCTTTTAAATCTAAGTATATCATAATTTTGAATTTATCTTAAGCCCAATGAATCCCGAAGATGAGCGGAATCGTTTCCGTTTTCTTTCCAGTAAGCGCTTCGCATTCGCTTCATTTTTATTGCAGTGGTTTTAAGCCGTAAGGTATCATTTTGGTCCGCGGCATTTACTTCCTCCCATTTTTCAATTTCATACGGAAATGTGCTGTGGAAAAAAAGCATTAATTGGCGTTGCAGATCAGGATAATTCAAGGTGTAAATCGTTATTGAATCCCCTTGTTTTAAACTCGCGAAAGCGTTGTGTTCCTTTATTTCCTTATGCCGAAGACGTAAATATTCAAACGAGGGAATAATCATTATATCGCCCGTTGGCAACTCCTCGGGATTGATTCGGACGAGGTTCCAAAGCTCGTTCTCCAACCACGTTTTTGGCAACGTTAGGTTTTGATCTGCTTCCCCTTGAAAATAGGAATGACTTTCTATTTCAAAATTATTGCGATTGTTGAGTTGCATATAAACCTGCCCGCACCATTCCTGCACACTATTATTCACTTTCAGCGCGTGGTCTGTGGTGGAAATTGGGCTGAAAGCGCTTGTCATTATTGAATAGGGATAAATGCCAGTATTGAAATTCTTCATCTGGTTCAGCTTTAAAACCGAAATGTTTTCTGTGGAAGTATTATTCGCTTTAACCTGTTCATTTGGCAAAAAATCCTCGGTCACAAAAATGTTTACGGCAATGCCTTCGCGAATTTCACCATAGCGTTCCTGCATTAATGCATAGGAAGTAATCTCTGCCTTGCCGCTATACCAGTATTCTCTAAATTCATTTGAAACAGTCCGTGGCGTTATAGTTTTTGTATCTTCTTTTTTAGGAAGTAAATTTTTAGAAATCTTTTTTTCTTCGGAAGAATTACAAGCCAGAAATAAGCTAAAAATAAAAAAAATGGAAAGTATTTTTGGAAACTTCATTACTGTGGCGAATTTGCCCAAAAATACCAAAATTTTAACGGTCGGCAATCTGGGTTAACGTTTTATAAACAAGTCTCGTTGGAAGTCCCATAACGTTAAAATAACAGCCCTCAATCTTCTCGATGCCAATGTAGCCAATCCATTCCTGAATGCCGTAACTTCCAGCCTTATCAAAGGGTTTGTAGGTTTTTAGATAATAATCTATCTCTGCTTCGGAAATTGTTTTGAACCAAACTTTGGTAACGTCGTTCACCGTTTTTTGAAATTCTTTTGAAGTGAAACAAACCGAAGTGATTACTTCGTGCATTTGTCCGCTTAAATCGAGAAGCATTTCTGTCGCCTCTTCAAAATCTTTTGGTTTTCCCATTGCTTTTTCATCTTTCCAAACAATGGTATCGCTTGTAATCAAAATATCATTTTCTGATAAATTTGTAAAAACTGATGCTTTAAGTTGTGAAAGGTAATCTGTTATTTTTGAATGTTTTAATTTTTCAGAATACACTTCCTTCACTTCTTTTACTTGAATTGTAAAATCTAAATCCAGTTCCTTAAAAAACGCTTGCCTTCGCGGCGAGCCGGAAGCGAGAATGATATTATAATTCTTAAGTTTTTCGCGAAGCATTTTTTTGTTTAGGTTTCAGGTTGCAAGTTTACTTTTCTGTATTTAGTTCAAAAAAGATAATGAAAAAGAGGGATTGAGCAAATGCCCAAAAACATTATGACTTTCAATAATCTTGAAAGAAAGGCAAATTCTTTCGCTGTCTCTGCAGACCAAGATTTTAAACAAAAATAAAGCAGTGGCGCCACAATGGCAAATAGAAAATAAAGCAGTAAATATTGTTGGTTGTAAATATGCTCATACATATAAAAAACAACGGCTACAACCATAAAAACTGCCAAAAGGAAAACTATTGTTATCGTTCTTTTTCTGCCCAGGGCAATTGCCAATGTGTTCATTCCGCCTTTTTTATCGCCGTTTATATCTTGTAAATCTTTTACAATTTCACGGATTAGATTAATAAAAAACGCAAACAGGGAATAATGCAAAACAATTTTGAAAACCGCCGATTGTGAAGCTTGGTTTTCGGGAGTAATTGCCGGAAGGAGATCAAAAAGTGCTACAATAACAAGGCTCATAGCCACCAATACCGAGATTAAGACGTTGCCTATCAGCAACATTCCTTTTAAATAGGAAGCGTATAAATAAAGCAATGCGGAAAACACGATGAAAAGTGCCGCAAATCCTGGTTTTCCGATGCTATTTGAAAGATAAAACCCTATTGCAACCCCAAGGATATTTAAAATAATGAAAAGCCGATTTGCAGTTCTTTCAGAAACTTTTTTGCCGATCAATACTTTGTTGGGTTTGTTTATTTTGTCAATTTCCACATCATAAATATCGTTGATGATGTTTCCCGCTGCGGCGATGCAAAGCGTAGCAACAACGAGCAATGTGAAGTTAAAGGCGTTTAAAGTTGTATCAATACCAAGAGGACGGAAAAGGCCATACTTGATGAAAATCTGCACAAGGGCAATGAAGAGTAAATTTTGGTAGCGAAAAAGGTTTAAATAGTTCAAGGTTTTTGGTTTTCGTTTTAGCTACTTTGAAACTTAATCGAATTTAGCGCTCACAGCGTTTGTTGCCATCCACTTTCCCTGTACTTTCAGCACTTGTTCAATCACGTCGCGAACGCAGCCTTTTCCGCCTTTTTTGTGCGAAACGTATTTTGAAATAGCTTTAATTTCCTGCACGGCATCCTGAGGGCAGGCGGGAAGACCAACTTTCTGCATAACCTCATAATCGGGAAGGTCATCACCCATATAGAGAATGTTTTCTCTTTTAAGATTATTCTCTTTCAAATAATCTTCCAAGATTTTGGTTTTGTGGTGGGCGCCCAAAAAAACGTCCTTTATCCCTAAATTTTGCAAACGAACACGTACGCCCTCGTTAGTTCCGCCAGAAATCACACACACTTTAAAACCCTGTTCCACCGCGGTTTTAATTCCGTAGCCATCCCTAATATTCATTGTTCGGAACATTTCGCCTTGGGTGTTCACTTGTATCGTGCCGTTAGTTAAAACACCGTCAATGTCAAAAATAAATGCACTGATGTGTTTTAGGTATTCTTTATAGCTTTTTTCCATAACTCTGCTTTAACTCTTCTGTAAACAATTCGTATAGCTTTCTGTAGCGACTATTTTCCAGCAAATGTAAATGTTTTTCAATGGTTTTTGCATCGTTACGTATTGCCGGTCCAGTCTGTGCTTTTTCTGGTGAAAGATTTTCAATTTTGGAAGCAGTTTCTAAAATAAGGGGTTTTAGCAAATCGAACGGCAAATCTTCTTCTTCCAAAATTTCACTGCTAATTTGATATAAATAATTGGTAAAATTATTCACAAAAACCGCTGCCAAATGTAGTTTTGCTCTTTTTTCGGAAGAAATTTCCACTACGTTTTCCGAAATGGTTTCTCCCAATTTCCGCAACATTTCCAAATCCTTTTTGTTTTCGGCCTCAATGCAAATTGGAATTTTTTTGAAATCCAATGAACGTTCCTTTGAAAAGGTTTGCAACGGATAAAAAATTCCGCGTCTATTGTTGTTTGAAAGCGCACCCATTGAAACGCCACCGGAGGTGTGGACAACCAACTTATTTTGAAAAGGTAGGCTTTCTGAAAACGTGGAAATTGCATCGTCGGGGATTCCTATAATGTAAATATCCGCTTCTTTAATTTTTGAAACATCATCTGTAAAAGGTACATTTTCAAAAGGCGAAATCATTTTTATATAATTTCTGTTAAAAATCTGTTTTACAGTTATTTCGTTACGATTATTTAAAGTTTTGAACAAATTACTGTTCACATTTCCAAACCCTAAAAAAACCACATTTATCATAGTGCGAAGTTAACGTTTTTTGAAAATTGTTAGCGAAACACTTTATGTTTTATAAGTTTTATTTCGCCGTCCTGTTCCAATTGTTTTATGGCACGGATTACGGTTTCTACCCGCTGTCCGGTTAAATCTGCAATCTGTTGCCGGGTGAGTTCTACCTGGAAAAGTTCTTCGGAACCGTATCTGTTTTTTAAAAAATCTATCAGGGCAAGAATGCGATGTTCCGGCGGATGTACGGAGATTTCCTTTAAAATCGTGGCTTTGTAATAAAGCCTTTTTGCAAATGCTTTTGTGAATTTTAAATTTATCTCTGGGTTGTTGGTGAGCAGTTCAAATAATTTTGATTTTGACAATTTGAAAAGTTCAGTAGCTTTTACGGCCGAAGCGGAAGCTGGATATTTAAAATCTGCAAAAAGCGGCGGCTCGCCAAAACTTTCGCCATCGTAAAAAATTCCCTGCACAAATTCCTTTCCGTTTTCATTCAGGTTGAACATTTTCACTTCCCCTGTTTTTATCTGAAAATAGAAATCGGCACGTTTTTTTTCAGAAATAATAACTTCGGAAACATCTATATTTTCAAGGGTTGCGCCGTACTCCAACAATAAATTTTCAGGAATCATGGGTTTATGATTTGCCTCATAAAATAGGGCCTGTTAGGGGTTGTAAATTTACACCATTAAAAACAAAACACTATTATATTATGAAATCACTATCAATAAAATCATTGCAAGAAGAATTTGTGAACGATTATTATATGTACATTCCGCTTACAATTATTTTGAACAGTTGCATCGGTTCCATAGCTGCAATGACTATTTTGGCGCAGGGTACGGGCATTATTTCAGGAATTGAATTGACCCTCTGTGTTTCCCTATGTATGGGCTACAATGCCGCTTTACTTGCAGGTTCCAACAAAAAAATTGCTTTTTGGTTGCTTGCGGTTAGTTTGGTTGCAAACCTATTGTTGATTTTAATAACTTTGCTATAAAAAAATGTCCAAAAAGAAAATAGAATCCCGTGAAGATGTGTCTTTGCTTGTAAATACGTTCTATTCAAAAATAAGGAAAGACGCACTTCTCGGGCCTATTTTCAATGGAATAATTACCGATTGGGAAACCCACCTTGAGTTACTTACGGATTTTTGGGAAACCAATCTTTTCTTTGAGCGCAAATACTTCGGAAATCCGCTGCACACACACGTTGAAGTGGATAAAAAATGTGGAAATACCATCAACGAACTTCACTTTGGCACTTGGATAAATCTTTGGTTGGAGACCATAAACGAACTTTTTGAAGGTGAAACAGCACAGATTGCGATAAACCGAGCCAGAAATATGGCGACTTTTATGCATTTGAATATTCACAATGCCCGAAATGAAAGAACGTAAAAGAAGTAATAGTTAACAGATTTCAGTAGCTTAAATGGGCGCGATTCCTTATTTTTGCGCCAAAATTTCCTGTAATGCAAAAAAAGATTGCTTCCGTTCTTTTCTCCACCCGTTTAACCGCCGTTTTATTCATCGTTTTTGCAGTCGCTATGGCTGCCGGAACCTTTTTGGACGCAGATTCACAAAGTCCGCCAACACCTTACACTAGAGAGCTGATCTATAACGCTTGGTGGTTTGAGGCAATAATGTTGCTTTTTGTGATCAATTTTGCGGGAAATATTTTCCGATACAATCTTCACAAACGCAAAATGTGGGCTTCATTGACGCTGCACTTGGCTTTCATTTTAATTATTGTTGGCGCTTTTGTAACCCGCTATATTGGGTTTGAAGGCGTAATGCACATCCGCGAGGGACAGACAGAAAATTCCATCCTTTCAGATCAAACCTATCTCGATGTTTTTATAGATGGCGATTATATGATTGATGGCGTACAGCAAAGACGACCATTAAAACCTAAAAAACTTAGGCTTTCCGAAAAGTTGAACAATGATTTCAGCATTGAAACAGATTATAACGAGCAGCCCGTTACCATTAAATACAAGGATTTTATTAATGGGGCAAAGGAAGGTTTAATACCAAGTGAAGATGGTGAGGAATATTTAAAAATAGTGGAAGCTGGTGATGGCGAACGTCACGATCATTGGGTAAAAGTGGGGGAAGTTTCCGAAATTCACAATATAATCTTTGCAATAAATAATCCCACTCAAGGTGCCATAAACATTGGCTTTTCCGAAGATGGAGTCTATACCATTTCAAGTCCCTTTGAAGGAAACTACATGCGTATGGCAGACCAAAAGCAGGGCGAAGTGGTTGCAGATAGCATTCAACCTTTTAACTTACGCTCTTTATACAGAATGGGCGGCATTTCTTTTGTTATTCCAGAAACCGTTACAAAAGGAAAATATGGCGTAGTTAAAGCGGGAGCAGGCGAACCAGCCAATCAAGATGCTTTGATTTTGGAAGTTTCCTCGAAAGATGAAACCAAAACCGTTGAGTTGCTCGGCGGAAAAGGAACAGCCCCAGATCCTGAAAAAGTTGAAATTGCTGGACTGAAAGTTTACTTGAGCTATGGTTCCGAAAAAATTGATATTCCCTTCAGCTTAACGCTCAATGATTTTATAGCTACAAAATATCCCGGCACCGAAAAAGGCTATTCTTCCTTTAAAAGTAAAGTAACGGTTATAGATACCGATAAAACCCATTTTGATGCCGACATTTTTATGAACAATGTTTTGGACCACAAAGGCTATCGTTTTTTTCAGGCTGGATTTGATCCCGATGAAGGAGGAACTATTCTTTCCGTAAACCACGATTGGTGGGGCACTTGGATTACTTATATAGGTTATTTTCTTCTTTATTTAGGGTTAATGGCAATTCTTTTCAGCAAACACAGCCGTTTTGGAAAACTTGAAGAAATCCTTAACCGTATAAAGCGCAAGAAAAAAAGTATGATTACTATTTTGGTATTGCTTTTCTCCCTTTCGGGAATTGCACAACAACCACAACCATCAGCGCATACTTCTGTTCCGAAACAACAAATAGATTCGCTGATAAAAGTGAATGCCGTGAGCAAAGAACACGCGGCCAAGTTTGGACATTTAATAATACAGGACAATGGGCGGATGAAGCCTATCAACACTTTCGCTAGCGAGCTTTTACGAAAAATAAGCCGTAGCGATAATTACGAAGGCTTGGATGCTAATCAGGTTTTTATTTCGATGACTGAATTTCCAAGACTTTGGGTGGAAGTACCGTTAATTGCCCTAAAACGAGGAAATGACAGTATCCGCCACGTTGCTGGAGTTCCCGAGGGACAGAAAGACATTGCACTATTGGATCTTTTTGATGAAAGAGGAAACTATAAATTGGAGCCTTATCTGGAAGCAGCCACACGAACTACAAATCCGAACCAATTTCAAAAAGATTTTATTAAGGCACACGAAAACTTTTCATTGCTGAATGCCGCATTAAGCGGAAGTATTCTGAAAATATTTCCAATTCCAGATGATGAGGGCAACAAATGGGTTTCGTATCCTGAATTGAATGAAGCGAATTTGAAGGGAATGGATTCACTGTATGCCAAAAATATTCTTCCGTTATATTTTGACAGTTTGAAAAAAGCACGAGAAAGTGGCGATTATACCCAAGCAGATGAATTTTTGGAAAGCATCACGAATTTTCAAAAAAAATATGGTGCTGAAGTAATGCCTTCCGAAAGCAAACTGCGCGCAGAAACAATTTACAACAGAGCCGATATTTTCAACAGATTGTACAAATATTTTGCTGTGTTTGGGGTTTTGATGTTCATCTTTATTATCGCACAACTTTTCAAGGATCGAAAAATACTTCGCACCCTTATAAAAACATCAAAAATCATTATGTGGGTTTTCTTTGCGGTAATGACTCTTGGTTTGGCTTTACGTTGGTACGTAAGCGGCCACGCGCCGTGGAGTGATGCTTATGAATCTGTTGTATATGTAGCTTGGGCAACAGTCTTTTTCGGATTGGCTTTTGGAAGACGAAGCGATTTAACCGTTGCTTCCACCGCTTTTGTGGGCGCAATCATCCTTTGGGTTGCTCACGAAAACTGGTTGGACCCTTCAATTGCAAACCTGCAGCCTGTTTTGGATAGTTATTGGTTGATGATACACGTTGCCGTAATTGTGGGCAGTTATGGACCTTTCACTTTAGGAATGATTTTAGCCGCAACCTCTTTGTTTTTGATGATTTTTACCACCAAAGGAAACTACAAAAACATGGAAATCAATATCAGTGAACTTGCAGTTGTAACCGAAATGGCGCTGACGGTTGGTTTGGTAATGCTTACTATTGGAAACTTTTTGGGTGGACAATGGGCCAACGAGAGTTGGGGCCGTTATTGGGGCTGGGATCCAAAGGAAACTTGGGCTTTGATTAGTATTATGATTTACGCCTTTGTAATACACGCAAGATTGGTTCCCGGACTTCGCGGGCGTTGGACTTTTAATGTTTTTGCTCTGTTTGCTTACGCTTCAATTATGATGACTTATTTTGGAGTGAATTTCTATTTAAGTGGATTGCATTCCTATGCCAGTGGCGATGCGCCGGCAACACCAACTTTTGTTTGGTATATCACGGCCTTTGCTGTTCTGTTGAGTACCGTGGCCTATTTTAGGTATAAAAAGTTTTACGGGAAGAAAAAGAAATCAAAAGCATAAAATTTAAAACCACGAATTCACGAATTATTATTTAAAAATATTCGTGAATTCGTGGTCTAAAATTGAATCTTCAATCTAAAATCCTTAGATCATATCTTCCGGTTTAACCCATTCATCAAACTCTTCCGCAGTTAAATAACCAAGGTTTACTGCTTCCTCTTTTAGAGTAGTTCCATTTTTATGGGCTGTGTTTGCAATTTCCGCAGCTTTGTAATAACCTATTTTTGGATTCAAGGCCGTAACGAGCATCAAACTGTTGTTCAATTGCTTTTTGATTACTTCATAATTAGGTTCAATTCCCTGTGCACAATGCACATCAAACGAAACACAGGCATCACCAATCAATTGTGCGGATTGAAGGAAATTGGCAGCCATTACTGGCTTAAAAACGTTTAATTCAAATTGCCCCTGCATTCCGCCAACCGCAATCGCCATATCGTTTCCTATTACTTGGGCACAAACCATCGTCAACGCCTCACATTGCGTTGGATTTACTTTTCCGGGCATAATTGATGATCCAGGTTCGTTTGCTGGAATATTGATTTCTCCAATTCCACTGCGTGGACCGCTGGAAAGCATGCGCACATCGTTTGCAATTTTGTTCAATGAAACCGACAACTGCTTCAAAGCGCCGTGACTTTCAACCAATGCATCGTGTGCCGCCAGGGCTTCAAACTTATTTTTTGCAGTTACAAAAGGCAATTCTGTGAATTTTGCAATGTATTCGGCAACTTTTACGTCGTATCCTTTTGGGGTATTTAAACCCGTTCCAACGGCAGTTCCGCCCAAAGCGAGCTCCGCCAAATGTGGAAGTGTGTTTTTTAAAGCTTTAATTCCGTACTCAAGTTGAGCGGCATAACCGCTAAATTCCTGCCCGAGGGTTAGGGGAGTGGCGTCCATAAAATGGGTACGGCCTATTTTTACAACACTTTTAAAATCCTCCGCTTTTTTTGAAAGCGTTTTCTGAAGTTGTTCAACGCCGGGAAGCGTAGTTTCAATCAATTTTTTATAGGCTGCAATATGCATTCCTGTTGGGAAAGTATCGTTTGAGGATTGACTTTTGTTAACATCATCATTTGGTTGCAATGTTTTTTCGCCTTCACCAATCGTTTTTCCTGCAATTTGGTGCGCACGATTTGCAATTACTTCATTTACGTTCATATTGCTTTGGGTACCGCTTCCAGTTTGCCAAATCACAAGTGGAAATTGGTCGTCGTGTTTTCCATCTAAAATTTCATCACAAACCTTGGCTATCAAATCTCTTTTCTCTTCGGAAAGAACGCCAAGTTCACAGTTTGTGTATGCTGCAGCTTTCTTCAAATAAGCAAAGCCATGAATTATTTCCAACGGCATGGAAGCTTTTGGACCGATTTTAAAATTTTCAAAAGAACGCTCCGTTTGGGCGCCCCACAGTTTGTCGGCAGGTACTTTTACCTCGCCCATGGTGTCTTTTTCTATTCTATATTGCATTGTGAAATGGTTTATTTTGAATTAATTACATTCCTTAGCCATGGCTTCGGAACTTTTTTAGTACTCCTTCGCTGAAGCTTCGGAGCGCGAAGGCAAAGGTAGCGAAAAGTGAAAAGTTGTTCAACCCGCGCGGCTGTTTATTTGTTGTGAATAAATCAAAAAGTTTTGTTGTCGTTTCTCAAAAAAACCTTTTATCTTTGAACCATCAATTTAAAAACGCCACATCATGTTTACTTTTGAACAATATTTAGGATTTCTTGCATTTTTAATGATTCTTACTTTAGGATTTTGGTTAATGATTTTCTTGGTAAGCATTCTTCCTTATTGGATTGGCGGTTCGCTATATGAAAGCTGGAAAATGAAGCGTGAGGCAAAGAAAAAGAACGAATTGAAATCGTAAATTTCAAACTATAATATATTTAAAAAGGGAACCAATTTGGTTCCCTTTTTTTATTGATGGTAATTACTAAATACATATTTTATTTAAATGTTTTTTTTCAAACTTACATATGTTACATCCTTATAAAGTTTTATTATTATATGGCAACAAAGAAAAATATAAACAATAATATTTTCATATAAATTAAGCAAAAAATAACTTGTCCACACTATAATTATTATAAAAAGACCTTCATTTAGAAAATGTAAAATTGAAGGTGGCTTGTATTTAAGTCTCTTTTTATAAAAATCAGTTATTAGAAATAATATAAAAATAGCTGTTGAAATAGTTAATACATAGGGCAATAACCACCTTATTAATGGAAATAATCCCATAAAAAAAGTCACGCACAGTCCAATATAAGGCAATATATATTTTGATAAATTCATTATTTTCTAAATATATAATTAATTTGTAATTTATTTATTTTTAAATCATAAATCAAACTATAATATATTTAAAAAGGGAACCAATTTGGTTCCCTTTTTTTATTTAATGTATTTATCCTTCAAAACCACCTTCATCATCACCGCCGCCATTTCTTTCTGGACGCTGACGCTGCTTCTTTTGGTTGAAACGATAAGTAAAAGTCATCGTTACTTGGCGCTGTCTCCACTGAAACTCACTTTCACTAGTAAAGGAATTTGTTGTTGTAAGGCTATTTCTTTTTCGTGTATTAAAAAGGTCGCTCACGTTAAGGGATAGTGTTGCATTGTCATCAATTATGTCTTTGCTCATCGCCATATCTACCGAAAGAATTCCGTCTGATTCCGTTTGTGAATTATTGGAAGGCCCTCTATAAAAAGCGTTGGTTTGCCATTCAATTTTTGCAGGCAATTTCACTTTACTGCTAAACCTTCCGAAGTAGCTAGTGTTTTCTGCGCCGTAATCTATGTTATTATAAAATCCTTCTGTTTTAAAGAGAAAATAATTAAAACTTCCGTTTAGGTTTAACCATTTTGTGGGATTGTAAAGAAGTCCGGCTTCAAAACCGTAGCGCTCATTTGTGGAAAGGTTAATTGGCAAAGTGCGAATTACGGGAATTCCATTGCTTGTTACCTCACCAGTTTCTTCCTGTACTCTTTCAAAAGCATCTGTTTCATATTGATAATAAACGGAAGTGGTCAAGGTGAGTTTTTTCCAACGTTTTAGGTAACCTAAATCAAAAGCGCTTGCGTAAGCCGGATCCAAATCTGGGTTTCCCTGGAAAATATTCGCTTCGCTGGAACGCGATGGGAAAGGATTTATAAACCAATTTCGAGGTCTGTTTATACGCCTGTTATACCCAAGTGTGATGTTTTCGTTATCCTTTATTTCATAAGTAAGGTTTACAGTTGGGAAAAGACCTGTGTAATTTTTATCGAAATTTAAATCGAAAGGAATGTTTGAAACATTTTCAGCAGAAACCTTTCCTTTTAACTGTGTGTTTTCAACACGAAGCCCAAGCAGGAAAGAAAACTTACCGAATTTATTTCCGTATTGCGTGTAGAAGGCATTTACGTTTTCATCATAGGTGAAAACGTTTGAAAGACTGTCGTTTCTGATGAAATTTCCAGACGTTCCCGCTTCTTCAAGCAAAGTATAATCCGTAATCGTTTGTTCAAAATTACCGCGATAGCCAGCTTCAAACTGTGCATTTTCACCAATTGGTAAAACATAATCAACCTGCGCCAAATATTCTTTTTGGTTCTCTTTATTAATAATATCTTCAGAAGGAAGGATTTCAAAATCTGGCAGTGTTCTTTGTTCGGTAATTAGTGATCGTTCGGTTTCTTTTCCACGATCGTACTGAAGGTCTGCGGTTAATTTATGGCCTTTGTCGTTGAAATTATTTACATAATTTAATGAAAACTGATAGTTTGAATCATCTTCACTTTCGTTCTCAATTCTCTTGCTTTGCTCCTCAAGAATGTTGTTGTTATAGTTTGCAGTATTGTTTGTAGTTTCATCATTGCCATCTCCTTTACGGTAAAAACCGCTGGCAGTGATTGAGGATTTGTCTGTCAAAAAATATTCAATACCTAAATTTGTGTTGAAGCCTTTCCCCATCCGGTCCATTTTTCTATTTTCAATGACTTGGTCAAATTCCGGAACAACGGTAATTGGGTTTCCATTATCATCTAAAGTAGTACGGGGAAAATATTTATTGTTGAAATTTGCTTTTCCAGGGCTATTTCTATAATAAACCCCTGTGGTATTGAAAATATTGAATTTATCTGTGCGAAGATTTATATTTCCGGAAGCGTTGCTGTTCAGCGGAACGCCAATACTTGTGCTAAGCGAACCATTAAGCCCAAGTGTTTTTTCCTTTTTAAGGATGATATTCAAGATTCCAGCAGTTCCTTCTGCGTCATAGCGAGCTGATGGAGAAGTGATTACTTCTACTCGTTCAATAGCTTCCGCAGGAAGTTGGCGAAGGGCATCAGTAGAGCCAAAACCAGCAATAGCAGAAGGTTTCCCGTTAATAAGAATCTTAACGTTTTCATTTCCCCGAAGTGCAATTGCGCCATCAACATCCACAGTTACTGAAGGAACATTGTTTAAGGCGTCGCTAACGGTGGCGCCACCAGCAGTGAGGTCTTTACCTATATTGTATATTTTTTTGTCTAATCTAACTTGAACTTCGGTTGTTTCGGCACGTACAACTACCTCATCCAGACTGGCGGCATCCAAAGCTAAAGAAACATTTGGTAATGTTGTGTTTTTTGTGAGGTTTTGGTTGGTAAGCTGTTTTGTTTTGTATGAAATAAATTCAAACTGAACGGTGTATTTTCCTTCGGGAACTTCAATGCTGTAGTGGCCTTCAGTATCTGTTATCCCACCGGTGACGGTTTTTCCCTGGGGATTGATGAAAGAAACCGTGGCATATTCCAACGGATAATTGGTTCCTTCTTCAAAGATGGTTCCTTTAATGGTAACTTGTTTTTTTTCAGGTTGTTGTGCGAACAGGGTTGTTGTTGCGCATAAGAGTAGAACAGATAATAAAAACTTCATAGAATTCTTTAGCAAATTTGACTCACGAAAATAGCCGTGGTTTAACGATGATTTGCCAATTTTCTGTTAAATAAAAACAACTAAACTATAAAATATCGAGTACTTTTTTTGGTGGTCTTCCAATCACGGCATGCGTTCCTTTTATTGCGATGGGGCGTTCAATGAGCTTTGGATTTTCAATCATTGCGTCAATAATTTCCTCGTCTGTTAAGTTTTTGCCTTTGTAGTTTTCTTTCCAATCGGTTTCTTGGGTTCGCACAAGTTCTATTGGCCCTATTCCCAAAAGTTCAATTATTTGTTTCAACTCTTGGTGTGATGGGGGCTTTTCAAGATATTTTATTATTTCAATGGTTTCTCCTTCCTCTTCCAAAAGGTGAAGTGCTTCACGTGATTTACTGCAGCGTGGGTTGTGGTATAATGTTGTCATTTTTTTAGTTATAAGTTGAAAGTTATAAGTTTAAAGTTTTAAGATTTAAGATTTTCAAGTTCTAGCTCATAATCATATTGCAAATCTTCGTGCAATGCTCCCACTTTTTTTGAAATGTAATCCAGTTGTCTATAATATAAATTGGAAAGTGTAATATTTCGTTTTATGGAAGGTTTAAAATCTTTCAACTTCTCACAAAAATAGAGCAAAAGTTCTACTTCGGTTTCTTTGTTTTGCGAATAACGGATAAATTTTTTCAGCTCGCGCAAAATTTTCCGGACACTCTTTTTTATGTAGAAAAAGGTTTTAGTGTTTATAGTTTCAAAATCCTCGTCCACTTTATTTTTTATGCTTTGGATAAAACTTTCTTCATCGGCAGATTCAAAAAGTAAATAGGTGAGTAGCTCTTTGTTTTCCTTTTTAAATTTTGAAAGACGAAGGCAAAGCTCCAGCAATTCCTGCGTAGATCTGTGGTTGAGCTCAGTTTTTATTTCCTTTAAAGTAGCGGCCTTCATTTTTTGAAGTAAAAATACGTTCGATTTTTAGTTGTGGAAGAATTTTAATTGATAAAAAGATTTAAAATTTAATAAAAGAAGTCATTTAACAAGCCAAATTTCAAATGAAAACTATTTTTATGTACTTTTAAAATCGCAAAAAAAATATATGCCTTTAAAAAGAATAAATCTCACATTTACGCTCCTCACTTTTATTGGTTTAGGAGCCTTTTCCCAGACAAAATCACAAAATAATATTTACGAAACCTACGACGCCATTGTTGGTTTGGACAATACGGGTCTTTACAACGGAACTGAATTTACCGACCCATTTCTGAATACTGATGGCAGTTATAGGTATTTCAATGGTTTTGATTATACCAAAGGATCTGTTGCATACAATGGACAATATTATGTAAACGTTTCTTTGAAGTATGATCTTTTAGAGGATAATCTTTTGGTGCGCTCTGATGATAACCTGAGTGTTTTCAATGTTAAAATGATTCCTGAATTTGTAACTGAATTCACACTATACAATCACCATTTTGTTAGATTGCCCGAAACCGGCTTAAGCCTTTCGGGAAATGGTTTTTTTGAAACCGCTTATATTGGAAACGATTTAAGCCTTTATATAAAACACACAAAAAAGAAAAAAGACAAAGCACTCAATAGCGGAATTCAATATCGATTTACCGAGAATAATTTTTATGTACTGAAAAACAACGGAAAATATTACTCGGTCAGTTCTTCAAAAGACATTGAAAAGATTTTGCCAGAGAAAAAAGAGCTCATCCGCAATTTCTCAAAAAGCTACAAAGCACTCTATAAATCCAATCCGGATAGTTATATGACTAAACTGTTGAAATATCTGGATGGCGCAACCGAAAACACAAAATAAAAGTAATCTGCAGGAAATTTATTAGATGGAAAAAAAATATTTAATTCTTATAACATTGTTATTTGTCACCTGTGGAATTTTTGGGCAAAACCAAACAATCACGGCCAGTTTCAATAACACCCCTTTAGAGGAAGCGGTTTTAAAAGTGGAAACGCTCTCAAACAAAACTTTTTATTTTGACAAAACCTGGTTAAAAGGCCATTTTGTAACCAAAAATTTTGAAAATGAGCCACTCCGAAAAGTTTTGGATGGTTTGTTTGAAAACACAAATATAAATTACGTTTTAAAAGACGGAAACGTAATTCTGCTGAACAATACCTATGTATATACTGAGTTGCCTTCAGACTATTTCAATGAGGCAAAACCTGATGAAAATGTTATAGAGGAAAACAATAATACCCCAATTTTTCAAGAGGAATATGCTGCGGCGCAAACAGTTCAAAATAGAAAATTGGTAACCATTGGCAAGCAACGGCCAAATTCAGCAAATAAAACATATACACTTACGGGGATTTTTAAAAATACCAAAACCGGCGAACCACTTCAAAACCTTTCCATTTCTACTACAGACCGTTCCAGATATGCAGTAACAGATTCTGACGGGCGTTTCAGCATTCGCTTGCCTTACGGGTTGAATAAACTGGAAACCAATCTTTTGGGGTATGAAAAAATCAGACAGGATGTAATTATGTATGGCGATGGCACGTTGAATATAACCTTACAGGAGAATACCGAATCATTGGACGAAGTAGTTGTAAAGTCAAATAAAGATGCCAATGTTCGTGATGCGGTAGTGGGCGTGACCAATATTGACATAGAATCCATTAAAACAATTCCACTTGTTTTGGGCGAACGCGACATTTTGAAAGTTGCAACCACAATGCCCGGAATTAAAACAACAGGTGAGGGTTCCAGCGGTTTCAACGTTCGCGGTGGCCGTTCTGATCAAAACCTTATTTTGCTGGATGACGCCGTGCTTTACAATCCGTCTCACTTTTTAGGTTTCTTTTCGGCAGTAAACCCTTTTACCACGGGAAGTTTGGAAATTTATAAAGCAAGTATTCCTGCCGAATACGGCGGAAGATTGTCCTCGGTTTTTGATATCGAAACCAAATCGGGCAATATGGAAAAATTTGCAGGGGAAGGTTCTGTGGGACCAATTACCGCAAACCTTGCGGTAGAAGTTCCGGTAGTGAAGGAAAAAGCTTCATTGATTGCAGGTTTCCGCGCTACTTATTCCGACTGGATTTTAAGAAGCCTTGATGAAGAAGAACTCAAAAATAGCGAAGCTTCCTTTTATGATGGTATTGTGAAATACAAGCATAACATCGATAACAACAATTCTGTTCAGGGTACTTTTTATTTTAGCAAAGACCGTTTCAGTATAACTTCCGACTCTATTTTTGATTATAACAACCGTTTGATTTCGTTGAAATACGGCCATAATTTTAGTGAAAAGAGCAGAGCAGAGCTCATTTTGGTGAGCAGTCAATACAAATACGGAATCAATTACGAAGCAGATGCAAACGAGGATTTTGACTTTGGCTATGAATTGAACGAATATCAAGCAAAACTGAATTTCAATTATAAACTGAGTGAAAAACACAAATTAAGTTATGGGCTTAGTAGCAAACTTTATTCCGTAGATCCCGGAGAAATAGCTCCTATTGGCCCAAATTCAGATGTTAATCCAAAGACCGTTGACCGTGAAAAAGGCTTGGAGTCTGCCATTTATCTTGCAGATTTGTTTGAAATAAACGATAAGTTTTTACTCGATGTTGGTTTAAGATATTCGTTTTATGCGGCTTTGGGTGAAGCAACCCAAAATGTTTATGCGGAAGGCGTTCCGCGAAGTGAAAGTTCTGTGATTGAAGTTAGAACTTACGGTAAAAACGAAGTGATAAAGACCTACGGTGGTCCAGAATACAGAATTTCTGCCCGTTATTTATTGGGGAATGATTTTTCTGTTAAGGCTGGCTTCAACCGTACTATTCAGTATTTGCACCTTCTTTCAACTAATACAACACAATCGCCCACAGATATTTGGAAGCTTTCAGATTTAAATATCCAGCCACAGCGCGCCAACCAATATTCATTGGGATTCTTTAAAAACCTTCCCGGAAAAGACGTGGAATTCAGCATTGAAGGATATTACAAAACAATGGACGATTTACTGGATTATAAAATTGGCGCCCAATTAATTTTGAACGATGATCTTGAAACCGAACTATTGCAAGGTGAGGGAAGGGCTTATGGCGTAGAATTTCTTGTGAAAAAAAATGCAGGAAGATTCAACGGTTATTTGGGTTATAGCTATTCGCGTTCAGAAGTGAAATTGGATAGTCAAATTATGCAGGAGCGCGTAAACAATGGCGAATTTTTTCCTGCAAACTATGATAAGCCCCACGATTTTTCAGTAGTTGCTAATTATAAATTGACCAAGCGTTTTAGCTTTTCGGGCAATTTTACCTATCAAACGGGAAGACCGATTACCTACCCAATTGGCCGATATATTTTTGCAGGCGAGGAGCAGGTGCTTTACAGTGACCGTAATCAATTCAGAATACCTGATTACTACCGTTTAGACTTGGGCGTAAACATTGAAGGAAACCACAAACTTAATAAATTGGCACACAGTTTTATCAATATTTCTGTGTATAATGTGTTGGGGAGAAATAATCCGTATTCCGTATTTTTTGTGAATGATGCAGGAGAAATAAAGGCTTACAAAACTTCCATATTTTCTGTGCCGGTGCCAACAATAACATATAACTTTAAGTTTTAGGAATGATAAAAACTAAGACATTCTATATAATAATTTGTTCAGCATTCCTTTTTCTGGTAGGCTGCACCGAGCCTTATGAAATAGAAACTGTGGATTATGAAAATGTCTTGGTTGTTGAAAGCACGATTACAAATGAACTAAAGCCCCAAATAGTAAAACTTAGCAGAACTTCCACCTTGGAAAATCCTCAAATTTTACTGGAGAATTATGCTACGGTAACAGTTAGGGGGGACAATGGAGAAAATTTTAGTTTTTCACAAGATAGCGAAACAGGTTTTTACGTTTCAAACCAAGCTTTTAGCGCACAGCCAAATGTTTCGTATAGTTTAAATATAAAAACACAGGATGGCAAAACCTACAGTTCCTCCCCGGTAATTTTGCCACCAGCCGTTGAAATAGATGAGGTATATGGAGAACGAATTGTAAACAATGAAGATAATAAAGATGGAGTGCAGGTTTTAGTGAATACCGAAGACCCAACAGGAAATGCGAAATATTTTCGTTATGAGTATGAAGAAACGTATAAAATCGTTGCGCCTTATCCTTCGCCATATATTGCCGAAATAATAAACTTTGATGATGAATGGTATACTTATGAAGTTATTTTATCTCCAAGGGAACCAGAGATAATATGTTATACAACTGAAAACTCTACGGGCATAAATCAAACGGCAACAACTGAGTTTAATGAAAATAGGGTGTTTCGTTTTCCTGTGAAATATCTTTCAAAGTTTGATGCTAAAATGCAGACCCGTTACAGTATTTTGGTAAAACAATATGTGCAAAGCTTGGAAGCTTACACCTTTTATAAAATTGTGAAAGAACTTGGAAACGTTGAAAGTCTGTTATCTCAAGGCCAGCCAGGGTATGTGGCCGGAAATATGGTTTCAGATACAAATTCTGATGAAAAAGTTCTCGGTTTTTTTGAGGCTTCATCAATGACATCAAAGAGAATTTACTTTAATTACGATGACTTTGGACTTGAAAAACCCCCATATTTCGTGGATTGTGATTATTTAATCCTAGATTATCGCGATAATTCTACACTTGACAATGACCCCAATGATAGGGAAATTATTTTCACTTATCTAAGCTACTTTGATTATCAGGTAGTTGATTTTCAACCTCCTTTTGTCTATATAATTGCGAAAGCAGAATGTACTGTATGCACTTCATTTTCATCAAATGTAAGACCCAATTTTTGGGAAGATTAATTATGCAAAGAAAAATTAAACAAATATTGGCTTTGTTTTTAGTGATTGTATTTCAATACAGTTGCACGGAGTCTTATGAAATAGAAACAGTTGATTATGAAAGCGTTTTGGTTGTGGAAAGTACAATCACAAACGAACTAAAACCACAGCTAGTAAAACTTAGCCGTACATCAACTCTTGAAAATCCTGGAATTTTGCTTGAAAACAACGCCACAGTAACTGTTTCAGATAGCAATGGCGAAATATATAATTTCTCTCAAAACAATGAAACTGGATTTTACAATTCAAACCAACCATTTAGCGCCCAACCAAACGTTTCCTATACATTAAACATAGAAACACAGGATGGTAAAAGCTACAGTTCGGCAGCCGTAACATTACCGCCAACAGTAGAAATGGATGAGGTTTATGCTGAGCGAATTGATGATTTAAGCGCAAATAAAGATGGGGTACAGGTGTTGGTAAACACGGAAGATCCAACAGGAAATGCAAAATATTTTAGATATGAATATGAAGAAACTTATAAAGTTGTAGCTCCATTTCCTTCGCCTTACATAGCTGAAATAATCAATTTCAATCCAGATAACTATACATATGATGTTGTTTTAACACCAAGGGAACCAGAGGAAATCTGTTACTCCACAGAAAATTCAACAGGAATAAACCAAACTAGTACTACCGAATTTAATGAGAACAGAGTATTTCGATTTCCTGTAAAATACCTTTCAAAGCTTGATGCAAAAATGCAAACCCGGTACAGCATTTTAGTAAAACAATATGTGCAAAGCATAGAAGCATATACATTCTATAAAATAGTAAAAGAATTAGGGAGTGTGGAAAGTCTGCTCTCCCAAGGACAACCTGGATATGTGGCGGGCAATATGGTTTCGGTTGCAAATCCAGATGAAAAGGTTCTGGGTTTCTTTGAAGCTTCATCTATGACTTCGAAACGGATTTATTTCAATTATGAAGATTTTGGCTTAGAGAAACCACCATATTTTGTGGAGTGTGAGGTGCTGGTGTTGGATTATCTTGACAATACTACATTTGATAATGATCCCAATGAACGGGAAAACATATTTACTTATTTAAGTTATTTTGACTATCAAGTGCTGAGTTTGGCACAAAATACCATTTATAGAATTGTTCAAGCAGAATGCAGTGTATGCACTTCATTTTCATCAAATATAAGACCCGATTTTTGGGAAGATTAATTATGATAAAAAAATCGATATTCATAGCATTTTTACTTTTCGGAATTTTTGCAACTGCGCAAATTCCCAAATCGGAAGTTGCAGCTGACACAAAAGTTTTCCCAAAAGAAAATGTGCAACTTTCAATCAATTCAAACCTGCTTTTGGCTGGCGAATTACTCCAATATAAAGCCTATAATCTCAGCGCTGCCAATAAAAAAAGCAGCCTTAGCAAGGTGCTATACGTTTCTATGCGCAACGAAAATGATTCCGTAGTTTTTAGCCATAAATTGAAAGTGGAAAATGGAACTGCAAATGGTGACTTTTTCATTCCTTCTTCTCTGAAAACAGGTATTTATAGACTCATTGGCTATACCAATTTTTCAAGGAACAACAGTCAAGACGCTTTTGTGGAGAGGTATATTTATGTTTTAAACTCTTTTGTAAAGACAGAGAAAATTATTGGAAAGTCAATGGATACTGTATTTCTAAAAAAGACACCAGAATTTACGCCGCAAGAAAACTTAAAATCGCAATTGGGAAATCAAATCACGACAGACAAAACTATTTATGGGTATCGCGAAAAAGTTACTGTAAATATTGAAAATCTACCGGTTAACAACCGTGGAAATTACGTGCTTTCTGTTCGGAAAATGGATCCAATTGAGATTTCGGATAAATCTACGAATAGTACAAAAGGCAAACTTTCAGAAACCTTTTATATACCTGAGCTTCGTGGCGAAATTATTTCAGGTGTAGTGTTTTCCAAAACTTCTAATCAACCTATGCCGAACAAGGAAGTCTCGCTTACAATTCCGGGAAAGGATTATGTTTTTAAAATTGCAAAAACCAATAGTAATGGAAGGTTTTTCTTTTCTGTGCCCGAAGGATATAATGCTGAAAAAAGTATTGTGCAATTAAATGAAACCCCTTCTGAAGCTACAAACTTTAATCTTGTTTTAGATAAAAAAGATTTTGATTTGGGCAAAAAAAGAGCATCATTTTTAAAATTGGGTACTGAATTGAAAAACTGGCTGCAGGAACGAAGTGTGCAAATGCAAATTGAAAATGCATATTATGATGCAAAAAAGGATAGTATTCTTAAAAATGAAATGAACTTACCGTTTTATAATAATTTAGGCACAGTGTTCTTATTGGATGATTATACCCGTTTTTCTACCGTAAAAGAAACTTTTGTTGAAGTTGTGACGCTTGCAGCCATTCGAGGAAGTGGAAGTGATAGTAGATTTGTTGTAAACAATGAATATGACCCAAATGGAACCGCAAACTTTAATGCTATACCGCCGTTGGTGCTAATGGATGGCATGCAAATTTTGAACAATGAAGATTTGATTAACTATAATGCCAGAGAGATAAAAAGCATACGTGTTATTAACCAGCCCTATAGGTTTGGCCCAAAACTATTCAGTGGGGTAATAGCAGTAGAAACCAAAAAAGGTGATTTTGTACCCACAAAAAAAGAAGGATATATTGAAGAATTAAATCTTCCACCTGCAGTGAAAGACAAAAAGTATTTCCGCCCAGATTATTCCCAAAAGTCTGAAAATGCAAGAATTCCTGATTATAGGGTACAATTGCTTTGGAAGGCCGATTTTAATCCTGCCGAAAATGGTGGCGTTGTTACATTCTACACATCAGACGTAGCAGGAACTTTTGAAATTTCATTGGAAGGATATTCTGAAGAAGGCTCGTATTTATCTTCAAAAAGTTATTTCGAAGGTGTAGAAAATTAGAATATTGTGTTAAAATTATTTGGTTTTTTCTAAAAAAAATCCGTGAATTGTTTTAACTTTAGTTCAAAGTTTTAAACAACCAAAACCAACCTCCTCATGCTTCACTGGAAAGCAATCTATATTATTTTGGCCATTGTGTTTGGCGTTATTGGGTTTATAGGCCTTGGAGATGGGGGATTAGAGCCTGCAAAATACATAAGCGGTATTTTTGTAATTCTATTACTTGTATTTTGGACTACAGATTTTGTGGGCAGAAAGCGCAGTTAATTTTCAATGTTAAAGTTTTGAAAAAGCAACGTGCTTATAAATTTTAATATCGTACTTTTATAAGACTATCATATCGGGGTGCTTAAGTTTTCATAACAGCTGAGATTATACCCGTCGAACTTCGAAGGATAATGCCAACAGAAGAAATATGATTTGCAAAGGGAACGAAGATTTTTTCAAATCTTGTTCCCTTTGTTTTTTAAATCTCATCTTTTTTCTCTTTCTGTCCAGTCATCATCAAATACGCCTTTAAAAATTCGTCAATCTCACCATCAAGCATAGCGTCGGTGTTTCCGGTTTCGTGCGCAGTACGAACGTCTTTAACCAATTTATAAGGGTGCAAAACATAATTCCGGATCTGCGAGCCCCATTCTATAGCCAATTTGCTATCTTCTATTTCGGCACGTTGGGCAAGTTGTTTCCGCAGTTCAATTTCATACAATTGCGACTTAAGCATCTGCATCGCTTTTTCGCGATTATCCAATTGACTGCGCGTTTCACTATTGTGAATTACAATTCCGGTAGGGTGGTGGGTAAGAATGGCTTTTGTTTCAACCTTATTTACGTTTTGTCCACCGGCACCGCTGCTTCGGGCAAAATCCCAGGAAATATCGGCCGGGTTTATTTCAATCTCAATGGTATCATCCACCAACGGATAAACATAAACACTCGCAAAACTTGTGTGCCGTTTTGCATTACTATCAAAAGGGGAAATACGCACTAATCGGTGGACTCCATTTTCACTTTTTAACCAACCAAAGGCGTATTCGCCCTCAATTTCCAAGGTTACAGTTTTTACGCCAGCAACATCGCCCGCCTGAAAGTTGAGTTCCTTTACTTTATAACCGTTTTTTTGCGCCCACATTAGGTACATGCGCATAAGCATTTGTGCCCAATCACAGCTTTCGGTTCCGCCAGCGCCGGCCGTAATTTGAAGTACGGCACTCATATCATCGCCTTCTTCGCCAAGCATATTACGGAATTCCAATGCCTCAATAGCATTTTCGGCTTTTTCAAATGCGGCATCAACCTGTTCAGCAGTGCCTTCGCCTTCTTTATAAAAATCGAGCAGAATTTCGGTTTCTTCGGTAAAATTTAAAGCTGCTTCAAAATCTGTTACCCATTTTTTTTTGGTACGCAAAACCTTCATAAAAGCTTCAGCTTCGCGCGGGTTGTTCCAAAAGTTGGGATCAAAGGTTTTTTCTTCGTCGTTGGTAATCTCTATATTTTTGCCAGCAATGTCAAAGATAGCGCCTCAAGGCGTCCAGCCGCGACTTAAGGTCTTTGATTTGGTCTGTTGTAGTCATACTCGTGCCCGCGAAAGCGGGTATCTCTTTAATAAAAGTTCATTTTTCTAATTTTGAATACAGTGCTTCAAAATTTTATGTTTCAAAAATACTATTAACTTCGTGAGCGGAAAGTATTTTTCGGCTAATTTTATACTTTTTGAAAACAAGCTTTCCAAATTTTAAATTTGCAATAAAATAACTTCCTATGAAAAATATATTTTTTCTTTTCATTTTAATGATAGCAAGTATTGGGTTCGCCCAAAACGATGAAGCTTTTGTTGACAACCTGGTTTCCCAAAAAATGGCAGAGCTGGAATTGCAGGCAAATCCCGAGCGGTTTTACCGAAAGGACTATTGCGAAGGAAATATACAAATGTTTACCCTGCCCGACGGAAAACTTTGTACGTCAACTTCCACTTATTATTCGGTGTATGTTTTTTGGAAAGAAGACGATAAAATCATGAAACTTCAAAAATTTGACAATTGTGGAAGTTTTAAGCCTATATCTGTGGGAATCAGCAAGGAAATGTCAAAAATATTAAAAAATAAAGAAGCTTTAAAAACCGAGGAAGTTAAGCCCTATGAAGGTGAAAAAGTGGATAACAATGCCTTCGGAAATATGTTTGTAAGTTCTTGCCACAAAGAGTACAAATTTGTCTTTGGAAGAGATGCGTTTGAAAAAAGTTTTAAGGAGTTTGATTTGAGCAATGATTCAAAATATAAAAATGTGAATGCGGAACACAATAATTCACTTGAATTGGTTTCGTTGGACAAGGAAATTTCAGAGCTAGTAAAGAATTTTGAGGAAAGCGGAAAGTTTTTTCGCGAAGATTAAAAATATAAAATGATTATAGATTTAAGAAGTGATACGGTAACTAAGCCTACCCAGGCAATGATGCAAGCAATCATAACTGCTGAAGTGGGCGACGATGTTTATAAAGAGGATCCCACGACCAACAGGCTGGAACAGAAATTAGCAGATATGTTCGGAATGGATACAGCACTGTTTTTTCCCACGGGAAGTATGGCAAACCAAGCAGCCATAAAAATGCACACCCAGCCTGGTGAACAGTTGATTGCCGATAAATGGGCCCATGTTTATAATTATGAAGGTGGCGGTGTTTCGTTCAATAGTGGGGTTTCGTGCAAACTTTTGGATGGAAATAGGGGAATGATTACCGTTGCGCAGGTTGAGGAAAACATCAATCCACCGGATTTTTACCACAGTCCTTTAACTAGTTTGGTTTGCCTTGAAAACACTACCAACAAAGGCGGCGGAGCGTGTTATGATTTTTCTGAAATTGAAAATATTCGAAAGATATGTGATAAACACGGATTAGGGCTTCATCTTGACGGCGCGCGAATTTGGAACGCACTCGTTGCAAAAAAAGAAGACCCGAAAAATTATGGAAAGATTTTCGACACTATTTCCGTTTGTTTGAGCAAAGGTTTGGGAACGCCAATGGGGAGTGTTTTGATTGGAAAAAAAGAAATTATGCAAAAGGCCATGCGCGTACGTAAAGTTTTGGGCGGCGGGATGCGACAGATCGGTTTTATGGCCGCTGCGGGTATTTATGCGTTGGACAACCACGTGCAACGTTTGGCGGAAGATCATAAAAAAGCTTCTGAAATTGCAGAAATACTTTCAAAACAACCTTTTGTGAAAAAGGTGGAACCTACAGAAACAAACATTGTTATTTTCTACCTATCGGAAGGAATTTCTGAAGAAAAATTTATGCAGGATCTGCTTCAGAAGAATATAAAAATAAGTGGAATGGGGCAGGGAAAACTTCGGATTGTTACACATCTGGATTATACCGATGAAATGCACGAAAAGTTTTTGGAGATTCTGAAAAACTATAAATAGCTGTGAAAAAAATAGCCGCGAATTCACGAATGTTTACTTAAAATTTTCGTGGATTCGCGGCAAAATATAATTTACTCAACTTCTTTTACGGATGCTCCAGGAGCATTTTTTCTCACGGATTCAATTCCGTTTTTGGCACCGCTCTCGGCAGCATACATTTGGCTACTGCCAATAATTTGCCCATTGCTGGCCTTAATGTTAAAATGAATTTTACCGTTTTTTGCAGTTTTCATTTCAAAGCTTTCGTCTTTTCCACAGTTTTTTTGAACAGATTCAATCCCGTTCATTGCGGAAGCTTTTGAGGCATACATCTGGCTAGAAAGAATTACTTGTCCGTTGGCCGCTTTTAAGGTAAAGTGAAATTTATCACCGCTTTTTTTAAGTTCAAACATAATTAGGTGTTTAAGAATTAATGAATACTTGAACGCCCAATATCGTGAAAAACAACAAGTTTTAAAAGCTAGCCAAAGCTTTTATAAAAATTTTAGCATTCGTTTACTTAAACATATCCATCCCCGGAATGTTCGGCATTCCTTCTTTGGCAACGGCAGCAATTTCAGTTTCGTTTACGTTTGTGGCTTTTTCGATTGCTTTATTCAAAGTAAGTATTAAATAATCTTCCAATTGCTCTTTGTCCTCCAGCAGACGCTCGTCTATTTCAATAGATTTTATTTTTCTATTTGCGGTAAGTGTTATTTTTAAAAGTCCATCGCTGCTGCTTTCGTCAATTAATACGGTGTCTAAGCGCTTTTTGGTGGCTTCAACTTTTTCTTGGGTTTCTTTCAGTTTGCCCATCATTCCCATTAAATCTCCAAACATGTTTTTTCGTTTTAGTTTGCTACAAATTTACTACTTTGTATAACTTTTTAACCAATTTCAATTATGAAAAAATTTGTATTTGTTTCATTTGCAAGCCTTACTTTTGCCGCTTCAATAAATGCGCAGGAAACTTCAACGGAAATTATGAAAATTACTCCCCCCAAAGCCGAAAAAATTGCCAAGGAATTAAAAGCCCATGGCGATGTTCGTGTAGATAATTATTACTGGTTAAACAATCCCGAAGATGAAAAGGTCATTGATTATTTGAAGGACGAAAACAAATATTACGAAGCAATGACTGAGCATACCAAAAAGTTCAAAGAAGATCTTTTTGAGGAAATGAAGGCTCGCATAAAGGAGGATGATGAATCTGTTCCGTACAAATTGAACGGATATTATTACATAACCCGCTTTGAAACTGGCAAGGATTATCCAATCTACACACGAAAAAAAGGTTCTTTGGAGGCTTCGGAAGAAATTCTTTTTGATGTAAACGAAATGGCGAAAGGCCATTCCTATTACAATCTTAACGGCTTAAATGTTTCTGAGGATAACAATCTCGTTTCTTTTGGCGTAGATACGTTAAGCAGAAGAAAGTATGATATTTTCATAAAAAACCTAAAAACTGGCGAAATCTATCCCGAAAGAATTCCGCTGACAACGGGAAGTGCAACTTGGGGCAGCGACAACAAAACCCTTTTTTACACACGTAAAGATGAAAAAACATTGCGTGCCGATAGAATTTACAGGCATACTATGGGCACCGACCCAATTACGGACGAACTCGTTTTTACTGAAGAGGATGAAACTTTTGGAACTTATGTTTATAAAACGAAATCGAAAAAATATATAGTGATCGGTTGTTACAGCACACTTACTTCAGAATACAGGGTTTTGGATGCGGATAACCCGATGGGCGAATTTAAAATATTTCAACCGCGCGAAAGAGGGTTGGAGTACAGCATTTCGCATTATGGCAACAATTGGTATGTGTTGACCAATAAGGACAAAGCGCTCAATTTTAAACTGATGAAAACTTCGGAAGACAAAACTTCCAAAGAAAATTGGGTTGATATGATCCCGCACAGAAATGATGTTTTGGTGGAGGATATTGATATTTTTAAGGATTATTTGGTAGTGAGCGAACGAAATAATGGACTCACCAAAATCCGTATAAAAAAGTGGGATGGCAAGGAGGATTATTACCTTCCTTTTGATAATGAAACCTATACGGCTTTCACTACCCAAAACCCGGAGTTTGACACGAAAATACTTCGTTACGGCTACAACTCTTTGAATACACCAGCTTCCGTTATCGATTTCAACATGGAAACCAAAGCAAAAACGGTTTTGAAGGAAACTGAAGTTTTGGGCGGAAAGTTTGATAAAGACAATTATGAAACTGAGCGTTTATGGGCAACTGCGGAAGACGGAACAAAAATCCCAATGTCGGTTATCTACAGAAAAGGCATTAAAAAAGATGGGAAGAATCCGTTGCTTATTTATGGTTACGGTTCGTACGGAGCCACGATGGATCCCTATTTTTCAACGGTACGCTTAAGTCTTTTGGATCGCGGATTTATTTATGTAATTGCACACATCCGCGGTGGGGAATATATGGGGCGGCAGTGGTATGAAGACGGAAAACTGCTGAAAAAGAAAAACACTTTTACAGATTTTATTGATGCTTCAAAATATTTGATTTCCGAAGGCTATACTTCAAAAGAACATCTTTACGCTTCGGGTGGTTCCGCAGGCGGACTTTTAATGGGCGCGATTACCAATATGGCTCCGGAATTATACCATGGTGTAATTGCTTCGGTACCATTTGTGGATGTTGTTACCACAATGCTGGACGATTCTATTCCACTTACAACTGGAGAATATGACGAATGGGGAAATCCAAACGAAGCCGAATATTATAATTATATTAAAAGTTATTCACCATATGATAATGTGGAGGCAAAAACATACCCAAATATGCTTGTAACAACGGGATTGCACGATAGCCAAGTGCAATATTGGGAACCAGCAAAATGGGTTGCCAAACTTCGGGATTTAAAAACCGACAATAATATTTTATTGTTGCAAACCAATATGGATGCAGGCCACGGCGGGGCTTCCGGGCGTTTTGAAGCGTTGAAGGAAGTTGCGATGGATTATGCCTTTTTATTGGATTTGGAAGGAATTAATGAGTAATAAAAATATTTCCTTACCTTTGTACGGTTTAAAATTTCAGTTTTCGCACTGAGTATTTTTTATAACGAACTCCCTCTTTATGAAAGAAGAAATAAAAGCCTATAATAATGTGTTGGAACTAATAGGCAACACACCGTTAATAAAGCTTAACAAAATTACCCAAAAGATGAAGGGTAATTATTTCGCAAAGGTTGAAGCATTCAACCCGGGACATTCTACCAAGGATCGAATTGCACTTTATATTATTGAAGAAGCCGAAAGAAAAGGCATTCTTAAACCAGGTGATACCATTATTGAAACCACAAGTGGAAATACAGGTTTCAGTATTGCAATGGTGAGCATCATTAAGGGTTATGAATGTATTTTGGCGGTAAGCTCAAAATCTTCGGCAGATAAGATTGATATGCTGAAAACAATGGGCGCCAAAGTTTATGTGTGTCCGGCCCACGTTAGCGCTGACGATCCGCGTTCCTATTACGAAGTTGCAAAAAAACTTCACAGCGAAATTAAAGGCTCGGTTTACATCAATCAATATTTTAATGAATTGAACATTGATGCACATTACCAAACAACTGGTCCTGAAATCTGGGAACAGACTGCTGGAAAAATTACACATTTAGTAGCGTGTAGTGGAACCGGAGGAACAATTTCTGGAACGGCCCGTTTTTTAAAGGAACAAAACCCAAATATAAAAGTTATCGGGATTGATGCTTATGGCTCGGTTCTTCAGAAATACCACCAAACAAAGGAATTTGACGCCAATGAAATCTATCCTTACCGCATTGAAGGTTTGGGTAAAAATTTAATTCCAACTGCTACAGATTTCAATATTATTGACAAATTTGAAAAAGTAACTGACGAATCTAGTGCACACACAGCGCGCGAACTTGCAAAAACCGAAGGTCTTTTCGTGGGGTACACAAGTGGTGCGGCAATGCAGGGTTTAAAACAACTTGAAGAAGAAGGTGAGTTTGATGAAAACAGCAACATTGTTGTTATCTTCCCAGACCACGGTTCGCGTTATATGAGTAAAATTTATAATGATGAATGGATGAACCAGCAAGGTTTCTTTGATTCTGAAACTGCTGAAATTCACAAGATTGAATATGTGAAATAAAGTACGAAGTAAGAAATACGAGTTACTAAATATAAAAAAATAGAAATATTAAAAATCCCGACTGACTTTGTTCTCTCGGGATTTTTTCATTTAGAAAAGATGTAATCTAAAATCTAACGTCTAAAATCTAAAATCTAATTTTAATTTAATTAATTTTGTCCCAAATTTTTAACTAAAGATTTAATGAAAGATTTATTCGATAAAATCTATAAAGATAAAGGTCCGTTGGGAAAATGGGCTGAACAAGCGGAAGGCTACTTTGTTTTCCCAAAATTGGAAGGTCCAATTTCCAATAGAATGAAATTCAAGGGCAAGGAAGTAATTACTTGGAGTATTAATGATTATTTAGGTCTTGCCAACCACCCGGAAGTTAGAAAAGTAGATGGTGAAGCCGCTGTAAAATGGGGCTCAGCCTATCCAATGGGTGCGAGAATGATGAGTGGCCACACAGATCTTCACGAACAACTTCAACGCGAACTTGCAGCATTTGTAAATAAAGAAGCAGCTTATTTGTTGAATTTCGGGTATCAAGGAATGGTTTCAACCATTGACGCACTCGTTTCAAAAGATGATGTGATTGTTTATGATGTTGATGCCCACGCTTGTATTATTGACGGCGTTCGCCTTCATTTAGGGCAACGTTTTACGTATAAGCACAACGATATGGAGAGTATCGAAAAAAACCTACAACGTGCTACTAAAGTTGCGGAAAAAACTGGCGGCGGAATTCTTCTTATTTCTGAAGGTGTTTTTGGAATGCGCGGTGAACAAGGGAAACTAAAAGAAATTATAGCACTTAAGAAAAAATACAATTTCCGCTTTTTTGTTGATGATGCCCACGGTTTTGGAACACTAGGTAAAACTGGTGCTGGAGCAGGCGAGGAGCAAGGAGTTCAGGATGGAATTGACGTTTATTTTGCAACTTTCGCAAAATCTATGGCAAGTACCGGAGCTTTTATTGCAGGTGATGAGGAAATAATGAATTACCTTAAATACAATTTGCGCTCACAAATGTTTGCGAAATCCTTACAAATGGTTTTGGTAGAAGGTGCTTTGAAGCGCTTGGATATGCTTCGCACAATGCCCGAGCTAAAAGAAAAACTTTGGGAAAACGTAAATGCACTACAAGGTGGATTGAAAAAGAGAGGTTTTGATATAGGAACTACCCAAAGCTGCGTTACGCCAGTATATTTAAAAGGAAGCATTCCAGAAGCGATGGCGCTTGTAAAAGACCTTCGTGAAAACCATGGAATTTTCTGTTCAATCGTTGTGTATCCAGTAATCCCGAAAGGATTGATTCTTTTAAGAATGATTCCAACGGCTTCACACACAATGGAAGATATTGAAGAGACTTTGGAGGCATTTTCATCTATCCGCGAGCGCTTGGAGAATGGAACCTACAAACGTCTTTCTGCGGCTGTTGCTGAGGCGATGGGAGAGAAGATTTAAACAAATTCCCGCGCAGGCGGAATCTTATGATATTAAAAAATCCACCTTTTTTTGGGTGGATTTTTTTGTGCCTTATTTTTTTGGAATAACCATTTGGTGTTTTTGATTAACTTTACGGGATAACAGTAATAAGAAAGTTATTATATCCTGACTTATATGCGGCATAACACCAATAAAAGTTATTATATAAGGCGTTACCTGCAAGCTGAAAAAAATGAAGTACATATTTACAATAATTATTTTATTCTTAAGTTTTTTGATTTTTAGCCAACAAATCGAAAAAAAATTTGATTATGAAAAAGAATATTATCCGATAAAAAACTCAATTCAAACAGATAGCCTGAAATTTTGGACTTACTCAATTGATTATGAATTTGAGAAACCAAATGACTCTATAAAACCAGTTGCTAAAATTAAATTTTGGAGAACTGAATCAATTAATGATAAAAAAAGTCAAAAAATATACGGAAAACCTTGGACACCTTCAATTGATTTTGAGATTTACAATATAAATGATTTAGAATTTTGCAAAGAATCTTCATATTTAACTAAAGTTCGTTCAAGTTGCGTCAAGCCCAATGTTGGTGGAGATTTAATTATAATTCAAAATTATGTACTGGTTAACAAAAGTGTTTGCTTGAATTGTATCAGATATGACAATGGAATTGATTACTGCCGACCAACTTTGGATAAAATACTTTCGGAATTGAATTTAGCAGAAAACAGTTCTTTAAGCGGAATTGACAAAGCAATTGGGACAAAAATTGAACGAACGGAATAAAGCCAGCAGGTCACATCCTTATATAACATATAAATTCTTACAAAAACCCTACTTCTAAAAAAATTATTACAAAGTCTTCCTAAAAGTACTCCGCTCCTTATGTTGCACAGGATTATAATCCTTCCAAAGCAATTGCACGGCAGTATTTTCTTTTAATTCAGGATTTGTTTCAACCGTCTGGATTCCTTTGGAATTGAAGAGGTGTTGCATTTCTTCAAAAATAATCGCGGTAACCCCTTTTCCTTGATATTCTGGGTCAATTCCTATTAAATAGAAAGCGGCAGTGTCGTTCTTTTTCTGGGCTTGAAGAATGTAATTCCAGCCAAATGGAAACAATTTTCCGTTCGCTTTTTTCAATGCTTTTGAAAAGGAAGGCATCACGATTGAAAAAGCAATCAATTTTCCTGTTTCGTCCTTTATGCAGCAAATGTAATCTGGGTGAATAAAGCTGAAATATTTCTTTTTGTAATAATCTATTTGATATTGCTGGATGGGCACGAAAGTTTGTAGCGTATTGTATGTTTTGTTCAGCAGGCCAAACATATCATCAACATAGGGTAAAATCTCCTTTTTATCCTTAAAACGAATCACGGAAAGTTTATACCGCTCCCGAACAATTTTTGAAAACTTTGCAACTTTCTCAAAGATAGCTTCGGGAATTTTTAGCGTGTATTCAACCCAAGTTGCCTGTTTTTCATAACCAAGTTTTTCCAAATGTTCAGCGTAATACGGATAGTGGTACCAAGTAATCATGGTATTCATTTCCTCAAAACCCATGGTGAGGATTCCCGCTTTTTCCATATTGCTGAAGCCAACGGGGCCTTCGGCATATTCTAGGTTGTGTTCTCGGCCTTTTTCATAAGCTTTTTCAAGCAGGGCTTTGGTAATTTCAATATCATCCACCATATCCAGCCACCCGAAACGGATTTTTTTCTTTCCCTGTTCGTTTACTTCCAAATGGTTCAGAATAACGGCAATCCGGCCAACTACTTCATTATTTTTATAAGCCAAATAATACCAAGCTTCGGCATTTTTGAAAACCGGATTTTTTGCAGTATCCAAAGTTTCCATTTCATCCTTTATCAAAGATGGAACCCAGTATTTACTGTCTTTGTAGAGCTTAAAGGGAAAAGTGACGAATTTTTTAAGATCACTTTTGGAGGTTAGTTGTTTTACTTCAATCATATCAAAAAAATCTTTTTATTCGCCGTCGTCTTCATCTAAATTCAATTCGTCTTGACGCTCTTGCTTTTTGTTTTTTTCTTCTTTTAATTTTTCTTCTTTATTTGCCTTGTCTTCCAAATATTCATCTTTGTCGTGCATGTCAAAACGGTAAGCGACTCCGGCCCGACCATAAAATTTTGATGGAGTGTCCTTAAAACTATAGGTAAGTGAAAGATCAACTTGTAAGTTTCCATTGACCAATGCAGCAGCCCCGCCACGAATTAACTGATCTGAATAGAAATCACTTTTCAAGCCTTGATTTTCTAGAAAAACTGAGAAATAACGATTGGTTGCATGGGTTAGCGTTAAAATATAGCCATATGTTGGGAAATCCGTTGTGACGCGGTCAACAATAATATTTGTTACAAAAACCCAGCCGCCAATAAAATTATTTTGGGTGGAAAGCACCAATTTCGGGCTTATTTTACTCTCAGCTTCGGGTGTAAACGGATTGTCTGCAAAATCAAAATTAGCCCCTGCGTATATTGAAATTGCCGGAATTAAATCTGCCCATTGTGTTTTGTTATTCGCCTTCCAACTGTAAAGATTTGGGCCCTCCAAATCACGTTTTCTGTAGGGGTCATAAATCAAGTATTTTGCGCCTAGCGTATTGCTTTTAAAATTTGAAAGACTGTATTCGCGTGAAACGGCAGAGCGATTATCAGTAACCTTGTTTGATTGGTATTCGCCCATAAGGCTTACCTCCAGTCGTTCTTTCCAAAAACCATAGCGAACAGAATAATCTATTGCAAGTCCGTTGGTTTCGGTTTTTAAAAGTTCGTGTTTTTCCTTTCCGTAGCTTATTCCGGATTCAAATTGAAGCACGTTTGTTCCTACGGAAAATGCGCCCTGCGAACCGCCCGGACGGTTGGTGTTTATCATTTCGGTATATTGTGCCGAAACATTTGAAAAAGTTATGAAACTCAGCAGAAATAGAAAGGGAAGTTTGATATTCATGGAAAGTTGGGTTTAGTTCAAAGATATAAGATTTTACCATTTATTTAATAGTCAATATTCGTCTTTTTCTGCATCAATCCTTATTTTTGAAAAGAATTTTACAGTTATGATGACATTCCTAAAAACGATATTAATTGTTCTTCTGGTATATTTTGGGGTAAAGTTTCTCTTTAGACTCGCAACCCCTTATTTAATGCGCTATATTTCGAAAAAAGCTGGGCAGCAGTTTGAACAGTTCTTCGGAAACAATGCAAATATAAATACCCAACGCGAAAAAGAGGGAAGTATAACCATTGATAAAAATCCTTCCCCAAATTCCCGAAACAGTAAAAAAGTTGGGGAATATGTGGATTTTGAAGAGGTTGAATAACGCTTGAAGTGTGAAGCGGGAAATTAAAAAAATTTCTCAATAATATATTTTACACCTTCCATTTCCACCAACTTCCAACTTTCAATCCTTTTTTTCTACCATATTTTTGCTAATTTCCCCACTTCATATTTACAAGCCAAATTATGCAGCCCAACTATAAAAAATTCCTTCCCCATTTAGTTGTTTTCGTTTTGTTTATCGTTGCCTCCTTGGCTTATTTCAACCCGGTTTTGCAAGGGAAAAAAATATTCCAAAGTGATATTGTACAATATTCCGGAATGGCAAAACAGCAAAACGATTTCAGAAAAACTACGGGAGAGGAAACCTATTGGACTGATGGGGCTTTCGGCGGAATGCCAACCTATCAGCTGGGTGCAAAATATCCAAACAATTACATAAAACAACTCGATCTCGCCATTCGTTTTTTGCCGCGTCCAGCAGATTATCTTTTCCTATATTTTATAGGAATGTACATACTTTTTTTGGTGCTGAAAGTTGATTATAAACTCGCTTTTCTCGGTGCTTTGGCATTTGGGTTTTCGACGTATTTAATCATTATTTTGGGCGTTGGCCACAACGCAAAAGCCCACGCCATAGCTTATATGCCCTTTGTTTTAAGTGGAATATTTCTCACCTTCCAAGGAAAATATCTTTGGGGATTTTTATTGCTCACAGTTTCCATGGCTTTGGAATTGGTCGCAAACCACTTTCAAATGACGTATTATTTGATGCTTTTGGTGATAATCATCGGCATCGTTTATTTAATTGATGCTTTTAAGAAAAAAATGTTGCCCCACTATTTCAAAGCGGTGTGTATAATGATAGGTGCGGTAATTATTTCCATAGGTTTAAATGCTACGAATATTTTGGCAACCAAGGAATATGCAGACACTTCAACCCGCGGAAAAACCGAATTGACCATCAATGCAGACGGTACGCCAAAGGACAACAAAACAGGGCTTGATTTTGATTACATCACCGAATATAGCTACGGAAAGCTGGAAAGCTTCAACCTATTTATTCCGCGTTTTATGGGCGGTAGCTCCACCGAAGCGTTTCCAAAAGATTCAAAAACCGTTGAAAGTTTAATGCGAATGGGCGCTTCTTCACAGGAAGCAAATCAGGTTTTAAACCAAATACCGTTGTATTGGGGAGACCAATCTTTTGTGGGGGCACCTGCTTATATTGGCGCAATCATTATATTTCTTGCAGTTTTAGCTCTGTTTTTACTTCGCGGAAGATTAAAATGGTGGGCGGTTTCGGCCTTTGTTTTGACATTGCTTTTGTCGTGGGGAAAAAACTTCGGAGGTCTTACTGAATTTTTTATCGATTATGTGCCGATGTACAACAAATTCCGGGCAGTTTCTTCAATCCAAGTTATCATTGAATTGATTCTGCCAATTCTCGCTATAGTTGGGCTACATCAGTTTTTCAGCCATTTTGAAAAGGAAGAAAAAAAGAAAAAAGCATTGCTTTGGTCAACTGGAATTGTTGGCGGAATTACTTTGATCTTTATTCTTTTTAAAACAGTATTGTTTGATTTTGCAAGTCCGTATGATAGCTATTTTAGAGATGAAATGGGACTTCCGTTTTTGGAAGCAATTCGCGAGGATAGAATTTCACTTTTCACTTCCGATGCAATTCGCTCTTTGATTTTTGTGATTTTGACAGCGGCTGTTCTTTGGTTTTTTATGAAAGGAAAACTGAAAAAAGGCTTTGCCATTGCAGGCCTTTCCGTTTTGATGATTATAGATTTGGTGGACGTTGACAGAAGATATGTAAACGAAGATGATTTTGTACAAGCAAAATTGGTTGATGAACCATTTCAAAAGAATGGTGCAGACGAACAAATTTTGAAAGATGATGGCCATTACCGTGTTTATGACGCCACTACAAATGCTTTTAACAGTGGTCGCGCAAGTTATTATCACAATGCTTTGGGCGGTTATCACGCCGCGAAACCGGGCAGAATGCAGGATTTATTTGAATTCTATATTTCAAAAGGAAATATTGGAATTTTGAATATGATGAATGTTCGTTACATCATAACCCAAACTAAAAATGGCGGACCCGTAGCACAACGCAATCCGTATGCAAATGGCGACGCTTGGTTTGTTGAGAATGTACTTCCAGCAGAAAATGCAAATGAGGAAATTCAACTTTTGGATAGTTTAGACACCAAAAAGACTGCGGTTGTAAATAAAGAATTTCTTTCAAAAATCCCGAGTCAAAAAATTGAAAGGGATAGCACTGCGACTATTGAACTTTTTAGTCATCAACCGAATAAATTGGTTTATGAAACCTCCACAAAATCGCCACAGTTGGCAATTTTTTCTGAAGTGTATTACCCAAAAGGGTGGAACGCATACATAAATGGTAAACCTGTTGAATATTTTAGGGCAGATTACTTGTTGAGAGCGATGGTAATTCCTCCCGGAAACAATAAAATTGAATTCATATTTGAACCGAAAGTTATTCAAACGGGAAGCACCATTTCACTGGCGAGTAGCATAGTTTTTCTTTTAATATTATTGAGCGGCTTGTATTTTGCCTTTAGAAAGAAAGATGGGGGAGAATCAGCTTAGGCCAATATTTTATTAAATGTTACTTTGTTACTGAGTTATAAAGTTATTTAGGCTGTTCGCTTTATTAAGAATTTATCATAAACCATTCATATAATAACTCAATAACGTATAACTAAATATGAAACGCGCCCTAATCATCACATACTATTGGACTCCAGCAGGCGGCCCGGGCGTACAGCGATGGTTAAAGTTTGTAAAGTATTTTCGGGAATTTGGCGTAGAGCCAATTGTTTATGCGCCCGAAAACCCAAATTATCCTTTGGTGGATGCCAATTTTTCTTCTGAAATTCCTTCGGACATTGAAATTATAAAACAGCCAATCAACGAGCCGTATCGATTCGCGAAGCTTTTTTCAAAAAAGAAAACGAAGCAGATTAGCAGCGGTATTATTTCAAAGAAGGAAATTTCCGCAATGGAAAAGTTGATGCTTTACGTTCGTGGAAACTTTTTTATACCCGATGCGCGCGTTGGTTGGGTGAAACCTTCGGTTGAATTTCTTTCAAAATATATTGCTGAAAATAATGTAGATGTTATAATAACAACCGGTCCGCCGCACAGCCTTCACCTTATAGGTATGCAACTTAAAAAAGAGTTGAAAGTAAAATGGATTGCAGATTTTCGCGATCCGTGGACGACGATTCACTACCACAAATCCCTTCGATTGAATAAAACCTCGGAACGGAAACATAAAGAATTGGAGGCTTTGGTTTTGAAATCAGCAGATATTATTACCGTTACCAGCCCAACAACGAAAAAGGAGTTCGAGATGATTACCGAAACTCCAATTGAAGTTATTACAAATGGTTTTGATATTTCGGAAAAAATTGAATTTGAAATGGATTCAACTTTTTCAATTTCACATATTGGCTCACTTTTAAGCGAACGCAATCCAGAAGTTTTATGGAAAATGCTTGCAGAGATTTGCAAAGAAAATTCTTCTTTCAAAAAGGATTTACAATTGAAATTTGCTGGAGCCTTAAGCGTAGAAGTGAAGCAAAGCCTTGAAAGTTTTAAGCTATTGGAAAATTGTGAATTTTTGGGTTATGTTTCGCATTCCGAAGCTTTAAAAATGCAACATCAAAGTCAAGTACTGCTTTTGGTTGAGATAAACAGTGCTGAAACCCGTGCGATAATTCCGGGAAAATTATTTGAATATTTGGCTTCCAAACGGCCTATAATTGCGATGGGTCCAAAAGAAAGCGATATTGAAGGAATTATTACTGAAACCAAATCTGGAAAATTCTTTAGTTATTGGGATGATGATGAATTGAAAGCTGAAATTTTGCAATTGTATGCAGCATTCAAAAGTGGAAATTTAGGGATTGCTTCCGAAGGAATTGAAAAATATAGCAGGAGGGAACTGACGAAACAAATGGCTTCTTTAATTCTGAATTTAAAAAAGTAAACCCCCGATCTCCGCCAGTGGCGAATCACGGAGGTTTAACCAACCAACCAAAAAACTATCTTTATCCTCTTCCTCTTTTGCTAACTTCTCTAGAAGAAGTGCCTCTTGAAGAAGTGTTCGCTTTTGAACTGCTTCGTGAAGGAGCGCTGGATTTATTTACTGTACTACGGCTCGCAGTTTCTCTTTTGGGAGTTTGTGTTTTGCTTCTTGTTACTGAACTACTTCTGTTGTTCGATGAAGCAGTTCTCGTTTGTTGTTTTTGAACAGTTCTGTCAGCTGATACATTTCGAGTATTTGTTGACCGAGTTGTATTCGCATTTCTTGTATTTTTTACGGTATTTTGAGAATTGCTCCTTTCAACATTCCTTTTCGTGTTATTGCTATTTACTCTTGTAGCAGTATTGCTTCGCGAGGTAACTGTGTTGTTTCGGCTAACATTTCCTGAGTTATTTCTAGTAGTTTTTGTACTTCTAACAACATTTCCGGCTCCTTTACTATCAGTGCTGCTGTTTCTTGAAACAGTATTACTTCTTGAGTTATTAGCTTGTGTTTTATTACTTCGGATTGAGCTATTGTTGCGACTGTTATTTGAAGCAACCATTGTATTTCTTCTATTTGGATTATAATCTTTATTCAATGAAGACCTTCCTTTTTTGTCATAAACACGGCTTCCTGGACGATAAAAATCTCTTCTACTATTATGATAGGCTACATGTTTTCTGTTTTTGTAATACACTACGTGATCGTGATAGCTATATCTAACAGGGCTGTAATATCTTCTGTAAGGCATATCATAAACTACACAGTGACTGTATATTGGTCTAACATAATAAACGTGCCAAGGGCGATAAACGTAATAAGGGTTATAAATATTTATTACACCAGTAACATGCGAAAAATAACCGTAGTTATTATAAACTACGTGAAGGCCACCAACGCGAACAATTCTTCTGTCATTATATTGAATGTCAACATTTCCCGCTTGAGCAATACGACCATATTCGTCATAATAAATAGGAACATTTTCAACTTGAATAACCGCGCCGTAATCATCATACTGTACGTATGCTTCATAATCATAACCAGAATTGAAACTTATATTGACATTGGGAGTATTGATAGTAACACTTGAGCCTTTTTGTGGCCCAACATATACAAAGTCAAACTGCCCATCGGGGAAAACGGAGAATTCAATATCTCCTTCTACAAAGATGTATGCGTTTCCGTCATAACCTCTTCGGTAATTGTTTTCATTTTCGGTGGAAGTTGCATTTGCTGAAAATCCCATCAAAATGATACTGAATATTAGCGCTAGATTTTTCATAAGTTTCAAAAATTTAAGGTTTGTACTTGCTTTGGTCTTTTGGTTTGCTGAGTACGCTTACAAATAACCAACGACCGTGCCAAAATTTTAAATCATTGATTTTCAGTAATGTTTTTGAAGTTTGAAAAAAAGAAAAGATATTTTGAAGCATTTAAATAAAAAATCCGCTGAAGTGTTTTATCATTTCAACGGATTTTAAAAAACTAACCAACCAAAAAAACTAAAAGTCTTATTTTCTGTTATTTTGATTTCAATTAGTGTGCCAAAAATATTCTATTTAACGAAAATCAATTCACTAAAAACTTATCGGTTTTCACCATTTTTTCTTTTGAAAATAATTGGTATAAGTAAATTCCAGATTTAAATTCTGCATTATTTATTGAATAATCATTATTTACTATAGTTTCATTTTTTAGAATTCTTCCTGAAACATCGTAAATGATAATTTTGTCTATCCTCGCATTTTCAGTTAGATATAATTTTGATGTTGTTGTTACGGGATTGGGATATAAAATTACATTCTTGTAATCAAAATCATTTGTTCCAAGTATTACTCTATCACAAGTTGTAGCTCCATTAAAAAAAGTAGTTATGTTATCTTTTGTAAAACATACCAATAATGTGGTTCCTACATCTATAAATTCCTCGTGTGGGTCAACACCATTTAACGAACCTATTCCTTCAATCCAATATTTTATATAGTTTGGAAAATTTACGTCATCTTTTAATTCTATAACTTTTCTGTTTTCTCCTGCAATAAATTGAGTTTCAACCGATGTTACCTGAAATTCAATACCCGCATCACCGCATTGTGTGGAATAACCACAAGACTCATACCCAAACTCAAATATATCTCCCAATTCTAGATTGAAATTATATTGAATAACTTCCTCATTGGAGGTGTTTAATCCATATATTATTCCATTTTCTTCTCTCCAATTACAAACTCCTCCACTATATTCAAAGTTTACTTCTTTATATATTTTTCCATTTATTTCTATTTCTCCTATAATTTCAACTGGATGCGCAATTATATCGCCATCTATTGAATGATATTCAACATTCCAAACATTTCCTTCTTCCAACATAGGAAGATAGGGCTGTGAAAAAGAAGTAATGGAATATAAAATGCAAAGTATGAGTAGAAATGTTTTCATATTCAGATTGGTTAGAAAGGCTTATGAATATACTAAATTTTCTCTTTCAAATATTCCGCAGTAAAGGATTTCTTGTTCTTTGCGACTTCTTCCGGAGTTCCCTCAGCAACAATTTTTCCACCGTTTTCACCACCTTCAGGTCCTAAATCTATTATGTGGTCTGCGCATTTAATTAAATCAATATTATGCTCCACTACAATCACCGTATGCCCTCTATCTAACAAAGCATAAAAGGAAGCCAACAGTTTTTTTATATCGTGAAAATGAAGTCCCGTGGTGGGTTCGTCAAAAATGAAAACAGTTTTTTCTTTTGAAGTTCCTTTAACCAAAAACGAAGCGAGCTTAATTCGCTGCGCCTCACCACCAGAAAGGGTAGAGGAGCTTTGGCCCAGCTGTACATAGCCAAGCCCCACATCTTGTAAAGGCTGGAGTTTTGCTGAAATTTTATCTTGTTTGTTCTCTCCAAAAAAAGTAACAGCGTCATCAACGGTCATCGTAAGAATGTCATCAATATTTTTACCTTGAAAAGTTACTTCCAACACCTCTTTTTTGAAACGTTTGCCATTACAGGTGTCGCAGAGCAAATGTACATCTGCCATAAATTGCATCTCGATAGTTACTTCGCCTTCGCCTTTGCAGGTTTCGCAACGGCCGCCATCAACGTTGAAACTGAAATGTTTTGCTTTGTACCCACGGATGTCCGAAAGTTTCTGCGAGGCATACAGATTGCGAATATCATCATAAGCCTTAATATAGGTTACGGGATTGCTTCGGCTGGAGCGGCCAATTGGGTTTTGGTCAATAAATTCGATACTTTTTATTGTACCAAAATCACCTTTTATTTCTGAAAACTGACCAGGTTTTTCACCATAACCGCCAATTTCACGAAGCAAAGCTGGATAAAGAATTTTCTTCACTAAGGTACTTTTCCCGCTACCGGAAACGCCAGTAACAGCTGTGAAAATATTCAAAGGAAATGTAACGTCTATATTTTTCAGATTGTTTTGGCGCGCACCACTAATTGTGATTTTGTTTTTTGAAGTACGTCGTTTTTTTGGAACTTCAATTTCCATTTCTCCATTTAAATATTTCGCAGTCAACGAATCTGATTTTAAAATTTCAGCATAGTTTCCTTGCGCAACCACTTCACCGCCAAAGGTTCCGGCTTCGGGGCCGATGTCTATAATTTCATCGGCAGCTTTCATAATATCCTCATCGTGTTCCACAACAATCACGGTATTGCCCAAATCACGAAGGGATTTTAGAACAACGATAAGCCTTTCCGTGTCTTTTGGATGAAGCCCAATACTGGGTTCGTCCAAAATATACATTGAACCAACAAGACTGCTTCCCAAAGAGGTAGCAAGATTGATACGCTGTGATTCTCCACCCGAAAGTGTATTTGACTTTCGATTCAATGTTAGATAACCTAAACCAACATCCTGCAAAAAGCGAAGACGATTGTTTATTTCTAGTAGTAATCGTTTTGCAACTTTTTCTTCAAATTCAGACAATTCTAAATTTTTAAAGAATATCGCGGTTTTATCTAAAGGAAGTTCCACCAATTCCTGAATTGCGGTACTGTTTATTTTTACATATCCAGCTTCGGGGCGTAATCTTTTTCCCTTACAGGTTGTGCATTTTGTTTTTCCTCTGTAGCGCGAAAGCATCACTCTATTTTGGATTTTATAGCTTTTAGATTCCAAAAATGAAAAGAACGAGTTTAATCCTTCAAAATATTTATTGCCATCCCAGACCAATTGTTTTTGCTGATCTGTAAGCTGAAACCAAGGTTTGTGGATGGGAAAGTCAAATTTATAAGCATTGTTCACCAATTGATCGCGATACCAACTCATGCTTTCCCCTCGCCATGGAAATATTGCATTTTCAAAGATTGAAAGCGAAGTATTTGGAATAACCAAATCTTCGTCAATGCCAATAACGTCACCGTAGCCTTCACAAGTGGGACAAGCGCCGTATGGGTTGTTAAAACTGAAAAGATGGACGTTTGGTTCCATAAAGACCATTCCATCGGCTTCAAAACGATTGTTGAATTCCGTAACTTTATTTGATGAAATTTCCTCAATATATAACTCACCTTTGCCCTCAAAAAATGCTATTTCAATTGCATCTGCCAAACGATTGTAAAAATCTTCATCGTTTTTAGTAATGATTCGGTCAATGACCAAATCTACTTTTTTAGGAAACGTTTTTTCGTCCAGCTCATCAATACGAATAACTTCACCTTTCACCTTAATTCTGGAATAACCTTGTTGTGCCAACGCTTGGATTTTATTTTCCATCGTGCGTCCTTCCTCTAAAAAAATTGGGGCGAGGAGCAGCAATTTTTCATTTTCACCAAAATTTTTTATGAAATTTATAACATCTGTGGTAGTGTCTTTTTTAACTTCTTTTTGGGAAATAGGAGAAATTGTTTTCCCTATTCGAGTATAAAGCAATTTCAGATAATCATAAATTTCAGTGGAAGTTCCAACAGTGGAACGTGGGTTTGTTGAATTTACTTTTTGCTCGATTGCAATAGCGGGAGCAATTCCTTTTATGGAATCTACTTTAGGTTTATCCAGTCTTCCCAAAAATTGGCGAGCATAGCTGGAAAGGCTTTCAACATAGCGGCGTTGGCCTTCGGCATAAAGTGTGTCAAACGCCAAACTTGATTTTCCGCTACCGGAAAGTCCCGTTACAACTACTAATTTATTGCGCGGTATTGCTACCGAAATATCTTTAAGATTGTGAAGTTTTGCACCCTGGATAAGGATGTTTTTTTTTATATCTACTGTTTCCGTACTCAATTTTATTTTTCCTTTTTTATAGCTTTTCGCAAAGATACTATATCGGTTTCAGCAATGCACATTTGATCTTATTATTATTTTTTAATGAAAATTTTAACCTTTTTTTTGCATTTATGAATTCTTTGTTGTTATATTTACAGCTCTTAACGTCATATAAAAAAATTATTGCCTATAGCTGATCATTACTTTTAACAAATAAACATTGTAACTAAGCAACCAAATCCATAGTTGTTTATTTTTTAAAAAAGTATTGATATGAAGCAAAGCACAAACTCTGATGCGTTTTTGGTAAACGCTTATATGAACGGTAACGAATCTGCACTCAGTGAGTTAATTACTCGCCACAAGCAAAGAATCTACAGTTTTATTTATTCGAAAGTATTTGACCGGGATGTCGCCGAAGACATTTTTCAGGATACCTTTATTAAGGTTATTAGAACCTTAAAAAGAGGTGCCTATAATGAAGAAGGCAAGTTTCTTCCTTGGGTTATGCGTATCTCGCATAATTTGGTGATTGACCATTTCAGAAAAAACAACCGCATGCCGAAATTTGAAAACAATGACGATTTCAATATTTTTTCAGTACTAAGCGACAACGCTTTAAATATTGAAAAGCAAATAATAAAAGGGCAGGTTGAAGATGACGTTCGTAGATTAATACAGGAGCTTCCGGACGATCAAAAAGAAGTCCTGATCATGCGAATTTATAAAGACATGAGTTTTAAGGAAATAAGCGAGCAAACAGGCGTCAGTATTAATACGGCACTGGGACGGATGCGTTATGCATTGATCAATTTGCGCAAAGTAATTGATAAACATAATATTATATTAACCAATTGATACAATAAACTGGTTTTTGCTGCGTTATTTGGAAATAAAACCTCAAAATAACATTCTATGCAAAAATTTTACACTGAATCATCACGGTTGGACGACGTGAATAAAAAACTTGTTCCAAAAGAAGAAACCATTAAATTTCTTCTGGATTATTCGATGGCTTTAAGTGTTATAGATTATAATAAATTGAAGTTTGAAGCACTTCTAAACTAAACTTTGGAGAAACCCTGGAATTAGCTTTTCAGGGTTTTTTTTTAATTAATTTTAAGGGTTTAGAAGTTTATAAGTTTTAAAAATGTTGGTTTAAGACACTCAACTTTTAAACTCCTCAACTCATCGACTTTTTTTATTCAAATAATCATTGATTACTGTTTTTCTGCCAATAGTTTTGGTAATTACATCTTTTTCTAAATTCCATCCTCTAGCAGGGGAATATTGTCTCCCGTACCATATAATTTGAAGGTGAAGTATGTTCCACAGGTCTTCTGGAAATAAGCGCTTAGCATCCTTTTCGGTCTGAACTACATTTTTCCCATTAGTAAAACCCCAGCGATACATTAACCTATGAATATGTGTGTCTACCGGAAAAGCGGGAATGTTAAAGGCTTGGCTCATCACCACACTTGCAGTTTTATGGCCCACGGCCGGTAAAGATTCCAATGCTTCAAAATCTGCTGGAACTTGGCCGTTATATTTTTCAATTAAAATTTCAGAAAGCCCATGAATTCCTTTCGATTTCATCGGTGAAAGACCAACGGGTTTGATGATTTCCCTGATTTCTTCTACGGTTAGTTTTACCATGTCGTAGGGATTGTCGGCTATTTCAAATAAAAAGGGTGTAATCTTGTTCACCCTAACGTCTGTGCTCTGTGCAGAAAGCAGAACTGCAATCAATAAGGTATAGGGGTCTTTATGGTCTAAAGGAATGGGAACTTGGGGGTATAATTTATTTAACGTATTAATAACGAATGTTACCTTTTCTTGCTTGGTCATTATAAGTATTTTTATACAAAAATAAAGATAATGAAAACATTACAGGCAGGAGATAAGGCTCCAAATTTCAAGGTAAATGATCAAGATGGGAACAGTATTTCTTCTGCAGATTTTAAAGGAAAAAAATGGATCGTTTTTTTCTATCCAAAAGCCGATACTCCAGGCTGTACTGCTGAAGCTTGTAATCTTCGCGATAATTATAAAGAATTTGAAAACCAAGGTTTTGAATTGCTTGGGGTTAGCGCAGATAATGAAAAGCGTCAAAAGAAATTCAAAGAAAAATATAATTTGCCTTTTCCGCTTTTAGCTGATGAAAACAAGGAAGTAATAAATGCTTTCGGTGTATGGGGACCAAAAAAGTTTATGGGAAGGGAATTTGATGGAATCCATCGAAAAACATTTATTATTGATGAAAAAGGAATTATTGAACAGGTGATAGACAAGGTAAAAACCAAGGATCACGCTGCACAGATTTTAGATTAGTTATCAACTTTTTCAGTGGTTCCTTTGTAATTGAAAAGATGTTTTTTCTTAATGATTTCTGAAACTCCAGCAGGTAACATTTCTTCCCAGCCCTCCTCGCCGCTTTCTATTTTTGAAAGTACTTCGCGAGAGAAGATGTCGAGAATGTCAGGATTGTAATTGGTAATGTCCACCACTTTTCCGTTGTATTTGAAGAATTTGTACAGTTCTTTCATTCGCGGGTGAACTTTAAGATTTTCACTGTTGGTATATTCTCCAGTTTCTGGGTCTTTCATTGGGTATAAATATACTTTCAAGTCTTTAAAAAAAAGTTTTCCGAAAGCCTCCAATATTCCGCCACTCAAATGGCGATAATATTTTTCGTCAAAAATGTCCACCAAATTGTTAACGCCCATGGCGAGGCCCATTCTCATTTTGGTATAACGGGAAAAATATTCAACCAATTTATAATACTCCTGGAAATTCGAGATCATTACGGTATGCCCAAGGGAACATAAGAGTTTCGCCCGGTCCATAAAATCCTCTTCATCAATTTCTCCTTCTGCACGAAGATTGGAAAGGGTGATTTCAAAAATAACCTCGGTGCGTTCTTTTTCTACTCTATTTTCTTCGAGAAACATTTCATAGGAACGCTCAAACATGTCAATGTTCACCTTGGTTACAGGCCTAAAACTTCCGCGAAGCGCTAAAATGTTTTTCTTGTAAAGTATTCTTGCAGGTAAAATATTATGACCATCTGGGCCAAACATAACCGCATCTGTCATTCCATTCTTAATAAGCTGTAGACTCATTAAACGATTGTCCACATCTTGGAAACGTGGCCCGGAAAAGTTGATCGTGTCTATTTCAATTTTATCTTTATCAATATGATCATACAAATAGCGCAACAATTTTTTAGGCTGGTCATATTTGTAATAAGCGCCATAAATTAGGTTTACGCCCAATATTCCTAAAGTAATTTGCTGTAATTGTGCATCATTTTCGTGAAAACGAACGTGAAGCGTTATTTCGTTATATGCTTCTTTTGGATCCACTTGATAACGAATGCCCAACCAGCCGTGACCTTTGTATTGTTTTGCAAAATCAATGGTCGCCACGGTATTTGCATAGGCGAAGAAAAGTTTATTGGGATGTTTTTGGCGAATGATGCGTTCCTCAATCAAATTGATTTCGTGGGAAAGCATTTTAATGAGCCTCGCCTCGGTAACATATCTGCCATCTTCTTCAATTCCGTAAATAGCATCGCTAAAATCCTTATCATAGGCAGACATTGTTTTCGCGATAGTCCCTGAAGCACCGCCAGCCCTGAAAAAATTACGCACTGTTTCTTGCCCGGCACCAATTTCGGCAAAAGTACCGTAAATGTTTTCGTTCAGATTGATTCGTAAAGCCTTACTCTTTATGGAAGGAATGTTTTCAAATTCCTTGTCACCTAATATGGTTTCTGGCATAGCAACGTTCTATTTTTCTTAATAACAAAGGTAGCAAATACAATAGGTAAACAAAAAAAATACCAGTATTTTTGCGAGAATGGATTCAACCTTCACCGTTACATTTCTTGGCACTGGAACTTCACAGGGAATCCCTGTAATAGGTAGCAATCACCCTGTTTGCAAAAGCAACGATATAAAAGATAAACGTTTGCGTGTATCTGTTTTATTGCGTTGGCAAGATTTTACTTATGTAATTGACTGCGGCCCAGATTTTAGGCAGCAGATGTTGCGCGAAAATGTTGAAAAACTGGATGGAGTTTTATTGACCCACGAACATAGCGACCATACGGCAGGTTTGGATGATATTCGTCCTTTTAATTTTATGCAGGGCAACTTGCCATTTTACGCCCACAAGCGGGTTTTTAAATCATTGCACGAGCGGTTTGCCTATATTTTTGAAACCGAAAACAAATATCCCGGAGCGCCGAGTATTGAAGAAATTGTTATTGACAAGGATGTTCCCTTTATTATTGGCGGAAAAAAAGTGATTCCCATTGAAGCATTTCACGATACGTTGCCTGTTTTAGGTTTCAGGGTTGAAGATTTCACCTATTTAACAGACGTGAAAACCATTTCGGAAGAAGAAATTGAAAAAGTGAAAGGCACCAAGGTTTTGGTTGTAAATGCCCTTAGGGAAGAACCGCATTATTCACATTTTAACCTTTCCGAAGCGCTAGATTTTGTTGAAAAAGTAAAACCCGAGAAAACATATTTAACCCATATTAGCCATTTAATGGGCTTTCACGAAGAAGTAGAGAATAAACTTCCGAAGAAAGTACATTTGGCTTTTGACACCCTCACCATAAACATTTGATTATGAAGAATAAAATATTTATGTATCTGTTTCTTTTCGCATTGCTGTTCATAATTTATCAATATATGAACGAAAAGAGCATTTTTGAATCACAGGAAACTAAAATAGAAAATCTGGAGGCAAAAGTTCAAAAAGAAAATACCTCGATTGATAGTTTGCAGAATGTTGTCCGCGATTTAAATTATTTTACCCTTCAGGGAAATGACAACGCAATGACCTATTTGGAAAATTTGGGTTTTGAGGCAGCCGATGTTGAATCTATGGTTTCTGACCAAATCTATGATTTTAATTTTGAAAAGGGCAATAATCCTTTGGTGCCTTTTGATGGAATGAACGGGGATATGAAGATCAACAAACTAAAATTCCTCAATCACAAATGGATTCAGGCAGATTTTACCGATGGGAAATTTTGGGGCGAAATGATTTTGGAATATTATTTCAACGATAAAAAAGAACTTGAATTAACCCCTATAGCTTCATTTCTTTACCCAAATTGAATTTGAGAATTCTTTAGTTATTCAGTTATACAATTACTGACTACTGACGACTGATTACTGTTTTTCCAACCAATTTTTCAGTTCGTAAAAATTTTGGGGAGCTACTCCGTGCCCAACCGGAAATTCTGAATATGTGCAATCAATATTCAGATTTTTGAGAAATGGCTCGGTTTTTCGGGCCCATTGCACGGGAATCACCTGATCTACACTTCCGTGGGAAGTATAGACTTTAAGCTTGCTGAAGTCATTTTTCTCAAAACCATCTTTCAAAATTTCTTCGTTTATATAACCGCTCAAACCAATTACATTCTTTACTTTTTCAGGATAGCTCAGCGCTACCGCGAAGCTTAAAATGGTACCTTGGCTGAAACCTAGCAGCGTGATATTATTTTTGTCAATTTTGTATTTTTCAATCACTTCGTCAATGCATTTCGAAACCAATTCGCGCGAGGCAATTGCTTGTTCGTCATCGCTGAATTTTCCCTGTGAATTATCAAAATATATATTATACCAAGCATTTCCGTAAGGTTCCAAACGGATTGGCGCTTTTAGGGAAATGATTGCATATTTCTCCGGAAGTTCACTTGCGAAAGAAAACAAATCGTTTTCATCACTCCCGAAACCGTGAAGCATAATGATTGCTGGCGGATTTTCAGAAGCATTTTTGGCTGGCCTGTAATTGTGTTCTAAAAGTAAGGTCTGTTTTTTCATAGGTTGCAAAAATAAACAAGACCTTTTAAACTGAAGTTGTTTCAGCTTAAAAGGTCTCGTTAAATATTGTTTAAAATCTAAATTCCCTTAAACCATTCCTGAAATTGCTCGCCCAATACAGGAACGGGTTTCATTTCGCCCTGTAGGGCAGTGATGAATCCAAGTAACCAAAAAGTAATTAAAGCGAGATTTATTATTACTGAAAGAATCCAAATACTAACTACTCCCGCAATTATACTTAAAATAGCACCCACACACATAATACCAAGCGATTGCCGTATGTGATAAGAGCCTAATGCTGTTTTGTTTCCGTTGTTCATTATTAAAGCTATAATCCAGCCAATTAAGAAAATATAGGCAATTATTGCCACGGTCTTTCCGTTGTCTGTAGTTGTTTCCATGTTTTTAAAATTAGGTTAGTGATTTTTATAAGCTAAAGATAGCCAATACTTTAATTCAAGAATGTAAACCATTCCTGAAATTTTTCACTTAAAATTGGAAGCCCTGTTTTCTTGTTTAAAAAAGCCATTGCCCAGCAAAATAGCCAAATTGCACAACAACCCAGCCATAAAATGTCGCCCGTGGTTACGTCAATTTGCGATTGCACGATTAACGAAACCACAAACAAAATAGACAATCCGAACATATTTTTGATATGCCAGGTTGCAAATTGGTGGTTTTCGTCACGGTTGATGAAATAAGCGATCAAAAAACCCACGAAAGGCGCATAAGCAATAAGGGCGGTAGATTTTCCTGCGGGAGAAGTCTTCATTATTTATTTAGCACCAATTGATTGTTCGCAAAAATCCCGTAAGCGTTTCCTTTTAGCTTCATCCCCAATAATGCAGCATTTTTGGAGGTTGAAAGAATATCCTTTTCTGAAAACTCCCAGCTTTCATCGGGATTAAAAAGTGTAAATTCCGCAAGATTTCCTTCTTCAATTTTTACTGAAGGAATATTAAAAGTTTTTTTCAAACCAGTTAATACTTTGACGGATTCTTCAATTCCCAAAGTTGTATTGATTGCTCCAAAACATCCCTCCAAGCCAATGCTTCCGAAGAAAGCGTGATCAAATTCAGTTTTTTTATGTTCTACATCAATCGGGTTGTGATCGCTGGTAATGCCATCAATTGTTCCATCTTTTAGGCCTTTTAACAAGGCTTTTGTATCTTCTTTTGTGCGGAGTGGAGGCAACAATTTGTAGTTTGTATCAAAATCTTCCAAAGCTTCGTCCGTTAAAACAAGGTTGAAAATTGAAACACTGCAGGTTACATTCAGCCCTTTTTTCTTAGCGTCCTTAATAAGTTCTACCGATTTTTTAGTGGAAATAGTGGGAATGTGAAGCTTTCCGCCGGTATATTCCAAAATATACAAATCCCTAATTATCTGCAGTTCTTCAGAAAGCGCCGGAATTCCTTTCAATCCCAAGCGGGTGCTGGTTACTTCTTCATTCACCATTCCATTTCTAGCAACAGATTTTTCAAAAGGAAATGATTGAACCAGTCCATCAAAATTTTGGGTGTATTGCAGCGCTATCTTTAAAAGGTTTGCATTTGCGATTGGACTTTTATAATCATAAAATGAAACCGCACCTTCACTTTTCATATCAAATAGTTCCGCCAAATCTATTCCTTTACTGCCCACAGTGAGCGCGCCAATAGGGTAGAGGCTAACTGCATTTCCTTCGGCTTTGCTTTTCAAAAACTTGATATGCCCTTTACTGTCGGTTATGGGAAAACTATTGGCATTTACCGCAACACTTGTAAAACCGCTGTGGGCAGCAGTTTTTAAACCGTTTTCAACAGTTTCCCGTTCTTCAAAGCCGGGTTCTCCAAAAGAGACACTGCTATCAAACCAACCTTGCGAAATATGAAGATTTTTCAGTGAAATTTCCTTTACTTTTTCGGAAGAAGAAATAGTAGCGGCAATTTTTGAAATTTTACCGTTTTCAATCAAAACATCCCTTTTTTTCATGTGATGCTTGCTGGAAGCATCAACAATGGTGGCAGATTTCAGTAATATCTTCATTTGTAGAATTTTAAGATAAGCATTTCAAAAAGTAAAAAGAGCAATGCAAAAATAGCAAACCATTTCCAAAAACTGTTGATTGAATTTGCATCGGCAATCGAATCAAATAGATCATCCACCGTTTTATAGACTTCTGCGCCTTTCCAATCCTCAGGATTTAAGTATTGCAATTCACTTTCGTCGCGGGCATAATTGTAACTAATGTTTTCCAAGAATTCATTTTCTTTCACAACCTGGAAATTGCCAGCTTTATGGGGCTCATCAGTTGTAGTCATCAACACAAAGTTAGCTTTTGTTTGCTGAAGTGGGATAAACTGGGCGGTACTGTCTTTGATTGTTAAAATTTCATCCGGTCCCAATTTCACTGGAATAGCGATGGAATTTTGGCTTCCGATAGTGTAATACAAGCGCGGCAAAGGCAGGCTTTGCAAAGCCATATTATAAAGCGCCGGAACGATCAAAGGTGAATTCTGAAAATTTGAATTCTCGTTATTGATTGCAGCAGTCAGTAAATAAGTTTTATTTTTTTGCACCAAAAATGGCTGATTATCCTCAAAACCTATGGCCGGCGTTGCGTTGGTTGAAATAGCATAAAAGGAATTTACCTTCGGATATTGGAAATTTACAACTTCCTTTTCAAAAACATTTTTAAATAACGGATGTGAAAAATATATTTTCGCAATCTTTTTTTCCTGCTGTATTTCTTCTGAAAATGTTCCCAAAGACATCGTTAAAAGAAAATTATTATAGCTGCCCAATTCCACTTCAGAAGCTGGAATTACCAAAACACTTCCACCTTCATCCGTAAAAGATTTCAGAGCGGTTGCCAAGGAAGCGGGAATTTCTTTCAACTCATTTAAAACGATGAAGTTTTGGTCCGGAATTTCGTTATAGTTCAGTGTTTTGAAAGTTTGCTGCGTAAACTTGAATTCCTCTTTCTCAAAAAGTCGGCGCATAAAATTTCCATCGGCTTCATTTATTGCCAATACTTTAATTTTTGCGGGTTTATTGATGCTGAAAAACAAGGTATTGTCAAAAGGAAGGTTGGGTTCGTTAAGCTCCAGTTTCCCAATAAAACCTTCGGAATTATCGATGTCAAAAGTAACCGTGCCATCTGCGTTGCCCGAAAAATCCGGAGCTGTTTTTGCAATCAGTTTTCCATTGTTGTAAAGTGAAATTGGAGTTTCCGAAACAGCATTTCCACGTTTTGAAACTTTCACTTTCAACTGGGTTGCGGCAGTATTATTTGAAGCAATATAAACACTGTCAATAGCGATATTTGATGCTTTTACGGGCTTTAACTGAACAGCGTCCACGGTTAAATTTTCTGGAATTTCTGGAAAAGTTTCCTTTTGCTGAAAATCTGAAATGTAAACCAGTCTTTTCAAAACATCTTTTTCATTGGAAAAAAGTTGGTTTGCTTTCAACAAAACCTGGTTCGGCGTGAGTTGGTTTTGGGAATATTCAACAGAAAGTATTTCGTTTTTGAAATCTTGGGGTGAGGTATTTTTGCGTTCGGAACTGTTCGTGAACCAACTTAATTTTTCGGCTCCTGAAGTTTTATCAAACAAATCCTGCAAAGCCCGCTCCAATATTGGGCCTTTGTCTCCTTTTGCCTGCAGACTGAACGAATTGTCAATGTAAACAACCGTTTCTTTTTTGGTGTTCAAAGCAGTTTTTGAAGCGGTGAAGGGTTGTGCAAATGCTACAATAATACAGGCCAATGCGAGCAAACGCATCAGCAAAGTAAGCCATTTTTTTAGCTGCGAACTTTTTCGGGTTTGGATGGTCACCTTTTTAAGAAAAGCGACATTGGTAAAATCTACTTTTTGGAAACGCCGAAGTTGGAAAAGGTGAATAAATATGGGGATGAGCAGTAGGAAAAGGGCGTAAAGAATTTCTGGGTTTTTAAACTGCATTCCTATAAATATTGCCCAAAGATAAAAAATGGAACGTAATTTCAGCTATTTCTGAACGGTAAACGTAAAGGTGCTTCCTTTTTCGGGTTCAGATTCCAAAGAAATGCTACCCCCAAGTTTTGAAACCAAACTTTTTACAGTCGCCAAGCCAATGCCCGTACCTTCTTTACCGTCGCGATCTTTTATGCCAGTTGTTTTAAAAAGATTGAAAATTTCTTCTTGTACGCCAAGGTCTATCCCCATTCCATTATCCTTGATGGAAAATTTGTGAAAATCAGGATCTTCAATGTATTTTACAGAAACCAGCCTTTTTTCGTTTAAATTATATTTTAAGCTGTTGTCAATCAAATTCAGAAAAATTTGGGTCAATGCAGCTTTGTTTACATTTGTTAAAACTCCTTTTTGGGGATATTCAAAAATAATATCTTCCGTAATTAAAATTTCGTCAATTTCCTCAAAAAGTTTTTTCAATTCAACGTCCTGTTTTTGGGCTTCAAGCAATTCATCAGCTTTATAAAATTTTAAAATACCGTTGATGTAGTTTTTCAAGGTAAAAGATGATTCTTCAATGTAATTGAGGTAAAGTTCTGAATCTTTAGACAGCGTTTCAAAATTTTCTTCCCGCAACATGCGCGTGAGAGAGGTTATATTGGCCAACGGCGATTTTAAATCATGGGAGACTACGTGGGCAAAATTCACAAGTCTTTCATTTCTTTGTTGGAGCTCTTTTTGAAAATCTGTTAGCAGGTTATTTTTCTTTCGAAGTTCAAAAAGATTTATCACCTGTTTTGCCAAAGCTTTTAAGGTTACTATTTGAATTTCAGTAAGCTGGCGGGGTTTTTCGTCAAAAATGCAGAGCGTGCCCAGTTTGAAGCCTTTTGGGTTGATAAGAGGGACGCCTGCATAAAAAATTGCATTGTTATCATATATCAATGGGTTGTTTTTAAAGCGCTCATCCTTTGTGGCATCTTCCACAATAAATAGTTCCTCATCCTGCAAAATAGCATGGCCGCAAAAAGAAATATTTCTTGGCGATTGGTTAAAATCGAGCCCAAAGTGGGATTTAAAAAAGTTTCTATCAGTATCTAAAAGTGTAATTAAGGAAACGGGCACTTCACAGATTACTGCTATTAGGGATGTAATATTGTCAAAATCATTTTCAGAAAGAGTGTCGAGTAAATTATATTTTTTTAATTCAGCAATTCTTTCTTTTTCATTATCAGGGAATTTTGGAGGAATCATAAAAGGGGTACAAATATTTTTTACCGTAGGTGCATATAGAAAAGGGGCGGGGATTGAAATTATTTTTGGAATATTGAAATAAAGAAAATTAACACTTAAGCTTTTCAATATTAAACTGAAACGAGGTGCCTTTCCCTACAGTAGAAGAAACGGTAATTTCGCCATTTAGTTTTTTGACAAGTTTTTTTACTGTAGATAAACCAATACCATTTCCTTTTTTTCCGTTTCTGTCCAATTTTCCGGTAGTTGCAAAAAGGTCAAAAATATGATCCATTTTATCTTTTGGGATACCAATTCCGTTGTCTGAAATTTTGAAATAATAAAAGCCATTTTCTTCAGTACAGGCAATATCAATTTTTATTTTTTTCTTATCGTTATATTTTAAGCTATTTGCAATGAGATTGAGCAATATTTGCTCCAATGCTACTTTGTTTGCGTGCATTTCTATATTTTCCTCCGGAAGGTTTATTTCACAATCAATATTGATGTTTAACAATTCAATTATATCTTCAAGCAGGTCATGGCTGTCAAAAGACTCCCCATTTAAAGAAGCAGTTTTATCGCTTTCATAATGTTCCAACAGGCCTGTAATGTATTCGCTTAACGTAAAGGAGGATTGTTTTATATAATCTAAATATTGCTTGCCCTGAACATCCAACAATGAGCCGTATTTACTTCGGAGCATATCTGAGGTGATAATCATATTGGCAAGCGGCATTTTCATATCGTGAGACACAATTCCCGCAAAATTTTTGAGCTCTTCGTTTTTTTCCTTCAATTCTTGTTGTACGGACATTAATGTTCTATTTCGCTTTCGGGCCTCAAAAAGATTTACAACTTGATATGCCAATGCAGTTAGCGCTGTTTTTTGTTGTTTTGATAGGGTTCGGGGCTTTTTGTCAAAAACACAAAGAGTGCCCAGTGGGTAACCATCGCTATTTACAAGCCTTACGCCGGCATAAAATATAGCGTGCATTTCGGTTACCAACGGATTGTCATGAAAACGTGGATCGTTTCTGGCATCTTCAACAATAAATATGTTTGATTCATCCAAAATAGCATGCCCACAGAAAGAAATGTTTCGTGGGGATTCACTGAAATTAATTCCGTAGTGTGATTTTAAAAAATTTCTGTCAGCGTCAAGCAATGTTACCAAGGCAATAGGAACATCACAAATGCTTGCCGTGAGGGCAGTTATGTTGTCAAAATCCTTTTCAGGCAAGGTGTCCAACAAATTGTAAGACCGAACTGCAGCGAGACGTTCCAGTTCATAGGCAGGAATTTGTGGTATTTTCAATGTAAAATCTCCTAATTTTTTTTAATCCTTTATAAAACATAATTGTTTAAGGATTGAAAGTAAATGTACAACATTTTATAAAAACTTGTTTCATCTTAAAAAATATTATAAAAAATTAAAAAAATAAATTTAAAATTTTTCAAATACCCCTAAGCCGAAAAGTGCAAAATCATATTTAACAGGGTCAGCACTATCAAGTTTTCTAAGGGAAAAATCCAACTCTGCCAATGCTTTTCCATCATTTTGTTTGCGATTTAAAAGGTTTAATTTTCTCGCTACATTACCGCTGTGCACATCCAACGGACACGAAAGTTGGGCAGGGGAAATGGTTTTCCAAATCCCGAAATCAACGCCCGCTTTATCATTGCGGACCATCCAGCGGAGAAACATATTTATTCTTTTTGCTGCGGAATTTTTAAGTGGATCGCTTATATGTTTTTGGGTCCTTGGAAGATGCGGCAGTTCAAAAAAACTTTTTTTGAAATGATGGATTGCAGGTTGCAATGTGGTCTTTTCAGCATATTTGGAAAAAACAGCTTCCAAACCCCCGTGATTTTTATAGATGTTTTGAAGTGCTTTGAAAAAATAAAAAAGATCTTCATTATTAAAAGTTCTATGTACAAAGGGTGAAAGCGACCCAGAATTCTTTTCTGAAAAATTCATAACAAAATCATAAGGCGAATTGCCCATCATTTCCATCAAGCGATGCCCGTTGTTTATGATGCTTTTTCGGTTTCCCCAAGCAATGGTTGCTACGAGGAACCCAGCAATTTCTATATCTTCCTTTAATGTGAAAAGATGTGGAATTTGAATGGGATCGCTTTCAATAAAATTGGGGTGGTTGTAAATATTTACCTTTTCGTCGAGAAATGATTTTAATTCACTTTTCTTCATAAGAGTGAATTTTTGAAATTCGGTATTTGAGATTTAATTAAAATTTAATTGATAATAACACCATCCTGCATCACCAACTTTCGGTCAGCCATATTTGCAAGCTCTTCGTTATGCGTAACAATTACAAAGGTTTGTCCAAATTCATCCCGAAGTTTAAAAAACAAATTGTGCAGGTTTTCGGCGCTTTCGGTATCTAAATTTCCGCTTGGCTCGTCCGCGAGAATGATTGCGGGATTGTTTATTAAAGCCCGAGCCACAGCCACACGTTGCTGTTCCCCTCCGGAAAGTTCATTGGGTTTGTGGTCCTCACGGTGTGAAAGGCCTAAAAAGGAAAGTAATTCTTTCGCTTTTTTAACAGCCTCGTTTTTGGGTGTATTTTTTATAAAGGCTGGAATACAAACATTTTCAAGCGCAGTAAATTCAGGTAATAATTGATGGAACTGAAAAATAAACCCCAAATTTTCATTTCTGAATTGCGCCAACTTTTTACCCGAAAGGGAACCAATATTTACTCCGTTTATTTCCAGTTTGCTTTTGCTGTCGTGAAGCGAATCCAATGTGCCCAATATTTGGAGTAGCGTAGTTTTACCCGCGCCCGAAGCCCCAACAATAGAGACAATTTCACTTTTTTTAATATGAAGGTCAACTCCTTTCAAAACGTGGAGATTGTCGTAATATTTGTGGATATTTTGGGCCTCGATCATAGCGAAATTTTAAAGCGTGAAAGTACTATTTATAGCGCTATAATGCAATCCAATTGGTTATATTGTTCTTATTCGGAATTATGTGTTTATTTTTGAAATCCAATTCTTAAACAGAAAAAAGATGTCGTCATATAGATATTTTGAAGAATACGACCAGCCTGTAACTGACAATTTAATTGAAAACTACAGCAAAATTTTAAGTGGAATAGGCGAGGAAGTTTCCCGTGAAGGATTACTTAAAACTCCCGAAAGAGCTGCAAAGGCAATGCAGTTTTTAACTTCTGGTAATTGCCAGGATCCCGCTGAAATTTTGAAAAGTGCGATGTTCGCGGAAGCCTATCACGATATGGTAATTATAAAGGATATTGAACTTTATTCTTTGTGTGAACATCATATTTTGCCTTTTTTTGGAAAAGCCCATGTTGCTTATATTCCGGACGGTTATATTGTGGGGTTGAGTAAAATTCCGCGCATTGTTGATGTTTTTGCAAGAAGATTGCAAGTGCAGGAAAGGCTTACCCACGATATTTTGGAGTGTATAAACAATACGTTGAAACCGAAAGGTGTTGCCGTTGTTATTGAAGCCTCGCATATGTGCATGATGATGCGTGGCGTGCAGAAACAGAACAGTGTTACCACAACTTCGGGTTTCCGCGGTCAGTTTGAGGCAATTGAAACGCGAAATGAATTTTTGAAATTGATTAGTAGCGATCTTTCGTAATTTTTTGGAATGTTTTTTGATTCTTTTAATTGAAATTAAATACAACAAAAATGAAAAACGAAAAATATAAACTACTCCGCCAAGGAATCATTTATGATTTGGTTGGTATGGCCACAATGGCAATACCGGTTATAGGTCCTTTTTTGGATATACTTTGGGCACCATTTGCCGCAAAAAAAATGAACGATATGTATAAAGGTACCGAAGGAAAAATAGCTTCCGTTTTTGTTTTTCTTGAAGAAATATTGCCTTTCACAGATGTTGTTCCAACGTTCACGCTTATGTGGCTTTACACATTTGTCTGGAAAAAACAGCCAGCGCCACAAACTATTGAAATTCGCATAGATGAATAAAAAAAGCCCCGATTTGGGGCTTTTTTTTAGATTTCTATTTTCAGGTTCACATTAATACTTCGACCGATGTTAAAAATTCCATCGGGTTTAAATCGTGATAGGTGCGAAACATATTCCTTATCGGTAAGATTTGTTCCGTTCAAACCAACTTTCAATAAAACTTTTTGAATTTGAAAGCTGCTTTCAATTCCTGCACTTAATAGCGAATAACCGCCAGTTCTCGTTTCGAAATTACTTACATTTTTTTGATCGAAAGTATTTTCGAGTGTGATAAAAGCAAAACTGTTTTTTCTTAATTTTCCATCATTTAATTCTACGCGAAACGTATTCCGAAGCGAATTTGCGGGAATCAAAGGCAAATAATCATCATTGCTCAATTTACCGGTAACGGTTTCAAAACTGCTTTCCAAATGCAGCCAATCCAACGGATGTGGGTGTAGGTGAAAACCGAATTCACCACCATAAAGCATAGCATCATTTTGAAGATAATCAAAAACTTGGGTGTCATCAATAGTTTCGTCAGTTGGGGAAATGAAAATGTAATTGTTCACTGCATTATAAAATCCGTTGGCGAAAAGTTCAATGTGTTCATTTCTATATTCCAAAGAAAGATCCGCTTGAAAATTTTGCTCGTTCGTCAAATTCTCATTTCCTTTTTCATATCTATTGGTGCCCTCATGGACGCCGTTTGAAGTAAGTTCTGCCAAATTGGGTGCTCTAAAACCGCTTGCAAAATTTATTCGTGTGGAAAAGTTTTCGAACAAACCCAATTTTGCGCCCAAAGCTGCCGTGAAACTCGTAAAAGTTTTGTCCAACGCAGGAATAAAATCATCTTCCAAAGGATTTCTCGCGGCTTCACTTTCAATCTTTCGGGAGTCGAAACGGATTCCTGCCTGCAAATCCAATTTTTCCAAATGATAATGGGAAGTTCCCAAAACCCCGACATCAGTAGTATTTGCATCGGGAATCAAGATTTCCTCGCCTTCGTTTTTATTGTTTTGGAACATTCCCTGCAAGCCTATTATTGTTTCAAATTTTCCCAATTCTGGCAGATTGTATTTTATATCGTAATTAATGGTGTTCAATTTCATTCGAAGTGCCGCTGTAGCTGGATCATCATCAAATTCGCGGCGGTCATTGAACAAATAACCAGCTTTTATATCCAAACTTGAATTATTGAAAAAAACAGTATTATCAAAACTTAAAATATGGTTATCAATTTCTTGAAACGGCAATTCTAAACTTTTTGATCGCGTTTGTTGGCCAACTTCTTCAGCAATGCCAATATTTGAACGGTTATAATTATAACGTAGCGTTGACTTAAATTTCGTACCTAAATATTGCACGCCCGTTTTCAAATCCTTTTCATTGAAACGGGAATTGGTCAAACGATAATCTGCACCAGATTTATAATCACTAAACTCTGAATACGATCCACGCGCCAAAAACTTCAACTTTTCACCGGAGGTTTTTACTCCCAAATTGGTTGATGTTCCTCGTGTGTTTGAAAAATAGGTGCTACTTAAATCGGCGTGTGTTTCACCACCAATTGCAAATTTTTCTGGATTCAAATAAAGAACCCCACCCAAAGCATCACTTCCGTAGAGTAGGGAAGCGGGACCTTTTATCACTTCCACACTTTCAACGCCTGCTTCGTTTACGCCTAAACCATGTTCGTCACCAAACTGTTGGTTTTCAAGCCGAACGCCTTGGGTATAGGTCAAAACACGATTTGAACTCAAGCCGCGGATAACTGGTTTACCGATTCCTGTTCCTGTCGTAATAAGGTCAACACCCGCAATGTTTTTAATTCCGTCAGCAAGTGTGACTGCACCGGAAGAATTCAAATCTTCCGTGGAAACACGTTCCACTTTCATCACGTTATCACTTTGCAATTTATGGAATGGCGTGGAAACAATGACTTCTTCCATTTCCACGGCGCTTTCTTCCAACTGTAGGTTCTCAGTAATTTCTTGATTGTTCGAAAAACTTATTTTTTTCGAAATTGTGGCATATCCCAAAGACGAAAAAACTACGTTGTAATTTCCATCGGGAATGTTGTTCAATTTATAGTTTCCATCAAAATCCGCGGCTGTTCCTTTTTCCAATTGCGGAATGTAAACAGTTGCGGGGATGGGTTGATTTTTTTCTTTCGAAGCTATTTTTCCTATTAAGGAATTTTGTGCGCTCGCCGCAGTATATAACAAAAATACTGCAAGCAAGCATAGAATATTTTTCATCTGTATAAAATATTTGATAAGTAGGAAGATGGAATGCCCTAATTATCTATACCGATTGGCATAAATAATTGTCAAGGGGCATTTCATGCTTTCTTGATTTTAAGAATTGTTTTTTTTAAAAATTTATGCTAAAAAGTCAAGAAATTGTGGAGGCCCACGAAGAAAATAATGTGTGGAATGTAATTTGAATTCGGGTAAAAAATAAACAGTTTCATTTTTTTGAAAACCGTCTAATACCGCAAACTTAGGAAGTTCCTGGGGAGTGTAATTAAAAATTGAAAAATGAAAATCACAAATGGAACAATCCAGTTGTTTTTTGTGAATGTGCGTGGAAAACTCTGTACAGGCTTTGTGCTCGTGACCTTCAAAAGTATGGGCAAATTGTATAGCAGATGGAAGCAGCAGTGCAAACGAAAAGACCGTAGCTGCAAAAATCCGTATTATTTCCCTTTTAAAAATCTTCATTTATTAAATAAAAACCCCAAACCCATTCCGCGGAGCATTTTTTTTTCAAAGTTCCAAAAAAAATCAAACTCACCAAACACCCAACCATAAAAAACCAAAAGTAGCTGATAAATTGGAAGAATTATTAAAATTCGGAAAGGCCAATATATGTACCATCCCATTTCCTTTTTTATTTCGAAAAACTCAGTTAGTGGTACAGCAAGTTTTGCGGCTGAACTTCCCGTTATGGCAAAGACGAGAAAGATTATAAAAAGTTGTCCGTTGGTTTTGATTTTCCAACGTTCTTTAAGTTTTTTCAATTTCTACCGCCTATAAATTTTTGATTGTATTTATCTTGAAAATAGACAAAGTAATTATAAAGCAGGTAATTTACTTCGTAGCCATAGTCCACTGCAGGATCATAGTTTATTTGCTCAGTGTATAAGTTTGGCGAATATTGGTTGGGCTGAAGCACGCGGCTGTTATATTCGGAAACAAAAGAACGGTTTTTAGACTCCAAAAGAGATTGGCCGTAAAATCCACGTTTTGGTTGCGTTATAAGCCAAGAATCAAATCCAGGTTCAATAATTATAATTTCGTATTCAAGACTGTCATTTGCAATACGAATTGTATCATTTGAAGAAACTCCTGTGTTGGAATTGTTATTTATATTGCCGCTTCCACAGCTATAAAGTGCTATTGAAAAAGCGATTATGATTAGAAAGTTTTTCATAATAATGATTTTGTCAAAGTTAAGAAATGTAAAATGAAGCAAACTATGTTTAACGTTCATTTAAAAAAAACACCGTTCATTTTAAAAAAGGAACGGTGCTTCAAAAAAAATTTTAAAAATTTTATCTTCCGAATAAACCACCCAAAAGACCGCCAAGGCCGCCTTTTTTCTTATTTCCGCCCATAACCATACCGGCAACATCGTCAATTACACTACCATCGCCATCAGCATCAAGTAGACTTTCAAGAAACGATTGATCGTGATTTGTATTTTTTCCTAAAACTGAACCTAACAAATCTCCAATTCCGCCTTGACCAACATTATCCTTTCTTTTTTGGCTTCCTAAAACTCCCATTAAAATTGGTGCGGCCATTTTGATTATTTGTGCAACGGAACCAGCATCAACACCGCTTGTTTTGCTTATGTTTTGTTCCACTTTTTGCTGATTTCCGCCAAGAACGTGTTTTAATATTCCAGCTCCATCGTTCAATAAATTGGAATCTGTACTTCCGCCTCCTAAAAGCCCGCCTAATTGGTCTAAAATAGAACCATCGTGACGGTTGTCATTTAAAGCATTATTCAAGCTTTCTGCTCCTTGAGGAGTTGCGGCATTGCGCTGCATTGCTCCCAAAATAACAGGTAGCGCCATGCTCAAAACATTTGCTGTTTTATCTTCTGATTGACCAGTTTGTGCACTTGCACCACTGATGAGCTGCTTGCCCAAATCACTACTAAGTAAATCTAATATTGAAGCCATTTTTTAAAAGTATTGGTTAATCAACTAAGTTAGTTAAAAATGCTAAGCATTAGCCATTATATTTATAATTTGTTCAGCCAACTCGGTGCCAATTCTGTCTTGTGCTTCATCTGTAGCAGCCCCAATATGAGGAGTTAATGAAATTTTATCGTTCATCAATACTTTAATGGAAGGAGTGGGCTCTTCTTCAAAAACATCTAAACCAGCAAAAGAAATTTTTCCGCTTTCAAGACCTTCCAACAGCGCGTTTTCATCAAGAACACCACCTCGGGCAGCATTCACAAGACCAACGCCATTCTTCATTTTCGAGATTTCTTCTTTTCCAATTAGGTACCCATTTTGGGCCGGTACGTGGAGGGAAATAAAATCGCTGTGTTTTATCAATTCTTCAACAGGCTCTGTCTTTATTTTTAAAGTGATTTTTTGACCGTCATAAAATTCAAGGGTAATATCGGCTTCCCCTATGCTATGGTCGCTGGCAATAACTTTCATTCCGCAACCCAAAGCTATTTTTGCAACTTCACGACCAATTCTACCAAATCCAACGATACCTAAAGTCTTTCCGCGAAGTTCACGACCCGCGCCGTAACTTTTCTTTAATCCATTAAATTTTGTATCTCCGTCCAACGGCATATTTCTGTTTGAATCGTGAAGAAAACGAACTCCACCAAATAAATGTGCAAATACTAATTCTGCAACAGAAGCAGACGAAGCTGCGGGCGTATTAATGACCTCAATCCCGTTTTCGCGAGCGTAATCAACATCAATATTGTCCATTCCAACTCCACCACGGCCTATAATTTTTAGAGTAGGGCAGTTATCAATTATATCTTTTCGAACTTTAGTGGCACTGCGAACCAGTAGCACTTCAATCTTATGTTCGTTTATATAATTTTGAAGCTGTTCTTGGGCCACTTGTACTGTTAATACTTCAAAACCTGCTTTCTCCAAAGCTGTGATTCCACTTTTTGAAATTCCGTCGTTTGCTAATACTTTCATTTATAAGGATTACTGTGTTAATAAATTATTTTTAGGCGCCTTTTTCCAATGCCTGCATCACATCTACCAAAACCTGCACGCTTTCTAGCGGTAATGCATTGTACATAGAGGCTCGATATCCGCCAACGCTTCGGTGGCCATTCAAGCCGTTGATGCCCGCTTGTTTTATATGGTCTTCAAAAGTTGCTTTCAATTCATCATTCTTTAAATTGAAAGTGGCGTTCATTTTGGAGCGATCTTCTTTTTTAGGAACAAAGCCTTCAAACAAAGGATTTCTATCTATTTCGTTATAAAGAAGCTCTGCTTTTTGGTTGTTCACTTTTTCAATTGCTGAAATTCCGCCCAAATCCTTTAACCATTCTAGTGTCAACATGGAAACATATACAGGGAAAACTGCTGGCGTATTGAACATGCTCTCTTTTTCAATATGCACTTTGTAATTAAGCATAGAAGGAATTGCGCGAGAAACTTTGCCCAAAATATCCTCTTTAATTACAACAAGTGTGGTTCCCGCAGGCCCCATATTTTTTTGTGCCCCGGCATAAATCAAACTGAATTTTGAAAAATCCAGCTGTCTTGAAAAAATATCGCTACTCATATCACACACCATCGGAATTTGCGTTTCCGGAAAACTTTGCATCTGTGTTCCAAAAATGGTGTTGTTGCTTGTGCAGTGGAAATAATCTGCATCAGCTGGGATATTGTAATTTTTGGGAATAAAGTTAAAATTATCACTTTTTGAAGTGGCAACTTCCACAACTTCGCCCAAAAGTTTGGCTTCTTTTATTGCGTTGTTGGACCAAGTTCCTGTGTTGAGATAGGCAGCTTTTTTTTCTAAAAGATTAAATGCCGCCATCAAAAATTGAAGACTTGCTCCACCTTGAAGAAACAATGCTTGGTAGCCTTTGTTTTGAAGTCCAAGATGCTCCAAAGCAAGGTCCCGGGCATTGTCCATAACCGCTACAAAATCCTTGCTGCGGTGGGAGATCTCTATCAGTGAAAGATTTGAATTGTTGAAATTTAAAACCGCATCTGCAGATTTTTGCAATACGGATTGTGGAAGAATGCAGGGTCCTGCACTAAAATTATGTTTTTTCATTTTGATGAAAATTTATAGTGCAAAGATGTGAATTATGCTACGAAATATATGGGAATTATGAATATTTTATCAAGGAAGTTTCAACAAAAATTCAACCGTGTCTATCCCATCGGCATAATCCCATAATTCTGGGTTTTGGGCTTTTCCGAACGGAATTTCATTATTGATTCCAGCTTTTGAAACAACACATTGAATGTTCTCGGATTGTTCTTCCAATTCTTTTGAAAGGTCTTCAAAAGAATTATATTTTTCATAAAAAACCACAGAGATAGGAGAGGAGAAAGCTGTGTCTTCTTTCAGCAACATAAATTCATTGTCCAATAACGGAAAGCTGTCCATTAAATATACCGCTTTGTTATAATCATAATTGTTGATGTACTTATGGTTGTGGATTATTTCTTTCCAAGAAAACATTCCTTTGAAAAAAGCTTCGAAATCGTAATTTTCAGGAATGTACAACTTTGAAACATTGCGACAGCCAAGACCGAAGTATGTAAAAATATCATCGGCAAGATTTTTCAATTCTTCTTCGGTTTCATTTCCTGTTAAAATCGCTGCGGAATTTCTGTTTTTACGGATTATGTTTGGGTATTTTCCAAAGTAATATTCAAAATAACGTGCAGTGTTATTGCTGCCAGTAGCGATTATAGCATCAAAGTTTTCTAATTTTCCATCGGTAAATTCAATATAATTTTTGAATTCCGGTTCCACTGAAATTAAATATTCCGACAGAAAAGGAAGTAGTGTTTTATCATTCGAGGAAAGTTTTGCCAATACTTTGTTTCCACTAATCAAAACAGAAAGAAAATCGTGAAAACCTACCAATGGGATATTGCCAGCCATTATAATTGCAACTGTTTTAGGCTCAATATCCTCAATTTTATATTTTGAAATCCATCGTTGGAGATTTTCTTTGGAAAGTGCATCTCCCCAATTTTTTAAAGCAAATTTTATGTTTTCCTGCGTGAACCATCCGTTCTCAGCTTCAGCTTTTCTTAAAATAGATTCAAATTCGTTTTCGAACTCAATTTTCCCGAGAAACTTACCCAATTCTACAAAAGCGTTAATTCTTTGATTTAATTGCATACTTATTTTGGAGTTGCGATTGATAGGCATTAAATTTGCGCAAAGTTAGAAAAACTAAACCCCATGGCAATTATTATAACGGACGAATGTATAAACTGTGGCGCCTGTGAGCCGGAATGTCCAAATACCGCAATTTATGAAGGTGCTGATGATTGGCGCTATGCTGATGGAACCGATCTTGATGGTAAAGTTGTATTGCCAAATGGAAAAGAGGTAGATGCAAACGAAGCGCAGGAACCGGTTAGTGATGAAATTTATTTCATTGTAGCTGATAAATGTACAGAATGCAAAGGGTTTCACGATGAGCCCCAATGTGCAGCGGTTTGCCCCGTTGATTGCTGTGTTCCTGATGAAGATAACGTGGAAAGTGAAGAAACACTTTTGGCCAAACAGGCATTTATGCACAAGGAATAACTAATATCAAATAAATCAAATCGCCCTTCAGATTAGTGGAATCTGAAGGGCGATTTTTTTTGCGGGGATAGTTAATTTGAAAAATTACATTTTATCCTTTTTCATCATTTTGGTTTCTTTTACCTGTAATTGATATACTGTAGAAATAATTGCGTCTGAGGCTGCATCATAACGTTCTACAACAAAATCTCCATTTTGGTTAAAATATCCAAAAGAGCTATTTCCATCCTGCGACATAATATAATATCCTTTCTGTGAGGATGGACGAACAATTGCATAATCCTTTACAGCTCCAGCATCTGAAGTCATCATTTTGTAACCTACTGGCGCAGTTTGAAATGTATAATTTCTACCATCATTACTGTAATTCACATCAGTATTTACCTGAACGGGAGTAGGAACCACTTCTTGATTTGTTTGATTAGCATCGTTACTGTTAAGAGCAACAACTTGCTTTTCAGATTTGGTTACTTCCTTGGTGGCAACATCTGTTCCTTTACTGTCCTTAACGGAAGTTTTTGTAACCACGGTTTCTGTTTTTTCATTTTTATTTTCCTGTGCAAAGGCAGTTGTAAAAGCTGCCAAAGCAAAAATCATCAATACTTTTTTCATAATGGTTTGTTTATTAGTTTAATATGATTCAAAGATAACCATTGAATATGTTAAAGTATCAATATATAATTATAAGAAATTCATAAAAAAGAATGTGATATTCAATTTTAAATTAAAAACCCCATCAATCTATGATGAGGTTTTTTAATTCTTAATAAAAAAGTTATTCTTAGAAATTGTAGTTTATCCTAGCATAATAGAATGCCCCACCAAAGCCCATTTGTACTGAATCCCAATATCCGCCGCCTTCAGTCCAATCGTCCTGCTGATCTGGATAAATATTAAAAAGGTTATTGGAGCCCACATTGAGTTTTATATTTTCAGAAACTTTAAAACCAAGATTTAAATCGGTTACAAATTTTGCGGTATAGGTATCGGTTGCCGCAACAATTTGACTTTCGAACCCACCATAATCCGCAGGATCTTCGAACATTTGAAAATCCAAAAGCTCAACTTCGCTGAAACGTGTTACGGTTACACCGGCGCTTAACCAATTTCTTTCATAGGTAAGGTTTCCAACCAATTTACTTTCGGGCGCGGAAGCCAATAAAAATGCCTTGTCGCGTTCCCCAAAAAATGTTTGCTCATCCAGATTTCCATTTTTCACATCTTTGATTACCATATTATTGAAATTCGCCAAAAGCGACACACCAATAATATTGTCATTAAAGTTGTCTTTATAGGTCAAAACCACATCAAGACCTGTAGTTTCTGTATCCACACCGTTTGCAAAGAATTGTGCGGAATCCACATTTTCAATTTGCGGCGCAGGAAAATTTCCAGTTAAAACAATTCTATCGCGAACGTCTATGTAATAAAGATCTGCAGTTGCCGTGAATTTTGAAAAGTTTGCAGTGAAACCCAAACCGGCATTAGTGGATTTTTCTTCCTTTAAAGGGCCAATTCCAAAAGAAGCCGTAACGGGGCTGTTGTTTGGGGATAACAATTGATCGCTTGCCACACCGCCAATAAAGTTGGTGAAACGTAGGTTGTAATAAAGCTGAGCCAAAGATGGAGCTCTAAAACCAGTACTTACGGAACCTCGAACATTTATGTTTTCTGTAGCCTTAAATCGCATTGCAAGTTTTCCGTTGATAGTACTTCCAAAATCGCTGTAATTTTCAAAACGTCCAGCAGCACTTATTAAAAAGGCCTCGCTTAAATCAAATTCCCCATCAGCATATACTGAAACGTTTGATCTGCTTCTGTCCACCTCATTTGATGGTCCATAACCTGGGAACCCCTGCGAGCCACCCGGTCTTAAAATTTGGTTTCCATCACCGTCCAAAATTGGGTTTCCGTCGCCATCGCGGTAAATAACGATATCTTCTTCTGGAGTATTTGCATTTACGGGAACGCCGTTCACGTCATAAGTTGCGTAGGAACCTTCTTCCCCTGCGAAAATTATAAAATTTTCCGTTCTGTATTCTGCACCGAAGGCGATGTTCATTCCACTTAAAACGTCGTCATAATATTTTGAAAAATCCAAATTTACTGTGTTTTGTGATAATGAATGGCCACCTGCGTCAAACTCTGTTGGTGAAAGATCTACCAAGGAAGCATTTAAAGTTCCTTTAATGTAATAATGAAAATTGTTAATTCCATAGGCATTACTAATATCCACTTTCCAGCCAGAATCTGTTTCGGTTTTAACACCTGCAACTACAGAATTATCCGTAATTATTGAAGTAATGCGTGGCGTATAACCGTTGGGAAAAATTGACTCTACAACACGATTTCCGCCATTTCTGGTGAAAGCATACGCATCGGTATCTCTATAGTTTCTTCCTCCGAAGGCATAAACTTCGGTTTTTTCACCAACTGGAATTCCAACATTTCCCATTAAATTGAAACCTTCAATGGCAGCCTCGCCAAATCCTTTTCTGAAATCGAAAGTAGGGCGTAAGGTCTTGTTTTTGTTGATATATTCCGTTGTGAAATTTGCGAAACCGCCTTTCTTTCCAATAGCAAATCCGTAGTTAGCACCAAATTTTAAAGAGCCGCCATCAAAATTCTGATCCTTTCCTATTGCATTTCCATCTTTTTCGGTATCAAGTCTATAACCATCAGTATTCCAAAGACCGTAAGCATCTTCTGTAAATGCGCTAGTATCAACATCTGCATTGGTGCTATAGGCGCCATAGGAAACGCTTCCCGATAATTCATCAACATTATCCTTAAGTACAATGTTGATAACCCCTGCAATTGCATCACTTCCGTATTGCGCTGAAGCACCGTCACGTAAAACCTCAATGCGTTTGATGGAAGTTGCTGGTATCGCGTTCAAATCAGTACCCGTATTTCCACGGCCGCGAGTTCCAAAAACGTTTATCAATGACGATTGGTGCCTTCTTTTGCCATTTATCAAGACCAAAGTTTGGTCGGGCCCCAAACCGCGGAGCGAAGCAGGATCAATATGGTCTGCACCATCTGAGCCTGATTGTTTGCTGGCGTTGAAAGAAGGAGCTGCATACTGCAAAAGTTCGTTTATTTCAACTTTTCCAACCTGTAAGGTTGTGGTTTCAACATCAATCACATCAATAGGCACCGCAGTGTTTACTGCAGTTCTTTTTGGGCTACGGGAACCTACAAGCATAACATCTTCCAGAGATTCACCTTCTGCAAGTGTTACTTGAATATTTGTTTGTCCATTCACTTCGACTTCTTGGGTGTTGAAGCCCACATAACTAATGCTTAGGGTTGCATTATCATTTACCTGAAGCGAAAAAGTTCCATCTATCGAGGTTGTGGTTCCGTTTGTTGTACCTTTTTCCAGCACATTCACGAAGGAAAGCGGTATTCCTGAGGCATCCGTTACCGTTCCAGTAACCGTGGTTTGCGAAAAAGCAATTCCGCAAACAAAAAATAATAAAAGTGTAATTTTCTTCATTGGTTGTTGTTTTTTATGTTAGTTATTTGTTAAAGTTAAGTTTTTAATTCATCCTTTAATCGAATTTATTTGCAATTTATAAACAAGGCTTTGTACATAACTTTTAAAAAGTAAAAATAGCAAGGCCTTAATTTTGTACATTTATAGGAAACGGAACTTATGCCACTGTGGCTGCATGTTTTAATTCTAATAATTGGCGCTTATATAATAGTGAGCGTCTTGCTCTATTATTTACAAGATTACTTTTTGTTCAAGCCTGAAAAACTTCCGAAGGACTTCAACTTTTATTACGAAAACCAATCCGTTTCAGAATACAATCTGGAAACCCGCGATGGCGCGATAATTAATGGATTGCATTTCAGCGTTGAAAAACCATTGGGCGTTGTGCTTTATTTAAAGGGGAATTCGAAAAGTATAAAGGGTTGGGGCAAGTTTGCGGTAGATTTCACGCGGAACAATTACGATGTAATAATGGTAGATTACCGAGGTTTTGGAAAAAGTACGGGCAAACGCTCACAAAAAGCCATAAAACATGATTTGCAATTTATCTATAATGAAATTCGGGAAAAGGTAAGTGAAAAATATATTATTATTTACGGACGTTCCCTAGGTTCGGGTTTTGCCACAAAACTGGCTTCAATGAACAACCCAAAAATGCTTATTTTGGACGCACCATATTATAGTTTGACGAAAGTAACCGGACGTTATATGCCGTTTATGCCGCTTTCCATTATTTTGAAATACCCAATGCCGACCTATAAATGGTTGAAATATGTGAAATGCCCAATCCACATCATTCATGGAACAAAGGACAAGCTAATACCTTTTGGCAGCAGCGTGAAACTTTCGCAGGTAAACCAAAAACTTACGCGTCTTCACCCCATTATTGGTGGTGGCCATAAAAATTTGAATAACTTTGAATCCTATCACAAAATTTTGACGGAAATCATTAAATCAAAAGCAGAGAAAATAGATTTTTCCACCACCAGCATTGGCGTAAAACATACTGCTAAGAAATGAAACGAAGACTCAAAAAATTCTTAATTGTTCTCGCTTCGTTGTATGTTATCATTTTCATCGGCCTTTATTTTCTACAGGAAAAAATGATTTTTATGCCAGATTCGCTTCCGCAGGATTATTTGTATTCGTTTTCAGAAAATTTTCAAGAAATCAATTTAGAAACTGAAGATGGCGCAAAACTGAATGCGCTTCATTTTAAAGTTGAAAATCCAAAAGGCGTAGTGCTCTATTTCCACGGAAACGCTGGCGAGCTTTCCCGTTGGGGGATTGTGGTCCAAAAATTTGTGGAATTGGATTACGATGTTTTGGTAATGGATTATAGAACCTACGGAAAAAGTACGGGGAAACTAAGCCAAGATGTGTTGTATAGCGACGCCCAATTGTTTTATGATTATCTGCTGAAAAGTTATTCAGAAGATGAAATATCTATTTATGGAAGATCTCTGGGGACTACTTTTGCTACTTTTGTTGCTGCAAAAAACCATCCAAAACAACTTATTCTCGAAGCCCCTTTTTATAGTTTGGACAAAGTGGCCGCGGACCGTTTTCCAATCTACCCTGTTAGTTGGTTTTTAAAATTTCACTTTCCAACGTATCAGTATTTAAAAGATGTTTCCTGCCCAATTACAATTTTTCACGGTACCGATGATTCTGTAGTAAACTATAAAAACAGTGAAAAACTCTCAAAAATCCAAACCAAGGAAAAACTCAATTTTATAACAATTTCCGGAGGAACCCACCACAATTTAGATAGTTACAGTGTTTACAAAAAAGCGTTGGATACACTATTATAAAAAAAACGCCCCAATAAAATTGGAGCGTTTTTTTAAAAATTAAAAGAGATTTAATCCTTTTTCAATTTTGCCATTCCTTTTGGTCTTGACTCTAGTTGCGCTCTTCTTTCGGCAAGCTCTTTTTGCATCTGTGCTTGTTTTGCCTCATATTCCATTTTCTTTTTTGCGGCCAGTGCTTCTTGTTCTCTTTTGGAAGCTTCAAGCTGTGCCTCTTGTTGCGCTTTCTTTTCAGCAATCATTGCTTCGTTTTGTTTGTCAACAACCACATCGTCAACAATCACTTTATTGTCTGAATCTTTTCGTGTTGCTTCGCTAAATTCTTGATTTGTTTTGTCATTGCCTTCAACAATTACAGCTCCACTTTCGGTATCGGTGTTTTTAATTTCTTTTATTTTTACATCGCTACCTTCTTTTGTAACAACACGTTTTACTGTAGATTCTTCTTTTACAGTTTTATTTACCTGTGCTTGGGTTGCCGTTATTGTAAAGGCAACAATTGCAATACTCATTAAAATACGTTTCATAATTATTGGTTATTTATTGTTTCAATTGTAAACTTAGGGCTATTGTCGTTAAATTCCTGTGAATTTTTAGTGAAATAAAACCCAAATTTTTTCTAAAAAGCATTTTAAATCAATTATGAAAAATTTGCTTTGAAGATGTATATTTGCACCCTCGTAAACCAAAACCAATTGTTAAAAGGTTTACACTAAAAATATATTTAATGAAAGCAGGTATTGTAGGATTGCCAAACGTGGGAAAATCCACACTTTTCAATTGTTTGAGCAACGCAAAGGCGCAGAGTGCCAATTTCCCTTTTTGTACGATTGAGCCCAACGTTGGGGTAGTGAATGTTCCGGACAAACGTTTGTTAAAATTGGAAGAATTGGTAAAACCAGAACGTGTGCTTCCTGCAACTGTTGAAATAGTTGATATAGCAGGATTGGTAAAAGGCGCAAGTAAAGGAGAAGGCTTGGGTAACCAGTTTTTGAGCAATATTCGTGAAACCGATGCGATTCTTCACGTTTTGCGTTGTTTTGACAATGACAATATTGTGCATGTTGACGGCAGCGTAAACCCAATTCGAGATAAGGAAACGATTGATATTGAACTTCAATTAAAAGATTTGGAAACGGTTGACAAAAAACTTGAAAAAGTAAAGCGAGCCGCCCGCACCGGAAATAAAGACGCCCAAAAAGAAGAAGCTGCTTTGTTGAAAGTGAAATCAGGTTTGGAGGCTGGAATTTCCGTTCGCGCAATAGATTTATCCGAAAGTGAACGGGAAGAATTCATTGTAAATGCACAATTCATTACTGACAAACCTGTAATGTACGTTTGCAATGTTGATGAAGGAGCTGCTGCAACTGGGAATGCCTATGTTGAAAAAGTGAAGCAAGCCGTTGCGGGTGAAAATGCAGAAGTTTTGGTGCTTGCCGTGGGAACGGAAGCAGATATTACGGAACTGGAAACTTTTGAAGAACGCCAAATGTTTTTGGAAGATTTAGGTCTTGATGAAGCTGGTTCAGCAAAATTGATTCGCAGTGCCTATAAGCTTTTGAAACTACAAACTTACTTTACCGCTGGCGTGAAAGAAGTTCGCGCTTGGACTATTCCAGTTGGGGCTACTGCGCCACAGGCTGCGGGAGTAATCCATACAGATTTTGAAAAAGGTTTTATTCGCGCCGAAGTAATAAAATATGACGACTACGTAACCTACGGAAGCGAAGCAAAAGTAAAGGAAGCCGGAAAGATGGGGGTAGAAGGGAAGGAATACATTGTTAAGGATGGTGATGTGATGCACTTCCGTTTTAATGTTTAAAAAAAATCCCGCTATAAGCGGGATTTTTTCTGCATTCTTTCCTTGAAGGTATAAACTTAAAATGTATATCTAAACGCCATTCCGTTATAACTGTCTCCGTTAAAACTTGTTCCAGAACTGGGGTAAATATCTATATTTTCGTTTTTTCTTTTATGCAGTTCGGGCACTAAAATTCCCGTTCCCGCACCCAGTACATATCCCAAGAGTACGTCAGTTAAAAAGTGCTGGCCAGCTTCCATTCTGAATACGCCAACGGCTGCCGGTAGAACGGCTGCCCCGCCCCAAATGAAAACTTTTCCGTTTGCATCGGGGTTAAAATCGCTATACGCCTTTGCTGCAAAAAAAGTAGCGGTTGCCGTTGCCGCAACATGACCTGAATAAAACGAGCGTTGACCATTATTTTTGAAACGCCTATCGTCAGTAGTATCCCCACTGTTGTCATAAACATAGGGGCGGCTTCTGTCCACCAAACCAGCGGTAATGGTATAAATAGCTGCGGTCGTGGCTAAGCTTTCAATATAAAGGCCAATATACTGCCCTGTGTGATCATTAATTTCAGCGTCAAAAAGAAACGCAAAAGGTGCGGCAAATGAAAGAGCAAAAGGGATGTCGCTTATGCTATTTGCGTTTTCCGAATGATTTCCAGCAACCCATTTATCTAAAAACGGAAGGTTGTCTATTTCTTCCTGTAGTTTTACAGGATCCAAAAATTTATCTCTTTCCGCTAAGGGTAAATCATCCTTGTTTTTTATCAAAATCAAGCCATAAGCACTGGCACCTATCCCTACACCAGTCCAAATTCCGTCGCGTACCCACTTCCATTCATAGGGAGAGGTACTTTTGTCAACAGATTTATTTTGAATATTTCCTGAAAAAGAGGTGCTTGGGGAATTTGTTGATGTATTTTTAGATTGATTGGAAAGTGACGAATAATTATTATCCTGAGGGATTGTATCCTGCGAAGCCGTTAAACCGGTATTGAAATTATAATTTATTTTTGTGACATTTAAACTGTCTTGTGCGTATGTATGTATTGCGAATAGTATCGCTAAAAGGGAGATGGTTTTTTTCATAAATGCTAAGATATATAGTTAAGCTTTACAGGAAATGTGCTTTAACTTTTATTTAAAATAAAAAATAAAGTGATTTTGGACTCAATTTGTTTGGTAAAATCCTAACTTCTTTTGTAATAAATCCAATTGTTTCTCCATTTTTTTCATTCGTTTAAGCATCTGTTTTATTGCGTCAAGGCCTTCAAAATTAATTCCTAAGTCGGTGTGGAGGCGAAACATTTTTTCTATTTCCGAAATATCCTTTTCATCAATAAAAACATCATTTTCCTTTTTCTCAAAAGTCACTAAACCATATTCGTGAAGGTTTTTCAAAAATGAATCCTCAATTTGCGCGTGTTTGCAGTAGTGACTTACCAATATATATTTTTCCCGTGCCATTATCTAAGTTTTGAGAGTTGCGTAAATAGTTCCTTTTCTTTTTCTGAAAGGTTTTTTGGAAGCACAATTTTATAGGTAATATAGAGATCGCCGTGCTGGTCTTCCTTTTTGTATTTTGGCAAACCTTTGCCTTTCAGTTTTACTTTCGTGTCGTTTTGGGTTTCTGGTTTTACGTTTAGTTTCACCTTTCCCGTAAGCGTTTCAACAGTTATTTCGCCTCCCAATAGTGCGGTATAAAGCGAAATTTCCTCGGTGGAATAAATATCACTTTCCAGCCTTTTAAATTGAGTATTGTTGAATATTTCGAAAGTGATAAAGAGATCACCTTTCGGCCCGCCGTTCATTCCTTCGCCACCGTAGCCCTTTATTTTTATTGTCTGTCCGTCTTCAACTCCAGCTGGAATGCTAAGCCTGATTTTTTTCTCGCCAATACTGATGGTTTGTTTTTGGCTAGTAAGCACATCAGTCAAATTCAACCGTAGCGTTGCGTTCACATCCTGTCCTTTGAACTGTGCGGTCTGCCTACGTCCACTGCCGCGACTAAAGCCGCCCCCGCCAAACATGGATTCAAAAAAGTCTGAAAATTGACTTTCATCAAAACCCTCACCACCGCCGGAATATGTTCTTTGTCCTCCAAAACCACCGCCAAAACCTTGGGAGCCTTGTTGTTGTTTGGCTTTTTCAAAAGCATCAGCATGTTGCCAATCCTTTCCGTATTCGTCATATTTTTTGCGCTTTTCGGGATCGCTCAATACTTCGTTGGCTTCATTGAGTTGTTGGAATTTCTGTTGTGCCGTTTTATCGTTCGGGTTTAAATCTGGATGTAGTTTTCGCGCCAGCTTTCGGTATGCTTTCTTTATTTCAGCCGCCGTTGCGTTTTTGTTCAGCCCAAGTACCTTGTAGTAATCTATAAATTCCATTTAAGCTTTTTGTTTGTGCTATGAAATTATAAAAAGAAATTCAACAAGTCAATGACAAAGCTCATTCTTGGGAAAAGTTTAGTAGTTGCCTTTATTTTTGGTTAATAAATTCCTTGGCTTTTCAATTAGATAGCGCATTTTATAGTTCTTTAAAGGAGTCTGCGATTTGCAGGAAAGTGTTTGTATATTTTTTTGAATATTTATTTAAGGTCCAGCCCATAATCATATAAAGATCATTTTCGCCTTCAATAAATGTCAAAATATAGGATATTTCATCATCTACGCCTGAAATCTTCCCGACAAATGCAACCTGTTCACTGTTCATCCCGTTAAAGGTCTTTTTTTCAGAAATTTTTTCGTTACTGATATTAATGTTCTCTCTTAAAAGTTGCATTTGTATGTCTCGGTAGCTTTCTATAGTAGATTGGGAAAATTCATTAATTCCTGCTTCATTTATTGCTGAAACAAACTGTTCCTTGCTTTCGTCAATTACAATTACATAAGTTTCCTTAAAAAGATTGTTGTATTGCAGCGAAGCTTCGTCATTTAACTGGTTTGTCTGCTTCATATAATTAGGAATGGACATCTGGTATTTCCCCTTTATTTTAACGGTTTTAAAATCCTTTTCCAAAGAAAGATTTTCCTCTTTATTGGGTTGTAAATAGTTACACGATGTAAATAATATGAAAACAAGTAGCAGACCGGAAATTTGATGGATTCGTTTCATTTTAAAAATTGAATTGATTTTGTTTTTCAATATATTGAATACAGGCAAATCGAAATTAACACTGACTAATTGTTCTTAACAAAACTTGAAGAATTATTGTTAATTACTTTCAGAAGTATTGGTTTCGCAAGTGCTCCCCTATATTTATATTAGCCAAAGTACAGTAAATTTTTATGACTGACACACAATACTGATACCCTTTGGATGAGTGGTTTAAGAACTATAAAGAATAAATTTTCCTCAGCGGACGCAAAGTATCTTATACCCGTAATTTTATTTTTAATAATAGAATTTTTTCTAACCATAAACACCCCTTTTTTTTGGGATGCATTAACCAAGGGATGGCGCGCAAGTTGGATTTACGAAAATAACTTTAGCAGCCTTATTGTTCCGGGGTATATGAATTCTGGCCATCCGCCACTATGGATCACAAGCTTGGCGCTAACTTGGAAGGTTTTGGGAAAAACGTTGTGGGCATCAAGATTGCTGCTGCTGCTTGTGAATATTGGCGTTTTTTACCAGCTATTTAGATTGGTAAAATCACTATTTGCGGAAAATGTTCCGCTTTTTCTTTTCTTTTTTATCTGTTTGGAACCCACCTTGCTGGCACAGACCACCAATTTGAATAATGACATGTTGCTGATGTTTTTCACATTAATGGCCTGCAACGCTTTGTTGAGAAATAAAGCTCTTTTACTGACCTTGGCGTTAGCAGGGGTGCTATTGACAAATTTGCGCGGCGTGTATATATTTATTGCAATAGCCCTTTGTCATTTCATATTAAATAAAAACAATTATATAAAAAACAGTAAAAAATTACTTTCTGCATATTTGATTGGCGGAGTATTATTTTCCCTTTTTGCCCTTTATCAGTATAGCGAAATTGGCTGGGCCATTATTACGAAGCAAACTAATTACGCACCACATAGAGAAGTGGCAACAGGCCAGCACATAATTAGAAATGTGTTTGCACATATAAAATTCTATTTGGATTTTGGGAGGATTTTTATTGTTGTTCCCTTACTTTTTCTACTTTGGAAATATCGAAAACCCACCGTAAAATTTAATACGGCAACCCATAAAACTTTTTTGATGTTACTGATTTTTATGATTGTGCTTTTCTTTGGAATCGCTCCATTCAGTAATCCTTCGGGCCCTCGTTATATGATGGTTGCCTATATTTTTGTAATGATTTTATTTGTCAATCTTTTATATGATAAAAATATGCAGACCAAAATTAAAAAATGGCTTATCCCTTTGGCCTGCATTGCTTTGATCACCGGACATTTTTGGATTTATCCCCCAAAGATTGCCCAGGCTTGGGATAGCTCCTATGCGTATCTTAATTATTTTCCAATGGAAAAAAAGATGCGAAATTATATAGACGCAAATAACATCCCGAAAAATGAAGTTGCAACCTATTTAAGCTGGAATTCAGAAGATTTTTTCAACCCTAGCAATAACAGTGAAAAGTTCGCTTTACCAAATAAAGATTTGAGTAAAAACAAATACATAATTGTTAGTAATGTAGAAAATTTTATGGAGGAAAAAACCTTGGATATCATAATGGATTCATGGACATTAAAACAAAAGTTCTCTCAATTGGGGGTTTTTATTTCCTTGTATGAAAATACCAATTATTGAAAGCATTTATATCAAACATTGGCTTTTACGTTATTGGCTGTAAAATTAAAAGTTAACAATTTGATATAATTTATTGTTAATTACTTTCCAAAGTATCGGTTTCACAAGTGCTAGCGTATATTTATATTAGCAACCCTACATAAATTATCATGGCCGAAACACAATACACCGAAGACAATATACGCTCGCTCGACTGGAAAGAACACATCCGTATGCGTCCGGGCATGTATATTGGGAAACTTGGTGACGGTTCTTCGCCCGACGATGGCATCTATATCCTTCTAAAAGAGGTTATTGACAACTGTATTGACGAATTTGTAATGGGCGCCGGAAAGACCATCGAAGTCCGCATAAAGGATAAAGAAGTAAAAGTACGCGATTACGGTCGCGGAATTCCGCTGGGAAAAGTGATAGACGTAGTTTCAAAAATGAACACGGGCGGAAAGTACGACAGCCGCGCCTTCAAAAAATCTGTGGGTTTGAATGGCGTTGGTACCAAAGCCGTGAATGCGCTTTCCTCATTTTTTAAAGTGGAATCCATTCGCGAAAACCAATTGAAAGTTGCCGAATTTTCGCAAGGCGAACTCACAAATGATTCCGCAATAGAAGAAAGCACTAAGCGAAAAGGAACCAAGGTAGTTTTTGTTCCAGATGATAGTATTTTCAAAAACTTCAAGTATCGCACGGAATATGTGCAAAAAATGCTGAAAAACTACGTCTATCTCAATCCGGGATTGACGATAGACTTCAACGGCGAAAAGTTTTATTCAGAAAATGGTCTGAAAGATCTTTTGATGGAAACCATCAGTGATGAAGATATGGCATACCCGATAATTCATCTTCGCGGCGAAGATATTGAAGTTGCCATAACACACAGTAAAACCCAATATAGCGAAGAATATCACAGTTTTGTAAACGGTCAAAACACCACGCAGGGTGGAACGCATTTAGCCGCTTTTCGCGAAGCATTAGTGAAAACTGTTAGAGAATTTTACAATAAAAATTACGATGCAAGCGATGTGCGAAAGTCAATCGTTTCTGCAATCAGTATAAAAGTGATGGAACCCGTTTTTGAAAGCCAAACGAAAACAAAACTCGGTTCTACAGATATGGGCGGCGATTTGCCAACAGTGCGAACGTTTATAAATGATTTCTTAAAAACGCAGTTGGATAATTATCTACATAAAAATCCAGAGGCTGCGGATGCTATACAGCGTAAAATTGTTCAAGCAGAGCGTGAGCGTAAAGAATTAAGCGGTATTCGAAAACTTGCAAAAGACCGTGCTAAAAAAGCAAATCTTCACAATAAAAAATTACGCGATTGCCGTGTGCATTTGGCCGATATTAAAAACGAAAGAAATTTGGAATCGACCCTTTTTATTACCGAGGGAGATTCTGCGAGTGGAAGTATAACCAAAAGCCGTGATGTTAATACACAAGCCGTTTTTTCACTTCGTGGGAAGCCTTTGAACACCTACGGAATGACCAAAAAAATAGTTTACGAAAACGAGGAATTCAATCTTTTGCAAGCTGCGTTGAATATTGAGGATTCGATGGAAGATTTGCGGTACAATAACATTGTAATTGCTACGGATGCTGATGTGGATGGAATGCACATTCGTTTGTTGTTAATTACGTTTTTCCTTCAGTTTTTTCCTGAATTGATAAAGGAAGGCCATTTGTATATTTTGCAAACGCCGCTATTTCGTGTTCGTAATAAAAAGGAGACCATTTATTGCTATTCCGAAGAAGAAAGAGTAAACGCCATAGAAAAACTAAAACCAAAGCCAGAAATCACCCGCTTTAAAGGTTTGGGGGAAATATCACCAGATGAGTTTGTGCATTTTATAGGGAACGACATTCGTTTAGACCCTGTAATGCTTGATAAATCGATGAGTATTGAGGAATTGCTTTCGTTTTATATGGGGAAAAACACCCCTGATAGGCAGGAATTTATTATTGATAATTTGAAGGTTGAGTTGGACAGAGTGGAGGAGTAAACTTTTCACCTCTGTGAAACTCAGCAAAACCTCTGAGCAACTCTGTGTAACAACTATAACGCAGAGGCGCACAAAGAATCACAGAGTTGCACGGAGAAATAAATAAAAATAGAGAATAGAGAATAATAGAATGAGTGACGAACTCAACAATAACGAAGAAGAACAAACAGGCCCAGACTATTTGGGCGTAAACGACGATACCTCCGGCGAATCCATAAAAAAGGTAACCGGAATGTACCGCGACTGGTTTTTGGATTACGCCAGCTACGTAATTCTGGAACGCGCCGTTCCCGCTATTGAGGACGGTTTCAAGCCTGTGCAGCGCCGCATTATGCAATCCATGAAAGATTTGGACGATGGGCGTTATAACAAAGTTGCGAACATCGTTGGGCATACCATGCAATATCACCCACACGGAGATGCAAGTATTGCAGATGCAATGGTGCAAATAGGCCAAAAGGATTTACTCATAGACACCCAAGGAAACTGGGGAAATATTTTAACCGGCGATGGCGCTGCGGCTTCACGATATATTGAGGCACGACTTTCAAAATTTGCGTTGGATGTAGTTTACAACCCAAAAATAACCAAGTGGCAAGCTTCCTATGATGGACGTAGAAAAGAACCTATAAATCTTCCAGTTAAGTTTCCGTTACTTTTAAATCAAGGTGGGGAAGGAATTGCGGTTGGACTTTCAACTAAAATACTTCCACATAATTTTATTGAATTGATTGATGCTTCCATCAAGCATTTGCAAGGCAAGAAGTTCACAATTTATCCAGATTTCCCAACGGGTGGAATTATGGATGTTGCCAACTATAACGATGGTTTGCGAGGAGGAAAAATAAGAAGCCGTGCACGAATCAACCAGCTCGATAAAACCACGCTTATAATTACCGAAATTCCCTTTGGAACAAATACTTCTTCGCTGATTGATACCATTCTGAAAGCGAATGACAAAGGAAAAATAAAAATTAAGAAAATTGAGGATAATACCGCTGCTGAGGTAGAAATCCAAATTCATTTGCCCAGCGGAATTTCACCCGATAAAACCATTGATGCACTTTACGCTTTCACGGCTTGCGAAACTTCAATTTCGCCATTGGGCTGTGTGATTGAGGATAACAGACCTTTGTTTGTGGGCGTTTCTGAAATGCTCCGCGTAAGTACGGATCGAACAGTTGAATTGCTTAAAAGTGAATTGCAGATTCAACTAGATGAATTGGAAGAACAATGGCATTTTGCTTCTTTGGAACGCATTTTCATAGAAAACAGAATTTATCGTGACATTGAAGAAGAGGAAACGTGGGAAGGAGTTATTGCTGCAATCGACAAAGGTTTGCAGCCGCATATTCAGCATTTGAAGCGTGCCGTTACCGAAGAAGATATTGTGCGTTTAACAGAAATTCGAATCAAACGTATTTCAAAATTTGATATAGATAAAGCGCAGCAAAAGATCGATGCACTGGAAGATAGCATTGCTCAAATAAAGCATCACTTAGCAAATTTAATTGAATATGCGATTGACTATTTTAAAAGACTAAAAAAGGATTACGGTACCGGAAAGGAACGTAAAACCGAAATCAGAACTTTTGATGATATTGAAGCGACCAAGGTTGTAATTCGAAATACAAAACTATATGTAAACCGTGAAGAAGGATTTGTGGGTACAAGTCTGAAGCGTGATGAATACGTGGCAGATTGCAGTGATATTGACGATATTATCGTTTTCACTGAAGACGGAAAAATGATGGTCACTAAGGTGGATCAAAAAACATTTGTAGGCAAAGGAATTATCCATGTCGCGGTTTTCAAGAAAAAGGACAAGCGCACCATTTATAATATGGTTTATCGTGACGGGGCGCGTGGTGCAAATTACGTGAAACGTTTTGCGGTTACTGGCACAACGAGGGATAAGGAGTATGACATGACAAATGAAACGAAAGGCTCCAAGGTGCTTTATTTTACGGCTAACCCCAATGGTGAAGCTGAGGTTGTAAGTGTTTTTCTTCGCCAAACCGGAAGTATAAAAAAATTAAAATTTGATCTCGATTTTGCCGATCAATTAGTAAAAGGAAGAAATTCAAAAGGAAATATTGTTACAAAGTATTCCATCAAAAAAATTGAACTGAAAGAGAAAGGTCTTTCAACATTAAAACCAAGAAAAATATGGTTTGATGATTCCGTGCAACGATTGAATGTGGACGAGCGGGGAGAACTGTTGGGTGAATTTCGAAAGGAAGATAGATTGCTGATTGTAAAGCAAAGCGGGATTGTAAAAACCGTAGTTCCGGACATTCAACTTCGCTTTGATGACGATATGATTATTTTAGAGAAATGGGATCCAAAAAAACCCTTGAGCGCCATTTATTGGGAAGGCGAAAAGGAATTGTTTTATGTGAAACGCTTTTTTATTGAACATCCCGACCGCGAGGAAATAATTATTACTGAGCATCCAAATTCCTATTTGGAAAAAATATTCACGGATTACCGTCCAATGGCCGAAATAGTTTTTGCCAAAAAAAGAGGACAGGAGCGCGAAGAAAATATGGAGCTCAATTTAGAGGAATTCATCGCCGTAAAAGGAATTACCGCAATGGGCAACCAGCTTACCAAAGATAAAGTTTTGGAAATAAATACTTTGGAGTCGCTTCCTTATGAGCCACCAACCCCAATAGAACCTGAGGAAATTGATGTTATTGATGAGGAGGACATGGCTTCAAATGATGAAGATTCCGAAGACACAAACGACTCTGGCGAAAATGACTCAAATGATGAAAACGACTCAAAAATAGATGAAGGCGGGCAAGGGTTGTTGTTTTAAATTCCCGTTAATCTACCTTTTGATATTTCAAAACTTCATTCCCGTCAGCGTCATAAAAATAAAGCTGTAAACCATCAAGTTTATAGGTTTTCGTTTTCCCAAGTGCTGAAGTGTATTTTGAGGAAAGCTCCATATTTGGACAGGCCATTTTGGTTCCGCCAATGGCTCCAAATGCTATATTTTTTTCATCCAAAGTTTCAATGCTACCAAACATATTGTTGCAGCCGTCATTTCCGAAGATTTTCATTTCATTTAAATGAATTTCTAGAACGGGTTGCTTTTGCAGCTTTTCACTATCAATCATTTCGCCGTCAATTGCTTTTACTGCCCAAATATCGTTGAGTCGCATTTTTTCATCTCTGTTTTTTTCAATCACTTTTACCAAAGAATACTTTAAAGTTGAAGCATCGGCAGGAACGGTTGCGGGATCCAATTTTTCTTTTTTCACGGAAAGTTTATAGATATATCCTGGCTCATATTCAAAACCTTCAATGTTTCCGTAGAAATTTTTCCAACCGTTTGGCTTGAATGTTTCGGATTCTTGTATTTGTAAACATTGCATTTTGCTAACACCAGTGCATTCTACTTTTGAACTGTTCACAAAAAGGATTGTTTCTGCATTTTTTTCTGAGGAATTATCCCCGCAAGTGTTTAATGCAATGGCAGAAATGAAGAAGGCTAATAGGAATTTCATAAAATATCTTTTTTCGAATTGAAAGAACAAAGTTAAATAGATGATTATCAGCTAAAATAATTTTGTGAAAACTTTAAAGAACAATTTATTTAAAGTTTTGAAAATCAAAAGAGAAATAGTATTTTTGCACCCCTCTTAGCGACGAGTCAAGAATAAGAGGAATTAAAACAAAACAAAAACAAACCCTTCTGTGGGATAGTCGCAGTAAAATCTTGTAACAGCACAGAATACAAAGCATTGGTTTTTTTAGGAATTGTATTTCTGAAAAAATCAATTTTACAAGCAAATGGCTGATAAAGCAAACAAAGAAGAAGTGCAGGTAGAAGATACTGCAACTCAAAACGAGGCAACTACAAAGCCTCAAAAGGAAGTTTCCCTAAAGGAGAGCAATCCAGAAAAATTTCTTGCAGATTTCAACTGGCACAACTACGAAGAAGGAATTGATCCTATCGACGATGGTAAGCTTGAGGAATTTGAAAAATTGGTAGCAGAGAATTTCGTTGACACTCTTGATGACGAGGTTGTTGAAGGAAAAGTGGTTTACATCACTGACCGTGACGCAATTATCGACATCAACGCAAAAAGTGAAGGTGTTGTTTCATTAAACGAATTCCGTTACAATCCAGATTTAAAAGTTGGTGACAAAGTAGAAGTATTGATCGATGTTCGTGAGGACAGCACTGGTCAGCTTATTCTTAGCCACCGTAAAGCTAGAACCATTAAGGCTTGGGATCGCGTAAACGCTGCCCACGACGAAGCTACAATCGTAAACGGTTACGTAAAATGCCGCACAAAAGGTGGTATGATCGTGGATGTTTTCGGTATCGAAGCTTTCTTGCCAGGTTCGCAAATTGATGTTAAACCAATCCGTGATTACGACGTTTACGTTGGTAAAACAATGGAGTTCAAAGTGGTTAAAATAAACCACGAATTCAAAAACGTTGTTGTTTCTCACAAAGCGCTTATTGAAGCGGATATTGAAGAGCAGAAAAAAGAAATCATCGGCCAACTTGAAAAAGGACAGGTACTTGAAGGTGTTGTTAAAAACATTACTTCATACGGTGTATTCGTTGATCTTGGTGGTGTTGATGGACTTGTTCATATTACTGACCTTTCTTGGTCACGTATCAATCACCCGAATGAAATCGTTGAACTTGATCAGAAATTGAACGTTGTAATTCTTGATTTCGATGAAGATAAAACACGTATTCAATTAGGTCTTAAGCAATTGAACGCTCACCCATGGGAAGCTCTTGGAGAAGAGTTGAAAGTTGGTGACAAAGTGAAAGGTAAAGTAGTTGTTATTGCAGACTACGGTGCGTTTATCGAGGTTGCTGAAGGTGTTGAAGGTCTTATCCACGTTAGCGAAATGTCTTGGAGCACGCACTTGCGCAGCGCACAGGATTTCGTAAATGTTGGTGACGAGGTTGAAGCGGTAATTCTTACAATGGATAAGGAAGAGCGCAAAATGAGCCTTGGTATTAAGCAAATGACTCCAGATCCATGGACTGATATCACTAAAAAATACCCAGTTGGCTCACGCCATAAAGGTATTGTTCGCAACTTCACCAATTTTGGTGTTTTTGTTGAATTGGAAGAAGGTATCGATGGTCTTATCTACATAAGTGATCTTTCTTGGACCAAGAAAATCAAGCACCCAAGTGAATTCACTAACATTGGTGATGAACTTGAAGTGGTTGTTTTGGAATTGGACGTTGAAGGCCGTAAACTTAGTTTAGGTCACAAACAAACTGAAGAAAATCCTTGGGATAAATACGAAGACGAATTTGCTGTTGGAACTAAGCACACTGCCAAGATTGACGAGGTAGTTGACAAAGGAGCAACTGTAAAATTCAACGATGATATCGTAGCTTTCGTACCAGGCCGTCACCTTGAAAAAGAAGATGGTTCTATGTTGAAGAAAGGTGATGAAGCAGAATTCCAAATTATTGAGTTCAACAAAGAATTCAAGAAAGTGGTTGCTTCACACATGAGCATTCACAAAGAAGAAGAAGCAAAAATTGTAAAAGAAGCTGTTAAAAAACAAGCTGCTTCTGCAGATGAGGCAAAACCAACCCTTGGTGATGCTAACGCTAAATTACAAGAGCTTAAAGACAAAATGGACGGTAAAAAATAATCGTTGCATTTATAAATAATTAAAAGCCTTTCGGAAACGAAAGGCTTTTTTTATGCCTTAGATTTAATCAATTTCAAATACATCACTTTAAAAAGCCAAAAAAAATGTATTTTTGCTTTCTGAATACAATTCAGAACTTCCTATGAGCCAAAAAGTGTTATTGAACGCAACCGAGATAAACATTGCGCTTAACCGTTTGGCTTGCCAATTGATCGAAAAACACGACGACTTTTCAAAAACAGTACTTATCGGAATCCAGCCTCGTGGCGTTTTTTTAGCAGAAAGGTTGAAAACGCTGTTGGAAAACGAATACAAAATCAAAAATATAAAGCTTGGCTATTTGGACATCACATTTTACCGTGACGATTTCCGAAGAAGTGAAAAACCGCTGGAAGCCAACAAAACCCGAATTGATTTTATTGTAGAAGATAAAAATGTTGTTTTTATAGACGATGTGCTTTTCACAGGAAGAAGCATCCGCTCAGCATTAACAGCGATGCAATCTTTCGGAAGACCTTTGGAAATAGAATTGCTGACGTTGATAGATCGCCGTTTTAGCCGTCATTTACCCATACAGCCCGATTATCGCGGAAGGCAGGTAGATGCTATCAACGGTGAAAAAGTAAAAGTATATTGGAAGGAAAATGATGGAGAAGATGCAGTTTATCTCGTTAAAAATTGAAACCGAAACTGAAATCGAAAGACCGACAACTGAAAACCGATAACCGATAACCGATAACAGAAAACCGAAAAATGAGCGAACTAAGTGTAAACCACTTACTGGGAATAAAATACATCACCGAAGCCGATATCCAACTCATCTTCGAAACGGCAGATCATTTTAAAGAAGTAATCAATCGGCCAATCAAAAAAGTCCCATCGCTTCGTGATATTACCATTGCCAATCTCTTTTTTGAAAATAGCACTCGAACCAAACTATCCTTCGAATTAGCTGAAAAAAGGCTTTCGGCAGATGTTATAAATTTCGCGTCATCAAGTTCTTCGGTAACCAAAGGCGAAACGCTTATTGATACCGTAAACAACATTCTTTCAATGAAAGTAGATATGGTGGTGATGCGCCACCCAAATCCTGGCGCAGGCGTATTTCTTTCAAAACACGTTGATGCAAGTATAATTAATGCTGGAGATGGTGCGCACGAACATCCAACACAAGCATTGTTAGATGCTTATTCCATTCGTGAAAAGTTGGGTGATGTTGCCGGAAAAAAGATTGTGATTGTAGGGGATATTCTTCACTCAAGAGTTGCTTTATCAAACATTTTCGCACTTCAAAAACTTGGAGCTAAAGTTAAGGTATGTGGTCCTAAAACCCTTATTCCGAAATACATAGAAAAAATTAATGTTGAAGTTGAAACCAACCTTCGCAAAGCCTTGGAATGGTGCGATGTAGCAAATATGCTTCGCGTGCAGAACGAACGGATGGACATTAGTTATTTCCCTACAACTAGGGAATACACACAACAGTTTGGCTTAAACAAAAAGCTGCTTGATTCCCTAAATAAAGAAATTGTAGTAATGCACCCAGGGCCAATAAATCGCGGGGTAGAAATTACAAGTGACGTGGCAGACAGCAAACAATCCATCATTTTGGAACAAGTACAAAACGGTGTTGCCATACGTATGGCAGTTATCTATTTATTGGCTTCAAAAATAAAACATCATGAAGATTGATAATCATCCAAATTACGTTGTCCTTGAAGATGAAAAGGACGATATCATTGACTTTGCATCGTTTATAGAAAGTCAGGTTCCTTCAAAATACAAAGGACAAAATGTAATTTTAAATCTTTTGAAATACGATTCATTAGATCTTCCGCAACTATTGCAGTTCCTTAAAACGTCTAATCTTCACCGAAAAACAAAGCAATCTTTCGTTATAGTAAATGACGCTATAGATATTGACGATGTTCCTTTTGAGATGATCGTTGTTCCAACCCTGCAAGAAGCGGGTGACATTGTTGAAATGGAGGAAATAGAAAGAGACTTGGGATTTTAAAAAAGTTTGCGGTCGCAGTAAACAGTCACAGTTTATATTTTAAAATTGAACACTACTGTAAACTGCGACTGCGACTGAAAACTTACAATTTAAAATGAAAATAACAATCCTAGGATGCCATTCCGCAACACCAACAGTCTCACAGCACCCAACGGCGCAGGTTTTGGAAATGAAGGGCCATCTTTTTTTGATTGATTGTGGAGAGGGAACCCAAACCCAATTACGGAAATACAGGATTAAATTTTCGCGGATTAAGCACATTTTTATTTCACATTTGCACGGGGATCACTTTTTTGGATTGCCAGGACTTATTTCTACATTTCTTCTTTTGGGAAGAGAGGCTGAGCTTCACATTTATGGGCCAAAAGGTATTAAAGAAGCTATTTTGCTTCTTCTAAAACTTGGAAAAACATACACGAATTATCCGTTATATTTTCACGAATTGGAAGACACTTCGTCTCAAATGATTTTTGAGGATGAAAAGGTTTCTGTGGAGACCATTCCTTTGGACCACAGAATTTACACCAACGGATTTCTTTTCAAAGAAAAACCAGATGATCGCAAGCTAAATGTGGAAGAAGCCAGAAAACTCAATATCGATTTAAGCTATTACAACAAAATAAAGCAAGGGTTTGATGTTGAAAACAAAGATGGAAAGCTGATTGCAAACAAAGACATTACTTTTGATCCGCCACCAACAAAATCCTACGCATATTGCAGTGATACGGCCTATAATCCACAGATGGTTCCGCAGATTGAAAATACTACAGTTTTATATCACGAATCAACCTTTTTGGAAGAACACCACCATCTTTGTGATAAAACCAAGCACAGTACTGCTAAAGAGGCGGCGGTCATAGCTAAAAAAGCAAAAGTAGAAACCTTAATTCTTGGCCATTATTCTGGCCGTTACGGCAATTTGGAACTTTTCAGAAAAGAAGCACAAGAGGTTTTTGAAAACGTTGAATTGGCGGAAGACGGCAAGCATTTTTCTTTTTAAAGTTTAATACATATTTAATATGTCAGTGTTTCAAAAAAAAATTTAAAACACTTAACTTGCATTAAAACTTGAACTATGGCTGAAAAGCTTCACCATTACCGAAAATCTTACGAAAAGGGAGAACTTTCTGAAACATCTGTAGATGAAAACCCGATGCAGCAATTCCGCACCTGGTTTTTTGAGGTGAAGGATAATGGCGGTGTAGATGAAGTGAATGCAATGACATTGACCACAATCGGCACAGATGGTTTCCCGAAAGGGAGAGTTGTTCTTCTTAAAAAATATGACGAAAACGGATTCTATTTTTATACTAATTACAACAGCGAAAAAGGCAAATCCATAGCCAATAACAACAGGGTCTCGCTTTCCTTTTTTTGGCCAAATATGGAGCGTCAGATTATTATAAAAGGAACCGTTGAAAAAACTTCGGAAGCAGATTCAACCAATTATTTTCATTCCCGCCCCAAAGGAAGCCAGTTGGGCGCTGCGGTTTCACATCAAAGTGAAGTTGTAGCCTCGCGTGAAGTTTTGGAAAAAAACCTGGCTGAGCTTGAAAAAAAATACGAAAATAAAGAAGTGCCAAAACCCACAAATTGGGGTGGTTTTGTGGTAAAACCGGTTTCCATTGAATTTTGGCAGGGCAGACCCAATAGACTACACGACAGGATTCGTTATACTTTGAAGGACGATGATTGGGTTGTTGAGCGTTTGGCACCATAGTTTTTAAATCCCAAATCCCAAATCCCAAATCCCAAATCCCAAATGTTATAACCTGAAACAAGAAACGAGAAATAAGAAAAAAGAAACCTTTTTATGAAAACACTTTATTTGGTAAGACATGCAAAATCATCTTGGAAACACGATGTTGACGACCATAAACGACCATTAAAAAAAAGAGGGGAACGGGACGGAAAATTGGTTTCTGAAAAAGTAAAGACAGAAATTGATCCACCGCAAAAAATGATCAGTAGCGATGCTACACGTGCTTTTTCAACTGCACAGTTTTTTAAAAAGGCGTTAAATATTTCGGATGCAAATTTTGAAACAGACCACGGCCTTTATGATTTTAGTGGTCAAAACGTTATGCGAATTATAAAAGCACTAAACAACAATTTAGATTCCGTAATGATTGTTGGCCACAACCACGCCTTTACTTCCATTGCAAATATGCTCGGAAACCGCTATATTGAAAACGTTCCAACTTGTGGCTTTGTAATGTTGCAGTTTGACGAGAAAGAATGGAGCGAAATAACAACGGGTAAAACCGTAAAAACAATATTCCCAAGGGATCTAAAATAATGACTGAAAAAGTAGCAACCCATCCACATGTTCGCAATCATTATAACAATAGGGAACTAAGCTGGTTACAGTTTAACGCCCGTGTTTTGCAGGAAGCGAATGATAAAAAAATTCCATTGATTGAACGGCTTCGGTTTTTAGGAATTTTTTCAAACAATCTTGATGAATTTTTCAAAGTTCGCTATGCTACCATTAAAAGAATTGTGGAAGCTGGAAAAATGGGGCGTAACTTTTTGGGCGGTATTTCCGCAAAGGACCTTTTGGAAGAAATTACCCAAACAGTTATAGATCAGCAGGCGCATAGTTTAAAGATACTGAGTGATATTCAAAAAGAACTTCGAAAGGAAAATATTTTTATAATAAACGAAACGGAGGTTTCACCACAGCAGAGCAAATTCATTTCAGAATATTTTGTGAGGCACGTAAGCCCTGCCATGATGACGATAATGATTGGCGAACTGGAAGAGTTCCCAAGCCTTCGCGACAGTGCCGCCTATCTTGCCGTAACAATGGTGATGAGCAAGGAGGATAATACTTTTGAAACAAAACATAATTATGCACTGATAGAAATACCAAGAACTATAGATCGTTTTGTGGTTTTGCCCCAACAAGGCGAAAAACAATATGTCATTATTCTCGATGATCTTATTCGTCATTGTCTGCACAATATTTTCAGCATATTTAAATATGAAAGTATTTCAGCACATATGATTAAAATTACACGGGATGCCGAGTTGGATATAGACAGTGATCTAAGCCGAAGTTTTATCGATAAAATTTCTAAAAGCGTAAAAAACAGGAGCACGGGCGACCCGGTGCGTTTTGTTTATGACAAAAGTATCGACAAAAAAACGCTTCAGTTTCTGCTCAACAAAATGGGCATCGATAAAACGGATAGTATTATCCCCGGTGGGCGTTATCACAACCGTCGCGATTATATGGATTTTCCACGTTTGGGAAGACCCGATCTTCAGTATGAGCCCAAGGAGCCATTGCCAATACCGGGATTAAGCTTACAGGGAAGTTTGTTTGATAAAATTTTAGATAAGGATTATTTACTGCATGCGCCCTACCAAACATTTATGTATGTGGTAAAATTTTTAAGGGAAGCGGCACTTGATCCGAAAGTAAAATCCATCAAAATAACCATTTATCGTTTGGCTGAAGTATCACACATTGCCAGTTCACTTATTAATGCGAAGAAGAACGGAAAGGACGTTACCGTACAGATTGAATTACAGGCCCGATTTGATGAAGAAGCAAATATTGAATATGCGGAGTTGCTCCAAAGCGAGGACGTGCGCCTCATTTTTGGTGTGAAAGGTTTAAAAGTGCACTGCAAGGTTTGCGTAATTGAAAGACTTGAAAATGACAAGTTGGTTCGTTATGGGGTTATAAGTACTGGAAACTTTAATGAATCCACTGCAAAACTTTATACGGATTACACACTTTTTACGGCAAATCAAAAAATATGCAAAGAGATAAACAAAGTGTTTGAGTTTTTTGAAGTGAATTATCAAGTGAAGAAATACCGCCATCTAATAGTTTCACCACATTACACCCGAAACGCACTTTATCATTTGATCGAGACCGAAATAAAAAACAAAAAAGCAGGCTTGCCCAGTGGCATCAAATTGAAACTGAATAGTCTTTCAGATTTCAAAATGATTGATAAATTATATGAAGCAAGTCGGGCAGGGGTAAAGATAAAAATGATAGTCCGCGGTATTTGCTGCTTAATTCCCGGAGTGAAGGGAATGAGCGAAAATATTGAGGCTATAAGTATCGTGGGGAAATATTTAGAGCATCCGCGTTTATTTATCTTTGAGAATGCAGGCGATACAAAGGTTTATATTTCTTCGGCAGATTTTATGGGAAGAAACCTTGATAACAGGGTAGAAATAACCTGCCCAATTTATGATGGGGATATTAAAAAGGAAATCCTTGAAAACTTTGAAATTGGATGGAGCGATAATGTGAAAGCGCGGGTTATAAGCATTAAGAACGACAATGCGTATCTTAAAAATAACAAGCCGCCGGTTCGTTCCCAATTTATGATGTATGATTATTATTTAAACAAACTTGAAGTAAACTAATTTGTTGAACATTGAAAAATATGGCGCGGTAGATATTGGTAGTAATGCCATCCGGTTACTCGTGGTTTCCGTGATAGAGCAGGAAGGAAAGGATACTCTTTTTAAAAAAACATCTTTGGTGCGCGTACCCATACGTTTGGGGGCTGAAGTTTTTCTTGAAGGAAAAATTTCTGATAATAGTGCAAACAGAATGGTTGACGCGATGACGGCTTTTCGGCTTTTAATGAAAACCCATAACATCAACCGTTTTCGTGCGTGTGCCACTTCAGCGATGCGGGAAGCTTCCAACGGGCGTGAAATTGCAGAAATAATCGAAAAACGTAGCGGCCTAACCATAAATATTATAGACGGTAACGACGAAGCTGCCATTATTGCTTCCACAGATTTGAAGAATTTAATTCAGGATGATAAGGTTTTTCTGTATGTAGACGTGGGTGGCGGTAGCACAGAGTTTACCGTTTTTGCCAATGGACATATTGTGGCTTCGCGAAGCTTTAAATTAGGTACAGTGCGCCTTATAAATGATCGGGTGGATGAAAGTATGTGGAACGATGTGGAAGAATGGATCAAGAATGTAACTAAAAATTTTCACAAGGTTTCTTTGATTGGTAGCGGCGGAAACATTAACAGCATCTATAAAAGCAGTGGAAAGAAGATTGGCAAGCCGTTAAGCTTTTTCTACCTTTCATCTTATTACGAATACATAAAATCCTTCACCTACGAAGAACGCATTACCGAACTGGATATGAACCCAGACCGTGCCGACGTTGTGGTTCCCGCCACGCGCATCTATCTTTCTGCAATGAAATGGAGCAAGGCGAAAAATGTTTTTGTTCCAAAAATTGGACTTAGTGATGGTATTGTTCGCAGTCTCTACAATGAAAAGATTGCTGCTGAAATTGAAGTCCAATAACGAGTTATTTCTAAAATTACCTTAACGCTCGGTTAGACTTAAAGCTCCCTTTTGAAGCAGAAATTTTTCCTGAATCAAGATATCGTTTTGTTACGGCGGCTCTGTTTTTTGCATCAGTCATTGGCGAATTGCCGTAGGTTTCGCGAACATTGAGGTACTGATTGATTACCTTCATTTCTTCTTTGTCTCCACCATTTTTTAGTTGTTCGTAGGAAAGACCGGAATTGCTTATTGCTTTCGCCACACAGGGCCAAAGATAACCCGGCCTGTTCACGTGGTTGTCTAAAAACAGCGCTGCCGCATATTCTGAAGAGAGCAGATCAAACAATGAATTACCGCCCAGTTTTTCTGTTTTGTTGAAATAGAAAAGATTGAAGCGATTGATGGCGTGCAAAATTTGTACGGCGCAAACCCGTTGATCCATTCCAGCCGCTACAAAGCGATAAGCCACAATGTTACTTCGGAAGAATTGCTTTTCTGCTGCAGTATCTACTTTGTTATTATTATGAATTAAATACCCATAGGTGGCATTCGTATCTGCAGAAACATCGACACCAAATTGTCCGCAGAACTGCTGAAAAGCATCTGGATATTTTTCCTTTACTAATTTAATAAGAGCTGGTAATTCTCCTTCGCCAGTTCCTGCGCCCAGCGTCCACTGAAACATTCCAAAACTCATAAAGGAATTGTCCCAAGTATTTACAGCATCCAGATTTCCTTCGTTTTCTGAAGTGGCCAATAAAGCATTCACTTCAGATTTACTGATTTTTAAATCTGCTAATAGATTTGGATTTTGCTGAATAAATGTTTCGGTAATTTGACTACCCGGTCTAAAAATTCCTTTTCGGAACTTTTTGCCTAAATATTTTCGGGTTGTATCGGTTTGATATTGATAATATATTCGTGGGTCTTCCTCAATAATAACAACATCCGCACGTTCGGTGCTGGGCGTGGGTTCACTTTCTATTGGCAATTGCAATATTTGGCCCACTTCAATTTTGCTTGGGTTTACAATATTGTTCAGTTCTGCAATTTCGCGCCACTTGGCGGTTGCCCCTAATTGTTTGAAAGCTATTAGCCCCAAAGAATCGCCGCTTTTTACTGTGTATGTTTTCATGGTAACATTTTGATTAGTTACCATTAAAGATACACAATATCAGATGTTTATGGATTTATATGTTGAGTTTTGTTTTATTGAATGAAAAGTAAGCGTTTTTGACCAAAATATTTATTGGAGTACTATTTTGTTTACTGTTACACCATCATCAGAAATCAAATTTATCAAGTAAATACCTTTGGTAACATCTGATAGATCTATTTGAGAACTAGCTTTCAATTCTTTAATTTTTTTTCCTGTAATGTCGTAAACCACAATTTTCTTCAAATTTTTATTTCCAATATTAATAATGCCATTTGAAGGATTAGGATATATTATCACTTTTTGATTATTAAAATCTTTAATTTCCAACAATGGTCCTTCAACAAATACTGTTTCAATATATTCAGATTCAACTTCGCCTGGATTATAAACGGCTGTTACGTGTGCAAAAAACCCCTGGCCGTTATTATAGAGTAGAAAATCTTCTCCACAATTTGATCCTTGTTCTAAATTATACAACGAATTTTCGGTTTGGAATCTGTAAAGCTCATTTTCCCTATAAACGTTATAACCTATTAATTCGTCATGGGGAATTGCTGGTTCTTCCCAAGTCAATTCAAAGAAGTTATTTGGGTAAATGTAATGATGGTCCCAAAAGAGATTAGTAATTGGGTTAATTTGCCCAATTGACTGAAACATACAAGTCAATGAAATTACGATTGTTAGCGAGAAGATTTTCATATTTTATTTTTTTAACGTTGGGGTGGGATCGTGGCTATGGATTTCGTTTGTAAAAAACTTTTTTAATTCAGAAATGCTTTTGATTGAATATTATATCCGGCTACTTTTATTTCTCCGTTTTCATTTTTAATTAGGGTGATTTTAAGGATTGCATTGTCATTTTCAAATTCCCCATTATAGGATAAATTATAAACACCTTGCTCAATCGCCCCTTCTGAAACCACTGTATTCCAATCAGCCAGCTCTGTACTTTTCAATCTACCAAGCTTTTTTTGAGTCGATTCAAAAATTTCCATTAAATCTCCTTTTGAAGTTACTTTATAAAATTCATCGCCAAAAAGTTCAGTCGCTTTTTCAAATTCAGAGTTTTTTATATAATCAAAAAGTTCAGCCGTAACTTTTTCAGCATTTTGTCGGTCAGATTCTCGATTTTGATATTTGTTACTAAAATGGCAACTAGTAACTAAAATTGGAAGGATTAAAATCAGTAATATTTTTTTCATTGATTTGGTTCTAAATGTTTGCTCAAGTGTAGATAAACACTTAATGTGCTTTTTCTACTAAATAATTCGGTTGTCAATTATTTTTTATAATTTTCAATAGTAAATTTTGTTGTTCTTTCTAGTTCACTTTTATCACAAATTTCATAAAGAATTTTGATAAGATTATTTGCTTCTTCTGGTGGAAACATGGATTGAAGAATTTTCTTTTTACCATCATAATAAACGATTATTGTTTTTAAGGAGCCGTCGCAACAGCTGACTCCATCAAACTCAATATTTTCTAAACCAATAGATTTAGTTTCTTTGTTTAATGCTAGAAAAATACTGTCTTTAGCAAATCCTGTAAAATAGCCGACTTTTGTAGAATCTATCTCATAGGATCGTCCAATTTTATCTTTGTAAACTTTTTCTGCATAAAGTTTGACTCTTTTATCTGAGTCAATTTCTAAATGATATGTGGGACAAGTTCCGAAACATTCTGATGTATGAAAAATTATTTTTTTAAATGCAGAAGTTGGCTCCGTTTTATATTTGTAAGATTCGCCGCAATTTGAAAATAATACTGACAATAATAGTATTAGAAGTATTTTATTCAAAACAATTTTATTTAAATATGAAGATACTTTATTTCTTAAACATAAAATATACAGAAAGTATAAGCAATACGAAGGCTATAACGTGATTAACCCGAAATGTTTCCGTCTTAAAAACCAAGAGTGTAAAACCTACAAAAACCACGAGTGTAATTACTTCCTGTATCACTTTTAATTGCAACAATGAAAACGGACCACCATTGCCACTGTAGCCCATTCGGTTTGCGGGTACCTGGAATAAATATTCAAAAAGGGCGATCCCCCAACTTATGAGGATTATGGCTATTAACCCGAGCTTGCTAAACCATTTCCATTCAGCAAATTTTAGGTGGCCATACCAGGCAAGAGTCATAAAGGAATTGGAAAGTACGAGAAGGCAGATGGTGAGAATTGCTTTCATAATGTATAATTATTAATGACAAATGAATAATAGCTGACTTTTATTCTTTGGTTTTTTGAAATTTTTTCTGTGTGCTTTTTCGTTCTTTTTCCTCCATCTGTGCGCCAATAAATGGAATTCGTGGTGCAAGAAAATAACCCGTTAAACTAGCAAAAAGTATGGGAATAAAATACGTAAACCCAGTGAGTGTTGCCAAAAGAATGGTCGTGCTCATCGGTGTGCGCGTTACACAAGCGTTTATCGCCGCCATACAGCTAACTATGGTCAACGAAAGGCTGATGGATGGAAAAACACTATGGATTAAAAGCCCGAGCGCAGTGCCACAGAAAAACAATGGAATTATAAATCCTCCGCGCCAACCAGAGGTTACGGTTATGGCGATAGCTATGATTTTAAAAATCAAGACAGCTGCCAAGAATTCCATGGTAAGATCGCCCTTAAGCAGTTCTTCAATTTCAAAATGGCTAAAATATCTGGTTAATGGAATGTAAAAAGCGATGGTTCCCAACAAAAGACCACCGATTAATGTTTTCACATAAATTGGCGTTTTCAGTTTTCCGAAGAGATTTTTAAAGAATTTGGTGCAGAAGATAAAACCCCAGCCCACGATGGTAGCTATAACGGCGAAAAAGAATGCCCAAGCAAAGTCGAAAACAGTTGCCATTTCATAGGCTGGCAAATCCCAAGCGGGGCCAAGTCCCAAATGTACAATAAGGGCAAAAACAATATAACTGAAACCACTTGCGACAAGGGCTGGAATGATGGCTTGGTAATATTCCACAGCGTGTTTGTGGTGCAAAATTTCCAAAGCGAAAAGACTTCCGCCCAAAGGTGCGCCAAACAATGCCGTAAACCCTGAAGCCATCCCAGCAATGCTTAGTGAGCGTAATTCTTCGCCCTTTAACCTGAAAACCTTGCCCATCCAAGAACCTGTAGAACCAGTAACTTGAACTAAGGGTGCTTCCGGACCTAAACTTCCGCCTGAAGCAACGCAGAGCAAAGAAGACAAAATCATGGAAGGATTATTTTTTGGATCCAGCTTTCCTTTGTTAAAACGGATGTTGTTTACAATAAGTTGCATTTCTCCCGGATCGCCTATAAAATAGATTATTAAACCCGCTAAAAGTCCACAGACGGCCATTACGGGAATAACGAGCCAACCTTGATAAACGGCTAAAAAATCGGTAAGAAACATCAACACAACCCAATAAGCGCCTGAAATTATTCCACCAATCAGCCCGAGAACGGCCCAAAGAATAAACATTCTGCTGAATACAAAAGGATTGAACCGAATGGGTTTATCCAATATGTCAGCATATTTAACCAGTTTTCTTCTTCTTTTAAGTTTCATCTCGAAGAATTTAAATGTTATCCGTGAATAGATTGGTGTTTACTGAGATCTTTCATTACTTCAGCTTCAAAAACAAGTAAGTCGTTCCATTTTTGGTCAACTTCTTTTCTATCGCCATATTGTCGCGCAAAACCGAGAAACATTGTGTAATGGTTTGCTTCGCTAACCATCAGTTTTCGGTAGAATTCTGCCAATTCTTTGTCTTCAAGTTCTTCGCTTAAAAGTCTGAATCGCTCGCAGCTTCGTGCTTCAATCAGAGCTGCATAAAGTAATCTGTGAACTAATTGCGTGGTTCGGCTTCCACCTTTTGGAAAAAATTGAATAATCTGCATTACATATTCATCTTTTCGGTCGCGACCCAAAACCCAACCGTTTTCAAGAATTTTGTCGTGCACCATTTTAAAATGGCTTATTTCTTCCTTTACCAAAGCAATCATTTCCTGTATCAAATCTGTATATTCAGGGAAGCTTACAATCAAAGAGACTGCAGTGGAAGCTGCTTTTTGCTCACACCAAGCGTGATCGGTAAGAATGTCTTCTATGTTTTTTTCAACTATGTTTACCCAGCGCGGGTCTGTGGGAAGTTTTAAACCAAGCATAAAAATTGTTTCAAGTTCAAGGTTTCAGGTTTCAAGTTTTTCTTTAAAAGAATTCGGTCGTTGCGCAAGCCCGAAACGATTATGTAATTAAATATCCAAATCAAATTCCTTCCGCAATTTTTCAATCATCGGATTCATTTCCTTCATTTTTTCAAACTTTTCACGCGTAGTGTAAGCGTAGCGCTTTTCGACGGTCTCGTTTACGGTGATGTCTAAATCTATATCGTAATTCTGAAGCTTTTCACGTAAAAACCCAAGCAATTCATACTTGGCACGTTCTACTTCAGTTTTAATGGTTTGGTTTGGAAATTCAAGATGAATGATGGAGCCATCCAATTTTGGAACGCCCATTGTTAAATGTGAAAGCAGATTGTATTTTCCGTCGCTTTCAACGCTTGTGGTGTATTCCGTCCAAGCTGCCTGCATTTCTTCTTCTGAAAATTCATTTGAAGGAAGATTTTCAGCATCAGGTTGGTTTGCAACCATTTCCTGCTTTATTTCCTGCTTTTTTTGAATGCTTTTCAGGGATAGTGCGGAAACTTTTTTGGCGTTTCTTTCAGCGAGAATCTGCGGGCGTTCAATTACTTTTTGTGGCTCGCTGCCATCTGGATTTTCTTCGGAATTATTATTTTCAGAAGGAATACTTTCTTTGGAAAGTTCTTCCGAAGGTTCGCTGACATTGGTAATTTCTATTTCTTCGGAAAGTTCCTTAGCCTTTTCACCCTTTTCTATAGATTTAGGGACAATGCTTCCAGCAGAAGTTATCTTCTCCGAAGTAAATTTTTCGCTCTTAAAATAGGAGGGAGGTATTACGAAACGCCCATCGTTATTGGAGTTTTTTTTTTCGCCCTGAAAAGTTAGGGAAGCAAGTTGCATTAAGCAAAGTTCGACCAAAAGTCGTTGGTTTTGGCTGTTTTTATATTTTAGGTCGCAGGTGTTTGCAATGTCAATTCCATCAATCAAAAATTGTGTGCTTGTTTTTTGCGATTGCTCAAAATACATTGTTTTCACTTGTTCGCCAACTTCCAAAAGATTTATAGTTTCTTGGTTTTTACAAACCAACAAATCGCGGAAGTGGGAGGCAAGACCCATAATGAAATGATGGCCGTCAAAACCTTTTGAAAGAATATCGTTATAAGTAACCAAAACCTGCGGGATGTTGTTTTCCAAAAGCAAATCTGAAATCTGGAAATACCAAGTGTAATCAAGTACGTTCAGGTTTTCGGTAACTGCTTCGCGGGTAAGGTTTTTTCCGGCGAAACTAACTACTCTGTCAAAAATAGAAAGTGCGTCACGTAAAGCGCCGTCCGCTTTTTGGGCGATTATGTGAAGAGCGTCGTCTTCGGCTTCAATGTTTTCTGCCTTTGCTACCTCGGCTAAATGTTCCTTTATATCGCGAACGCCAATTCTCCTAAAATCGAAAATTTGACAACGCGAAAGTATGGTTGGAATTATTTTGTGCTTTTCGGTAGTTGCCAAAATAAAAATGGCATGTTTTGGTGGTTCTTCCAATGTTTTCAAAAAAGCGTTGAAAGCTGCTGAGGAAAGCATATGCACCTCATCAATAATATAAACCTTGTATTTTCCAACTTGTGGCGGGATTCGAACCTGATCAATCAAATTGCGAATATCGTCAACGGAATTGTTGGATGCGGCATCCAATTCGAAAATGTTGAAAGCGAAATCTTCGCCTTCCTTTTCATTCCCGTCTGAATTTATTTTTTTGGCAAGAATTCTTGCACAGGTTGTTTTTCCAACGCCACGTGGACCCGTGAAAAGCAAAGCTTGGGCAAGATGGTTGTTTTCTATGGCGTTTTCCAAAGTATTGGTAATTGCCTGTTGCCCAACAACGTCTTTAAAAACGGCGGGGCGGTACTTTCGGGCTGATACAATGAAGTGTTCCATAGTGCGGAAACAAATATAAAGATGTACAACGGGTTTTAAAAAAATAGCTGTTCGTATTTTCCCATATTTATTAACATTGGAGTACTTTTGCACAGCAGGCCGCCTTATCGCTGCCGAATTTAAATTCGGGAGAGGAAAGTCCGGACACCATAGGGAAGCATAGCGGCTAACGGCCGTCGTCCTCCTTCGCTTAAGCTTAGGAGGATAGGACAAGTGCAGCAGAAAGTATGTACAGGTAATGCTGTAGTGAAACCAGGTAAACTCTATGCGGTGAAATGCCACGTAAACCTGTGCTTGAGGGTTCCCGCCCGATGCAGGAGGGTAGGCAGATTGAGCGTTTTGGTAACTTAACGCCTAGATAAATGATAAGGATTCGTCTTTTTTGATGGATACAGAACCCGGCTTATAGGCCTGCTTTTTTTTCTTCTTCAGCAACTAAGTCCGCAATCCATTGTTGGGCTTCTTCCAGATTTTTGAAAACTTCAAACGGCCAATTGTAAAACGATTTTTCAAAATTAGCATTTTTGATTGCACTTTCTGTATAGCAAACAATGGCAAGACCAACCATTTTAGGGTAGCGCGAATTGTAGAGTTCGGGGCTTAGGTTTATGGCGTACTGATGCGCTCTGTTGTCTATATATCCAAAATTTCTAGCGGAATAATATTTTGCAAAAACCTCGTGAAGTGCCGCAATATGGTCCAATTCAATCAAAACGCCTTCTTTCACAGTGGCAATAACACAATGCTCGGAAAGTTCCATGCGAACGAAACCTAAATCAATAGTTTTGTTAGTAAACGACAAGGTTTATTTTGTTTAATTAAAAAAACTAAATACGGAACTTCCGTATCTGCGAGCTTCTACAAAATGTGGAAGTGAGGAAAGATCATTTTGCTTTGCGTGCTCAATAATAAGCAATCCCTCGGGATTCAACAAAGAATTGTTGAAAATTTCTTCTGTCAAACCTTTTAGAACTTCAGAAGTAAAGTCATACGGTGGGTCTGCAAAAATAACATCGAATTTTGCTGAAGTGTTTTCCAAATACTTTTTTACATCAGATTTTATCGTTGTGATTGGGAATTCAAATTCTTCAGAAATTTTATTGATATACTGAACACAACCGTGATGGGCATCTACTGAGGTTATATTTGGAACTCCGCGCGAAGCAAATTCAAAACTGATGTTTCCGGTGCCACTGAAAAGATCTAAAACCACAATTTCCTCAAAATAATACCGAACGCGCAGAATGTTGAAAAGAGCTTCTTTCGCAAAATCGGTCGTTGGCCGCACGGGTAGGTTTTTAGGAGCGGTAAGCCTTCTTCCTTTGTATATGCCAGAAATTATACGCATTTAGATAGTGTTTTGGAGAATAAAATGCTTGTGTGCTTTATCTTCGGCATCAATATTTATTTGGAAATGCTTTGTGTCTGCAAACTCAATATTTCGAATATAGGTGTATGCAATTTTATAATTTTCATCTTCTTTTTCAATATCACCGCAAAGTATTACGGGAAGGTTTTCAGGATTCAAATTTAATTGTTCCATGCAGAAAAGGGTATAGTAGATGAAATCTTCCGGGGTTTTGTAAGTGTATGTATTGCAAAGCTGCAATTCACCATTCTTCAAAACCACACAATCAAAAGTGTTTTTCTGAAAGTGCAAATACATTTTTGGCAGCGAATATTTTTCCTTTTCGAGAATGGTTTTCAGAAGTACCGTTGTGGAATGGTAATAATTGAACGATCCATATTTTTCAAAGAAGAAATTGTTTATGTTCATAAAAGGAACGTACACCACCACGATGTTTATATCTTCCAAAACATCATGCGCCATATAATCATTTGCCAGAATTTTAGAATTGAATTTTAAATATTCACTGGCTTTTGCCTCATCAAAGAGCTGGGCAGGAACAAGGCTGTAAACGGGCGTTGAATAAATGACGGATACTTCAGAAAAGTTTGTGTTAAGAATGTCGTTTTTGAACATAATGGATTCTATATCCATCAACAATTCCTCTGGCGTAGTGCTATGGTCGAGGGTTTTTTCAATAAAAAAAACAACTTCTTTTTCTTCAGGGTTTGTCACCAAAAAAGAAAGCCCGTTCAAAGAAACTTGAACGGACAGTCTGTTTTGTAAAATATTTTCTATGTTATTTGTCTTTTGCAGAATCGTAAATTTTTGGCCAGTTTCCAGTAGTGTTTATATCTTCCAAAGAACCTACACTAATATAAGGACCATTAACACCAGCAACAGATTGAACCTGTTTTTCCTGAGCTAAAAGATCTTTGTTAAGATCACTTAAAATTACATCTTTTGCAACTTTCACTTCAAAAACAGAGTAGGTAGCATCGTTCTTCACAATTTTACCAGCTTTAAGATCAAACTTAGCATTTACACCTTCCACGGGAATGTTCATCATAGTTTTGTACCTGTCTGAATTTCCATAAAGTGAATCTTTTACAGCTGTAAAGCTCAAAGTATCTATAAGTGATTCTTCTATAAAGTAACCTTCATTGATACCGAAGGCTTTGTTTTTTGCAACATCGGCATAACTGGTATCGCGTCTTTGTGTGATAGCAAACTTTGCGGTATCAATGAAACGAACCAAACTGTCCCAATCGCCAGTAAAGCTTCCTGTAATTTCTTTATGCGCCAATTCTGCCGCCTGAATATCTTTTAAATTCGCAATTACTTTGGCATATCGCGCTTCTTTAACTTTATTGAATTCTACGGGGCCCATTACGGAGTTATATAGTTTCCAGCCCAAAAAGATGATGACAATCCAAAGAACAATCTGAATTACTAATTTCATTATTGATATTATTTAAGTGTTGATTTACTAAAAGGTCTATCGCAAATCTACAATTTTTTTTTGTTCACAAAAGTATATTGCGAAAAAATCATACCTATCTTTAAACCCTCATTGACAGCAGCAAATGATGAATGTATCAGAATTTTACAGTTTTTTAAAAAATGATTTTCCACATAACACAACTACCAAGCAGGATATTGCACTTCAATTATTAGCGAAATTTGTGCTGGGCACGAACAAAAATGAAACCTTTTTATTGAAAGGATATGCTGGAACCGGGAAAACAACTATTGTAGGTTCTTTAGTGAAAAATTTAGCGAAAGCAAAAAAGAAATCTGTGCTACTTGCCCCAACGGGAAGGGCTGCGAAGGTTATCAGTAATTATTCAAACAAGCAAGCTTTTACAATTCATAAAAAAATATATTTTCCAAAAAGTGGAAAGGGAGGTTCCATTTCCTTCACTTTACAGGAAAATAAACACCGTGATACTATTTTTATTGTGGATGAAGCTTCCATGATTCCAGATATAAATCAAGATTCAAAACTTTTTGAAAACGGTTCATTGCTTGATGATTTGATGCAATATGTTTACAGCGGAAACAATTGTAAACTTTTGTTGATTGGCGATTCTGCGCAATTACCACCTGTGCATCTTTCCATAAGCCCAGCATTGGACGCCAGGGTTTTGGAAAACCAATACAACCGTGAAGTAATTCTTCTTGAATTGGATGAAGTAGTACGGCAGCAAAAAGACAGCGGTATTTTAGAGAACGCAACAAAAATCCGTGAGCGTTTGGATGATGAACTTTATGAAGCGTTTAAATTTTCAGGAATTGATTTTCCAGACATCATTCGTCCAACTGACGGACAGGAAATCATGGATGCCATTAATGATAGCTATTCAACTTTGGGAAATGAGGACACTGTTATAATTGTTCGCTCCAATAAACGCGCAAACCTTTATAATCAAAGCATCCGTGAACGTATTCTTTTCCAGGAATCGGAACTTTCTGCGGGCGATTATTTAATGGTGGTGAAGAACAATTATTTTTGGGTGGACAATGCCAGTGAAGCTGGGTTTATAGCCAATGGTGATATTGTAGAGGTTTTGGAAATTTTCGCTTTTAAGGAATTGTACGGTTTTCGTTTTGCTGAAGTGAAAATAAGGATGGTGGATTATCCTAATATGAAACCTTTGGAGACAGTACTTCTTTTAGATACACTTACTTCTGAAAGCCCATCGCTCACTTATGATGAATCAAACAAACTGTATCAAGAAGTGATGAAGGATTACGCCAATGAAAAATCAAAATACAAGAAATTTCTGGCTGTTAAAAACAATAAATATTTCAACGCGCTTCAAGTTAAGTTCAGCTATGCCATTACCTGCCATAAATCACAGGGAGGGCAGTGGAACACTGTGTTTGTTGAACAACCCTATCTTCCAAATGGAATAGACAGAGAATATCTTCGCTGGCTTTATACCGCCGTTACGCGCGCCCGTGAAAAATTGTATTTAATAGGGTTTAAGGATGATTTTTTTGTAGCTTAGTAGTTAATGGAAACTTTTGAAATAACAATCAGTATCTTTTTGGGCATCGGTTTAGCGGCTGCTGTTGGTTTCCGTGTTTTTTTGCCTTTGTTAGTTTTAAGCTTGGCGGGATATTATGATATTATTCCTCTAAATGAAAGCTGGCATTGGGTGGGAAGCCTTACTGCGGTAATCACAATGGGAGTTGCTACTTTGATAGAAATTTTTGGGTATTATATTCCTTGGTTGGATAATTTGCTGGATACAATAGCTTTGCCCTTAGCTACCCTTGCAGGAACGGCCGTTATGGTAGCAACAGTTACGGATTTAAATCCCACAGTTACTTGGGCCTTAGCCATAATCGCTGGTGGAGGTACCGCAGCTGCAATAAAAGGAAATGCAGCCGCAGCTAGGCTTACTTCTAGTACAACCACGGGCGGCGTTGCAAATCCTGTATTAAGTACTGTGGAAACTGGTACTTCCATCGTTATGGCAATCGCCTCTATTTTTATTCCCATTATAGCATTCATCTTAGTTATATTTTTGTTTTTTGTAATTTTTAGGTTTTATAAAAAGCTTCGAAAAAAACGATTGCCAAGAACTTAATCTTCTTATTTTTGAAATCATTTTAAAAACTCAGTCTTGAAAATAATAGCAATGATTCCCGCGCGATACGGCGCCTCTAGATTTCCAGGAAAATTAATGCAGGATTTGGGCGGAAAACCCGTGATAGTAAGAACTTACGAAGCCGCAAAAGCAACAAATCTTTTTGATGAAGTTTATGTGGTGACTGATAGTGATGTAATTTTTAATGAAATTGAAACTAACGGAGGAAAAGCCATTATGAGCCAAAAAGAACACGACTGCGGCAGTGATCGTATAGCTGAGGCCGTTGAAAACATGGACGTGGATATAGTGGTAAATGTGCAGGGAGACGAACCTTTTACAAGTAGGGAAGGGCTGGAAAAAGTGCTTGCAGTATTCAACGAGCCGGATGCCGATAAAATAGATCTGGCATCTTTAATGACTGAAATCCACGATTGGAAGGAGATTAGCGACCCAAATTGCGTGAAAGTAATTGTTGACAAAAATAATTTTGCACTTTATTTTTCACGTTCGCCCATTCCATATCCACGTGATAAAAATGTGGATATTCAATATTACAAGCATAAAGGTATCTACGCCTTCAGAAAGCAAGCAATTATGGATTTTTACCGTTTGCCGATGCGATCTTTGGAGGCTGTGGAAAAAATAGAATGCATCCGCTATTTGGAATACGGGAAAAATATAAAAATGGCCGTTTCAAATACTACAGGGGTTGAAATTGACACGCCGGAAGACCTTGTAAAAGCGAATAAAATTTTAAAAGATAGTAAGCCAGATACCGTCAATAATAAATTCAGGAATTTCCCAATGGTGCCCAAAGTGGTTTTTGGGGAAGGCTGTTTTGACCAACTTTCGTCTATTCTCTCTTCACAAAAACAGGAAAAAGCACCGTTTATATTTTTAGTGGATGACGTTTTTAAAGAGAATAAAGAGTTTTTGGACCGCATACAACTTCGCTTCAATGATAAATTAATTTTTGTTTCTGCAGAAGAAGAACCGAAAACCTCACAAGTAGATAATTTGGTCAATGATATTAAAGCAGAATTCATTCACACGCCATCCGGAATTATAGGCATTGGCGGCGGTACAGTGATGGATTTGGCAAAGGCAGTTTCAATTATGCTTATAAACAAAGGAAGTGCAGCCGATTATCAAGGCTGGGATTTGGTGAAACAAAAAGCCGTTTATCATGTGGGCGTGCCAACAATTTCTGGAACTGGCGCTGAAGTTTCCCGAACAACTGTTTTAACAGGGCCTGTGCGTAAATTGGGGATCAATAGTGATTTCACGCCTTTTGATCAAGTAATTCTTGACCCAGCGCTGACTAAGGGTGTTCCAAAAAACCAATGGTTTTATACAGGAATGGATTGTTTTATTCATTGTGTTGAATCGCTAAATGGCACATTTTTGAATGCATTTAGCCAAAGTTATGGCGAAAAAGCCTATGATCTTTGTATGGAAATATTCTTGGGCGACACTCTTTCAGAAGAAGAATCGCGAGCCAAATTAATGATGGCTTCCTGGCATGGTGGTATGAGTATTGCCTATTCACAAGTGGGTGTTGCACATGCAATGAGCTATGGACTGGGCTACGTGCTAGGAACAAAACACGGGGTAGGTAATTGCATTGTTTTTCAACATTTGGGAGAATTTTATCCAAAAGATGTGGCGCTTTTCAAAGAAATGGTTGAAAAACACAATGTGGAAATTCCACAGGGAATTTGTAAAAACCTTTCAGAAGCACAGATGGATACTATGATTACCGTTGCAATGGGTATGGTTCCGCTTTGGGAAAACGCTTTGGGCAGTAATTGGGAAACTATTATTACACCTACAAAATTGAAAGAACTTTACCTTAAAATGTAAGTTCGAGAGCTGCCTTTTATGGGAATCACAAAATTTGTATTTGAAAAGTTGATGGGCTGGAAACTGGAAGGCTCATTTGATCCGGCAATAAAAAAGGCTGTGGTTATTGTTGTTCCGCATACCAGTTGGCATGATTTCTATATTGGAGCATTTACAAGAAAATTATCTGGCGTCGAAATTAATTATATAGCTAAAAAGGAATTGTTTCAATGGCCGTTTGGTTGGTATTTTAGATGGATGGGGGGAGCGCCATTAGACAGGACTTCTGGACAAAATAAGGTAGAAGCTATCGCTCAAATTTTTAAGGAAAAAGATGAATTTCGCCTCGCAATGGCTCCTGAGGGTACTCGAAAAAAAGTAACAATCTGGAAAACCGGATATTATTATATGGCTTTAGCTGCAAATGTCCCTATTATTTGTGTGGCTTTTGATTATCTAACAAAAAAGGTGATAATAAATAAACCTTTTTATCCAACGGGAAATATTGATGCAGATACTATTAAACTGCGCTCATTTTACAAAGGTATTATTGGGAAGAAAAAGGAATATTCCTAATTAAAAAAATGTTATAACAGAGTCAGTAAAAATTAACTAAGTTATTGATAATCAATAGTGTCTTGTTAAAAGTTAGTTAAGCATTTAGCATATTTTTATAAATTCAAAATCTTATTATTAACTATGTATAAAAATTTAAAATGATATGAAAAAAATAAAATTTTTACTTCCACTCTTTGCTTTAACCCTTACTTTTTTCTCTTGCAGCAATGATGATGACCCAGGTGGAGGTGGCGGAAATTTGCCACCAACAATTCTAGCAACTGTTTATGCTACAAGCAATACAAGCAATAATATTGGTATTTACAATTTCACTCCGGATGGTGTTCTGCTAAATTCAGTTTCATCGGGATCTAATGATAATGAAGGGATTTATTATGATGAAGATGCAGATGAACTTGTAGTGAACTCAAGAGCACAATCTGTTATCAATACTTATTCAAATGTAGAAAATATTGCAAATGGAGGAACGCTAAACTTATTTCTATCAAGCAATGGTGTTTTGGAAAGCCCTAGAGATATTGCTGTTAAGGATAATGTTTATATAGTTTCTGACAATGCAGATGCGGATGGTGATCCAAATACAGATGATGGTAGGTTTTTTGTTTTTGTACGCGATGCAAGTGGATACACCCTTCGTAATATTGTAACTGTTAATTATGCCGTTTGGGGAATCCAATTAATTGGAAACGACCTTTACACAGTAGTTGATAAGACTGCGGATGTTGCCGTATTGAAAAATTTCATTTCAACTTATACCACTGATGTTACAGCAACACCAGATAAACGAATTACTATTGAAGGAATTACACGCACCCATGGAATTGCCGAAGATGGTGGATTTGTAATTCTTACTGACATCGGCGATGCTGCAAATGAAAGCGATGGAGGGTTTAACTTCATTAATGGTTTTGTAACAAAATTTGATGCAACTCCCGATGGAGGAACCTTAACTTTCGCCGGAAACCAAATAAGGGTTTCAGGATCATTCACACAACTTGGAAATCCAGTTTCAGTAGAGTATGAAAGTACAAGCCAAACAGTATTTATTGCTGAACGGGCTAATGATGGAGGTAAAATTTTATTCTTCAGTGAAATTGGTGCTGGGGGTAATTTAACACCAACATTAAGCTCCCCGTTTGCGGGCGCGTCGTCTTTATATTTTATTGACCGATAAAAAACAATGAAGCTATAATTAAAAAGCCACCTTTTGGGTGGCTTTTTATTTTGTATTTTTTTATTCTTCCGAAGACTCCTCCATAGTATGATATACGTTCTGAACGTCATCATCCTCTTCAATTTTTTCCAAAAGTTTTTCTACATCTGCAGCTTGCTCTTCAGAAAGTTTTTTTGTTACCTGGGGAATACGCTCAAAACCGGATGAAAGTATTTCAATTTTGTTTTCTTCCAAATAAGATTGGATGGAGCCGAAGCTTTCAAAAGGGGCGTAGATCATTATTCCATCCTCATCCTCAAAAATCTCGTCAACGCCGTGATCTATCAATTCCAATTCCAGTTCTTCAATATCCAAACCTTCTGGGTTTATCCTGAAATTACAAGTATGGTCAAACATGAAAGAAACAGAGCCTGAAGTACCCATACTTCCATCACATTTGTTAAAATAACTGCGAATATTTGCAACTGTTCTGGTATTGTTGTCGGTAGCAGTTTCAATCAAAATAGCAATTCCGTGTGGCGCATAGCCTTCAAAAAGAACTTCCTTGAAATCGCCCAAACTTTTGTCGCTTGCACGTTTTATGGCGCGTTCTACGTTTTCTTTGGGCATATTCACCGCCTTTGCGTTTTGAATTACCGCACGCAGTCTAGAATTGGCATCCGGATCTGGGCCGCCTTCTTTCACTGCCATAACGATGTCTTTCCCAATACGCGTAAAAGCTTTGGACATTGCAGACCAACGCTTCATTTTTCTTGCTTTTCTAAATTCAAAAGCTCTTCCCATAAATATTATCTATTTCTATTGTTATTATTTATTCTTTAAAGAATGGCTCAAATATAAAAAAAACCATATCTCTGAGACAAATTCCAAATAACAAAAAACCAAATTCCAAATAAATATCAAACCACAAAATTCAAACGTTTTGGCGCTTGGCAATTGATTTTTGGAATTTATTTGTTATTTAGTGTTTGTGTTTTGGAATTTCTAACCAATAAGATCATCAATAATCTTTGCCAACTCAAAATCCTTTTCCGTAACACCGTCTGCATCGTGAGTTGATAAATATATTTCCAAAGAATTATAAACGTTGCTCCATTCAGGGTGGTGCTGCATTTTTTCGGCTTCAAAAGCAATTCTTGTCATTGCTGAAAATGCTTCCTTAAAATCCTCAAATTCAAAAATGGTATGCAGGGCGCCTTCGTGATAATCCCAACCTTCAAATTCCTTTAATTTTTCATTAATCTGTTTTTCTGATAAAGCTTTCATAGTATCTTTTTTTATTTAATTGACATAATTTCTTCGTTTAGGCTACATTCTTCAATAACCTGTGAAACAGTAATTTGCTGTGAATTGGGAAGTTTATTTTCCTTCGGAAGAATTGCATTGTATTTTTCCTCATTACTGCTAAAAACACTTTTAAAGATAGGCATTTTATCCCCCATTTTTGAAGTGATTTCCCGAAAAAGGTCTTCGTGATGCACCATATCGTTACTCGCCAAATGAAAAATTCCACGAAGCGATTGGTTAATTATATAATGAATTTGTTGGCAGACTTTGTTAATTGTGGTTGCGGTAATTATCATATTTGGAAAAACCTCAAAATTCGCATTGTGGCGAATGCATTGTCGTAAATGTATAATTTCTGGGGAATTTATTCCCAAAACCATTGGCAACCTTAAGATCGTGGCTTGTTGCGGAATTGTTTCCAATAATAATTTTTCAACTGAAATCTTGAATTTCCCCAACGCAGTTTCCGAAAGTGTTAAATCATTTTCATAGGACGGATGCCTAAATTTTCCATCAAAAACTTCTGAAGAAGAAAGATACAAAACCATGCAATAGTCATTAATCAACGCGTAATTTACAATTTGTTGATGTGCTTCAAGCTGACATTTAAAATCTCCGCTTATAGCCGAAATTATAATCGTCGGCTGTATTTCATTTAGCAATAAAAACATTGAATCCTCTTCAACACAGAATTTATTGAAAATCTGGTTTTCAGAAAATGCGCCGTGTTGTTGACAATAGGTGCAATGAACCTCAAAGTAGGAGAGAAGCTCTTTATAGAGCGCATTGCCAACGAAGCCACTGCCGCCCAAAATCAAAATTCGTTGCTTTTCTAATTTCTTTCGCATTAAAATCCTCTTCAAACTTTTTAAAAAATCGACAATTTCGTTTTAGTTGTGAATTGCTCCAAAGCCTGCATTCCCAAATAGGAATTTCCTTTCGGATTCAGCGCAGGCGCCCAAGTTGCAATGGTGAAGCAATGTGGCAATAACGCTACAATTCCACCGCCAACGCCGCTCTTTCCGGGTAAACCTACTTCAAAAGCAAACTCACCGGCTTCGTCATAAAAGCCGCAAGTGAGCATTATTGCGTTAATTCGCTTTACTTGGCTGGAAGTTAAATGTTGAATATTTTTCAAACACTTACCTTTGTTAGCGAAAACGAAAAAAGCATTGGTAAGTTGTCTGCAATCCATCATTATTGAACATTGGTGGAAGTAAAAATCCAAAACGTCTTCAACTTTATTGTGAAGATTGCCGTAAGCCTTTAATAGATTGGCGGCAGCGTAATTATTAAAACCCGTAATCCTCTCAGATTCGGCTATTTTAGCGTTATACGAAATGGTTTTATCGTGCGCCAATTCCCGAACGAAATTTAAAAAATCTTCTTTCGGATTTTTTAAATGTGAAAGCAAAACATCCGCAACAACAATTGCTCCCGAATTAATCAACGGATTTCTCGGAATGCCATTTTCAAGTTCCAAAAGCGAAAGATGGTTAAAAGGGTTTCCAGAAGGTTCCACGTCAACTCGCTCCAAGAGGTCGTTTCCAACCAATTGAAAAGCTTTGGCAAGTGAAAGTACTTTTGAAATACTTTGGATTGAAAATTTTTCGGCAGCATCCCCAACCGAGTAATTTTCACCAGTAATCAGTTGCAAATGGATTCCAAATTTATCTTTTGGAATATCTGCTAATTCTGGGATATAACTTGCAACTTCCCCAGTGTTTTCAAATTTTCTGAGCGACTCGTGAATTTCTTCTAAAATTGCTTGGTAATCCTGCATTAACCTTTATAAAATGGAGTTTTCACCACTGTTGCTGCAACGGGTTTGTTTCTAATTTGAATAAAAATTTCAGTGTCCGGAGCGCTATTTTCAACGGTTACATAACCCATGCCGATGCCTTTGTTTAAAGATGGCGCCATTGTTCCGCTGGTAACAATTCCGATGTTTTTTCCGTCTTTATCAACAATTTCGTAGTCGTGGCGTGGAATGCCCCGTTCGGTCAATTCAAAACCGATCAATTTTCTTTTTACACCTTCTTCTTTTTGTTTTTTCAAACTCTCTGAATTTGTAAAATCCTTTGTGAATTTGGTAATCCAACCCAATCCAGCTTCCAAAGGCGAAGTATTGTCGTTTATATCGTTTCCGTAAAGACAGAAGCCCATTTCAAGGCGAAGTGTATCGCGTGCAGCTAATCCAATTGGTTTAATGCCGAAATTTTTTCCAGCTTCAAAAACTTTATTCCAAACTTGCTCAACTTCAGAGTTTTTACAATAAATCTCAAAACCACCGCTACCTGTGTAACCAGTCGCGCTGATAATTACGTGTTCAATTCCGGCAAAATCGGCTATTTTAAAATGATAGAATTTTATAGCACTCAAATCTTCCGAAGTCAATGATTGCATAGCTTCAATCGCTTTTGGCCCTTGAATAGCCAATAGTGAATAATCTTCGGAAAGATTGCGCATAGTCGCGCCAGCGGAATTATTTTTTGAAATCCAATCCCAATCTTTATCAATGTTTGAAGCATTTACAACCAATAAGTATTCTTCATCTTTTAGTTTGTAAACTATCAAATCGTCCACAATTCCGCCTGTTTCGTTTGGTAAGCAATTGTACTGCGCTTGCCCATCCACAAGTTTTGAAACGTCGTTACTACATACTTTTTGAATCAAATCCAATGCTTTTGGACCTGTAATCAAGAATTCGCCCATATGGGAAACATCAAAAACGCCAACTGCTTTGCGAACGGTTTCGTGTTCAGCATTTACGCCTTCGTATGAAACTGGCATATTGTATCCTGCAAACGGCACCATTTTAGCGCCCAATTGTTCGTGTATGTGTGAAAGTGCTGTGTTTTTCATCTAATAAAATTTTTTACAAAAGTATTATAATAGAAAAAGTGAACGAGTGTTTAAAGAGTTTATTTTTGAATGAATAGAAAAGAAAAACTACGAATACACAAAGTTTTATCAAAACATTCGGGTATTCGTGGCAGAACAATAGATTATCCTTTCTTCAAAAATTCTTCTTTGCTTTGAATTTCAGGCTTTTGAATATTGTTCTTTTCCAAAAATGAATTGAATTTCACCCCTTCTTTCGCCATTATTTCTTCATAGCGTTTCTTTTCCTTTGAAAAATCATCTGCGATCAATTCATAATTTGCTTGTGAAGCGCCAGAAACCTTGTTGAAATTTGTTGCAACATTGCTATAAAGATCTGCCATTTTCTCACGCAATTCTGGATCTGCGGATGCTACGTAATTATCACCCGTTGTGATTACCAAATCTTTGAGAAGATTTTCCAAAGCGTCAAATAATTTCTGCGCATCTTTTTTTCCTTTTGGATTGTTGGCGATTACTTCTGAAGCTTTTACTTGGGTTTCGGTTATTTCGTAAACCATATATGCCAAATCCTCAACCATATTGTAGAGTTTTTTGGTGAGGGCTTCTTGCTCTTTTCGCTGTTCCAGTGTTGTTACGGATTTGTCATCATACTTCACTTCAATCTCGTGCGTGTAGGTTTCGTTCCCTTTTGTCATCAAAATCTTATACTTTCCTGCAGGAACTCTGGGCGATGCAAAACCACCGTAGGCAAGGGTTTTGGCTTGTGCTACTTTTGGATTTGTTCCAGTAAAATTCCAAGAAACTATATTAATTCCCTTAGATTTTCCGGGAGCGATTGTTGTTATTCTGTTTCCGTTCATATCTTGGATTTCCATTTCCATTTTTCCGAAGGTATGCCGCTTTTTTAAATAATAAACAATTCGGGCATCGGTGTTTTTATTTTCTCCAACAAATTGCGTTTCGGCTCCAAAACTTCCACTGAAATCACTCGCTTCGGTCATAGTGAAAGGTTTTGTTTCGAAGAAGTGAACTTCTTTATTCATTACTTCCGGTGTAAGTTCCCGCAAAGGGCTTATATCATCAATAATAATAACACCACGTCCGTGAGTTCCCATTACTAAGTCGTTCGTGCGTTTTTGAAGATCAATAAAATGAACTGCAACGGGAGGCATATTGTTGGTGAATTGCGACCAGTTTTTTCCGCCGTCAATAGTGATGTAAAGCCCGAATTCCGTGCCAAGGAAAAGCAAATCTTCATTCACATAATCTTCCTGAATATTTCTGACGAAAGCCTTTGAATCAATATCATCTGAAATAATTGACTTCCAAGTTTTTCCGTAATCTGTCGTTTTTAAAGCGTATGGTTTCATATCACCCGAACTGTGGCCTTCAAAAACCGCATAGGCTGTGCCTTTTCCGTGAACACTTGCTTCAATGTGATAAACCCAAGTATTTTTTGGAATGCCAACAAGATTTTGGGTAAGGTTGGTCCAAGTTTTTCCGCCGTCGGTTGTAAGTTGCACGTTTCCGTCATCCGTACCGACCCAAATGATATTTTCATCCAAAGGCGATTCGGCAATAGTGAAAATTGTAGTGTATTTTTCCGCGCCACTATTGTCAACTGAAAGCCCGCCGGAGTTGGCTTGGTCTTGTTTCGCTTTATCATTTGTGGTTAAATCTGGTGAAATGATTGTCCAACTATCACCCATGTCATCCGAGCGGTGCACAAATTGACTTCCCATATAAAATCTATCAGGAACAAAATTGCTCACTGCCATTGGCGCATTCCAGTTGAATCGTAATTCTGGGTCGCCTTTTTTAGGTTGTGGTTGTACGGTAGTCGTTCTGTTTCTGTCAACATCATAACGCCAAACATTTGCGGCGCCTTGCATTTCAGAATAGATAATATTTTTTGTGGGATGTTTTAAAACTCGAAAACCATCTCCACCGCCAATGCTGTTCCATTCACGGGCAGTAACGCCGCCCGGAGCTGAGGATGGGCCGTACCAGCATCCATTGTCTTGCAACCCGCCGTAAACATTATATGGTTCAGCGTCATCGGTACTTATTTGATAGAATTGTGAAAGCGGAAGGTTTTCCACAATTTCAAAAGTGGAGCCTCCATTCCATGAACGGTAAACGCCTCCATCTGTTCCTGAATATATAATGTCGCTATTATTTATGTCGAAAACAATGTCGTGAATATCGCTATGCATATTCCCAAGATTTTTAAAGGTTTTTCCACCATCTCGGCTTATTGAACCACTAAGTCCGCCTTTGGCAATAATGTCTGGGTTTTTTGGATCTACGGTTATTCTTGAAAAGTAAAATGGGCGGACAGTTAAACCGAAATCACTGTTTAAATGTTCCCAAGAATCTCCTCCATCGCTTGATTTCCAAAGGCCATTTGTTTCTTTCTGCCCAGTTTCAATTACTGCGTAAATTATTTTGCTATCGCTTGGCGCCATTGCAATCCCGATTCTTCCCAACTTTCCCGTGGGAAGATCTTTTGTTAATTTGTTCCAAGTTTTCCCGCCATCTATTGATTTATAGATTGCGCTATTTTCTCCTCCGGAATTAAAGCCCCAAGCAGTTCTTCTAAATTCCCACATTGAAGCCAGTAATATATTTGGGTTTTTTGGGTCTATCAAAATATCAGAAACACCAGTCGATGGACCTGTATAAAGAACTTTATTCCAAGTTTTTCCACCATCGGTAGTTTTATAAATACCCCGATCTTCACTATCGCTCCAAAGAGCGCCCAAAACACCTACATAAACTTCGTCTGAATTGTTTGGATTAATAACGATGGAAGAAATGCGTTCTGAGTTTTCAAAACCTGGAATTTCCTTCCAGTTGTTTCCTCCGTCTGTACTTTTATATAAACCATTTCCAACGGAAACCGAATTCCGCGTCCAAGTTTCGCCCGTTCCAACCCAAATAACTTCATCTGGATTTTTTGGATCCAGTTTTACAACACCAATAGATTGCGCGTGCTCATCAAAAATAGGGGCGAAGGTTGCGCCGCCATCTCCAGATTTCCATACACCACCGCCTGCAGCGCCCATATAAATTATGCGTGCATTTGTGGGATGGTTTTCAATATCATTTACACGCCCACTCATAAGGGCTGGCCCTATGTGGCGGGCTTTCATGTTGCCGAAAAGTTCTTTTCCTTTTAAAGAAGTTTCCTGGGCTTGAACAAAGTTTAATGATAAAATGATTGCGAAAAATGTAAAAATGGACGTTTTCATTTTAGTTGGTTTTTGGTTATTCTGTTTGAACGGTAAGAAATTTTATTGAAAAAAAAATCCCCGACCGAGCAGGGATTTTTTCAAAATTAATATTGTTATTCTTTCTTTTCTGTATCACTTGCTACAGCAGGAAAAGCAAACATTGCCTCATCCATTTCAGGATTTAGAATCACTTCCTTTAGTTGAATTCCCTGACCTCCCATTGAAAGGGCAAAAGGAAAATAAAGACCATTAACTTCTTGATAGTCACTCATCGTGCTAACGTTCATCTGTCCTTTCATTGGCCCACTTTTTATTTCACTTTCAGTAACAATTGGCACATAGTTTTCAGTGTCAAAATAATAATAGGAAACGTTGGGTTCTTCCACACCATCAACCATAATAGGCTCTTGGGTTAGTTTTATTTTATAGGTTTCAGTCCCTTCTTTAGTTTCTTTACCCATCATTTCAACAGTAAACCCTTTTTCTTTGTAATTCATAAAAGGAGTAGGGAAATCCTTCATTTGTTTCTTCATATTTTCAGTAGCCTCGGCATCGCTCTTTTCAGGAGCCATCGTCATAAAATTCGTGCTCCACATAGTTTCTCCATCAAAAGCAAGTTGAGTAATATCTTGTCCTTGGAAATTAATTTTTATTAGTTGTTTACCATCTTTGGTTTGATATACTTCCACGGGAATTTCCATTCCTTGAGCGTTTGCTGTGGCGGTCATTTTTACACTTTGCAGTTTTTCCCAAGCAGCTTTACCGCCCGTGTTTTCTAGGTAATTGTTAATAATTTCATCTGCCGTTTGTGCAGATACGGGCACAATTGCAGTCAATAAAAAAGCGATGGTAAGTGTTTTTAAAATTTTCATCTGTATAGAATATTTGTTTTTTAATGGAAGTTGGAATGCCCCGTTTCCTTCTTCATTTTGTTTGAAATTTTATATTTGGGCATTTCATAAAACATTTTTTAAATTTTAGTAAATATAAGACTAACAGCATAATTAAAAGTTACAAAGGATTATTTTTTGAAGGTGAATTTTTTAAAAGTATCTTTACTTAAAAAGATCATAAAACATGAAATTCGGAAAAGTTGAAGATCCCGGCAATATAGATTTTACGCTTCCTCCAGATCATCCAGGAACGCAGGAAATTCTTTCAAAACAGAAGAAAGCCAAAAAACCTAATCTGTACGTGGGCTGTGCAAAATGGAACAAAGCCGATTTAAAAGGGTTTTATCCACGAGGCACAAAAGACGAACTTGCTTATTATTCAACCCAGTTTAATAGCATTGAACTGAACGCGACTTTTTACAGAATTTTTCCGGCAGATACATTTGCGGGATGGTATGAAAAGACGCCGCCCGATTTCAGGTTTTTTCCGAAGTTTTTTCAAGGAATATCACATTGGGGAAGACTTCAAAATTGTGAAGATAACCTCAACGAATATATTCTGAATTCCTCAAATTTGAAGGAAAAACTGGAAATGCCCTTTGTGCAACTGCCAGATAATTTCGGTCCTAAAAATATAGACAGATTGGAGCCATTCTTTAAAATGCTTCCGAAGGATATAAAACCAGCTATTGAATTTCGGCATACCGATTGGTTCAACAATGAAGAAGTTGCTAATGAATTGTATAAAATTCTTGAGAATTACAACATTACAAACGCCATTGTAGATTCCGCCGGAAGGCGCGATTTGCTTCATATGCGGCTAACGACGCCCACTGCTTTCATTCGTTATAACGGCGCAAACCACAAAAGCGATTATACGCGTCTCGATGATTGGATAGACCGTTTGGAAACTTGGATTGATCAAGGTTTGCAGAATATTTATTTCTTTGTTCACCAAAATCTTGAAAAAGCTTCGCCATTGCTTTCGGCACATTTTATTAAAAAAGCGAATGAACGTTTTGGAACGGATCTTCACATACCCCAAATGGATAACCCAGATACTTTATTTTAAATGAACTTTCATACAAGAAAATGGATTAAACCAGAAGATTTAAACCCCAACGGAACGCTTTTCGGCGGAAGACTTTTGGAATGGATTGATGAGGAAGCGGCACTTTATGCAATAATCCAGCTTGAAAACCCGCGCACGGTCACGAAATTTATGAGTGAAATAAATTTCAGAAGCTCCGCGAAAAAGGGCGATATTATTGAAATAGGCTTAGAAGTAACAAAATTTGGAAGAACTTCATTGACCCTCGCTTGCGAAGTGCGTAACAAAATGACACGCGAAGTTATTATCAGTATTGATAGAATTACGATGGTAAGTTTGGACGAAGACGGAAACCCTTTTCCGCACGGAAAGACTGAAACAGAATACGTAAAGGATCGATTGGCTAAATAATTTTAAGCCAAGGCTTGAAGATCTTTTCCCGTTGGCAATTCAAAAATCTCCAAATCGAAATAGGGGACAGCGGCCAGTAGATGGTCAAAAATATCTGCTTGAATGTGTTCGTAATTCACCCAACTTTTGTCGCGGCTGTAGCAGAATATTTCTATTGGAATTCCTTTATCAGTAGGCGCCAAATGTCGAACCATTAAAAACAGATCTTTATTGATGGCTGAGTTTTCATTTAAAAGCGCATCTGCGTAATAACGGAAAACACCCAGATTTGTTTGGTTTCTGCCGTTTATCAACAATTCCTTATCAATTTCGTTTTTTCGGTTGAATTTGTCAACGTCTTTTTGACGATGCTCCAAATAAGGTTTGATTAACTGAATTTTCTTTAATCCTTCAATATCTTCCTCGGAAAGAAAACGGATGGAAGATTGTTTTATAAAAATAGCGCGTTTTATTCTTCTTCCGTCGCTTTCCTGCATTCCGCGCCAGTTTTGGAAGGAATCTGCAATCAAGCTATAGGTTGGAATTGTTGTAAATGTATTGTCAAAATTCTGCACGCGAACCGTTGCAAGATTTATTTCAGTTACATAACCATCTGCGCCAAATTTGCTGAACGTAATCCAATCGCCAATGCGAACAATATCGTTCACTGAAACTTGGATACTCGCCACAAAACCGAGAATAGTATCCTTAAAAATTAGAAGAAGAACAGCCGAAGCCGCACCAAGTGTGGTAAGGCTAACAAGCGAAAACCCTGTTAGAAGTTGGATAATCCAAAAAATGCCCACTCCCCAAGCAAAAATCATCATTACCTGCACATAGCTTTCCAGTGGCTTGTCCTTAAAGCGCTCGCTTTCTTCAAGAAATTTTCGGGTGCTGCGCAGAATACTTCTGAAAATATAGATAAAAAGTATTACGGAAAAAACTTTCGCCACAATCAGCAAAAGCTCTGTCATAAAAGGAGATTCAATAAAAATTATTGGAATTATGTTCCATAAAATGACCAAGGGCAAAATATGGGCAACGAATTTAGGAAAATTACTTTTCACCAAATAATCGTCGAAAGTGGTTTTGGTTTTGTTACTGAAAGCTTTAAAAGCTTCAATTATAAATTTTCTAAAAACCACATCCAGAATAAAAACGCCAATAAAAGCAATAATGCAGTTTACAACCACATTCAGAAAAATAGCCCATTGCAAGGTCATTCCCTCGCTAACAAGATATTCCTGAAGCAAACAACTGTAATGCTGAAGCGTTTCTTTATTCATTATAGATATTTACGTTCCACATAAAAAGGACCAAAGGGCAGCACGGAGCACATAATAACGATAAATAAATCGGTTATTGACCACTTCAGCTTTTTGAACATATAAATGGCGCCGCCAACATAAAGCACAAACAGCACGCCGTGTGCCATACCTACTATGCGAACCATTTCGGGCATGTGCCAGATATATTTAAGCGGCATTGCAATTCCTAAAAGTACGAGAAAAGAAATAGCCTCCAACGTGCTTATCAATCTAAAGGTTTTTACTGAAAGTTCCACTGTTTTATTTTTTTGCAAAGATACATGTTGCAGGATGTCCTGCTAAATTTTAAGATTAATTTAAACGCAGAATTGTTTTGTGAAGAATGATTATCTTTAAAAGAAAAATATATGCTTGCACTTATACAATCGCCAACGGAAACAATTCAAAATTCCTTGGAAACTTATTACGAAGAATTTTTAAAGGTTTTGCCTCGAATAGCCTTGGCTATTTTAGTAATAATTTTGGGTGTTCTTTTGGCGCAATTGCTTACCAATTTTTACAAAAGACAGTTTCAGAAAAAATCTGAAGATCCTCTAATGTCCCGTTTTTTGGCGCAAGCTGTAAAGATCGTGCTTATTATTATTGCCATTATGCTCGCACTGCGAATTGCTGGATTGGATGGAATTGCCACAGGACTTTTAACTGCAGTTGGTGGTGGCGCAATAATTTTGGGATTTGCTTTTCAGGATATTGGGAAAAACTTTCTTGCAGGAGTTATTCTCGCTTTCAACAGACCCTTTAATATTAACGACACCATTAAGGTAGATGATATCTTCGGAAAGGTGAAAGCTTTGAGTTTTCGGTATTCCCACATAAAAACATTTGATGGTCGCGATATCTATATTCCAAATAGCGATGTGCTCACAAAACCGGTAGAAAATTACACCGCCGATGGGTTTTACAGAGTAGATTTTACCGTGGGCATTGGGTATGAAGATGACATTGAAGCTGCAAAAAAAGTGATACAGGAAATATTGGACCGCAATGCAGAGATTATTAGGGACGAGTTTCACGAAAATTTTGTTATTGAAGACGAACTTGCCGCAAGTACCGTTAATTTAAAAGTTTTCTTTTGGGTTGATACAGTTGATTATAGAAGGGCTTCGCGAGTATTGCGTGGTTTGATAATCAAAGAAGTAAAAGAAGCATTGGCTGCAAATGATTTCAATCTGCCATCAGATGTTGTTGAATTGAAACTTTATAAAAATACACCTGAAATTCCTTTTAAGATGAGTAAAGAAGTTCAAAGTGAACTTCCCGAAAAGGAAGATTGATCTAATCGCAGGGCAGGGGAACGTTCAAGGTTTTGTAGTTCCAGTTTTTTCGGAAGCTGAAATGCCACCATTCCGTACGTATTGTATTGAAGCCGAATTTTCGCATCCCTTCAAAAAGTAGCTTGCGATTGGCTAAAATTTCCTTTGAAAAGTTATAGTTGTCAATATGCGCTTCCCGCCCGAAGTAATCATAATCGCTTCCCATTTCAACATAACAGCCGTCCAAGGTCTCCAAAGTTATATCTACCGCTGCACCTTTGTTGTGAATGGAACCGTTACCGTAAGGATTGCCCACATAAGTTGCCCGAGGAACTTTAGCCCACATTTTTTTCTGCACGTCCAGCGGCCTATAACAATCGTAAATTTTTATTCGATACCCTTTTTCGCAAAAATACTGATTGGCTTTTAAAAGTGCTTCCGCAACATCGGGTTGTAGCAAACATTTTGGACAATCGTAAAGTGTTTCACCTATAAAATTATTTGGCGTGGCGTAACGGATTTCATAAATGAATTCTGTTGAAAGTGTTTCAAGATTTACAAGTGGGTCCTGCGATTTTTCTTCGGAAGAAAAACTAAAGAATAAAAAAGTGAAAAGGAGAATCGAAAACAATTTCATTTTTCAAATTTAAGCAGAATTTAATAACATTCGCTTTCGCTATTTGTAACTTTGGGAAAAACGAAAAACTATGAATGATTTAGGAAAAAAATCCGCACTCATTACAGGCGGTACAAAAGGAATAGGTTACGGAATTGCGGAAGCTTTGCTGAAAGAAGGCATTAACGTGGCAATAACCGGAAGAACAAAGGAAACGGCAGAAAAGGCCGCCAAAGATTTAAATTCCAAAGGAAATGATAGAGCACAGGCTATAGGCTTGGAGGCTGATGTCCGTGATTATAAAAGCCAACAAAATGCAGTTGAAGCTGCGATTGAAAAATTTGGAGGCATTGATATTGTAATTGCAAATGCCGGTTTGGGCCATTTTAATTCGGTGGAAGATATTACTATTGAAGAATGGAAGGAAACTATTGATACCAATCTTTCGGGACCTTTCTATTCGTTGAAGGCGAGCGTGGACCAATTGAAAAAAAACAAAGGTTATTTTATAAGTATTTCCAGTTTGGCGGGGACAAATTTTTTTAAAGGTGGAAGTGCATACAACGCCAGCAAATTTGGCTTAACGGGTTTCACACAAGCCGCGATGCTTGATTTACGCGATCACGGCGTTAAAGTTTCTACTATTATGCCGGGTTCGGTTTCCACACATTTCAACGGAAATGAGCCGGATGCCAAAGATGCTTGGAAAATACAAAAGGAAGATATTGGGAAGTTGGTTGTGGATTTATTGAAAATGAATCCGCGCACATTGCCAAGTAAGATTGAGGTTCGGCCTACAATGCCACCTTCAAAATAGTCTATTTGAAAGAAAATGATTGGGCCCACGCGCGAGCGTTTTCCAGATTGTTAAAAAAGGCAAAACTATGGGGAAACAGTTTTTGTTCCACAAGAGCTCTTTCCCTTTCTGCTTCCAAAGTGGAAACAATGGCCATTCCCTTTTTGTTCCTCATCTTTCCATTTTTATAAATGTCCAGATCGATGGTATGTTGGTATCTTCTATCAGCAATTACAACAAATGGTTTCTTGCCAAAATGTGCTCTGTAATTCGCCCTAATCCAATCATTTTTTTTTAGGTCTATATGCTGATTTTCAAAGACACGAAGTAGGGAATAGGTTTCATAAAGATATAGTTCACAAAAATCAGAAAGTAATTTTTTTTCCATCTTCTCTATTATCCATTAATTTGATTAAAGATATATCTTTTTTTGATTGCTTTAACAAGCGGTTTCTTTTTCCAAAACCAGTTAAATTAACTTGATTTTCAACAAATCAAAATTTATAAAAAAGTTGTTTAGTGAATAGAAAAAAAAGAGCGAACTATTTTTTAATAGTTCGCTCTTACCATAGTTATTTACCTTCTTTTTTAGTTGGCAGAAAGCAAGGCCAAAAATTTGTCAAGATTTGGCAGGATTACGATTCGCGTTCTTCTGTTGGTTGCGCGACCTTCCTTGGTCTCGTTTTCGGTAAGTGGGTGAAAACTGCTTCGTCCAGCGGCAATCAACTTTTCAGGAGCAACACCGTATTTATCCTGTAGAATTCGGATTACGGCTGTTGAACGATCAACACTCAACTCCCAGTTGTCTTTAATGTAAGCGCCCGGTTTTACGGTTTGGCTATCTGTATGGCCTTCAACCATAACTTCCAATGCTGGTTCGCTGTTGATTACATTTGCAAGACGCTCCAACAAAGGATTAGCCTTAGAATTAACGCTTGCACTTCCTGATTTAAACAATAACTTGTCAGAAATTGTAATCATTACCACAGTTTCATCAATATCAATATTGATATCATCTTCCTCACCTTCGCCAACTAAACTGTTGTCAAGGTTTTTCTTAAGATTGTGGGAAACAATAAGATTCATTGAATCTTTAAGAGTTTTTGCCTGGGCCAATTCTTGGGGATCTACATTGGCTAGAGCTTTTCTCATTTTTTCCTTATCGTTTTCTGAGACCACAACACCTTCAATTTCCTGAAGACGACTGTTGTTGCTATCAGTCAATGATTGGATTTTTGAATTGTAGCTTGCAACGCGCTCTTCAATCTTGGCGTATTTGGCTTCAATTTCTTCTTTTTCAAGCTGGGTTTTAGATAGGGTAGAGCGGGTATCATTGTACTGATTTTCCAGTTCTACATACTTCTTTTTTGATACACATGAGGTAGCAAAAATTGCTGTCGCCAGCATGGTTAGTGCAATAGCTTTTTTCATAATACTAAGTTTTAAGGGTTTGTTAAGCAAATATAACAGGCAACTACACCAAAAAATTAGTTAACGGATGCTATTGTTTTGTTAAAAGAATATTTTAGAAAACTTCGAATACATATCCCAATAACCAATAAAGAATTATAAAAACCACGATGGTCCCAATACAGCCGCATTTTCCGCCGCCAATTTTTTTTGCGCCCCAACCGGCGAGTAGAATTCTAAGCAACTTTTTCATAATGAATCTATTTAAAGGTAGTGTTGATTATAGTAAATTTATTCTTCTTTATTTGGCGCCATCTGCAATTTGTTCTTTCCAAAATCCAAGGTGCGGATAGGGAAAGGTATATTGATTCCGGCTTCGTCAAAGTTTTTCTTAATAAGTTTTATTGCTTTGTGTTGTGCTTCAAATTTAGGTCTAGGTTGTTGACTCTGTATCCAAAAGCGGGTGATGAAGTTAATGGAACTGTCGCCAAATTCAGTAAAATAAAATTCAACACCCTCGTTTTGTTGTTGTTCAAAATTTTCTGTAATTATTTTTGTGACCAAATCTTCCACTTTTTGAAGATCACTTTCATAGCCCACACCGCAGCTTACGGAAATACGGGCACGCTCTGTCCAAGAATAATTGGTGAAAGGGCTATCAACAAATATTTTATTCGGAATAATTACATAGTCATTATCGGTTTGGCGAATTGAAACTGCTCTTAGATCAATTTCTTCCACATAACCACTTTTGCCCTGGGCTTCAATAAAGTCTCCAATGCGTACTTTAGGTTGGAATGAAAGCATAAAACCTGAAACGGTGTTGCTTAATGTTCCCTGTAGTGCGAAGCCAATGGCCAGTCCCATAACACCCGCACCTGCCAAAATAGAGGTTAAAACCTTATCGAGTTGCAAAACGCCCAGCGCTACAAAAAAGCCAATTAATATAACAATGGTGTAAATTAATTTGGAAAGAATCTGTTTAATGGATTCATCACTAAGCTTTTTAAAAAGTACTTTATGCGAAAATTTTTTAAGACCTCTTGCAATAAAATAAAACAACACCATAACAAGAATCGCCACGGCAAAGTTGGGAAGTTTTAAAATGATGGCGTCAAGCCAACTGTCTAATTTGTCCCATAAATTTGATATAGAGTTGCTTACTGAAAATTTTTCTGACATAATATTTTAAGTTTAAAAAAGAGTGGAAAGCATAAAAGTACCCAAAACCCACAAAATAATGGATAGAATGCCTCCAATTATAAAGAAATGTTTGAACTTATAAAAGCCCATTCCATAAATTAAAGTATTAGTTTGATACCCCATAGGCGTGAAAAAGCTAAAATTGGCTCCGAACAGGACTGAAAGTATAAAAGGTTTCATAGATAAATCTAAACCTACGGCAACAGCAATAGCAATGGGGGTCATTATAATAGCGGTTGCATTATTGCTAACCACGCTGCTCATAAGCATCGTTATTAAAAATATGAGCCCGATTACTACTAAGTTTGATTGCCCGCTCAAAATAGCCAATAAATGATCTGAAATCCATTTGTCCGCCCCCGTATTGTTCATCGCAATTCCAAGGGGAATCATTCCCGCAAGTAAAAAAATTACTTGCCAGTTGACGCGGTGATACACATCATTTAAATCCAAACAGCGAGTTAGCAATAACAAACAGACTCCTGTGAGGGCGCTTACCAGAATTGGTAAAATGCCACTCGCGGCTAAACCAACAACCAATAGCAGTATAGCAAAAGACATTGTTCTTTTTGTATTATTGACCGAAGGTTTGGTTTTGTGCTCCTGAAGAATTGCTACGTTTTCCATGTCATAAAGTTGTCCTATTTCGTTCTTGGGAACTTCAACAAGCAACCTGTCTCCCGGTTTTAGGGTTATTTGGTCAATATCCTTTCTAAACAAGCGCTCTTTGGTGTTTCTGATATTTCTTCGTTTTCTAATGGCAATTGGCAATGCACTTTGAAAAGTCTGCTTTCTAAGCTGCTTCAAGTTTTTTCCAATAAGGATGGAACCGGGTAAAATCAAAAGTTCAACAAAGCCTAAGTCGTCTTGCTTCTTTGCGTTTTTATTTTCTTCACCATTTTCTATAACCTGTCTTTTTTTGTCTTTCTCCTGTGTTTTATGCACACTCAAACCTTCGGCATCGTTTAGTTTTGCTAGATTTTCAATGTCGCACATTAAAACCAATTTATCATTCGCTTTCAAGGTAATATAACGACCTGGGGCGTTTGTGATTTGTTTGTTTCGGGTAAGTTTTAATATTGAAATTTCAGGGTTGGTATATAGAAAAGTGTCTTCAATATTTTTATCGATTAAATTGGAGTCTTTACTGATTACAACAGTAGTTACATAATTTTCCAAATCGTATGCATCGCGTAAATTTTCTTTGGAATCATTCGGGAGCCAACGGGAAGCGATTGTTACCACAATAATCCCAACAATCAAAAAGATTAAACCGAAAAAGGAAAATTCAAAAAAACTGAATTTTTCAGCCCCCAAGTCTTTTGCTACAGAATTTACGATGAGGTTTGTGGACGTTCCCATCAGCGTACAACTTCCGCCCAAAATTCCAGCAAAGGAAATAGGTAATAAAAGTTTTGATTGTGGAAGATTGAAACGTTTGGACAGTTCTGAGATAATTTTTATAAAAACAATCACAACCGCCGTGGTGTTTATAAATGCTGAAATTCCACCCGTAATAAACATAAAAACGGGTAAAAGCAGAAACAACGGTAATACATGTAGGTTTTTCAGAAAACGCGCCAAAGAAGCAATAACGCCGTTGTCTTCGAGCGCTAAGGCAATAATCATTAATGAAAGCACCGTTATGGTTGCAGTATTTGAAAATCCTGAGATTGCTTCTTCCGGTTCCACCAAACCTGTAAGGGCAAGGGAAGCAATAATCAACATCGCAATTTTGTCTACTGAAAAGACTTCAAAAGCGAAAAGAATAATGGTAACAAACAGAATAGAAAAAACGAGTATTATTTCTGTGGTCATTTGGTTTGATGGTTTGTCTTATAAAGATAACCGCAGAAATAAAACCCGTTCCTAAGGAATTCATAAAATATTGGCGCACCCAATATTTTTAACATTTTTTATCCGAGATATTTTTTCAATATGTGGCTTTTCGAAGTTTGGCGAAGCCTTCTAATTGCTTTTTCACGAATCTGCCGAACGCGCTCACGGCTCAAATCAAAGGTATCCCCAATTTCCTGAAGCGTCATTGGTGGTTGACCGCAAAGACCGAAATTCAATTTAACAACATCAGCTTCACGGGGCGCTAAAGTATCAAGTGCACGGTTTATTTCAATACGAAGTGATTCGTGCAACAAACTTTTATCAGGATTCGGACTTTCCCCAGAACTTAAAACGTCGTAAAGATTGTTGTCATTTTCACCTTCCTGGAATGGAGCATCCATAGAGAGACTTCGAGTGGAATTTTTAAGTGAACTTTTCACTTTTGATTCACTGAAGTCAAGTTCTTTGGCAATTTCAGCTGCCGTAGGAATTCGCTGGAACTTTTGCTCCAGATGAATAGATGCTTTCTTTATTTTATTGATATCGCCAATTTTATTCAACGGTAACCTAACAACACGGGATTGTTCCGCGATTGCTTGCAAAATTGCTTGACGAATCCACCAAACGGCATACGAAATAAATTTAAAACCTCTAGTTTCATCAAATCTTTTAGCGGCTTTAACCAAGCCCACATTTCCTTCGTTAATTAAATCAGGAAGACTAAGGCCTTGGTTTTGATATTGTTTTGCTACGGAAATCACAAATCGTAAATTTGCTCTGCTCAATTTATTTAAAGCAGCCTGATCTCCTTCACGAATGCGCTGCGCCAACTCCACTTCCTCTTCTGCCGTTATTAAATCTATCTTGCTAACGTCCTGTAGGTAACTGTTTAAAGATTTGGTTTCGCGGTTGGTTACTTGCTTCGTGATTTTAAGTTGTCTCATATATTCTTTTTATATTTATAATAACACGGCATAGTACCATTTTATATGATAATTTCCAAATAGTTAACACTATTTGTTAAAATTTTACATTGCCTTATTTTTTATATATTTAAAAAAAATAAATTGAAATGATATATAGAAAAAGGAATGCTTTTTTGGCTTTGCTGTTTTACAGCATTGCCATAAACGCCCAAAAACCGACCGAAGTACCTAAGCCAAGTGATAAACCCATAGATTTAAGCAATCCTGCAGATATTATAATTTATATAATTTTACCCCTGTGCGCTGTTTTGTTTTTCTTTATTTGGCGCGGAAAGAAAAATAAATCGAAGAAATAATCTTTTAAATATTTAACAGCAAGTTATACTTTTTTGATATTATTTTTGGTGCAATTGTTGTGTTTGCACTTCAAAATATAAAAGTGATGATAAAAAATATATTTTCCGTAGTTTTTGTGATAATAGGAGGTACTGCTTTTTCGCAAATAGACTTGCCCAATAATTCCGTCCGTTTTGATGCTTCAGAATCTACCGTAGAAAGCACAACTGGATTTGAAATTCCTGCCGTAAAAGCTCCATCACTTTCAAAAACCCAAAATCCCAACTCCCCAAATAATTCTGATTTAGGGAAAGAAAAAGAAAATCAGTTGGATCTTCAAAACGGAGATGGGCTAATAGATTATACTGGCACAAACAAAGCTCCTAAATATTTCTCGCAGGACAAAGAGGAAAAGCCTGAATATGGAAAAGATCAATATTTAGGCGATTTTAAAACTACCGCCAAAAAAGCTACCATAATGTACCGCGACCACGAATTTGTTGATGGCGATATGATACGTGTGTATGTAAACGGAGAAATTGTGATACCTCAAGCTAGACTGGAAGGAAGTTTTAGAGGTTTTGACCTTCCATTACAAGACGGTTTTAATAAAATAGATTTTCAGGCACTTAACCAAGGGTCTTCCGGCCCAAATACGGCGCAGTTAAATATTTATGACGAAATAGGTAATTTGTTGGCTTCGTATGAATGGGATCTTCTCACTGGCAATAAAGCCACGGCCATTGTTGTGAAGCAATAATTTTGAAAATTAGTTTTTCTGATAAAGTATTTTTTTCCGATTTCGTTCTGTAACTTTACTTTGTAATTTACCGAAATATGAAAAAAGTACTGATTACTCTTGACTATAATCCAAATTCAGAAATAGTAGTAAACAAGGGGCACGAGCTTGTAAAGCTTATGAACGCTGAAGTTTGCTTGTTTCACGTTCTTTCTGAAATGCGCTATTACGGAATGCAATACGAACCTTTTATGGGCTATGAAGGCTATGCATTTCCGGTGGATTTTAAAATTCAGGAAGAATTTGTAAAAGTAGCTAAGGATTATTTAGATAAAACTGCAGCACATTTGGGAGAAAAGAATATTTCAACCCATTTGGCAGAAGGCGATACAGCCAAAATGATTTTGGAATATGCAAAAGAATGGGGAGCAGATTTGATTGTCATGGGCGCCCACCATCACGGCACTTTGGAAAAATTATTTTTGGGGACCGTGGCTTCCAGTGTTTTGGAGCATACAACTATTCCTGTATATATGGTGCCAACAGGTGAAAATAGGAGGGAAGCTGATTAATTTTATGAGATTAATAATTAAGCATACCTTTGGACAAACAATTTTTTTATGGCTTTAAGCAATAATGATATAATGAAAAAACTGCGCGTAGCCCACAAACTGCGCGATGAGGATATTGTAAAAATATGTTCTTTGGTAGATTTTGCCGTAACCAAAAGTGAATTGGGAGCCATTTTCAGAAATGAAAACCACGAAAAATATATGGAATGCGGGGATCAGTTTCTGCGTAATTTTTTAAATGGTTTGGTTATTCACTTACGCGGGCCGATGCCTGAAAAAAAAGAAATTGCAGCAAAACCAAAGCCTGTGCGTAAATACAATCCAAATCCCAAACAAAAAAAAAGCTGAATTAAATTTCTTCAATCCAGCTTCAATTGTTTTCTCTTTTTATATGTTTCAATAAGCGTATCTGCATGTTTTTCTGATTGTAGGATCTTCAAACAAGTGTTGGTTTCCGTTAAGGTAATTCAACGTATGTTGCTTTTGCGATCCGCATTTAATTCTTTTTTGAATGTTTCTCAAGGTTTTCATAGTTAATTGTTTTTGGGTGTTCTGTTGGTGCCGTTACTTAAAACGTCTTTTTAAATTCCAATTATAAGCTTTGGAATTAATGGGTCTGTGTTGTTTTTCGTTACTGTCCAATGTTCTCATGATTTTTAAGTTTTTATTGTTTCTGATTAATTGTTTAGCGAAACCTTCTTTTCATATTCCAAGTATATGCTCTTGAGGTTTTCATTTTTTCTGTTAAAAGATTGCTGTCTAAAGTTCTCATTGTATTTTAATTTATTGGGTTATACTTAAAAGACGCAACAGTTTCAGATTTGTTACAGTACTATGTAATACAAAGTAATGATTTAACGTAATATTAACTTTTAGGCTGAAATAAATCTTCAATATCATTAAGAGTTATTGTTTAACATACCATTAACCGTCAACGCTTTGCCAAATGATTGCAGGGTAGGTGTTTTCGGTATATATTTGCAACCAGAAATTAATTCACATTTTTATTGCCATTCAAGTTTCCATGAACACCGTTAAAAAAACTGAAACAAATAAATTAAAGCGCGCCCACTTATATTATAAATATACTGGGTTCTATTCTTTTGTGGGACAAAGCCTTAAGAAAGCCATTATTCCAATTATTGCGGTAATAGCTGCACTCATTGTTGTTGATTTGTATGTAATTGACTTTAGCAACCTTTTCACATATATCACTGAAACCTATGCACCAATAAATATACTTTTGGTTTTTCTTGCTTCTGAATCACTTTTAGGGTTGGTGCCGCCAGAAATATTTATTGCTTGGAGTGATAAAATGCCGGAGCCAATTCTGTATTTGACACTTCTCGCAACACTTTCATATATTGGGGGAATTATTTCCTACTTCATTGGGAAATGGATTTTCACCATTCCAAGAGTTTATGTTTATATGGAAGGAAAAATGAAAAAACACCTTAAGCAAATTCGCAAATGGGGTGGTTTTTTGATTGTGGTTGGTGCATTGTTGCCAATTCCATATTCCATAACAAGTATGGCCGCCGGAACCATTCACTATAAATTTAGAAACTATCTATTGTTTGGTTTACTTCGTTTTGTGAGGTTTTATCTTTATGCCATTGCCATATTCAGTTTGGTGTAGTACTTTTGATATTCCAAAGCATTTTGTTTTGGAAGAAATTACTTTTCATTAAAAAAATTCACCTTTCTTTTAAATGAAGAAAAACGATCCCTACGCTGCATTACGATTTCGGGAGTTCAATATTTTTCTGTTAGTCCGTTTTGCAATGGTTTTTGCGTGGAGCATGCAGTTTGTTGTTATTGAATGGGAGGTATATAGTATTACCAAAAATCCACTTTCCTTAGGAATAATAGGTTTAATGGAAGTAATTCCAGCGGTTTCCATGGCTCTATTTGCTGGCCATATTGTGGACCAGCGTGAAAAGCGCGGACTTTTATTTAAATGTATTTTTGGGTTTTCAGTGGTTAGTCTTGGCCTTTTTCTGCTTACTTGGCCGCGCGTAGTTGGTGACCTTTCTACAGATACTGTGCTTTACTCAGTTTATTTTTTAGTTTTTCTCGGCGGAATAGTTCGAGCGTTTTTGGGACCTACAATCTTTTCTTTATTCTCTTTATTGGTTCCAAAAAAAATATATCCTAATGCTGCTACTTGGAGTAGTTCCATTTGGCAAATGGGTTCAGTTGTAGGGCCTGCAGCGGGAGGTTTCTTTATTCATTGGATCGGGGTGCATTGGTCCATGTGCTTCGTTTTTGCCTTTTCATTAATGGCTTTGTTGCTTTTGTTGCAGATTCCGAAGAAACCTATTTTAAATCCAAATATTGGAGAGCCCGTTATGAAAAGCCTAAAAGAAGGAATCAAATTCGTTATGAATACTCGGGTAATTTTAGGAGCACTAACTTTAGATATGTTTGCAGTTCTTTTTGGTGGCGCGGTGGCTTTACTTCCTATTTATGCCCAGGATATTCTTAAAGTTGGCCCAGAAGGTTTTGGGATTCTTCGCGCAGCTCCAGCTGTGGGAGCATTGATTATTATGTTTACTTCCGCACATTTTCCATTGAATAAAAATGCGGGAATGAAACTGCTTGCAGCTATTTTTGGCTTTGGTATCTGCATTATAGTGTTTGGAGTTTCCACCTGGTTTTGGGTTTCAGTGATTGCACTTTTCCTAAGCGGTGCTACAGATGGTATTTCTATGGTTATCCGTTCTACAATTTTACAACTTAGAACTCCAGATGCAATGCGTGGGCGGGTAGCTTCCGTTAATTCTATGTTTGTGGGTTCTTCCAATGAATTAGGTGCCTTTGAAAGTGGACTTACAGCAAAATTAATGGGAACGGTGACCGCCGTAGTTTTTGGTGGCGGAATGACAATACTTACTGTTGTTGGGACAGGTTTCTTTTTCCCAAAACTGCGGAAATTGGATCTTCGGAAGGATTTGGAAGAACACGAAAAAGAGTAGTTCCGTTTTTATATTTTCTAAATTATTGTTTTTAGTTTTTAAAACGATAATGCCCAATAATTTTATATTTAAAAAGACAATCTTCCAAAACTTGGCCCGCGCCAATATTGTGGACTATTAAATTTCTTTTTCCGTTCGAAGCTTTTTTATTTACCACAATCCCAATATGGGTTAGGCCGCCGCCCAAACTCCAGCAAACAATATCGCCAGGCAGATAGTCTTTTAAATTCGCCGTTATTGGTTTTTCAGCTCCTTTTCGTTTAAAAAAAGTCATTAGATTTGGAACGCGACGGTGATCAATATTTTTATCTGTATTGCGCAGCCCCCAGTTTTGGGGGTATAAGCTGAAGTTTGCCTTCATATCTTCGTGAACTTCTTTTTGAAGATCAACGCCCAGTTTTCTATAGGCTCTAATGATTACATCCGTGCAAACGCCTTTATCACTGGGCACATCACCGTTGGGATAATCTATTGAAAAATAACTTGGATCGTAACTCACATTTTGTTTTGTGAGACTAAGCGCGGCATTTGAAAGCGCAAAACTGTCTGTGCTATTTTGACTGAAGCAACTTAAAGAAGCAACAAAAAGAAAGAACAGTATTTTTTTCATCGATTAATCAGTTTAACCCTCAGAATTTAAAAACCATTCCTCTGCACGAACAATTGCTTCTTTGATTGCCTTTTCTTCAGAAATACCACCTTTTTCCATTAAATGTTCCGCAATTTCCAAAGCTTTCTCACGAGCCTGGGGCGTTAAATTTTCCAAATGCGGCTTAAAGTTTTCAAAGGTCCAGTTCATATTTTTAAAGCTATTACTATCAAAGATATCATTAAAATTAATTGAATTTTTAAAAATCCGTTTCAATAACCCTAAATGGATAGGCTTCTTGCATTTTTTTCAATTCCTCTTTAGTAATGTTTTCAGAAGTGGTTTTCAAAACTTCGATGACGTATTTTTCACGAAGCTCAAAATAAGCTTTTGCAATTTCGTCTTGAACGGAAATAAAATTTTGATAAGGTGTTTCGCGATGGATTGACACGGAAATTGAAGCTTTCTGGGGGTTGTCTGAAAATGCAGGAAATTTTTCGCCTTTGCAGTATTTGCAGGATTCGTCGCCACCATTATCAATAAAATCCTTCAACTTTTCTTTCAAGTCTTCAATATTTGTTATTTCATTATTGGCGAATATTTCACCTTTTTCATTTAAGCTTATAGCAAAAAGATTGTTCTTTTTAATAGGAATATTGCATTCCGCACCGGGAGGGCAGGGCTGTGGAAGGTCGCGGGCTATCCCTTTGTCATTGGGAATCATGGAGGTTACCAAAAAGAAAATTAAAAGTAAAAAGGCGATGTCGGCCATACTGCCGGCATTTACGGAGGGCATTGAATTTCTCATAATTGAAAGTGGTTTAGTGTTCTTTTCTTGGAAAACAAAAAAAGTGCCACAGTTTTTTCCGCTTTGGAAACACGTTCCAAAAGAATAGCTTAATTTTAAGCATAAGTTAGAAATTCACACTTTTAATATGATTAAAAACGAAAACCATACAATTCCAAAAGATTTTACATCCTATTTGATGGAAACTGTTGGTTTATCTGAAGCTGATGCGGAACAACTATCGCTTCCATTAACACGGATGCGCTATGAAAGAGGAAGTATTCTCTTAAAAAGGGGAGATATCTGCAAGCATTCTTTTTTTGTTGAAAAAGGACTGTTGCGATCTTATATGCTGGATGAAAGTGGAAAGGAACACGTTATACAGTTTGCTCCGGAAAATTGGTTTATTGTTGATAGAAGTAGCGTTTATTTTAATGACCCTTCAGAAAGTTATATTGAAGCCATTGAAGATACGGATGTGGTCTTTATTGGGGAAGATTTTATGTGCCACGCCGCAGAAGTAAGCCAAATTTTTGGGCGCTACAATGATAAATTGTTGCACAACCATATTCGGCAAATGCAGAAACGCATCAACCTGTTGCTGGGAGCTACTGCAGAAAAAAGGTATTTAAGCTTTATTGAAATGTATCCAGATTTATTGCTTCGCGTTCCGCAATGGATGATCGCTTCCTATTTGGGTATTACACCCGAAAGTTTGAGCCGCGTTAGGAAAGAATTAGCTCATAAAAATTTTAAAACGAATTAATCCGGAAGTGGAACAAATTCTGTTTCTCCCGGTACTTTTGGAAATCGTTGCGCCTTCCAATCTTCGCGAGCCTTTTCAATAGTTTCTTTTTCCGAAGCAACAAAATTCCAGTGAATATGTCGCTCTTCGGGAAATGGCTCACCACCAAAAATGTATACGGTGGTGTTGTGGTCCATTTCAAATTCGCAGAGTGTGCTGTCGTTCGCAGCTAAAATTTGTTTGGGTTCGTAGGTATTTCCTTCGCTGAAAACGTTGCCTTCCAAAATATAAAGTCCGCTTTCGCCAAAAAGGTAATCGCCAAGTTTAACTTTTCGCTTTTTTCCACTTTTCAATTCAAGAAAATACAGATTACTGTGAACTGGAACAGGCGATTTTTTTCCGAAAACTTCCCCGGCAATTACTTTTATTAAAACACCATCTTTTTCGAAAGAAGGAATTTCCTGTTTTTCAGTATGATGAAATGAAGGCTCCATATTTTCCAAATGCTTCGGAAGTGCCACCCAAATCTGTAAACCGTGCAATGATTTCCGTGAATTGCGAAGACTTTCCGGCGTTCTTTCTGAATGAACCACCCCTTTTCCCGCCGTCATCCAATTTACGGCACCGGGCGTAATTTCAACTTCTGAACCCAGACTATCACGATGCATAATGCTTCCTTCAAAAAGATAAGTGAGTGTTGAAAGTCCAATATGCGGGTGCGGCGGAACATCGAGATTTTGTGTTTCATCCATTGTTACCGGGCCCATATGATCTATAAACGCAAATGGACCAACCATTCTTTTTTCACGAAAAGGCAACAAACGACCAACCATAAAATTACCAATATTTGCAGCGCGTTCCGGGATTATTGTTTTGAGGTTTGACATATTTCTAAAATTAAAAAGGATGCCAAATGTTGGTTATACCAATATTTAGCATCCCTAAGTTACTTAAATTTTATTATTCCAAATAACCAAATTTCCCCATATTAAAATCACTTATAGCTTGCACTATTTCGCTACGTGTGTTCATAACAAATGGGCCTTGGGCTGCAATCGGTTCATTTATGGGTTCGCCACTAAGTATTAAAACTATTGCATCATCCGTTGCTTCAATGGTGAATTCTTCGCCGTCATTTGCAAACAATCCCAAACTATCGGTTTTTATTTCTTCTTGATTGTTCACTTTTATATTTCCTTCAATCACTAAAACCGTAGTATTATAATTTTGCGGAAAATTGAAGGTTGCTTTTCCGCCTTTATTCAACTTTGCGTTCAGCATATGGACTGGAGTAAAAGTAAAAGCTGGACCTTTTTCACCCTTATATTCGCCAGCAATTACTTCAACTATGCCTGCATTATCGGGAAGTTGAACTTTTTTCATTTCAGCATTTGTAATCCCTTGATATTTTGGGGCGCTCATTTTGTCCTTCGCGGGAAGATTTACCCACAATTGCACCATTTGGAAATAACCACCTGCTTTGCTGAATTGCTCTTCGTGATATTCTTTGTGAAGAATGCCCGAAGCAGCCGTCATCCACTGCACGTCGCCTTCACCAATAATGCCACTATTTCCAGAGCTGTCGTGATGGGCAACACTTCCTTTATAGGCAATAGTTACCGTTTCAAAACCTCTGTGCGGATGTACATCCACACCCCGGGGTTGATCAGTGGGAGGGAAGTAAAACTTGCTGTTATAGTCCATCATAATAAATGGATCCATTCTTTCAAAACCTTCCTGTATTCCGGAAGGAATATATTGATGAACTCTAAAACCATCGCCAACCATGTGTGGAGCAGGAGGTGTTAATACGCGTTCTATTTGTCGTGTTTTCATTGTTTTTGTTTTTTATATTACTATGTAAAACTACAAACCAAAAGACTGTTTTACATTGATGTATGTTAAGAACTGTTATTAACGAAAAGGAAATAGCGATAAGGAAATAGTTCTTTTGAAAAATAAATCGAGAACTTTGTTTTCAATAAACAAAGCCCTCGATTCTTAAAAGGGGAACAGTAAAATCTTGGGGAATTATTGTTTTACGAATTGCAGTGAAGCAATCAATTTCACTTTGTCGCTTACAACCACGCTTCCAGCTTCGGTCACTGCGTTCCAGGTTAAACCAAAATCTTTACGGTTTATTTGGCCTTCAAATTCAAAACCTGCTTTTGTCTGTCCGTAGGGATCAACGGCGGTTCCGTTGTATTCAGTTTCCAATTCAACTTCTTTGGTAACACCTTTTATGGTTAAATCGCCTATCATTTTATTTCCGTCAAATGATTTTGATTTGAAAGTTAACTTCGGATTATTTTCGGCTCCAAAAAATTCATCACTCTTTAAATGATTGTCGCGATCTTTATTGTTTGTGTTTACGGAATCAATTTCCGCTGAAAAAGAAAAATTACCATTTTTAAAATCATCATTTGAAGCTTCAACCTTACCGTCAAATTTTTCGAAACTACCCGTTACGGTAGAAATCATCATATGTTTCACCTTAAAATTGATTTCTGAATGAGTAGTATCAATATTCCAAACTGTTTTTGCATTGTCCATAATATAATTTTTTTTGTTATTAATTATTTATGGTACAAAAGTATGGCGTGGTTTAAACCCACACATTGATGTATGATAAGAAATGAAAAAGGTGTGAGAAAGATTTATTTATTCAGCTCTTCCAGTAATTGGTCATAATCCTCAATTTTTACGTGAAGCACGCCGCCCAAACTTATTATTGGAGTGGTTACTGAATCTATTTTTACTGTCGCATTTGTAAATGCAGGCGCCAATTGGCCTTTCAACTCAGGTTTTTCGGAAAATCGATAGGAAGTATATAAATATCTGCTTTTATCAAGATTGGAAACAAGGCTGTCGCAAGTTGCGCAGTTTTCCGGTATATAAACAATTACTTTCTTTTTTGGCTCTATTTTTATAGGCTCAAATTCCCGTGGTAGTGCCCGCCGTGAAAGACTGTCATTTACAACCAATTTATAGGTGTAATTTGCTCTTTTACCTCTTTCAACAAACAAATTTGTAAGCAATACTTTAGATGCTGCAGGAACACGGATCATCCTTGGTTTACTTTTACTTTGGCGAAAGTTGGTTCCTTCAACGGTAATCATTACGTCCAGATCCTGTTCATTTTTGTTTAGGGCATACAGAAAAAGCCGATTTGCTTTTTCTTCCTCAACAATTTCTATTGGTTTTTCTTGGGAAAATAGGGAAGTAGGAGTATAGATTATTGCTATTAGCAATACAAAGAGTAATTTTTTGAACATTGGGAAGTTGTATTTATAATTGGTTCCAAGATATAAAATTGATTAGTATCTCAAAAATAAAGCTTCGAAAATTGGGCATTTTTGAAGCTTTATTTTTAAAGCGTTATAAAACAAATAGTTACTGATTCCTTGAAAGTATACACAAACCAATACGACAGAACTTACGTATATTTTCATAAAGTAGATAAACTTTAAAAGAAGAAATGTTATGAAAACCTCTTTATTAAAAACACTTACAGTTTCTTTTGGATTGATGATAAGCCTTACACAAATATCTTGTCAAAACAATCAAAAAAAAGAAACAGATAAAGCAATGAATACTTCTGTTAGGGAAGCAATGAGTACTTCAGAAGAAAGTGCAATGGCATCTAAATTTCCAGAGGCCAAGACAGAAAAGGAATGGATGAAGATACTCACTGCGGACCAGTTTGAAATTATGGTAAAAAAAGGGACGGAGCCACCTTTTAATAATGAATATTACGATAATCATGAAAAAGGTATTTACGTTAGTGCCGCAACTGGCGAACCATTGTTCAGCAGTGAAGATAAATTTGAATCGGGAACTGGATGGCCTTCGTTCACAAAACCAATTAATGATAGTGCAGTTGTTTGGGTAAAAGACAATAGCTTGGGAATGACCCGTGATGAAATAGTTGAAAAAGCAACCGGGTTACATTTGGGACATGTTTTTAATGATGGGCCTGAACCAACAGGTTTAAGATATTGTATGAATTCCGCAGCTTTAAAATTTATAAAGCAGAACTAAATAATTCCCCAATTATAGTTATGCTTGGAAAGCCTCTTTCGGGAGGCTTTTTTTATGAATTATTTTTTAAATTTGATATGATATATTTCTAAACCAATGGATTATAGGAGTAAAATATTGGAGTTTATGCAAAACAATGTTGAAAGCAATGCCGACTTTATTGTTTGGGTAAAAACATTTCCAGAAATGCAACAGGTTGAGCTAATGCGAGAACTAAATAGAATGACCGAAGAAAAAGCCAACGAAATTGGTTTGAATATGAAAGAGTACATTCCCAATTACGAAAAAGCAGATGAAACTCTGAACACTTTTGAAGATGCTATTCTCAATAAACGAATATTAAAAGATTATATAAAATCTTTAAATGTAGAGCAAGAGAAGCTAAAAACAAAAATGATACATGACATTGAAGAAAGTAAAATATATGTTATTAGCAGTATTTTAAACAATGCACCTAACGCTTTAGAAATGAAAAGAATTGCCAAACAAATGATTGCTGTAGAAAAGAAGTTTGGCGTTTATAATTCTGAAACTTGGGAAGGCATTGAATAAGCTTTCCTGGGGTTTTTCTCTTTTAACCCTTTTTATGATTTTAACTATTTAATTTACTGTACCTTTGTGCCACTAAGGTGAGCAAAATTTAAACCCCAGCTAGGTAAACCAATAAAACAACTAATTACATATTAACTAATTCAAAGGTCATCTGCTCACCGTGGATGACTTTTTTTATTTTAAAAAAAACAAATGGCAAAATCGCAACAAACATACAGTAAGAAAGAAAAAGAAAAAGCAAAGCTGAAAAAGCGGGAAGAAAAGCAGAAGAAGAAAGAAGCTCGTAAGGCAGATAAAACTCCCGGAATTGACTTTGTTTATGTTGACTATAATGGAAACTTGGTAGATACCCCGCCAGACCCATCAATGAAAGTTGAAATTGAGGCTGAAGACATCGTGCTTGGCATTCCTCCTAAAGAAGAAGGCGATCGCGAAGCATTTGATCCTGTTAGAAAAGGAACAGTTTCCTTCTACGACTCATCCAAAGGCTTTGGGTTTATTATAGATAATGAAAATAGCGAGAAGTACTTTACCCACGTAAGCGGTATTATTGACGAAATTTCTGAAAATGATAATGTTTCCTTTGAACTGGAAAAAGGACAACGCGGAATGAACGCTGTGAAGGTTACTAAAATATAAACATTAAGAATGTGTACAAAAAATCCCGCTCTAGGCGGGATTTTTCTTTTTTAATAACCAGAATATTAATTAGTAATATCGTTTGCTTCTTTTTTGGCAGCGTTTTTAAGCTGCTCATATTTTTCAGAAATGGTATCCTCAACTTCTCCAGCCTTCTCTTTTATTTTTCTGCCAGTTTCATTTGCTTTATCCTTAAGCCTTTGTTTTTCTTCAGGCGACATGTTTTTGTATTTCCAAAATGCAAATGCGCCAGCTGCTACTCCTAGCAATGCCAATATTCCTTTTCCTTTATTGTTCATGTTGTTTTTTTTAAATTTATATAAAGATACGCTTTTGGAAGTCTCCCTTATAATTTTGAATCTACTTTAGTATTTATTTAATACATAAGTATTTGATTTAATAAAGTATTCACAATTCTACATTTTGAAATTTTTTAAAAATCATTTCTTTTTGAATTTATATTCCAATAAATAAAAACCATCCTAAAATTTTTCTTGAAATTATTTCCTATCTTTAAATGTAAATAAAGCACATTTAACAATATGATTCACAGAAATTAAGCAAGTCCAAACCTCAAAAAAATTGTTTGGCGCATTGCATCTGAAAAAAGTACTAACCAAAAATCCGTACAGATGAAAATATATGACGACAAACACATTAAAAATGTAGTTTTTGTTGGCGCCCACAACAGTGGGAAAACTACACTTGCCGAAACGATGCTTTTTGAAGCAGGCCTCATAAACCGTCGCGGAACGGTTGAAAACAAAAACACGGTTTCAGATTATCATGACGTGGAGCACGAAAGGGGCAACTCCATTTTCGCCACACCGCTGCATACAGAATGGCGCAATTACAAAATCAACATTATTGACACTCCCGGTTTAGATGATTTTATAGGTGAAATCATTTCCTCTATTCGCGTTTCAGATACCATTCTTACTGTTATGAACGCACAACACGGCGTAGAGGTTGGCACAGAAATAATATGGAACTACATTGATAAATATCATAAACCCACAATTTTCGTAATTAACCAAATAGATCATATTAATGCGAAGTTTGATGAAAGTTTTAAAAGCATAAAAAACTTGGTCGGCAACAATGCCGTGAAAATTCAATATCCTTTGGTTGTAGATGGGGCACAGTGCATTATTGATGTGTTAAAGATGAAAATGTACAAATTCTCTCCAGATGGAGGAAAGCCTGAAAAGTTGGAAATTCCCGAAGATCAAAAGGAATTGGCCAACGAACTTAACAATGAATTGATAGAAAAAGCTGCAGAAAATGATGAAACATTGATGGAACTTTTTTTTGATAAGGGAACTTTGAACGAAGATGAAATGCGTCTCGGTATCAAAGCTGGTATGTTGAACCACGAACTATTTCCTGTATTCTGTGTTTCTGCCTTAAACGATATGGGTACGGGACGTTTAATGGGTTTTATTGATAATGTAGCTCCGGCCGCTGCCGATTTAAAACCCGAACAAAGCACCGAAGGAAAAGAAGTAATTTCCTCAAAAGAAAGTCCCACGGCACTCTTCGTTTTTAAAACCGATTATCAGCCCAATTTAGGGCAGATTACCTTTTTCAAAGTAATGAGTGGGGAAGTGCAATTGAACGATAAACTAATTAATTCACAAAACGGCGAAACGGAGGTTATTAACCAACTTTTCATAATGGACGGCAAGGAACGGCAACCCGTCACCAAATTAACGGTTGGCGATATTGGCGCGACCCTAAAACTTAAATACACTGAAACCAATGATACTTTGGGTTCACCAAAAAATGTGATTGCCATAAAACCCATTAAATTTCCTCAGCCAAGAATTAAAAAAGCCGTTTTTGCTGTAAATACAAAAGATGAAGAAAAACTTAGCGAGTCTTTAAAGAAAATCCATAGCCAAGACCCAACGGTTGAAATTTCCTTTTCAAAGGAAGCGAAACAACTCATTCTTTCCTGCCAAGGCGATCTGCATCTTGCCACTATTGATTGGACTTTAAACAATATTTATGGAGTGGAAGCAAAGTTCGAAAAACCTAAAATTGCTTTCAGGGAAACGATTCAACGGTCTTCGGCTTCAAATTATAGGCACAAAAAACAATCGGGAGGCTCTGGGCAGTTTGCAGAGGTTCACCTAAAAATTGAGCCTTGGTATGAAAATATGGAAGAGCCGCAGGGTTTCAACATTCGCGGCAGAGAAGAGGTTGACCTTTCATGGGGCGGTAAACTGGTTTTCTACAATTGTATAGTTGGCGGAGTGATAGACCAACGCTATTTACCCTCAATTATGAAAGGTGTTTTGGAAGTAATGGAAGAAGGTCCTTTGGTACGTTCGTATATTCGCGATGTGCGCGTTATGGTTTATGACGGAAAAATGCATTCGGTGGACTCCAACGACATTTCCTTTAAAATTGCGGGTGCGCATGCTTTCAAAGAAGCATTTATGAATGCGAATCCAAAACTTTTGGAACCCGTTTTAGAGCTTACCGTAAAAGTGCCCGAAGAAATGGTGGGTAACGTAATGACTGATTTACAGTCGCGCCGCTCAATGATTCAAGGAATTGAAAGCAACAATAATTATCAGGTTTTAAAATGTTTGACTCCTGAAGCTGAATTGTACGGTTTTTCAACAGATTTGCGATCGTTGACGCAGGGTAGGGCAACGTTTAAATCTTCGTTTTCATCCTATCAGCCCGTTCCGGCCAATGTTCAAAAGGAATTGGTTAATCAGTAACCAATTAAAATAAATTCTTTTGCACATTCAAACTGTGACTATATTTGCCGAAAATTAATTTATGTCGCAGCGGGTTTCTGAAACTGAAACTTCCACAAAGGAAGAAATGGAAAATTTGAAAAAAGAAGTTTCTAAAGTTGATTCCAACCAAGAAATCAATGCTGAAGAAATAGCTAAATGCATTGCTATTCTCGAGTATTTAAATAATAATACAGATCAAATATTCGAAATTCCAAAAGAACAGCGCACAGCTTTAATAAAAGCTTCAGGCCAGCTTTCAAGACCTGACCGCGATGAATTTTCTCGAAGAAAAAAAGACGCGAAGAAAGCCAAGAAGCGCAAACAAGCCAATAAAGACCGAACTGCTAGAAAAGAAACAGGAATAAGAAGCGCTCGCGAAAACATTGTCTTTGTTGCTCCAAAATTGCTTCAAACATCTGAGCTTTCCAATAAAAGGGAACTTGAACTTGAAACTCCCCGCAACTGTTACGTCTGCAAAACGCTGTTCACAAAATTGCATCACTTTTATGATACTATGTGTACTGAGTGTGGCGATTTCAATTATGCAAAACGTTTTCAAACTGCAGATTTAACTGGGCAAGTTGCAGTTATGACAGGGTCGCGTTTAAAAATTGGCTATCACATTTCTCTGATGTTACTTCGTGCAGGTGCTACCGTTGTTGCTACAACGCGATTTCCTGCAGACTCCGCATATCGCTTTGCACAGGAAGAGGATTTTCATCAATGGGCAGACCGATTAAAAATTCACGGACTGGATCTTCGGCATATTCCAAGCGTGGAAATTTTCTGCAATTACATTGAGCAGAAATATGAAAATCTTGACATTCTCATCAATAACGCTGCGCAAACAGTGAGAAGGCCAGCAGGTTTTTACCAACATTTAATGGCGAGGGAGGAAATGCCTTTTGAAGAGCATCCACAATTTGTGAAGGATTTATTGCATGACCATATGAATTGTTTGCAAGAGTTGAAAACACTTACGGCAGACATTGGCAAAAACAAAAATCTTCCCGTAACCTGGCATGGTTCGGAACCAGGAATTGGTATTCGCGCTTCGGCAAAACTTTCACAGATCCCGTATAGTTTTGACAATTCATTAAGCGCAAAAGAAGTTTTCCCCGAGGGAAAATTGGATGCCGATTTGCAACAAATTGACCTTCGAAAAACAAATAGCTGGCGTTTAAGGCTTGGTGAAATTGAAACTACGGAAATGATTGAAGTTCAATTGGTAAACTCAATCGCTCCTTTTGTGCTTTGCAATCGTTTAGGAGAAATAATGAAGAAAGAAAATACGGGCAAAAAACACATTATAAACGTTTCGGCAATGGAAGGGAAGTTCCATCGTTTTTTTAAGGAAGATCGCCATCCACATACCAATATGGCGAAAGCTGCGCTAAACATGTTGACCCACACTGCTGCCGGAAGTCTTGCAAAAGAAGGAATTTATATAAATGCAGTAGATACAGGATGGGTTACTGATGAAGACCCTGTAGAATTGGCGAAACGCAAAATGGAGCTACACGATTTTCAACCGCCTTTGGATATTGTTGATGGCGCCGCGAGGGTAATGGATCCATTAATTGATGGAATAAACACTGGAAAACATTGGAGCGGAAAGTTTTTGAAAGATTATAGGCCGGTTGATTGGTAGTTTTTCAAAGAGCCAAAAATCAAGATCGCTTCGCTGAACGAAACAAGACTAAACTTGCACAATAATAAGAATGGATAATCAACAGCCTAACAACCCATTACACGGAATTAAACTTGCAGATATTCTGGAATATCTTGTGGAGTATTACGGTTGGGAGGTTTTGGGTGAAAAAATTAAAATTAATTCCTTCAACAGCAATCCTTCCATCAAATCGAGCTTAACTTTTCTTCGTAAAACACCTTGGGCGCGTGAAAAGGTAGAGCAGCTTTATTTAAAAACCAAGTTTAAGTAACATCAGAAAATTCGTTCGTAATTAATTTGCCATTTCTTCGTCAAAAACCTACAAAAGGACGTAGTTTTGCAAAACTTCACAAATGGGGGATTTTATGACTGAGGCTAAAGACGCAATTCAAGAAAAAAAGACTGACAAAGAACTGTATAGTTACCAAAAAGGAGCTATTGACAGAATATTTGAAAAATTTGAAACCGCACCCGATGATTATCACTTGCTTTACCAATTGCCAACTGGTGGTGGAAAAACCGTTATCTTTTCTGAAATAGTCCGCCAATATTTAAAGCATCACAACAAAAAGGTGCTTGTAATGACCCATCGTGTGGAACTTTGCAAACAGACTTCAGAAATGCTTACAAGTTTTGGAGTAGTAAACAAAGTGGTTAACAGCACCGCAAACTTAGATGACCAAGAAAAGTACAGTTGTTTTGTTGCAATGGTTGAAACCTTGAACAATCGTTTGAACGATAACAAACTGGATATTTCAGACATTGGTTTGGTTATCATTGACGAGGCCCATTATAATTCGTTTACAAAACTTTTCAAATTTTTCGAGAAATCCTTTATTCTCGGGGTTACAGCAACGCCACTCAGTTCCAACAGAAACCTTCCTATGAAGGACAATTATCAGGAATTGATTGTTGGCGAAAGCATTCAGTCTTTAATTGATAATGAATTTTTGGCGCAAGTTGAGGTTTTCCAATATAATATGGGCCTTACTTCACTTGAAATAGGCTCCAATGGTGATTATACCGTAAAATCTTCCGACGATTTATATTCCGCAGTGGGAATGTTGGATCAGTTGTACCAAGCATACTTAAACCATTCCAAAGGAAAGAAAACCTTGATTTTTAACAATGGTATAAATACTTCCATTCAAGTGTATTATCATCTGAAGGCGGAAGGTTTGCCTATTATGCATTTGGATAATACAGCAACCAAAAAGCAACGTAAACAAATATTGCGATGGTTCCACGAAACGCCCGATGCTATTTTAACTTCAGTGAGTATTTTAACCACTGGTTTTGACGAACCAACAATTGATACAATTATTCTGAATAGAGCAACTCGCTCATTGACTTTGTATTTCCAAATGATTGGTCGTGGGTCGCGGATTTTAAACAATAAATCTCGTTTTTCTGTTATCGATTTGGGGAACAATTACCAACGTTTCGGACCTTGGGAAGCCCCATTGGATTGGCAGGCAATTTTCCGTTCGCCCGATTATTATATGGACCGCCTGTTGAGCGATGAAGACTTGGAAAGCACTTTTCGCTATGAAATGCCAGAAGAACTTCGCGCAGAGTTTGCGAAAAGCAAAGAAGTTTATTTTGATATAAAATCCACCTATCAAGAAGCTACTTATAGAGGCGAATCTTCAAAAGTAGTGCTTGAGCGTTCCATTGCGCAACACGCTTATATTTGTATAGAAAACAGTGAAGATGTATATGATGCGCTTGGTTTGGCAAAAATGCTTGGCGATGATATAGACCATCGTATTGAAAAATATTCGCAATGTATAAGTAAAAGTACACATAACTTTATTAGTTGGTTAAAGGACGATTATCGCTTAAAACTACGCAGTTACCTTCGCGATAATTTTGATACCGTTTTTGAAGAAATTCACGGTTATCCACCCGAAGATTAATCGAATATTCACCAACTTACAATTCACTACTTTTGCACTAAATAACCTTCCATGGAATCATTCAACGAGCTTAACATTTCCAAACAAATGCAGTATGCCATTGCAGATTTGGGTTTTGAAAAGCCAACGCCAATTCAAGCACAGTCGTTTTCGGTAATTATGTCGGGGACTGATATGGTTGGGATAGCGCAGACCGGAACTGGAAAAACCTTTGCATATATGCTTCCTATTTTGCAGGATTTGAAGTTTTCAAAAGAAACAAATCCGCGCGTTCTGGTAATGGTTCCTACCCGCGAATTGGTTTTACAGGTTGTTGAAGAGATTGAGAAATTTGGAAAATACGCTTCCATTCGTGTAATTGGAGTTTTCGGCGGAACAAATATAAACCGTCAAAAAGAAGCCGTTGCAGAAGGAGCAGATATTATTGTTGCAACTCCCGGAAGGCTTTATGATTTAGTAGTTAGTCGTGCGCTTCAGTTAAAAGCCATTAAAAAAGTGGTAATTGATGAAGTAGATGTCATGCTCGATTTGGGCTTCCGTTTTCAGCTTACAAACATTTTGGAATTACTTCCCACAAAGCGTCAAAATATTATGTTTTCGGCAACAATGACGGATGAGGTGAATGTTTTTATCCACGATTTCTTTATTGCGCCCACAACGGTTTCCGTGGCCGTTAGTGGCACACCCTTGGAAAATATTTCGCAGTTTGCTTATGCTGTTCCTAATTTTTACACAAAAGCAAATCTGCTGAAACATTTGCTTCAGAATGAAAAGGATTTCAAAAAGGTACTCATTTTTGTTCCGAATAAAAAAAGTGCCGATCTGCTCTTTGATATTTTGGATGAATTCTTCGGAAGTGAGGTAGCCGTAATCCATTCAAACAAAACACAGAATTACAGAATCCGTTCCATAGAAAACTTTAACGCTGAAAAAACGCGAATCCTTGTAACGACTGATGTCATGGCACGTGGTTTGGATTTAGACCAAATCAGTCACGTCATCAATTTTGACGTGCCAAACTTCCCTGAAAATTATATGCACCGCATAGGTAGAACGGGAAGGGCAGAACAGGACGGAACCGCTATTCTGCTTTACACCGAAAAGGAAAATGATGCTAAAGAATCCATTGAAACATTGATGGATTTAAAAATAAAAGAACTGGATTTCCCAAGCGAAGTTGAAATTTCAAAACAACTTACTTATGAGGAACAGCCACAAGTTGTAGAGATTAACAATCCCAACAATATGGAAGAGGTTGGTCCCGCTTTTCACGAAAAGAAAGAGAAAAACAAAAAGGAAAATCAGGGCGGTTCCTATAAGCGGATTATAAAGCAGAAATACAAAAAACCAAAAACCCGCGGCGATAAGAATTTCAGAAAAAATAAAAGGGGAAAATAAACTTTAAGCAGAAAGCAACCATCGATCGATCCAACCATCTAATAACCCAACAATCCCTTTACCCCTGAAGCCAAAAAGCAATCTTTTAATTATTCTTGCATTCTTCTCCATCTATGTTATTTGGGGTTCCACATATATGCTAAACAAAGTGGCGGTTGCAGAATTGCCTCCTTTCTTTTTGGCATCCATTCGTTTTACCACCGCCGGACTTTTAATATTTATTATTTCGAAAGCGATGGGCAAAAGCCTCGCTATTACTAGAAAGCAGTTTTTGAATGCTTTTATAGTGGGCGTTTTGTTTCTTTCTTTTGGCAACGGCATCATTGTTTGGGCCTTAAAATATGTTGACAGTGGTTTTGCGGCTTTGGAAATTTCTGCACAGCCTTTGGTTGTTCTTTTGCTAATGCTGCTTTTGCAGGGCAAGCGAATTAAACCAATGTCATTGGTAGGCGTAGGGTTGGGAATATTGGGTATTTTCTTGCTCGTTGGTCAAAAACAAATTATCGCCAAAGAGGGTACTGTTTTAGGAATGATAATGATTTTTGCCTGTATGCTCAGTTGGGCTTATGGCAGTCTTTTTGTGGGTAAAGCAGACCTACCTAAAAACTTTTTTGTAAATACAGGATACCAAATGTTTACAGCGGGTATTACGCTCGCACTTGCCAGTTTAACTTTTGGTGAACAATGGATTGCACCATCTGAATGGGGGCAACCTGTACAATTGAGTATGGTATTGTTGATTATTTTTGGAAGTATTGTAGCTTTTACGTCTTTCAACTATCTACTTAAAACAGTTTCCCCAGATAAAGTTGCTACTTCAACTTATGTAAACCCAATCATTGCACTTATTTTGGGTTGGTATATTTTAGATGAACAGATTACGTTGCAATCAATAATTGCTGCTGCGGTGCTTTTAACGGGGGTTTATTTTATTAATACTACTCGTACATCTATAACGCTTCCAAGGTTTTCTGGAAAAGTTAGCAAGCATAAAAAGTAGAGTAATTTATATCTTAGATAAAATTATTTTTCGATGAAGGAATACTTTATTATAGTTAGCCCACCCGAGCAAATTCAAAAATCAATAAATTTTTATAAAGATTTATATAAAAGAAATTTTGGTGATGCCACGTTCTTAAAATCAAAAGGCCATATTAGTTTGAATAAATTTGAGATGTTGGAAGAACGTGAAATATTTCTAAAGCGTGATTTAAATCTTTATTTCAATTCCTTTAAAAGTTTTGAAGTTCAAATTAATAGCTTCAACAGATTTGAAGGAAGCAATACTCTATATATGCAAGTTTCAAAAGATCAATTAATTAATCTATCGAGACATTTGGTAACCGTTTTGAGAAGTCAAGTAAAATTAAACGCTAAGCACGCAAAAATGATTTCTGCACCACATTTAACAATTGCTAAACTAAACTCATTAAATGATTTAAATAGAAGTTGGAATTTATTTAAAGATGAAAAGTTTGAAGATACTTTTCTTGTAAACAGACTTGTTGTTTTAAAAAGACCAGCAAAATCTTTACATAAGTGGCAATTGGCTTTTGAAGTTTGTTTTAAAGAGACTCCTAGATTTAGCCCACCAATTCATAGCACTTAAACCCAATACTCCTAACCTTAGCCACCACCAAATCAGAAGGAACTTCTGGGTTGCATTCAAGGCGCAATATGCGTTCCCAATTATCTCTATCAACACTAATATCAGTTACGCCTGGAAGGTCTTGCAATAGCACTTTCACAACAGTCTCCTTTAGTTGTGTGTCAATATTACTTCCAAAAACCAGTACCTGCTGGTTTAAGGTAGTTGTTTGGTTGAGGTCAAGAGTGGTTAGTTCAAACATAACTTTTAGAAATTTGGTAAAACAGTCCGTTAAGAAAGCAGATAAATTTTGCTCTATATAAGTGAAGACGACCGAATCTTGTTTTTACTTTAAAGTTTTCAATTTTTTTTATGAAAAAAGCCATCAACATATGTGATGGCTTTTATAAAACATTTTCAATATAATATTTTATCGCTTACAACGATCTTTCCAACGTTCTTTGAAAGCCGCTTTTTCCTCCTCGGTCATATTCATAAACTTTTCCTTAATGCTCGCTCTTCCGAATGAACCCTTTTTGCCACCACAGCGTTTGCCACCACAATGCTTGCCTCCGCCAAAACCTCCAAACAAAATCCGGCTTAGAACAAACAATCCCATGGCTTGCCAATAGGTTATTGTGGATACATTCATAATTTCTGGCAGAATACCGTTCCACAGTGCTTGTATTGCCAACGGTAGAAGAGACAGGAGCGCTAGAAAAAACAATCCCCCACACACTTTTCTTCCTTTTCTATTAAAAGCATTCATTTTCATAGTATTACTGATTTAATTCTTCGTATAAATAATTTAATTTTTTGCGTAAATGTTTTACGGCATAGCCTTTTCGGCTTATAATAGTTTTAATATTCTCACCGGTATTATCAGCTATTTGCTGAAGCGTCATATCTTCAATTTCGTTCCATATAAAAACTTCTCTTTGCTTTTCTGGAAGTTCCTCCAATGCTTCCATCAACTCGTCCCAAAAGTTTTCCTTGAAAAGTGTTAGCTCTGGGCTATTACTGTCGTCCAACAGTAACAATTCCTTAAACACACTATCTTCATCATCACTTTCATACACAAAATCTTCCAAGGAATCGGTTGTTTTTTTTCGGTAGCGATCCGTAACCCTGTTGCGGGCCACACGATAAAGCCACGCACCAATATTTTCCAAATCGGCCAGATTCGCAAAATTGCTCAACTGCAACCAAACATCCTGAAGAATATCTTCCGCATCCGCTTCATTGCGAACCCGTTTCCGAATAAATCCAGACAGTTTCCCTTCAAATTGCTGAATGGAATCATTAATAACACTGTCGTTTTGGTTACTCATTTGGGTTAGATAGGCGTCTTTATATTTAGGAAGACGAACGAAAAACTATTTTACTTTATTAAAAACGATTAAATTAACTCTTTCAGAAAAACATTGTGTAAAAACTTCCCAGAATCGCCAACTTATTACAATTCACTATCTTCGGATTATGAATCAAACTACCAATAAATCCATAATAAATTACCTTGATTGCTTTCAAAAACTAAAAACCAAATGAAAAATGATCTTCAGAGAAGCAATAGCGGCAGATATTAAGCAGATTCAGCTAGTAAGAAATGCGGTAACCGAAAATGCACTCTCCAATCCAGCCTTAGTAACGGACGAAGACTGTCTGGAGTTTATAATAAATAGAGGTAAAGGATGGGTATGTGAAATAGACAACCAAATAGTAGGCTTCGCTATTGCAGACTTAAAAGAAAATAACATCTGGGCTTTGTTTGTCCATCCAAATTATGATAAACGCGGAATAGGAAAACAATTGCACGACCTTATGCTGAATTGGTATTTTGCACAAACCAATAAAACCGTTTGGTTAGGAACCGCTCCAAACACAAGAGCTGAAAGTTTTTATAGAAAAGCGGGCTGGACAGAGATAGGAACCCATGGCAAAGATGAAATTAAATTTGAAATGACTTTTGATGCTTGGAAATAATGTGTTTCTTAAATAGTTATTTCCTCAATATTAAACTGTACTTTCGCGCCCGCAAAAACAGTAAGTAAATGAAACGCATCAGTGAATACAAAAAACTCTTTGGGGTTGAAAAGGAAATAGAGCTAAAAGCTTTAAAAACCAGTTATCGAAACCTGGTTAAAGAGTGGCATCCGGATAAATTCCAAGAAGGAGATGCTTTACGTGAAGAAGCAGAAGTTAACAGCCGAAAGATTATAGACGGTTATCATTTTCTAGTTAGTATTGCTCCAGAAACAAAAGCAGCAAACCTTGAAGAATACACTGAAACCATAACAAACTCAGGCATTGCTGATTTTCAACATAAAGGAATGCTGTTAGAGATTACTTATTTGGATGGCAATACCTATGAATATTTCGGTGTTACCAGACAAGTATATATAAAAATGGTAAACAGTGATAAACTGAACCGTTTTGCAAAGCGGACTATTTATCCAAATTATCTATACAGAAAATCAAAGCGAACCCTAGAACCTGCTTAATAGTTATTTAAGGTTTATTTCGGGTTTACTTCGGGTTTACTTAAGGTTTAATTAAGGTCAGGTAAGAAATAACCTACGCATAAATAAATCAAAAACTTTTCCCAAAAGAGCATTTCCCCTAAAAAATATTGTCATAGATTTGCACCTATAATTATGAAAAACTTTCGCTCAAATATCATTTGTAAGATGCACAGAGAAATCTCTGGGGTATAGGGCGATTATATATAAAATATAAAAAGCGTTCCTCCCCAAAGAGGAACGCTTTTTTCGTTTAACAAACTATTGAAAATGATAAATACATCACATTCCAATTCTATTAAGTGTAATATGCCTAAGCGTATTCGCAAGAATATACCTATACCTCAAAGTGAATAATAAAACCATAACAAACGTTTTAAACTCCCTTTGATAAAGCCAAAATCAAAGGGAGTTTTTTTATACAATAATTAAAATGAAAAGAGTTTTCGCCATCAAATTAGAAAAGCAAATAGTGCTTACAGAGCTAAAAAGTTATACCTATGTATTTCTGGGTTCCCTACTATTATCAATAGCTTATGCCTTGCTAATCATTCCGCACCACATTGTACCAGGTGGAATCTTGGGGCTGAGTATTGTTATCAAAGAACTAACGGGCTTTTCGGTTGGCTGGATAGCTTTATTGATAAACATACCATTACTGTTGTGGGGCACAAAGGTCTTGGGCGCCAAAACAGGAGTGAAGACTTTGTTTTCTATGGTATTGGTTTCTTTTTACATAGACCTAATAACTTCATTGACAGACGGAAGAGTTTTTATTAATGATGTATTGATGTCTTCGGTATTTGGTGGTGTAATCATTGGCGTAGCGGTTGCTATTGTAATGAACGCTGGCGCAACCACGGGAGGGAATGATATTTTGGTACGGATTCTTTCCACAAAAATAAGATTGCCCTACAACCAACTCATCTTGATTGTGGATGGAATTGTAATTCTCTTGGGAACAGTGGTATTTGCAGATTTTACGATGGCGGCATACAGTATCGTTGCTATTATAGCCATCAGTAAAACCATTGAATATTTTATGAAGAAATCTGTTCAGAACAAAACCATCTTGGTCTTTTCAGATAAAAACCTTTTGATACAGGAAGAAATTCTGTTAAACAGAAAAAGTACGGACGGCATACTAAAACTAATTCACCACGATAGCAATGAGAAAATGATTTTGGTAACGAAAAACACCAAAAAGCTGGAGGTAGTAAAAAACATAATCCACAAAATTGATCCCAATGCAAACATCACTGTTTTGGAATCCAACAATATCATGGCCTAAGTATTTTTGAAACTATAGAATAGAAAAAACGTTTTGGAAGAACACATATAGTGCTTTATCAAAACGTTTTATTTTATAGTTCATAGGCAATTACATTAACCAACCATTTCGAGCAGCACCTTTGCTGTAGAAATATTCAAATATTGCAATAGCTATAACGATAAGGGGCATAATCAAAGAGGATGGACCCATTTTCTCAACAATATCCATTGCGAACATCCAGTACAATTGCAGTGCCAGCACAGCAATTAGGGAAAGCATAAACACACCTACTGCCGATTTTTTTCGCATTAGCAGCAACAGGCTTGCCAATAGCCCAGTAATAACTGCAAGACCATACAAGTACATATTCCAAGCGGGCGCATTGGCCATAATCTCTACTTGCTCCGGAGGAAGGGAGTCTCTTATTTCGTCGGTCATTAGGAAATATTCATAAAGCCACATATAAACGCCTATAATATTCCATAAAAGTGCGAGCACGGCAATGATCCAAAAGGCCGTGTTTGGTTTTGGTGTAGTAGTCATATTAAATTGGTTTTAAGGTTGTTGCCATAAATGTAGGCAATTTTATTTACTCTATCAATCGCTAATTATGCTTCCGTATTTATTCATTGCTAATTGTTCATTGTATATTTACTTTTCTAAAAACAAAAAACAATGACTCCAACTATTCCAAAAGCTGCATTTGATTTCCTTTTAAAACTAAAAAAGAACAACAACCGCGAATGGATGCAGGAGCATAAAAAAGAATATCTGGCAAATGAAAAAGCTTTAAAAGAATTTTATGCAGCTGTAGAAAAAGGCCTGAATGTTACCGATGAAATTGCAACAACCAAGATTTTCAGAATAAACCGCGACATCCGCTTCAGTAATGATAAAACGCCGTACAACGTGCATCGCAGCGTAAGTTTCAGTAGGGCAGGAGCCCAGCGCCGGGGTGGTTATTACTTGCGTTTGGAATCAGGGAACAGCTATATGGCAGGAGGTTTCTTTGATCCAAATCCTGCAGATCTTTTAAGAATAAGAAAAGAGTTTGAAATGGACAGTTCTGAAATAAGGGAAATCTTGGATCAGAAAGATTTTAAAAATGCCTTTGGAAATTTCAATCAGGAATACGCCGTGAAAACCGCACCGAAAGGTTTTAATAAAGAAGACGAAAACATAGATTTAATAAGGCTTAAGAATTTCTTCGTAAACCATCGCTTTACCGACGAAGAGGTATTTGCCACAGATTTTAAGGATAATCTGATACACCATTACCAATTGCTCCGCCCATTTTTCAACTATATGAGCGACGTGCTGACCACCGATCTGAATGGTGAATCGTTGCTTGAAAATTAGTTTAAACGTTATTAAGCAAAATCGTATTCCAAAAGTTGGATATTGCTTTTCAGTCGTTCCTTCACTATGTCCATCATCCGCTTGTTTAGCGCAGAGGAGTTTTGTATATAAATATCAAACTCTTCCAAAGTGAACTGCCCAATTATAATGCCTTTCAGGGAATTTCGGAATTTCATATCCTTGTGGATGGCGTTTTCAATATAATCCAACCGCTTTTCTATGGTAAGATCATAAAAAACATTTTTGTGCTTTGCAGCATAGTTCCGGAAAACCGCCAGCAACAAATCATTCTGAAGCTTCGCCACAGGCCGCAATGTTTTGTTTTGAAAACATTCGTCGGCAGACATATTGGGTGTGATTTTGGCGGAAGGAATTTCGGGGCGCATACGAAGTAGCATACTATCTCTAGTTTCCATTGTGTGGTTTTTTCTAAAATTAAAGATTAAGCTGTGTTTATTTGTAAATCCTGGGATTAGTTATAAACTTTGTTTTCAACAATTACGAAGGAATGTTGTTATCTTTGAGAACACAGATGAAAACATAGTTGATTTATGAAAATATTCTCCGCTGAACAATTATACGAAGCTGACAAAATCACGATAGAAAAGCAACAAATCACTTCAGAAGACTTGATGGAACGAGCGGGAACGCAGCTATTTCAATGGTTGCACCAACGTTTAAATGGAGCGCCCGTGCCCATACATATTTTTTGCGGTATTGGCGATAATGGAGGGGATGGTTTAGTGGTGGGCAGGTTGCTTATTGAACACGGCTACAATGTGGTTGTATATGTTGTAAATTGTAGTGATAAGCGCTCTAAAAACTTTCTGCTGAATTATGACAAGATTAAAAATGTGACCAAAAATTGGCCCATTTTAATGAAAGGCGAAAACGATTTCCCCAAAATAAATTCCGAGGATATTATTGTGGATGCCATTTTCGGAATAGGTTTAAATCGCTGTCCCGGCGGTTGGGTGAAAAAATTAATCCAATATCTCAACGAAAGTAAAGCCTTTAAATTGGCGATAGATATTCCAAGTGGGCTTTATTCAAACTCACCATTGGAAGACTATGAAGCCGTATTAAAAGCAAACCACACCTTGACTTTCCAAGCTCCGAAGCTCGCTTTCTTTTTGCCTGAAACAGCTGGCTTTGTTTCAAATTTTGATGTTTTGGATATCGATTTGGATTTAGAGTTTTTATATAATACTGAACCAATAGCGCAACTCATTTCAAAACCTGAAGCACAACGTTTTTATCAAACTCGGGAAAAATTTGGACATAAAGGAACTTATGGCCACGCTTTGATTGTTGCCGGAAGCTATGGAAAGATGGGAGCTGCCGTACTTTCAACCACTGCTGCTTTTAGGATTGGCGCGGGAATGGTGACGGCTTTTGTTCCAAAATGTGGCTACAACATTTTGCAGACAGCCATTCCCGAGGCAATGGTCATTACGGATACTGAAGAAGAATTTATCAGTACTGTTTCTTTTGATTTTGAGCCTTCCGCAATTGGAATTGGGATGGGTATCGGCAAAAATAAAGCTACAGTTGCAGCTTTGAAAAAGTTATTTAAAGACAGTGAAATTCCTTTTGTTATAGACGCAGATGCCTTAAATAACATTTCTGAAAATAAAGAACTGTTGAAACTGCTTCCGAAGAATTCAGTTTTAACGCCTCATCCCGGCGAATTAAAAAGACTCATCGGCGAATGGAAAAACGATTACGACAAGCTTGAAGAAGTAAAGAAGTTTTCAGAGAAACACGAAGTTGTTATAGTCATTAAAGGTGCTTATACCATCACGGTTTATGGTGATAAACTCTATATAAACACTTCCGGAAATCCTGGAATGGCAACGGCTGGCAGCGGCGATGCGTTAAGTGGCGTTATTACTGGTTTGCTTTCCCAAGGTTATGATCCGTTATTGGCTTCAGTTTTTGGAATTTATATGCACGGTTGCGCAGGCGATATCACAGCGGGTCAAATGGGCTACGAAGCAGTAATGGCGGGAGATATTATTGATAATTTGGGGGAAGCTTATTTGGATTTATTTGCAAAGCCAGAAACTGATAATGAAGCGAATGGAAAAAATTAACCACGAATTCACGAATATTTTTATAAAGTATTCGTGAATTCGTGGCTTAATATTTATTGAATTAATAATTTACATCAATCCATCCAATGTTTTTCTTAACTCTGGATCTGAAGGTCGTGGCGCATCTGCAGAAACGATATTTCCTTTCGGATCAATCAATATAAATCTTGGGATTCCCATAATGGCGTAGTCTTCTATAAATTTTGATTTCCAGTTATTGTCTGCCAACAGTTGGATTCCGCCCAATTGTTTTTCAGAAACCATCGCTTTCCATTTGTCGTAATCCTTAGGCTCGTCAATGGAAATGCTTACAAACTCAATATTCTTTCCGTGATAATCTTTTTCAACCTGTTGCAATGAAGGTATTTCACGTAAACAAGGTCCGCACCAAGTTGCCCAAACATCTATATAAACAAATTTACCTTTTAAAGATGCCAAATCGGTAGTGCCACCTTTGTGGTTTTCATAATTGAAAGTAGGCGAGGGGTTTCCTTCGGTAATTGCTTTCAGTTTGTTGTAGTGTTCCGTGATCTTTGCAAGATTTTCAGGATTTGGATCGCTGTTTTTATAAATAGTATATGCTTCATCTAAAGTTGCATCTGGCTTAAGCCCAAACTGCAAATAGGAACTCATCATTTTATCTTTTGCATAGCCGTTAGGTAAAGCTTCATTTACCTTTTTTAGATACATAACATTTTGGTTATTGTTTCCACTTTCAAAAGTTTCTTCATTCACCAATCTGTTGAAATGTGCCTCCAGTAAATTTTGGTATGCTACTGAATTTCGGTAGGCAAGCGTGTCTTTGAAATTTATACTTTTCAATTCATCATAAAAACCATCGGAAACCCTAAAATCCTGTTCTCCTGAATAATATCTGTGGGCGTCTTTATAGTTTTCAAGCATAATTGCCCGTGAATATTTGTCTTCTTCAGCGAGTTTACTCTTAAAGTTATCATCTGTAATTTTGTTTGCGGCGTAAAGGCTATCCACGCTTTTTTGGTTGCTTTCCAATTGCTTAATAAAACCTTCCTCATCCATTGAAAAAACTTCTTTAAAATCAAGATTCTTCTCGTTCCAGAGATATTTTGCCGCTAAAAAATTATTCACATTCGCCAAATCTCCGGAATATTTCAACGTTTCGTCAAATTCATCGGCATTTAAATTTACGGAAAGGTTTTTCCCCTTTTCAAGATAGATTCCAGTCCGCTCCCTGCCTACATACAGATCATAAAAACCATCATTGGCAATATGAAGTGTATCTGCAAATGTGCCATTTTCAGCAATTGGGATCTTGGTTTCAAAGTTATTTCCGCGTACCAAGACAGTTTCGGCGGTATTGTTTTCAACTGTTCCGTTAATCACGGAATATTGTGGTTTTTCTTCTTGTTTGCAAGAAATTACAAAGAGCACTAAAACGAATAAACTTAATTTTTTCATCTGAACAAAATATTTGAGAAATTGGAATGTAAAATTACATATTGCGCAGATAATTCACTCCACTTCATTTTGTTAATTTTATAAGGATTTAATATTAAAAGAAGCGCCCAAATATGCTTTTGAAACAAAGAAAGGTGGCGCAACAATTTAAAAATAGTATTTTTGCGAAAAGATTACCTTCCCAATGCAAGAAACTCATTACATAAGTTCAGAAATCTTGGACTTGGCCCTCGTCAAAGAAATTATAGATAAGCATAAAACCCTTGAGCTTTCAGAAGAAGCACAATTAAACATTAAAAAGTCACGGGAATATCTCATTCATAAAATGAAGGATAACGAAACCCCTGTTTATGGTATAAACACAGGTTTTGGGTCTTTATGCAATGTGAAAATCTCTTCCGAAAACCTTTCGAAACTTCAAGAAAATCTCGTGATGTCCCACGCGTGTGGCACGGGTGAATTTGTTCCAAAACCTATCATAAAATTGATGCTTTTGCTCAAAATTCAATCGTTGAGTTATGGCTACAGTGGGGTGCAACTTGAAACCGTGGAAAGGCTAATCGATTTTTACAACAATGATATTTTACCAGTAATTTACAATCAAGGAAGTTTAGGTGCTTCGGGCGATTTGGCCCCATTGGCGCATCTGTCCCTTCCTTTGCTTGGAAAAGGCGAAGTGTATTACGGCGGGGAACGGATTTCTTCCGAAAAAATGCTGAAAAAATTCAATTGGGAGCCAATTACATTGCAAGCAAAAGAAGGTTTGGCGTTGCTCAATGGCACACAGTTTATGAGTGCCTACGGCGTTTATTGCCTTTTGAAAAGTTTTAAACTCTCTTATTTGGCTGATTTAATTGGTGCTATTTCCGTTGATGCTTTTGATTGTAATATGAGTCCTTATAATGCTTTGGTGCATTTGGTTCGTCCACACAGAGGGCAGGTAAAAACAGCAGAGCAGATTTTAGAGTTTTTGGAAGGAAGCGAATTGGGTCTTTCCGAAAAGAAAAATGTGCAAGATCCTTATTCTTTCCGTTGTATTCCGCAAGTTCACGGGGCAACAAAAGATACATTGCATTTTGTTCATAAAACCTTTAAGACCGAAATAAACTCGGTAACAGACAATCCCAACATTTTTGTAAACGAGGATGTTATTATTTCCGGAGGAAATTTTCACGGACAACCTTTGGCCTTAGCTTTAGATTATTTAGCGATTGCAATGGCTGAATTAGGCAATATTTCAGAAAGAAGAACCTATCAATTAGTTTCCGGTTTAAGGGATCTGCCAGCATTTTTGGTAAACAATCCGGGGCTTAACAGCGGGTTTATGATTCCGCAATATACAGCCGCAAGCATTGTGAGCCAAAACAAACAATTGGCAACTCCAGCCTCGGTAGATTCCATAGTTTCATCAAATGGTCAGGAAGATCACGTTAGTATGGGGGCAAACGGAGCTACAAAATGTTTGCGGATTATTGAAAATATTGAAACCATTCTATCCATTGAATTGATGAACGCCTCTCAGGCACTTTGTTTTAGAAGCCCAAAAAAATCTTCTCCCTTTATTGAATCATTTTTAAAACCATACCGTTCCGTAGTTTCATTTATAGAAGATGACAGGTTGATGGCTGACGATATTCACGCAACTGTAGCATTTTTGCAAGCTTTGGATGTTGATTCGGAAATTTTGTTCGGATAACTTTTAAAAAACTAAAATCCTAATTATGAAGAAAATTATACTCCTTTCAATTTTTTCTGTTTTTAGTCTGCAAGGTTATTCCCAGGTATACAAACCGTTATTGGACAACTTGAACGAATGGCACGTTACCACTTGCTTTTCGGGTTGTTTGACTGATGTTTATTACACTGATGGCGATACTATTGTTGATGGAAAAGCCTACAAGATTTTGGATGGTTTTCACTACATATCCCGCACATTTTTGCTTCGCGAAGAGGTAAACAACAAAAAGGTTTTTCTGAATAAAGTAGCTCTGGGTCACAATGAAGAATTTTTGCTTTATGATTTCTCATTAAATGAAGGCGATACTTTTAATATGCTGAATCCGTATAGTCCATTTCCTCAGGATGGCGGTGCGTTTATATTGGATTCAATAATTGAAAGACCATTGGCTGACGGCAATGATTACAGACATTTTTATTTTTCACCAGCTCCGGGAAATACAATAAGTACAGAAAACGCGGTTTGGGTTGAAGGTGCAGGTTCTTTATCTATAATCAACGCCCCGGGCGGCCACCCCGACATAAATGGCAGCGGACATTTGAGCTGTTTTTTTAAGGATACAGAAGTTTTTTATGCAAATTTAGATTCCATTAATGATTGTATTCCGCTTCATTTAGGAATAGAAAAGTACAGTTTGGAAAACGTAGTGATTTCAAAAGGAAATAATAGCGGTGACTGTGTGGTAAGCAATGCTAAAAATGTGAAAAGTATAACAGTTTTTAATCTTTCGGGGAAAAAGCTAAAAGTTATAAAGAACGCTGGTCGAAATTCATTTAATATAGATTTTTCAGGTTATCAAAGTGGGATGTATATTGTTGTTGCGAATGGATTTGGGGGAGCTAATAAATCTTTTAAAATAATAAAATAACCAGCTTTTATTTTTAAGCCCCTTCTTCGATTAGCCCGTTTATCCAATCTTTGGCATCGTCTAAATTAATGAAATGTCTGAGAGGCTTTTTTAAAAATCTTTTTTCCAATTCTAAATTGCTGACCTTTAATCCTTCTGAGGAAACCACGGCAAAGCCTATCAAATTTTCAATTTTTGAAGTTTCTATATAAACCATTGGATTTACAGAATAGGAATTTTTTCGATATGTTATATAACCAAAAGGTCTTTCATTAAAATACTTTTCTGAAATAGCTATTAAATCGTTATTGTATTCAGGTTTTACGGTAATACCTTCTTTCATAACCACGACTACAAAATTTTTAAAAATTCTAATTTCCCCAAATTCAAAATGTAAAGTTTCAATCATCAATATGCGCATTTGAATAGTTAAGTTACGGATTTTTAATGTTTTAACAATATAAATACAAGTAAAAAGCTAAACCCATCTATAAATTAAAAAATCCCTAAGTTTTCTTAGGGATTTTTTTAGGGGTTTAAACTAAAAACTAAGACTCAGTTGTTTTCTTCTGTTTCTTGATTTTTATTGTAAGTTCATTTGTTTTTTCGTCTAAATCCATTGTTATACCATCACCTTCCTGCAAACTGCTATTGATGATTTCTTCAGCCAGTGCATCTTCAATATACTTTTGAATTGCCCTGTTTAAAGGTCTTGCTCCATATTGCTTGTCAAATCCTTTGTCTGCAATATAATCCTTCGCTTTATCAGTAAGCTTTAATTCGTAACCTAAATCTGCAATTCTGGCAAAAAGTTTATCAAGCTCAATATCGATGATTTTATGAATATCTTCTCTTTCCAAAGGATTAAAAACCATTACGTCATCAATTCGGTTCAAAAATTCAGGTGCAAAGGTTTTCTTCAATGCATTTTCAATTACACTTTTGGTGTGTGTTTCTTCTTGGCTCTTTTTCGCAGCGGTTCCAAAACCAACTCCTTGTCCAAAATCCTTTATTTGGCGCGCACCAATATTGGAAGTCATAATAATGATTGTATTTCTAAAATCAATCTTTCTTCCAAGACTATCGGTTAAATATCCATCATCCAAAACCTGTAGCAACATATTGAAAACATCTGGATGTGCTTTTTCAATTTCATCCAAAAGAACCACTGCATACGGTTTTCTTCTAATTTTTTCGGTCAACTGACCGCCTTCTTCATAACCCACATATCCTGGAGGCGCTCCAACCAAACGCGAAATGGCGAATTTTTCCATATACTCGCTCATATCGATCCGTACTAAAGCGTTGTCTGAATCAAACAGCTCACGTGCCAAAACTTTTGCAAGTTGTGTTTTACCAACACCCGTTTGTCCCAAAAAGATGAAAGAACCAATTGGTTTATTGGGGTCTTTCAATCCTGCGCGGTTTCGCTGGATTGCTTTCACCACTTTTGCAACGGCTTCGTCTTGACCAACTACTTTTCCCTTAATTCGGTCGGGTAGGGCGGCAAGTTTGGTACTTTCAGTTTGTGCAATTCTGTTTACGGGAATACCGGTCATCATTGAAACTACTTCAGCAACATTTTCTTCATCAACGGTTTCTTTGTGAAGTTTTGAATCTGCTTCCCATTGTTCCTGTTGCACAACAAGTTCCTTTTCAAGATTTTTCTCATCGTCACGAAGCTTTGCGGCTTCTTCGTATTTCTGTTTTTTTACGACAGTGTTTTTTAATTCGCGAACTTCCTCCAATTGTTTTTCAATTTCCAGAATTTTATCGGGAACGTGAATGTTTGTGATATGCACGCGAGAGCCTGCTTCGTCCAATGCATCAATAGCCTTGTCCGGAAGGAAGCGCTCCGTCATATATCTGTTGGTAAGAGTTACGCAAGCTTTTATGGCTTCATCAGTATAAATTACATTGTGGTGCGCTTCGTATTTGTCTTTGATATTGGTCAAAATTTCAATGGTTTCTTCAACCGTTGTAGGTTCAACCAATACTTTTTGAAAACGGCGTTCCAAAGCACCGTCTTTTTCAATATACTGACGATATTCGTCTAAAGTAGTAGCACCAATGCATTGAATTTCACCTCTTGCAAGTGCAGGTTTAAACATATTTGATGCATCCAATGAACCTGTAGCTCCACCGGCACCAACAATTGTGTGAATTTCATCTATAAAAAGAATAATATCGTCATTCTTTTCAAGTTCGTTCATTACGGCTTTCATACGTTCTTCAAACTGCCCGCGGTATTTTGTTCCCGCAACTAGGCTAGCTAAATCTAAAGTAACAACTCTTTTATCGTAAAGGATTCGCGAAACTTTTCGTTGAATTATTCGCAATGCCAAACCTTCGGCAATAGCAGATTTTCCAACACCAGGTTCGCCAATCAATAATGGATTGTTTTTCTTTCTCCTGCTCAAAATCTGTGACACACGTTGTATTTCGCTTTCGCGGCCTACAACAGGGTCTAATTTTCCTTCTTCTGCCATCGCAGTTAGATCTCTTCCGAAGTTATCCAAAACAGGGGTTTTGGATTTTTTGTTCGTTTTTGCGGTAGTTCCCGAAAAAAGGTTCTCCTTGTTAGCATCCTCAGCAGAAGTGTCGTCATCATTTGGGAATGATTCGGCACTTGGGGTGTTGTCTATATAATCGTCGTCGTTCGTTATCATAAGTTTAAATTGGTCTTTCACTACGTCATAATCCACTTTCATTTTGTTCAACAGCTTTGTTGTTGGGTCATTTTCATTCCGAAGAATACACAATAGCAAATGTGCGGTATTAATGGAATTACTTTGAAAAAGTTTCGCTTCCAAAAATGTGGTCTTCAGTGCCCTTTCCGCTTGACGGGTTAGGTGAAGGTTCTTTTTATCGTTTGTATTTGTAGTCACGCCCGGGTTTGCAGGGCTTAATATTTCTACCTTTCTTCTTAAATGGTTTAAGTCTATAGCAAGTGCATTCAGAATAGTTACTGCCTTGCCGTTACCATCTCTTAAAAGGCCTAGCATTAAATGCTCAGTGCCAATAAAGTCGTGGCCTAAGCGCAGCGCTTCTTCTTTGCTGTATGCTATTACATCTTTTACTCTGGGGGAAAAATTATCATCCATATTTTAAAAACCTCTCTTCTGTTTGGTACTAAATTAACCAAAATAGGACAAAAACTGTTCCTCTTTGATATCATTTTAGTAAAAGGACAAAATATATAGTGGAATTCAAAGGATATGCAACGATACTTATTAACGATTTTGACCCCCAATTTTGTTAATAAATTCGTGAATAACGAATGGCAAAAACCCCTGTTAAACCTACGAAAAAGTGTATCTTGCTCCATTAGTTTAACAACGATAATTAATCCTATTTTTTATGGCTGAAGGTGATAAAATAATCCCTATTAACATTGAAGATGAAATGAAATCTGCCTACATCGATTATTCGATGTCGGTCATAGTGTCACGTGCGCTGCCAGATGTTCGCGATGGAATGAAACCTGTACACAGAAGAGTTTTGTTCGGAATGCACGAACTGGGCATTAGAGCTACGGGCGCTCATAAAAAATCCGCGAGAATTGTGGGAGAGGTTCTCGGTAAATACCATCCACACGGAGATACATCTGTTTATGACGCGATGGTGCGTATGGCGCAAGAATGGAGTTTGCGCTATTTGCTGGTTGACGGCCAGGGAAACTTTGGCTCAGTTGATGGTGATAGCCCGGCTGCAATGCGATATACAGAAGCGAGAATGCAGAAGATTTCTGAAGATATGCTCGCTGATATTGATAAAGAAACCGTTGATCATCAATTAAACTTTGACGATACCTTAAAGGAGCCAACTGTCCTTCCAACTCGTGTTCCTGGACTTTTAATCAATGGAGCTTCCGGAATTGCGGTAGGTATGGCAACAAATATGCCTCCACATAACTTAACCGAAGTTGTAAATGGAATCATCGCCTATATTGAGGATAACGATATAGATATCGATGGTTTAATGCAGCACGTAAAAGCGCCTGATTTCCCAACGGGTGGAATTATTTACGGCTACGAAGGTGTTCGAGAGGCTTTCCATACAGGTCGTGGCCGCGTAGTAATGCGTGCCAAAGCGAGTTTTGAAGAAGTTCAAGGCCGCGAATGCATCATCGTTACTGAAATTCCATATCAAGTGAACAAAGCGGATATGATCAAAAAAACCGCTGATATGGTAAACGAAAAGAAAATTGAGGGCATTTCAAACATTCGAGACGAGAGTGATAGGAATGGAATGCGCATCGTTTACATTTTAAAGCGTGACGCCATCCCTAATATTGTTCTAAATACCTTATATAAATACACTGCATTGCAATCCAGTTTCAGCGTGAATAATATTGCGTTAGTAAAAGGAAGACCGCAAATGCTGAATTTGAAGGAATTGATCCACTATTTTGTGGAACATCGTCACGAAGTTGTGGTTCGCCGTACTGAATATTTGCTTCGCAAAGCAGAGGAGCGCGCTCATATTCTTGAAGGATTGATTATTGCTTCTGATAATATAGATGAAGTAATTAGACTGATTCGCGCTTCTTCCAATGCAGATGAAGCAAGGGAGAAATTGATGGAAGCTTTCAAACTCACCGAAATCCAAGCCAAGGCCATTGTTGAAATGCGTCTTCGTCAATTGACGGGTCTGGAGCAGGATAAACTTAGAAGTGAGTATGAAGAATTGATGAAAACTATTGGTGATTATAAAGACATTCTTGCGAGCAAAGAACGTAGAATGCAGATAATCAAAGAAGAACTTGAGGAAATTCGCGCAAAATACGGTGATGAACGCCGTTCAACTATTGAATATGCTGGCGGTGACGTGAGTATTACAGACTTGATAGCCGATGAACAGGTTGTTTTGACTATTTCGCATGCAGGTTATATTAAGCGTACCTCGCTTTCAGAATACAAAACCCAAAATAGAGGTGGGGTTGGCCAAAAAGCTTCCGCTACAAGGAATGAGGATTTCTTAGAGCATCTTTTTGTAGGAACCAATCACCAATATATGCTTTTCTTCACCCAAAAAGGAAAATGTTTCTGGATGCGCGTTTTTGAAATTCCAGAAGGAACAAGAACTTCAAAAGGAAGAGCGATACAAAACCTTATTAATATTGAGCCAGATGATAAAGTGAAAGCTTTTATCTGTACACAGGATTTGAAGGATGAAGATTACATAAACAGTCATTATGTAATTATGGCCACTAAAAAAGGGCAAGTTAAAAAGACACCTTTGGAGCAATATTCACGTCCAAGAACAAATGGTATAAACGCCATCACTATTCGTGAGGATGACGAATTGCTTGAAGCAAAATTGACAACCGGTAAGAGCCAAGTAATGCTTGCCGTAAAATCTGGGAAAGCCATTCGCTTTGAAGAAGAAAAAACCAGACCGATGGGAAGAAATGCTTCTGGGGTTCGCGGAATTTCACTAGGCAATAAAAATGACGAAGTAGTAGGAATGATTGCAGTAGATGAAGGTGATTCTGAAATATTGGTTGTTTCTGAAAACGGTTATGGTAAACGTTCATCTATTGAAGACTACCGAATCACAAACCGTGGCGGAAAAGGAGTAAAAACTATTAATATTACCGAAAAAACCGGTAAATTAGTGGCAATCAAGAACGTAACCGATGATGATGATTTAATGATCATCAACAAATCTGGAATTGCTATCAGAATGGCCGTTGCAGATCTTCGCGTTATGGGCCGCGCCACACAAGGCGTGCGATTGATTAAAGTTAGGGAGGATGATGCCATTGCCGCAGTTGCAAAAGCAATGAAGGATGAAGAGGAAGAAGAAATCACTGATGCAATGGATGATTCCAATGATGGCACTACTCTTGATAATAACGAAACTCAAACCGAAAATAACGAATAAACTTTAACACATGAAAACACGAATTTTAATAACAGGACTGGCTTTTGTATCTGCTATTTCATTTGGACAGAAAAAGGAAATTAAAAAAGCCGAAAAAGCAGTTAAATCCAATTCTTATGCAGAGGCTTTAACCTATTTGGGTGAAGCGGAAGGGTTGCTCAGCGCTGCTGATAATGAGACAAAAGCACAATTTTATGCTATAAAAGGCCAAGCTTTATTAGGGCCTGGCGGATCAGATTTTACAAAATTGAAAGCTTCGGCCGAAGCTTTTGAAACAGCAATTTCTTTAGATCCCAAAATGAAAGATGAATTGGCTGATCCAATTCAAAACCTAAGAGCAGCGTTAATTAATGGTGCTATTAAAGATCAAAATGCGCAGCAATATAAATTAGCTACAGAAAAACTTTATGCAAGTTATATGATTAGCAAAGATCCTTCTGATTTATATTATGCAGCTGGAAATGCAGTAAATGGAAAAGATTATGATACCGCATTGAAATATTATCAAATGGTATTGGATTCTGGTTATACTGGAGAAACTGAAGAATTTATTGCAACAGATAAGGAAACCGGTGAAGTTAAAGCATTTGAAAGTGAAAATTTAAGAAATATAGCTTTAAAAACTGGCCAATATATTAAGCCTGAGAAACGCGTTACTGAATCCAAAAAAGGGGAAGTTCTTAGGAATATGACTCTTATATATATAGAACAAGGGGACACCGAAAAAGCAACAGCTTTAATGAAAACCGCCCGTGCGGAAAATCCAAGCGATGTTTATTTAATGCGTGCTGATGCCGATATGAGTTATAAAATGGGAGACGTTGCCAGATATAATGAATTAATGGAAAAAATTGTTGCCACAGATCCTGAAAATCCTGAGCTTTATTTCAACTTAGGTATCAGTAATGATCAGCTTGGAAATAAGGAAAAAGCTTTGGAATATTATACGAAAGCTTTGGAATTAAAACCTGAATACGAAGCTGCACTAATCAATCTTGCTGCCTTAAAACTTTCAGGAGAGGATAAGTTAGTGGAGGAAATGAACAGTTTAGGAAACTCAGCAGCAGATAATAAAAGATATGATGAGCTTAAAATTGAGCGTCAAAATACTTATAAGGAAGCCTTGCCATATTTAGAAAAGGCATATAATATAAATCCTTCCAATCAAAATGTGGTTAAATATTTAATGAACATTTATGGTCAGATTGGTGAAGATGCAAAATACAAAGAAATGAAAACTAAACTTGAAGCTATGGAAGCTAAAGGATAATAAATCCTGTTTAATTTTTCACAAAACCCCTGAAATTTCAGGGGTTTTCGTTTTTTAAATAATTCGTTTTATAACCCGAAGTTTGTGGGTGTGGTTGCGCATTTCATAATTGAAAATTCCACTGTGGTCCAATCTGTCAATGCGAACTTTTCCGTGGGCGTGAATTATATAATTATCCTTCATTATGATGCCCACGTGCGTAATTTTTCCTTCGTCATTGTCAAAAAAAGCTAAATCGCCAGGTTCGCTTTCTTCAATAAAACTTAATGCCTCCCCTTGCGTTGCCTGTTGGCTGGCATCGCGAAGCAATTTGTAGCCGTTCAACTTATAGACCATTTGCGTAAAGCCACTGCAATCAATGCCGAACGGACTTTTACCTCCCCATAAATACGGTGAATTTAAATAGAGTAATGCGGTTTCAATTAAATGTTCCTTCGGAAGAATTTCGGAAATAGACTTCCCTTCAAAATGGTGTTTTAAAAATGCAGCGGAAGAAATGTTGCTTCCCAAACAAATGGAAAACAATTGATTGTCCTGCGCGGTAACAAAATCAACCAAATCTGAAGAAAGTTCAAGTTCTTTCGCTTCAAAATCGGAATAATTTTCCTCGGAAATAGTTATGTATTGTTTGTTGTCTATCCAGCCTTCATATTTATCAAACGCCAAACGGATGCGGCTCCATTTTTTTCGGGTTTCCAATATTTTGAAATGTTCGCCGTAAAGCACTTGCGTCACCATTTCACTCGCATCGGAAGCTTCGGCTCGGAGAGGAACAATACTTAAATTACTGATGCCGTAATCCATTCAGAATTTATTGAAATATACGGTTTAGATTCTTTCAATTACCATTGCAGATGCACCGCCACCGCCGTTGCAGATAGCTGCGGCACCAATTTTGGCATCGTTTTGTTTTAAAACATTTAGAAGTGTAATCAAAATACGAACGCCACTACAACCAAGCGGATGGCCTAAAGAAACTGCGCCTCCGTTCACGTTTACATTACTGTCGTTAAGCCCTAAAATTTTCATATTGGCAAGCCCTACAACTGAGAAAGCTTCGTTGAATTCAAAATAATCCACATCTTTAATATCAATTCCGGCTTTTGCAATGGCTTTTGGAAGTGCCTTTGCCGGAGCGGTAGTAAACCATTTTGGTTCCTGTGCGGCATCGGCATAACTTTTTATATAAGCCAAGGGAGTTAAGCCCATTTCTTTCGCTTTCGCTTCGCTCATCAAAACCATCGCGCCCGCACCGTCATTTATTGTTGATGCGTTTGCGGCTGTAACGGTTCCGTCTTTTGAAAATGCTGGACGCAAAGAAGATATTTTGTCCATTTTCACATTTTTGTATTCCTCATCTTCTGAAACTATAACTGGTTCTCCGCGACGTTGTGGGACTTCAACGGAAATTACTTCATCTTTAAACTTTCCGTCAGCCCAAGCTTTTGCGGAACGTTCGTATGATTTTATAGCGAAAGCATCTTGTTCTTCACGCGAAAAATTATATTCGGTAGCACAAAGATCTGCGCAGGTTCCCATTGCATTATGATCGTAAGCATCAACCAAACCGTCTTTTTGCATTCCGTCAATCAATGAGGCAGGGCCAAATTTTGTTCCGTTACGCATATGCACATAATGTGGAATATTGCTCATGCTTTCCATTCCGCCGGCAACCACAACATCTGCATCGCCAAGCGCGATTGCTTGTGCGGCTTGCATTACGGCTTTCATGCCAGAGGCACAAACTTTATTAACAGTGGTAGCGGGAACAGTGTCTGGTAAGCCGGCGCCCAAAGCAGCTTGGCGTGCAGGAGCTTGGCCAACGCCCGCTTGCACAACATTACCCATAAAAACTTCCTGCACCAAAGATGGGTCAAGGTTTATTTTTTCCATAGCGCCTTTAATGGCAGCTGAACCCAATTGGGTTGCGGTTAATGAAGAAAGACTTCCCATAAAACTTCCAATGGGGGTTCTGGCTGCGGATACTATAACTACTTTATTGCTCATGCTACTTTTTTATATATTTGAAATAAGGACTGCGAAATTACGGATTTCTAACTTAATTATCAATCTTTGCAAGTATTGGTTTTGGGATAACTCGTTCCTTATTTATACCTTTACTTTAAGTAATAAATTTATGAAGAACCTTTTTTCTTTGTTCGCAAAAAACCAATCCCTTATATACAAGGTTTTTCTTTTCATAGTTTCCACGCTTTTAATTATTTACTTCCTGCCGAAAGGCGGCCAATTCAAATACAATTTCCAAAAAGGAAAGCCTTGGCAGTATGAAAATTTATATGCGCCTTTCAGTTTTACCATAAAAAAAGATGATGAAACCCTAAAAAAGGAAAAAGAAGAAATTCGTGCCAATGCCATCCCTTATTTTGAATATAATAGCGAGGTAAAAGAAAACGTTTCAGAAAGTTTTCATAATAATCTTGAAACAAGGTATGTTGACAGTCTATACAAAACACCGAAGAAAGTTGTTGAAAACCTGGGCGAAGCCATAATAAAGGAAGCTTATGAAAATGGGGTAACAGATGAAATCCACGCCTATGATGACGACAAGCTTATCTATTTAAAAAACGGGAACGAAATAGGGGAGCGCAACTATTCGCAATTGTTCAAAAAAGAAGACTTGAACAAAAAGGTGCGGGCTATAGTTGAAAAAAATAAAACCGAAGATATTCAAGTGCTTCTTTATAATGTACTGAACGAAGTTTTTGAGCCCAACGTAAAACTAAACGGTAAACTGACGGAATCTTCCATAGATGCTGAAATTAAAGCACTAAACCCAAATCGCGGAATTATTGAAAAAGGAGGAAGGATTATTGCCAAAGGTGAAGTAGTGGAGGGTGATAAATTCCAAATACTCAATTCGTTGAAGGCTGAATTCCAAAGCCAGATTTGGAGCAAAAATAATTATCTGTGGCTTTTGGTGGGATACTCTATGTTAGTGTCTTTGGTGTTTTTGATGCTTTTCCTCTTTTTGAAAAATTATAGACCGTATATATATAACAACAACACAAAGGTCACCTTTATATTTTTCAACATCTTTTTGATGGTTTTTCTAACCACGTTGGTGTTGAAAGTGCATGCAGATTATGTTTATGTTGTACCAATCTGTATTTTACCACTTATTCTGAAAGCCTTTTTTGATCCTCGCGTTGGGCTTTTTGTGCACGTTTTGACGATTCTCCTGCTCGGGTTTATAGTCCCGAATAGCTTTGAATATATGTTCCTTCAGTTTATTGCGGGAATCGTTACAATACTTACCGTGTCGGAATTATATAAACGCGCCAATCTTTTTATTTCCGTTGGGCAGATTACCTTGATTTATATTCTGGGTTACTTTGCTTTCTTCGTAATTCAGGAAGGAAATATACAAACCATGGAATGGCAGAATTTCCAGTATTTTATTCTTTGCGGTCTTGCCACGCTTTTTGCACATCCACTGATTTATTTATATGAAAAAGTCTTCGGCTTGGTTTCAGACGTTTCATTGCTGGAACTTAGTGATACCAATTCAAAATTGTTAAAAGAACTATCAAACAAAGCTCCCGGGACCTTTCACCATTCGTTAAATGTGGCAAATTTGGCGGAAGCTTCCGCGAACGAAATTGGTGCCAACAGTATGTTGGTTCGAGTAGGTGCGCTTTATCACGACATTGGCAAAATGCTTAACCCAACAATGTTTACAGAAAATCAAGCGAATTCAATCAATTCACACAACGAGCTCGATCCAAAAGAAAGTGCCCAAATTATTATTGACCACGTTATAAAGGGAATAGAAATAGCCCGAAAAAATAATCTTCCCGACAGGGTAATTGATTTTATTCGAACCCACCACGGAACAAGTTTGGTCTATTATTTTTATAAAAAGGAACGAGAGCAACAAGGCGAAGCAAACAAGGAAGATTTTATTTATCCCGGACCAATTCCCTTTTCAAAGGAAACTGCAATTTTGATGATGGCAGATAGTGTAGAGGCAGCAAGCAAAAGCCTTAAAGAACCTTCATCTACAATAATTGATGAGTTTGTTGAAAAGATAATAAACAATCAAATGGCGCAGGGTCAGTTCTTAAATGCGAACATTACGTTTAAGGAAATTGAAATGATAAAGAAAGTTTTGAAAAAGAAACTGAACAATATTTATCATCTTAGGGTTGAATATCCTGAATAGTTTAATTTGTATTGTGTTTTTTACGATTGTAATATGCTCATAAAGAGAGCGGTTTAATTTTATAAAAAAAACGTAAAATTTTTGTTGCGTTATAGCATTTATAAAGTTACATTTGCAACCGCATTTTAGGATGACACGTTCATAAAAAACTGGAGAGGTGCCGGAGTGGTAACGGAGCAGATTGCTAATCTGTCGACGGGTAACCGTCGCCAGGGTTCGAGTCCCTGTCTCTCCGCATTATAGAGTTTAAACAAAACTCCAAAATTACAGTGAACAATATTAATTGCTGTTCACGGGGTGTAGCGTAGCCCGGTTATCGCGCCTGCTTTGGGAGCAGGAGGCCGCAGGTTCGAATCCTGCCACCCCGACAAAAACCGGACACACTGTTCGGTTTTTTTGTTTATCAATGGTCGCGTAGCTCAGCTGGATAGAGCATCTGCCTTCTAAGCAGACGGTCACAGGTTCGAATCCTGTCGCGATCACTTTAAATCCCCATCTTTTGGGGATTTTTTGTTTTTGGAAATTAAACTTTAAAACAAATCAACATTTGTTTTTTGTCCTCTAGATTGGTTTCAAAAAACAAATATACATCTCCACCATCCGCTATTTTCCATTTTTTTCGAAGTGTCTCAACAGATTCAGGGAAATTCCGGGTTGCAATATTTGCTTTTTTGAAAGTTAGCGTAGCCCGCATTTCGCTTTTGGAATAAAGAACTGCTTTTTCAATTAAAAAACTTCTCCCCGGGAAATCAACTAAGGTTTCACTTGTGTAAAGATGTGTGTTTTTGTGAAGTTTGTTTACTTTCAGTTTTTCGGAAATTAAGTCGAAAGCCCCGCTTTTTAAAATGGCAGCGTTTGGTTCAAAAAGATATTTTTGAGGCAAACTGAAATTGGCGGTTGCTGCTTCGTTCCAATCAAAATCAAAAGTTTCGGCGCCCGATTTTATAAAATTTATCGTTTTTATTTTTAGTGCTTCGGAAGTATCTTTTTTTAACAGCCAAAGAAGTTCCTTCACTTCATTATCAATCGCAACTATATGAATTTCTGAAACATTTTGCAGTTCATTCAAGCCAACTGAAATGTCGAGCATTGGAGATGTCTTCAAAAGAAATTGGTCACACTGTGCCATTATTTCTGAAATATTTTCAGGAATGTTTGGCTGGCAGTCTTTCAAAAAAAACACTTTTCCTTTGCAATCGTGGCGACGGGAAGGATCGGCATAAATTACATTGTATTTTTTGGCTAAAACTGCCTGTAATCCATCTTCGGAAAAACATTTTATATTTTCTTTCCCGAAAACTTTAAAATTATGCGCAGCTATTTCTGAAAGCGCAGGATTTATTTCAAAATGATGCACCGTGGCAATTTTTTCAGAAAAGAAAAAACTGTCAATTCCGAAACCTCCCGTTATATCTGCAAGATTTTCACCTTTTAATAACGAAGCTTTGTATTCAGCTGTTATTTTGGAAGAAGTCTGCTCAAGATTTAATTTGGGTGGAAAAAGAATATTTTGGGTTTCAAACCAGTGTGGCAGTTTTTTTTCAGCCTTTTTTCTGCTTTCAATTTGCTGCATCAACTCTTGCACCGAAACATTTTCAAACGGGCTTCCTGCAAAGGCCAATTTGGAAACTTCCCCTTCAAAGTTTTGAATGAATTTCTGAACTTCTTTATTTAATAGCGCTTTGTTGAGCAATGGCTACATGTTTTTGGTGAGACGCTGCACCACTTTATATTCTGAAAGAAATTCCTTCGCTATAACTTTTAAAGTAGTGTAAGTAGGCACGGCAAGTATCATTCCCGGAATGCCAAAAACAAAACCACCGATTAAGATTACAATAAAAATCTCTAAGGGATGGGAGCGTACACTATGACCGAAAATAACGGGCTGGGAAATTAAATTATCAAATAATTGGGCCAAGGCATAATACCCGGAAGCCCAAAGTAAAGGTGGCAAAAGTCCCGATGAGAAATCGGCTCCCAAATTATTTGAAACAATTACTAAAAGCATCAAAATCCAACCAATTAATGGGCCCAAATAGGGAACTATATTTAAAAAAGCGCAAATTATTGCAACGGCAACGGCATCCTTAATGTCCAAAAAGAGCAATAAAACCGAATAAAAAAGCGCCAGTATAGAAATCTGGAACAAAAGCCCAATAAAATATCTGGAAAGCAATTCCTTTACTTTTATCAATATTCTTTTGAATTTTTCTTCATCACCCCTTTTTGAAAACGCCAGCACAGAACGGGCTATTAGGTACTCGTCTTTGAGAAGGAAAAAGGAAATAAACAAAACAGAGAAAAGACCAACAATGGTGCTGCCAATGTTTCCAAAGAAAATATCTATAAAACTGGGGATTATTTCCACATCCAGATTTTGAACATATGAGGTGCGTTTTATAGCTTCAACCAGCTGAAAATGGTCCACACCAAGATAATCACTGGCTTGTACATTCAGTTCGTTTAAATCGCGCTTAACCTGCTCAAAATCAATTTGGGAAATATGTTTCCCCTGTTCAATAATAATTGGAACAAAAATGCTCAACAACAAACCGAAAGTCCCCATAATTAAAAGGAGCGTAACTACAGAGGCGAACGTATTGCCCAGTCTCAACCGACGTCTTAAAAACAAAACAACGGGTCGTCCAACCAATGACAGTACAAGCGCAAGACCAATGTAGAGAATAAGGGCTTGGATATCGAAAAGAAACCATAACAAAATAAAAATACCCGCTATTACAGCGAGTGCTCTAAGTATTCCTATAGTTATTGCATTTGCAGTGGCTTTCACAAAGTAAATATACTATATTCCTTTGTAGAAAAAATCAAAGTTTTGTTAAGGGTGTTGGATGCGGGGTTTTGGGTGAAGTCAATTCTCAAAAACGTATTTTATGATATTGGCTCCCATTTGCAGTGCTTTCAGCCTAACATCCTGCGGATCGTTGTGTACTTCAGGGTTTTCCCAACCGTCACCAAGATCGGTTTCAAAAGTGTAAAGTAAAACCAATCTGTCTTCCACAAAAATGCCAAACGCTTGTGGTCGTCCGCCGTCGTGCTCGTGTATTTTGGGCATTCCCTGTGGAAATTTGTAAAAATAACTGAACATCGGGAAATTGGCTGGAAGCTCTTTTAATTCCTTATTTGGAAATATTTTTACGATTTCTTTTCGAATATATTGGTCAATCCCGTAGTTGTCATCAATATGGAGAAAGCCACCGCTCATCAAGTAATTTCTTAGGTTTTCAGCTTCTTCAGCAGAAAAATAAACATTTCCGTGGCCCGTCATATGCACAAAGGGATAATCAAAAATATCCACACTTCCGGGCGTAACCGTTTGCGTTTTTTCCTTTAGGGAAGTATCAATATGCTCATTGCAGAATTTGGCCAAATTGGGAAGTGAAGTTGGATTTGCATACCAATCGCCACCGCCGCCGTATTGCAAAAGCGCGATTTCTTGGGCTGAAAGGCTTCCAATAAAAACAAAAAAGAAAATTGAAAAGAGTTTTAAGCGCATAGTTTTCAAAAGTACTAATTCAGGAAGAATAAATGTAAAAAACAATTTTTGAAAATACTCGGTATGTAAGTTTTTTGGGAACGTACGGACAAAGTTTAAAATATTACTATGAAATTTTTAGCGTCTTTGCTTATTTTCCCAGTTATTTTAGGAATGTGTTCTTTCAATAAAGAACCTAATAAATCTTCGGAAATAACAACCAAAACTACAATCACACCTGAAAACAAACCCTTTGCCATTGTTCAACTTTTTACTTCACAAGGATGCAGTAGCTGTCCAAGTGCTGATTTACTTTTGGAAAAAGTGGAAAAGGAATATGAAGGAAAAAATGTTTTCGTGCTTTCCTATCATGTAGATTATTGGAACCGTTTGGGCTGGAAAGATGTTTTCAGTAAAAAGGAATTTTCAGACTTGCAATACAGCTACAGCAGTAAATTTGGGAGCTCCAGCGTTTACACTCCACAGGCTATTGTAAATGGAGGGGTTCATTTTGTGGGTTCCAGTGAAGCAAAAATGAACAGTTATTTATCAAAATATTTAGGGATGGATTCTGAAAATACCTTAGAAATTTCTGAATTGAAAAAGATGGACAACCAAATAGAATTTAATTATAAAGTGGAAGGAAATGTTGCCGGAAAAAATTTAAAAATTGCTTTGGCTATCGAAAAAAAGGAAACAAATGTGAAACGCGGCGAAAACAGTGGACGTAAGCTTTCCAGCGTGAATATTGTGGTTGAACAAATAGAAATTTCCCTGAATAAAACCTCCGGAAGCGGAATTATAAAAATCCCAGAGTTGGTTGAAAATGGAGATTCGCTCACTTTGATTGGATTTATCCAATCCCAAAATTTTGATATTACTGCTGCTGCGCAGGAAAAAATATAATCGGTTCCTTTGAAACCCAACAGATTTATCCTCCAATTTTGAAGGTTTTTCCCAAAAATTGAAATCTGTTGGGTTTATTTATTCGTTTACGAATGCAACACTATGACAAGCCACAACTGCTGCAGTTTCCGTGCGCAAACGGCTTTCACCCAAAGTGACGGGAATAAAGCCATTTGCTTTTGCAAGTTCAATTTCTTCGGAAGAAAAATCGCCTTCGGGACCGATTAGAATGGTGATTTTCTGATTAGGTTTCAAAACAGATTTCAAGGATTTTTTATCAGTTTCTTCACAATGTGCAATACACTTTAAACCTTCGGAATTCTTTTCAGAATTTATAAAATCTTTATACGAAACGGCTTCGTTCAAAATTGGCAAATATGCCTTCAACGATTGTTTCATCGCACTTTGAAGGATTTTTTCGTAACGTTCGGGTTTTATTGTTTTTCGTTCGCTGTGGTCGCAGATTATCGGGGTTATTTCTGAAATGCCGATCTCTGTGGCTTTTTCCAAAAACCATTCATAGCGATCGTTGAGCTTTGTGGGCGCAACTGCCAAATGAAGCTGATAGGGAAGGGGTTGCTGCATTTCTTCCGAAAGAATTTTCACCAAACAGCCCTTTGGATTCGCATTAATCATTTCCGCAGAAAAGAAAGAACCTTTACCATTTGTTATTTTAAAAGTATCACCGTCCTTCATCCGTAAAACCTTTACAATATGGCGGCTTTCCTCTTTGTCAAAAGTTACTTCTTTTTCTAATTTTGAAATGTTTGGATTGTAAAAAAGCTGCATTTATTTCAGTTTTGTTTTTGCGTGTGCAACGCCTATTTCGGCCCATTGCTGTAATTTTTCCTCTGTATCAAAACCTTGTTTTGTTACAAAAATGAATTCCTTCATCGGTTTGCCCGTAAAATTCATTGGGCCAACAAATGGATTGGTCAGTACTTCTTCCATTTTTTCGCGCGGCACGCGAACCATAAGCCGTTCCTTGGTTTCGCCCACGCACATTTTTCCTTTAAAAAGAAAACAAGTGCCACCAAACATTCGCTTTTCCTCAATATCCTTTTTCCAAGGTTGGAGTGCAATTCTAATGCGTTTTAATATTTCTTCGGAATTGGGATTCATATTCTTAAAACTTCATACGTGCCGAAGCTACAACATTATTTTCAGCAAAATTTTGAGTTTTATATTTCAACTCGCCCACAATGGCAATCATTGCCGCATTATCTGTACAAAACTCAAATTTGGGAATATGCGTTTTCCAACCGTATTTTGTTTCAGCTTCTTTTAAAGCATTGCGAATACCGCTATTTGCTGAAACGCCACCGCCAATGGCTATTTCCTTTATACCAGTTTTTTTCACAGCATTTTTCAGCTTGTCCATCAAATAATCAACAATGGTAAACTGAAGGCTTGCGCAGATGTCTTCAATATTTTCGGAAATAAAATCAGGGTTTTGTGCTACTTCTTTTTCTACAAAATAGAGTACTGAAGTTTTCAAGCCGCTAAAACTGAAATCCATCGGACCAACTTTTGGCTTCGGAAATTTGAACGCTTTTGGGTTTCCTTGTTGTGCATATTTGTCAACCAGCGGACCACCGGGGTAGGGTAGCCCAAGTATTTTCGCACTTTTATCAAACGCTTCGCCTACGGCATCGTCAATAGTTTGACCAATTATTTCCATTTCAAAATAATCCGTCACTTTCACAATCTGTGTGTGGCCACCACTGATTGTCATCGCCAAAAATGGAAAGTTAGGTGCATTCTGTCCTTCAGCTTTAATAAAATGCGCCAAAATATGTGCCTGCATGTGGTTCACATCTATCAGCGGAATGCCCAAACCCAAGGCCAAAGATTTTGAAAATGAGGTGCCTACGAGCAACGAACCCATCAAGCCAGGTCCGCGTGTAAAAGCAATGGCTGATAACTGATTTTTATCGATATTTGCTTTTTGTAAAGCCTGGTGCACAACGGGTACAATATTTTGTTGGTGCGCACGCGAAGCAAGTTCGGGAACCACACCGCCATATTGTTCGTGAATTGCCTGAGTAGCAACAACATTGCTGAGTATTTCGCCGTTGTTGATTACGGCAGCAGCAGTGTCATCACAGGAAGATTCAATGCCGAGGATATAACAATTTTTTTGTGTCAAAGCAAAAGAGGTATATTTATTGGGTATAAAATTAAAACTTTAAAAGCGTATCAAAAAACTTCGGAAAATAATAGTTCGCACCTTCGTAATCATTGTATTGCTGCTCGTGCTTATAGTGATTATTTTTTCCATTCCCGCAGTGCAAACTTGGGTCGCCAATAAAGTGACTACAAACCTTAACGAAACTTACGGCACCGATATCAATATTAAACGCTTAGGCCTTAACTGGAAGGGAGAAGTTGATATACGTGAGGTTTATATTGCCGACCATCATCAAGATACTTTAATTTATAGTAAGGAAGTTCAAACTAATATTATCAGCTTTCAAAATTTAATTCAAGGCGATTTGGGTTTTGGAAATATTGCCTTGGACCGCGCCAAGCTTTACGTTAAAACCTATAAAGGTGAAGAAACCGATAATCTTTCCATTTTCGCAAAAAAGTTTGATACCGGCAAACCAAGTACTTCGCCTTTTTCACTTTTCAGTAATGACGTGAGCTTGACCAATAGTAAAATAAAGATTACTGACGAAAACCTTGAAAATCCTGATGTTTTTATTTTGAACAGCGTAAATGTTGTTGCCGATAATTTTAAAATTGAAGACACAGATGTAAAGGCAAACATAAAATCCCTTTCATTAATTGCCGCACGCGGAATCACAATTAAGGATATGCAAGCTGATTTTGCTTATACCGCTACAAATATTACGCTTAAAGATTTAAATCTTGAAACAGAAGAATCTAAAATTGTTGGTGAAATTGATTTGGACTATTCCAAAAATGGAATGGCGAATTTTGTAAATGACGTTGTGATCATTGCCAATTTGAAGGATTCAAAAATAGCAACAAATGATTTGAATGCGTTTTATAATGAATTTGGCCCCGACCAAATGATTTTACTCGATACGGAGTTTAAGGGAACTTTAAATAATTTTACTGCAAACAATCTTAAATTTCAAACGGGAGATACAAATATTGAAGGAGATTATTCTTTTGAAAATATTTTGGATTCCGAAAAAGAATACGCCATTACTGCAACCAACCATAATATTTCTACCAATTATTTCGATCTAAGACGTTTTATGCCCAAAGTTTTGGGTGATGTTGTTCCTGTGGAATTGAAAGAATTGGGCGCCTTCAATCTCAGCGGAAATACTTCAATAATTGGCAGTGAACTTAATACAAAAAGCAATTTACGAAGCGGAATAGGGCAGGCCAATGTTGATCTTAAAATGGGCAATATCAATAATATTGACAATGCCTATTATAAAGGAAATGTTGTTCTGAAAGACTTTAATTTAGGAAAAATTGCCAACACCACTTCCTTGGGAAAAATGACCGCCGATCTGGATTTTGATGGGCGTGGTTTCAGCAAAAACACTGTAAATACAGAGGTTTCGGGTACCGTATCTTCTTTTTATTTTGAAGATTATAATTATCAAAATATTGTGGTTTCCGGGAATCTGAAAAATCCTCTTTTTAACGGGGAACTTTCCATTGACGACCCAAACTTGAAGTTGCAATTTAAAGGTTTGATTGATGCTTCGGCAGAGACAAACCAGCTTGATTTCGAGGCAGATATTGAATATTCAGATTTGAACAAACTGAATTTAATAAAGCGTGATAGCATTTCCGTCTTTACGGGAAAAGTGGTGGTTGATATGGAGGGAAAAACCATTGACGATGTTGTTGGCACAATCAATTTCGCCCAAACTTTTTACCAAAACGAACGAGACTATTACTATTTTGATGATTTCACCATTACTTCCTCTTTTGAGGGAAAAGTTCGCACTATTGAAATAAATTCACCAGATATAATAAACGGAAAGATTTCCGGGGAGTTTTTAATTGAAGATATTCCCAACCTTTTCCAGAATGGAATTGCCAGTATTTATGCGAATTATATTCCGCAGGAGGTCACAACGAATCAATATATTGATTACGAATTTGTTGTTTATAATAAAATTGTTGACGTCTTCGTGCCCCAATTAAAACTGGGGGATAATACGCAGGTAAAAGGTTCTGTTTCTTCGGATGAATCAAAGTTTAAACTCGATTTCCGTTCGCCGGAAATTTTGCTTTTTGATAATTACATAGGTAAATTGAACATTCAGGTAGATAATGATAACCCTTTATATAACACATATATAGCTGCCGATTCTGTTTACACGGGATTTTATAACATCAAAGATTTAAACATCATCAACAAAACCTTGAACGATACTATGTATGTGCGTTCGGAATTTGCGGGTGGTACCAAAAAAGAGGATCTTTTTAATCTTTCACTTTATCACACCATCAACCCTGCGGGAAAATCTGTTATTGGCGTTAAAAAGTCTGATATAACCTATAAAGGCAAGGTTTGGTATTTAAATGAAAACAACAACCGCTTGAACAAAGTTGTTTTTGATGATAATTTTACCGAAATCCGTATTGATTCCTTGGTTTTAAGTCACGAAGAACAACTGATACAAATGGCTGGGGTTCTTCGGGATTCTACTTACAAGGATTTAAAAGTTCGCTTTAAAGATGTCAATATTGGCGACATAACCCCAGAAATTGACAGTTTACGCCTTAAAGGAAACATGAATGGAAAATTTGATTTTCTTCAGAAAAATGGCGCATATTACCCAAATAGTACCGTAACTATTGATGACGTTAACATCAATGAAATTCCTTTTGGGGATTTAAGTTTGAAGATTGACGGGAATGAAGATCTTACCAAATACCGCATAAACACTTCGCTCACAAACAATGATGTGAAATCAATAAACGCCGTGGGTGAGATTGATGTTTCACCCCGAAACCCGCAAATACAGATGAATGTGGATTTAAACCAGTTCAATATGCAAGCTTTCAGTCCGTTTGGCGGGGATGTAATTACCAACATTCGCGGGTTGATTTCCGGAAATGCAAAAGTTTCCGGCAGTTACAAATCGCCGGATATTTTAGGGCGCTTTTCTTTGGAAAACAGCGGGTTGAAAATTCCGTATTTAAACACGGATTTCGATATTGAAAACAACGCACAGATTATTGTTACCAAAAATAAGTTCCAAATAGGTTATACAAATATTACCGATACCAAATACAAAACCGAAGGACTGCTCTCCGGAAACGCTACGCACACCAATTTTGGCAATTGGGAGCTGAACTTGAATATAGATGCTCCGGAAAGACTGTTGGTTTTAGATACGCCGCCTGATGAAGACGCACTTTATTACGGAACTGCATTTATTAGCGGCGACGCAAAAATCAGGGGCCCCATTGACGAGCTTGTGATAGATGTAAATGCAACAACGGAAGAGGGTACAACCTTCAAGATACCAATAAGCGATACGGAATCTATTAGTGACGATTCGTTTGTGCATTTTCTTTCGCCTGAGGAAAAAGAAGCGCGTATTAATGGAGAAACCATAGTTTCTGAAGATGTGAAAGGATTGTCCCTTAATTTTGATCTGGACATCAACAAAAATGCAGAAGTAGAAGTAGTGGTGGACAAAGTAAATAATTCCACATTAAAAGGCCGTGGGGCTGGAATTCTACTTATCGAAATAAACACCAACGGAAAATTCCAGATGTATGGCGATTTTCAAGTTTATGAAGGGCAATATGATTTTAGATACGGTGGAATTATACAACGAACAATAGATGTTGTTCCCGGAGGAAATATTACTTGGGACGGCGCACCTGAAAAGGCAAATCTAAACCTAAGCGCAGTATATAGAACACAAGCTAATCCATCTGTTTTATTGGACAATCCTTCTGCTAATACTAAAATACCTGTAGAAGTGTATGTTGGCCTTGAAGGCCAACTGGAACAACCCGAGCTCTCTTTTAGCATAGATTTCCCAAGGGTTAGTTCCACTTTAAAAAGCGAGTTACAGTATAAACTGCAAAATCAGGAACAGATGCAGAATCAAGCGCTTTTCTTGCTGGCGTCCAATTCTTTTGTAAATGATAATTATGCAGGCTCCAACGCCTTTGCGGGAACTGTGGCCGATAGGGTTTCTTCACTTGTGAGCAGTCTTTTTGCGAACCAGGACGGCAAGTTCCGTGTTGGTTTGGATTATGAAGTAGGTAATAGAACACCAAATCAAGAAACTGCAGATCGTTTTGGGATTACACTTTCCACACAAATTAGTGATCGTATTATTATCAATGGAAAAGTAGGTGTGCCCGTGGGTGGTGCCAACGACAATGCCGTGGCTGGTGATGTGGAAGTGCAATGGCTCATAAATGAAGACGGAAGTCTACGGATGAAATTCTTTAACCGTCAGGCAGATTTACAATTTATTGGCGAAGACCAAATTTTTGAACAGGGTACGGGAATTTCGTATTCGGTGGATTTCAATACCTTTCAGGAGCTTTACAGAAAACTCTTCAACAAGAAAGTGGAAACTGAAGAAGAACTGCCCGTAACACCGGATGACAATAGTGCTCCGGTAGATTTTAAACCACAGGGTACTAAAGTGGAAGAGGAAGGAGAGTAAATGGAGCTAAGCTATAACTATTGAATTAAAGCGAAGCAACCACAGAAATCTCCACATTAACAAACTTAGGCAAGTTTGCAACTTCAACAGTTTCGCGGGCCGGAGCAGTGGCTTCGTTAAAGTAACTTGCGTACACTTCATTAATTGCTGCGAAGTTGTGCATATCGCTAATAAAAATAGTGCTTTTAAGTACATTTTCAAACGTCATTCCCGCTTCCGTAAGGATGGCTTTTAGGTTTTCCATCACGAGTTTGGTTTCAGTTTTAATATCGTCCGTAACCAAGTTTCCTGTTCTGGGATCAATGGCAATCTGCCCAGAAGTGTAGAGCATATTTCCGTTAAGTACAGCTTGATTGTAAGGCCCGATTGGTGCAGGCGCGTGGGGAGTGGTGATTATTTTTTTCATAATTTTTTATTTAAAGTTTATGGATTATAGTTTGTGGTTTTGGTTTAACTAAAAACTATAAACCCCAAAATATAAAAGCTACAAGCGTTTATCGCTCTCCCTCCGTTTATCGTATTTAATATCACTAAGCACAGATGATTTTATCCCAATAAAGAAATACCAAGCGGTATTGATGCTTCCAATGGGCGTCCAGTTAAAACTCATTTGCCAGCTTTCCAGATCGCGCTGGAAACGGAACTGTGTTAAGGTAACCCCCTTATTTTTAAAATCATAACCCGAGGAAACGCCCACCGTCCAACGAGGTGCCAGTTCCATATTGGTGCTCATCATAAACGATTGGCTGGAAATTTCGCTCTGCCGTTGATTGTTGCCGTAAGTTATGGTGTAGGCAAAACGTACATCCCAGGGGATGTTGTAATTGTACCATTCAATATTGGTTTTATCTACATCGTCATCTCCTTCTTTATAAATTTGACCGTCATAAATGTCTGCGGCTTCCCCAAAAAGGTCATCGGGTCGTCCGCCATTCCTAAAAGTTTCGTTTTCTATTCTATCAGTATCTTTTGTTTTTGTTTCAAAATCTTTACTGGAGAAGGAATAATTGATGCTCACATTGGCATTGGTAAGCCTGAAAAGACTTCCGCCATTGTTTATATTGAAAACATCTATCTTTTGGTTATTGTTGTCAAGTGCATAGGGATCTAAGGTACCGCTGAAGTTGAAATCCAACTTGGGAATAATGGGGATGCTTCCCGAAAACTGCAAAGGGCTCCATTGCAATGAATCGCCAGCAAGATTATAAGCCGTAGAAAAGTTAAGGTTATTTAGCAACGTAACTTTTTTGGGTTCCAAAGCGGTGGTATCGCGATCCCTGATTTTTGCTTCAAAAGTATTGCTAAGTGACATCCCGATGCTGCTGGAATACACTTTGCTTGGTGCCCCGTATAGGGTATTCTCAAAACGGGAGTATTGCACAACTTGGGCAGCTTCACCTGCAGTGGCCGGCACAATAAATTCATCATAATACCTATCAAAAGCAGGATTGATGTTATACCCAATGGAAGGACGCATTACGTGGCGGATGGCCTGTATTTTCTTGTCCGTTCCAAAATTGAAAAGACCGTAAACCGTGGTTCCCAAACTGGTTGAAAAATTATAGGTTCGGTAGCTTTCAAAGCCGGAAACAGTGTCTTTAACGATACCGCCCAAACCATTATTTGCGGTTTCGTCGTAACGCTGTCGGGTGCTTTTCAAAACCCAGGTTTCGCGGTAATTGGTTCCCATGGAAGCACTTAAATACTTAAGAATCTTGAAGTTTGTTGTAACAGGAATACTGTGCTGCGCGCCAATCTGTGCGGTATTGAACATTTCAGATTTAAAGAAAAGCGAATCCGTGGTCTGGATTCGGTTTTCGGCAGTAAGATCGTATTGAAAGTTTATGTTTTCAATAATGCCCTTTTTTATACCATCTTTGGGGGCGAATGGATAAATTCTCGAAACACTTGTGTTCAGGTTTGGCAAAGACATTGAAATTTGTTCCGTCTGCGTATTCTGCGAATGGGTTGCGGCAACGGAAAGATTTACCTGCGGTTCCCCTTCAAAAGTTTTTGAATAGGAAATAGAGGAGCTCAAAGTGTTTACAAGCGCACTCGCATTGTTGGTTTGACTAATGGACTGCGTAAAATATTTACTGCTACCAATATTCACCGAAGCCGAAAAACGTGAACTTGGGCTGCTTTTTGTGTCTTGGGAATGCGTCCAACGTATATTGTAAATACTGCTCTCGCTAAAATCTGGAAAACCACGTTCGCTGTTTACAAGGCTTTCATAACGCGCACTTAAATTTCCCTTGAACTTATACCGTAGTGCATAACTGGTTTCCCCGCGTAGCGCATAGCTTCCATTGGTGTAATAATCGCCCAGCAAGCTAAAATCCAAATAATCATTGATGGCAAAATAATACCCCCCATTCTGAAAGAAGAAACCTCGATTGTTGTTTTGTCCAAACGTAGGAATAATAAAGCCGGAAGTGCGATCTGCAGTTAAAGGAAAAAAGGCGAAGGGCAGCCCAACAGGCGTAGGCACATCTGCAATATACATATTGGTGAGCCCCGTAACTACTTTCTTTCCTGGGACAAATTTTGCCTTTCGGGTGTAAAAATAATATTCGGGATCGTCAATATTTTTTGAGGTGGTAAACTTCACATTCCGAAGATAGATTACGGAATCGTTTATTTTTTTTGTTACTTCAGCAATTGTACTAATGCCATTTTGTTCTGTTCGGCTATTAAAAACAAGCGTTTTTTCAGTTTCAAAATTATGCCTGATGGAATCGGGTTCCACACGATTTTGCCCTTGCACAAATACGGGGCGTTGGCTATAAACGCCTGCACTGTCAATTCCTTTGGCATATACTTCGTTTTTATTGTAGTCGAGGATAATCATTCCCGCATCAATGCGCATATCTTCATAGATTATATATGCTTTGTTGTACATATACACCTTGTTTTCCTTTCTGTCCAAAAAGACGTAATCTTCCCCATAATAGTCCACAACATTGCTCAAGGTTTCTTTGGGAGGCTTTACGGAATCGGTTTTAACGGTATCTTGGGCCTGTTCGCTTATTTCGCCAATAATTGGTTTCAGGTTTACCGAAATTGTATCGTCTTTAGTGGTTTTCGGGATATTGGCTTCGTTTTTTGGCGGAATGTCCTGCGCATGCAAAACTGCACTGCCAAGAAGCAGGAATGTTAAGAAGATTGTTAAGTAATGCCTGTTGGTCTGCAATGCTACGATGCTATTATTTTGTAGATTTGGCTCAGTATTTGAAACGGTCAAAAATAAACATATTTTTTCGGGTACGTTTTTTTAAATCATTTTTTTAAAATATCAAATTTTATTAATCGTTAACAGGTATATGCAAACGAAATTTCTTTCTTCTTTCGTATTAATTATAAGTATTTCATTTTTTTTCTTCACTGCTTCTGCAGCTGAAAACCCTATAAAACCCTTTGTTGTGGTGTTGGATGCGGGTCACGGAGGTCACGATACGGGGAATATTGGCAATGGCTATAAAGAATCTGAAATAGCGCTGAGCATTGTATTGAAAGTAGGTGCCGAGCTTGAAAAACTTCCAAACGTAAAAGTAATCTACACGCGCAAAACAAATGTTTTTATTGAATTGCGCGAGCGTGCTGCAATTGCAAATAGGGCAGATGCAGATCTTTTTGTCTCTGTGCACTGTAATGCACATAAAAGCCAAGCGTATGGAACAGAAACCTTTGTGCTCGGTCTTCATAAAAGCCAGGCTAACTTTGAGGTTGCCAAAAAGGAAAACGAAGTGATTTATTTGGAAGATAATTATCAGGAAAAATACGGTGGTTTTGATCCAAATGCCCCAGAATCATTGATTGGGATGGTATTGATGCAAGAAGAATATTTAGACCAAAGCATTCTTTTGGCAAGTTTGGTGCAAAACAATATTGTGAATAATTTAAAGCAAAATGACCGAAGTGTTAAGCAAGCGGGGTTTTGGGTGCTTCACAATACCTATATGCCCAGTGTTTTGATTGAAACGGGTTTTCTTACCAATAAAAATGAAGGGGCGTATCTAAATTCCGCAAAGGGACAGATTGAAATGGCGCGCGAAATAGGGAATGCTATCAAAACATATATAAGCAGTCTTTCCGTTGCCAATGAAAAAATAAAAGACCCCGAGATTGAACAAATTCAGGTAGATAAAGTTATTGAAACCACAAAAGAAGATATATATGAAGGCGTTACCTTTAAAGTGCAATTGGCAGCCAGCGGTAAAAAACTGGATCCCAAGCCAAGTAACTTTAAGGGACTGAAAGAAGTAACTCGTGAAAAGGAAAATGGATTATTTAAATATTATTACGGGGAAACTTCAGATTACAATAAAATTCAGGTTATGAAAACCTTTGTACAACAAAAAGGGTATCCCTCTGCATATGTTGTCGCTTTTAAAAAAGGAAAAAAAGTTAATCTACCAGAAGTGTTAAAATCGAAAGCCAATTAAAGGGCTTTCTTTATATTTATCACTTAAATTTGTTCAAAATCTAAAATTACAATCTTGAGACTATCGAAAGAAGTTAAAACCGGAATTCTCGCCATTGGCGCCATATTATTATTGATTTTTGGCTACAGTTTTTTAAAAGGAACCAACCTGCTTGACAAAAACCGGGAATTCTACGTAAAATATCAAAACGTGGAAGGCTTGGCAAAAGCGGCTCCCGTAACCATTAACGGTTTAACCGTAGGAAAGGTGCAAGACATCAGTTTTGCCAATGAAAAAGGAGGACTTGTTGTAAAATTTACCGTTGAGGAAGATTTTGATTTTTCGAAAAATAGTGTTGTTAGAATATACAGCACAGGACTTATAGGCGGTAAATCCTTGGGAATATTCCCAGAATATGATGCGAATAATTTAGCCAAGAGCGGAGACACCCTTCGCGGGGAAACAGAAGATGGAATGCTTACCGCGGTTACAAAAGCCCTTGGCCCTTTGGAGAAAAAAGTGAACAATACCCTCGCAACCGTTGATACCCTATTATTAAGTTATACTGCAATTGTTGATGAAGACACCAGAAAAAATTTGAAAGAAGCAATCGCAAATCTTAATAAAACCCTCAATTCCTTCTCCGGGGTCTCTGAAAACCTGAATCATATTCTTGCCAACAATACAGGAAAACTGGATAATACATTTACCAATTTGGATAAAACCGCAGGCAATCTTTCGCAGCTTACAGATTCCTTGGCGCAACTGGAAACTGGAAAATTGGTAACAGATCTGCAAAATGTGGTTGACAAGATGGATAAGATCGTGTCTGGCGTAGATAATGGTGAAGGTTCCATAGGAAAACTTTTAAAAGACGAACAACTGTACGAAAATTTAGAAGGTGCTTCAAGGCAGCTTGAACAACTTCTGCAAGACGTAAAACTGAACCCAAAACGATATGTTAACATCTCTGTATTTGGAAAAAAACAGAAAGAATACGTAGAGCCGGACAACCCAGACCAATAAACCATGCAGTACATTCCGAATATACTTTTTTGCATCGCCCTTGCGGCGGGTATCGGGTATTTTACCCTTAACATCCGAAAGATAATCCGCAACATCAAGTTGGGCCAAAAGGTTGATGCTTCTGATAATATAAGCCAAAGGTGGAGCAACGTTTTCCGAATTGCGCTGGGGCAATCAAAAATGGTGGTTCGGCCCATTCCCGGTTTACTTCACATTATTGTTTATTTAGGTTTTATAATCATCAACATTGAAGTACTCGAAATAATTATAGACGGTATTTTTGGAACACACCGCATCTTTTCTTCCTTGGGAGGATTTTACGGGTTTTTAATAGCTTCCTTTGAAATATTGGCGTTACTCGTCTTTGTTTCCGTTGTACTATTTTGGTTACGAAGAAACGTTCTAAAATTGCAGCGTTTTTGGAAACCGGAAATGAAAGGCTGGCCAAAGAATGATGGAAACTTCATTCTCTATTTTGAAATGGTTTTAATGGCGCTTTTCCTTTTAATGAACGCCACGGACCTCCATTTTCAGGAAATGAATAATGGCAACATTATTTCAAAACACATTGCCGGTTTTTTCAATGGCACGCCAGAATCAACGCAGCATATAATTGAACGCACCGCATGGTGGCTGCATATTTTGGGAATATTGGTATTTCTAAATTATTTATACTTTTCAAAACACCTTCATATTATTTTGGCCTTTCCAAATGTTTACTTAGGAAAAGTAGTTCCAAAAGGGAAATTCAAAAATTTGGATTCCGTTACCGCAGAAGTAAAAATGATGATGGATCCAAATGTAGATCCATTTGCAGCACCCGCAGAAGGAGCAACCGAAGCTCCCGCAAAATTTGGCGCAAGCGATGTGATGGATTTAAACCAAATTCAATTATTGAACGCATATACCTGTACAGAATGTGGCCGCTGCACTAGTGAATGTCCCGCAAATATTACCGGTAAAAAACTTTCTCCCCGAAAAATAATGATGGACACCCGTGACCGTTTGGAAGAAGTTGGGAAGAACATCAATAAAAATGGAGAGTTTAAACCCGATGGCAAACAACTGCTGGATGATTATATTACCCGCGAAGAACTTTGGGCGTGTACAACCTGCAACGCTTGTGTTGAAGCTTGCCCGGTGAGCATCGATCCCTTGAGTATTATTATGGATATGCGCCAATATTTGGTAATGGAGCAATCTGCTGCGCCAATGGAATTGAACGGGGCAATGACAAATATTGAAAACAATGGTGCGCCTTGGCCGTATAACCAAATGGATAGATTGAATTGGAAAGATGAAAATTAATTCACTCACTGTGAAAAAATGATTAATGAAATGAAGAAAGAAGAAGTAGAAAAATTGCTGCACGAGAAAGTAGAAAAAGGCGAACACGTAAGCCCAATTCTTCCCGAAGGAATAAAAAACTACTTGATTGATATAGACGGAACAATTACCGAAGATATTCCCAATGAAGAACCGGAACGTATGGCAACTTGTTTACCGTTTCCCGATGCTTTAAAAACTTTGAATAAATGGTATGAAGAAGGCCACATTATTTGCTTTTTCACCTCGCGTACTGAAGCGCATCGCGAAGTAACCGAAACTTGGCTAAACAAACACGGTTTTAAATATCACAGCATGTTGATGGGAAAACCACGTGGCGGCAACTATCATTGGGTAGATAACCATTTGGTGAGAGCAACACGTTATAAAGGTAGATTTACAGATTTGGTAGAAAAGGAAGTAACCATTGAAGTATTTGAAGATTAATCGAAAAACTCCAAAGTTCTAAACTTTATACTTGGAACTTTAAACTTTTAACTTAAAGAAATGAGCGAACAAATAAAAGTCCCAACAATGGCTGAATATATGGCCCAAGGCAAACAACCCGAAATACTTTTTTGGGTGGGTTGTGCAGGGAGTTTTGACGACCGAGCAAAAAAAATAACCAAAGCCTTTGTGAAAATACTAAACAAGGCAAACATAGATTTCGCCGTTTTGGGGACAGAGGAAAGTTGTACCGGAGATCCAGCAAAAAGAGCCGGAAATGAATTCCTTTTCCAAATGCAGGCAATGGGCAATATTGAAGTGCTAAACGGGTATGAAGTAAAGAAAATAGTTACCGCCTGTCCGCATTGTTTCAACACCATAAAAAACGAATATCCCGGCCTTGGCGGCAATTACGAAATAATGCACCACACCCAATTCCTAAAATCCTTGATGGAAGAAGGTCGCTTAAAAGTGGAAGGTGGAAAATTCAAAGGAAAGCGAATCACATTCCACGATCCTTGCTATTTGGGAAGAGCCAATGGCGAATATGAAGCGCCTCGCGAACTGCTTCAAAAACTGGAAGTGGAATTGGTAGAAATGAAACGTTGCAAAACCCGCGGACTTTGCTGCGGTGCCGGTGGAGCGCAAATGTTCAAGGAACCCGAAGCGGGAAAAAAGGATATAAATGTAGAGCGCACCGAAGAAGCTTTGGAAACTGCGCCAAAAATTATTGCTGCGGCTTGTCCGTTTTGCAATACCATGATGACCGATGGCGTTAAGGCTAAACACGCTGAAGACAATGTTCAGGTTTTGGACATTGCTGAAATGATTGCAAATGCTGAAGATTTATAAATAATGTTGACAGATTTTAAAAACCTGCCCGATGATTCCAGAATTTGGATTTATCAGGCCAATAGAAAACTAAGCGACGATGAAGTTGCTGAAATTACACAATTATCTGAAGATTTCCTGACCAAATGGACCGCCCACGGCGCTGAACTTGAAGCGGGACTTGAAATAAAATACAATCGTTTTATAGTTTTGGGGTTGAATCAGGCAAATGCTTCGGCTTCGGGCTGTAGCATTGATGCTTCGGTCCATTTTATCCAATCCCTTCAAAAAAAATTTGATGTGGATTTGCTCGATAAAATGAACGTTACATTCTATTCTGGCGATTATATTGCTTACAAACCTTTGGCAGATTTCAGAAAAATGGCGAAGGACAAATCTGTTTCAAAAAATACCGTCGTCTTTAACAATCTAGTAAATACAAAAGCAGAATATCTTGAAAACTGGGAAGTTCCCGCTACAGAAAGTTGGCACAATAGATTTTTATCATAAAATGGACTTTAATATTATGAAGAAATTATTGCTTGCATTCCTATTTGTTACCCTGTCTTTTACGGCCTTTTCCCAGGATAAAAACCCATTGATCGTTAAAAACGATTTTCAAAACCAAAAAAAATGGGTCGATAGTATTTATGATGCTATGACTTTGGAAGAAAAAATGGGCCAACTTTTTATGGCTGATATTTTCAGTAGCGATCCAAAAGAAAAAACCGATAAAATAAAAGATTTAATTACCAATTACCATTTGGGTGGCGTTATCTTTTCAAAAGGTGGGCCAGTGCGCCAAGCCAAATTAAATAACGAATTTCAGTCCTTAGCCAAAGTTCCTTTAATGATCGGGATGGATGCAGAATGGGGGTTGGCAATGCGCCTTGATTCAACCTATGCTTTTCCTTGGAATATGACTTTGGGCGCTATTACGGACAATAAAATTATTGAAAAAGTTGGCCGTAGAATTGGTGAGCAATCCAAACGATTGGGCGTTCACATAAACTTTGCACCGGTTGTTGACATAAATACAAATCCGAAAAATCCAATAATTGGAAACCGTTCCTTTGGGGAAGATAGGGACAATGTTACCGAAAAAGCCCTCGCTTTTATGAAAGGGATGCAGGGCGCAGGAATTATGGGAAGCGCAAAACATTTTCCCGGCCATGGCGATACCGATATGGACAGCCACAAAACCTTACCGACGGTCGATTTTTCACGTGAACGATTGGACACTTTGGAACTATATCCCTATAAAAGATTGATAAACGAAGGCCTCAACAGTGTGATGATAGCACATTTGAACGTTCCTGCCTTGGAAGACCAAGCTAATTATCCATCATCACTTTCCGCAAAAGTTGTAACGGATCTATTAAAAACCGAATTGGGTTTTAACGGACTTATTTTTACGGATGCGCTTAATATGAAAGGTGCTTCAAATTTCAAAAAGCCGGGCGAAATCGAATTGGCTGCGTTTCTTGCTGGAAATGACGTCCTTTTGATTTCTGAAGATGTTCCCAAAGCGATGGAATTTCTTATTAATTCGTTTAACGAAGGCTTAATTACTGAAAAGCGATTGGCATATTCCGTAAAGAAAATTCTTTATGCAAAATATAAAGTTGGTTTAAACCACTACAAACCTATAAAAACTGCATATTTAGTTGAAGATTTGAATTCGGTGAATGATGATGCACTTTACGAAGAGGCGATGGATAACGCTTTGACAGTGATTAAAAACGATCGAGCTATTCTTCCCATTAAAGACCTTCAAAAGAAAAAAATAGCTTACGTAAATTTTGGAGACGATTCCGGGGAAGATTTTTTGAATGAACTGAAGAAATATGGCAACGTAAACTGGGTAAAGGCAAATAGTTTGGACGACTATATTCAGAAATTGAAAGAATACAATTACGTAATCATCGGTTTTCACAAAAGCAACGACAATCCTTGGAAGAAGTTTGAGTTTTCTGAAAATGAACTGGTTTGGCTTTATGAAATTGCCCGAACCAATACTGTGATACTTGATGTTTTTGCGCGGCCTTATGCAATGCTGGATTTGAAAACAACGGCCAATTTTGAAGGCGTTATTATGTCTTATCAAAACAGTAAAGTTTCGCAGCAATTGTCGGCACAATTAATTTTTGGCGCACGCGAAGCCAAAGGGAAATTACCCGTTTCCTTGGGAGAAGATTTCCCTTTAAGCAGTAGTTTAAAAACGAAATCCTTAAAACGACTTCAATACGGAACTCCAGAAAGTGTTGGCGTGAATAGTTATAAGCTCAAAAAAATAGACTCACTTGCCAATTTGGGAATTAGAGAAGGAATGTATCCCGGAGCCCAGATTCTGGTAGCCCGAAAAGGAAAGATCATTTATCAAAAGGATTTTGGTTACCACGAATACGACAAAAAAATAGCAGTTAGCGATTCCAATGTTTACGATCTTGCTTCACTGACGAAAATTCTAGCAAGTCTGCCTTTGATTATGCAGCTGGTGGATAAGGAAGAATTGAGCCTTGACACAAAGCTTTCTGAAATGCTTCCGGAGTATAAAAATTCAAACAAGGCAAATATCACTTTAAAACAAATGCTTTCGCATTATGCCAGATTAAAAGCTTGGATTCCGTTTTACCGTCACACTTTTAATGATGAAAAAACGGGTATTTCCTCAAAATACTATTCAGATATTCCGGGAAAGGATTTCAACGTGCAGGTGGCTGAAAACCTATATATGCGCAGGGATTATATGGACACTATCTACAAAGATATCCGCGAAAGCGATTTGAATCCAAAATTGGAATACAAATACAGCGATCTTCCGTATTATATTTTGAAACAGTACTTTGAGCGAAAATACGGTAAGCCATTGGAAATGATAGTACAAGAAAATATTTATGAATCCTTGGGAGCCAATTATACTGGCTACCATCCTTTGGAAAAATTTTCAAAAGACAATATTCCACCAACGGAACAGGATGATATTTTCAGAAAACAGAAAGTTCAGGGCTATGTTCACGACCAAGGGGCTGCAATGCTTGGCGGAGTGAGTGGTCATGCGGGTTTGTTCAGTAATAGTAACGATATTGCCAAAATTATGCAAATGTATTTATGGGAAGGGTTTTATGGTGGAAAACGATATTTTAAACCTGAGACCATGGCGCTTTTCAATACCTGTTATTATTGCGATAAAAACGTGAGGCGTGGCGTTGGTTTTGACAAACCCCAACTGGGAACCTCAGGACCAACCTGTGGTTGTGTGTCAATGACCAGTTTTGGACACAGTGGTTTTACGGGAACTTTTGCCTGGGCAGACCCCGAACAGGAAATTGTTTACGTATTTTTATCAAACAGAACATTTCCCGATTCAGAAAACCGAAAATTGATACAGACTGATTTGCGAAGTAAAATCCAGGAAGCGATTTATGAAGCCATAGATTATTAGCTTTAAATTTTTTCAGAAAACTTGAAACTTGAAACCTACAAAATGAAAATAGCAATAGTATGTTATCCAACCTTCGGCGGAAGTGGGGTAGTGGCCACAGAACTTGGTTTGGCACTAGCCGAAAAAGGGCACGAAATTCATTTTATTACTTACAAGCAACCCGTGCGATTGGAGTTGCTTTCAAAAAACATCCACTTTCACGAAGTTTCCGTTCCGGTTTATCCGCTTTTTCACTACCAACCCTATGAGCTTGCGCTTTCCAGTAAGTTGGTTGATATGGTGAAACTCCATAAAATTGAAGTGCTTCACGTGCATTATGCCATTCCGCATGCATATGCGGGTTATATGGCGAAGAAAATGCTGGAAGAGGATAATATATATATTCCAATGGTTACTACACTTCACGGAACCGATATTACGTTGGTTGGGAATCATCCTTTTTATAAGCCCGCCGTTACTTTCAGTATCAATAATAGCGATGTGGTAACATCTGTTTCAAAAAGTTTAAAGGAAGATACATTGCATCTTTTTGACATACGAAAGGAAATTCATGTTGTTCCTAACTTTATAGATATTCCGAAGAAAATAAACGCATTTACCGACTGTCAACGCGATATGATGGCTGATAGGGATGAACGGATCATTACCCACGTTAGTAATCTTCGGAAGGTTAAAAGGGTAAAAGATGTAATTGAGGTATTTTACCGTATTCAGAAAAAAATTCCAGCAAAGTTGATTATTGTTGGTGAAGGCCCAGAACGCGAAACCTGCGAAAAACTTTGCGCAAAAAGAGGAATAGAGGAAAAAGTATTGTTCTTGGGAAATAGCAACGAGGTGGATAAAATTCTATGCTTTACAGATCTTTTTATACTTCCTTCGGAAAAAGAGAGTTTTGGTTTGGCAGCCTTGGAAGCAATGGCTTGTGGTGTGCCCGTTATTTCAAGCAACACAGGTGGTTTGCCAGAAGTGAATATTGAAGGAGTTAGCGGATTTTTAAGTGAAGTGGGCAATGTGGATGAAATGGCAGATAATGCATTAAAGATTTTATCTTCCGATGAAATTTTAGGCAAATTTAAAAAACAAGCTATTGAAGCTGCAATGGTTTACGATACGAAGAAAATTGTGCCTTTATATGAAAAACTTTATGAGGAGGCAATCGCTAAAAAAACCACGGCAAGTTTTCAATAATTCTTTTTTATAAATTCCATAGCATTTCCGTGCATTACACGCTCTACAATGGTTTCAGCATTAATTCTGTTGAACTCATTTAGGCGTATTAGATTTTTTGAAAGATACTCATTTGCGTGGTTCAACATTTCCTCAGCCAAATCCTTCATATTTTCTGCAGTCCAAAGCCCATTAATTGGGTTCACGATTCCATCAAAATCACTGCCAATACTTTGTATTCCCCAACAAAATAGACCTTCCTTATCAAGCACTTCAGCAATATGCTGCACTTGCCGCCAAACCAATAAAGCTTTTTTGTTGAGCTGTTTGCGTTTATTGGGAAAAATCATTTTACTTTCAGAAATGGCTTTATTACTTCCTATTCTGCGTTCGTCCAATTGTATTCCAAATATGCCGTTGCTGTGGGCAATTCGTATCAATTCTTCATCATAAAAATTAATATCAATATCACAAAACCATTCTTCGTGTTCGGGGAAATCAGTTTGGTTCCATGATACTATAGAATGCTTTCCATTACACGCACCGTGACTAGCTATAATTGGTATTTTTTCGGAAACGTACTTTGTATCCAGCAATTTATAATAAGCCTTTCGCGATGGCGTACTCAAATGCTTTATATCTATGGGGATTCTCTTTCCTTCTGTATCGTCAAGCAATAAATCTATGACTTCATATCCCAGTTCAGTTATGCCGCTATTTAGACCCCGATCTTGGTTCTTTTTTATCATTCCCATTGTAATGCTGCGCGCATGTCCGCAGAGTTCGTTGTAAAAATGATGGGCAAGTGTAAGAAACATAGGGCGATGTTCCCAATTTTTTATAGCATTAACATTCCCTATAACTTCCGTTCGGCTGGCCATATCCTTATTCATGTCCAAACCACTATTGAAACTATGGCCGCCTTCAATGGTAATAACAATATTTATTATCTTTTTAAAATCCGTTTCCTGTGCAAAATTGCTTTCAATATCTTTATAATTCCTCACAAGCCTGTAGGTATAGATTGTTCCATCAATATTTTCGACTTGATTGTGCAATTGCTGATAATAATGGTACTCATCCATTAAATCCATGAAATAATCATTATTGCTTCGTATATAATCCATTCGGGATTGGCTAATACTTGCAGCAAGATTTACCATTACATCTGTAACGCCTTTCACACCAATAATCTCTTTTCCGAAAAAATGCTTTTCAAAAGGATACAGAGCAACCACAACTACTTTGGCTTTGGATTTTGCCAAAGCAGTTAAATCTGTTTGGGTAAATTTGGTAAGGGTAACAATTCTGTTTACAAATTTTTCGAGAAAATTTGGCGGACTGTAGTGCCAAATGGAATTTTTCCGGTTCGGGTCCAGCGCGTTTTGTTTAGTGGGATTATATTTAAAACTTTTGCTGTACGGTTTTAACGAGGGATGACAATGTATATCTACATAGTGCTTTTCCATAATCTTAATTTATTGAATTTCATAAAATTGCAACAAATTTTAATAGTAACAAACAGGATTTTCCCTGTTTTTTAAAAGGGAAAAGCCCCATTTCAAGGTGGGGCTTTTCTTTCAAAATAATATGGATTGATTTTCTAAAACTGGTACCGCGCACTCAAACCTACGTCAAAACTAACGTCATCTCTATAACCCAAATTTGCTTGTGGTCTAAAATCGAAAGAAATAAGTAACGGAAAATCAAAATTATATTCAATCCCAACATCTCCAGTTAAAAAGCCAAACGCTTCCGAATCATTATATCTATCATCGTATGGATAATCTTTATGCTTTCTGTCATAACTTACAATACCTGCTCCCAAACCCGGGCCAGCATACCAATTAAAGCCACCATCAATATTCCAAACCCATTGATAAATACCGGTAAATTTTACGGCATCCCAATAACGTTTGCTGTGAAATGCCAAACCAAGTTCCAATCGGTTATTATCACCAACGGCACGCTGATAGTTAACTTCGGGACCAAAACCATCGCTTTCACTAAGGCGAATCCCGATTGCATTCTTTGAAATTTCTTGAGCGTTGGCTTGCGAGCCAAGTCCAATAATTAGCAATATTAATAAAATTGATTTTTTCATAATTTTTCTTTTAGTTATAAACGTTGTAAAAATAGGTCTATTATTAAGTGTTAATAGTTAACGCGATGCTAATCCACACTGTAAAATTTACAAAGTTTTGTTAAGGATTTTTCTACATTTACAGTTCCAGCTATGAAAAGAAAACTTCAGGATTTTGAAAGAATATTTAATGGTGAATTTTTCACAGATTCACTTCACACAAGTATTTATGCCACAGATGCTTCCGTATATCGAAAAATTCCACTTGCAGTTGCCTATCCAAAAAATGATGAAGCAATCAAACAATTAATTGATTTTGCTTCAAAAAACAAAACCTCGCTAATTCCCAGAACCTCTGGCACTTCCCTAGCAGGGCAATGCGTTGGCGATGGAATCGTGGTTGATGTTTCAAAACATTTCACCAAGATTTTATCCGTTGACGTTGAAAAGAGAACGGTAACGCTTCAGCCCGGAGTTATTCGCGATGAACTAAATGCCCATTTAAAACCATTCGGGCTTTTCTTCGGTCCAAATACTTCTACCAGCAATCGTTGTATGATTGGCGGAATGGTCGGCAATAATAGCAGCGGAACAACCTCAATTCAGTATGGAGTAACGCGCGATAAAGTTTTAAAATTGAAAACTGTACTTTCCGACGGCAGTGAAGCTGTTTTTGAATCCCTTCCAAAAGAAGCTTTTTTGAATAAAACAGAGTTAAATTCCTTGGAAGGAAAAATTTGTAAAACCCTTTATAATGAATTGATTTCTAAAGATACACAAAAGGAGATCTGGAAAGAATTTCCAAAGCCAGAAATACACCGAAGAAATACGGGCTATGCGGTTGATAGTTTGCTGAATACGTCTGTTTTCGGGGATTTCAATGAAGAAATAAATATTTGTAATCTCTTATGCGGAAGCGAGGGAACCCTTGCGTTTACAACAGAAATCACACTTCAGCTAGACCTATTGCCTCCCAAATATACCGCAATGGTTGCAACACATTATAAAAACCTTGAAGACTGTCTGAATGATGTGGTTGTTGCAATGCAATACAATTTGCATACCTGCGAAATGATGGACAATGTGATTTTGGACTGTACCAAAAAAAACAAAACTTACGAGCCGTACCGTTTTTTTGTGGAAGGCAATCCAAAGGCAATTCTTTTGCTGGAGTTAAAGAGTACTTCGGAAGAAGATTTGGAAAAGCAAATAGATTCCTTAGTTGGGGCATTAAATATATCTAATTACAGTTATCACAATCCCGTTTTGAGGGGCGAGGAAATTGATATGGCGCTCGAACTTCGAAAAGCGGGGTTGGGTTTATTGGGAAATATGGTCGGAGACCGAAAAGCTGTAGCCTGTATTGAAGATACAGCCGTGGCTTTGGAAGATTTACCTGCCTATATAAATGAATTTTCCGCGTTGATGAAAAACTACAATCAACAAGCGGTTTATTATGCACACGCAGGTGCGGGCGAGCTGCACTTGAGGCCAATCCTTAATTTGAAGGAAATGGAAGGTGTGGAGTATTTTAGAAATATTACCACAGATGTTGCAAAACTTTGCAAAAAATATAAAGGTTCCTTTTCTGGCGAACACGGTGATGGCATTGTTCGCGCGGAGTTTATACCATTTATGATTGGAGAAAAAAATTATGGTCTTTTAAAGCGAATTAAATCAGCTTTCGATCCCCAAAACATATTCAATCCCGGGAAAATTGTTGATGCCTATAAAATGGACGAATCACTTCGCTATGAAATTGACAGAAAAGAGCCCGACATAGAAACCTTGCTGGATTTTAGTGATTCTGAAGGAATTCTTCGTCTTGCAGAAAAATGCAACGGCAGCGGAGATTGCAGAAAAACTGAAAATGCTTCCGGAGCAATGTGCCCCAGCTATCATGCCACAAAAAACGAAAAAGATACAACCCGAGCCCGAGCGAATGCGTTACGGGAGGTTTTGACTAACAATGGAACTGCAAATAAGTTCAATTCCGAAGAATTAAAAGAAGTCTTTGATCTTTGTATAAGCTGTAAAGCCTGCGCCAGCGAATGTCCCAGCAATGTGGATATAAGCACTGCTAAAGCTGAATTTTTATATCAGTACAATAAAACAAATGGTATTTCATTTTCAAATAAATTATTCGGAAAAAGTACGAAACTGAATAAAATGGCTTCAAGGTTTCCGAGACTTTCAAATTGGTTTTTTTCGAATGATTTTACTTCAAAAATAATTAAGAATATAGGTGGTATCCATAAAAATCGGTTCTTACCAAAAGTTTCCATTAAAAGTTTCAGTAATGTTATACAAAGCAATAAAAATCAAATAATTACAGCATATTCAGTTGAAAAGAAAATTTACAAAAATGTATTGCTATTTGTTGATGAATTAAGCAATTATTTGGATGCTGAAATTGCACTGGATTCTTTTCTTCTTTTAACGGGTTTAGGCTACAAAGTAACCGTTGTTGATACCTTGGACAGTGGAAGGGCATTAATATCAAAAGGGTTTTTGGAGGAAGCAAAAAAAGAAGTCGATAAAAACATATTTTATTTAATGGATAGGGTTTCGGAAACAACTCCGCTTGTAGGTATTGAACCCTCAGCAATCTTATCTTTTCGAGACGAATATCTTCGTTTGGCGGACGATAAAACTGCTGCTGAAAACATTTCAAAAAGCACCTTTTTAATAGAAGAATTTTTGGCTACTGAGATTCAAACCGGAAACATTTTTTCTGCCCAGTTCACTTCCGAAGAAAAACATATTAAGATCCATTCGCATTGCCATCAAAAATCATTAAGCAACCAAAAAGTTACTTTTGATATTTTAAACCTTCCCGAAAATTACAAGCCAACAATCATTCCTTCGGGTTGCTGCGGGATGGCTGGAAGTTTTGGCTATGAAAAAGAACATTACGATATAAGTATGAAAATAGGGGAGTTGAAGCTTTTCCCTTCAGTAAGAAAATCTAGTAATGAAACAATTATTTCAGCCAACGGAACAAGCTGCAGACATCAAATTTTTGACGGTACGGGCAGGAAAGCATTGCATCCAGTAACCATTTTGAAAAATGCTCTAAAAAGTTAGTTTAGAGCAGCGTTTTGAAAGCTTTCATTGCAGCTACCATACTTTCAAAACCTTCGTTTTCTTCCTCAAATAAAATTTCCTCCGGAATAAATATATTTTGACGGTCATTATATGAATATAAGTTCCATCGTTCGTTATTATACTCCAGAGCTGTAAGATTTTCCACCCAATCACCGCTATTTAAATATTGGCAACTTCCTTTTGGCGTTTTCACTTTTTTAATGCAAGGTTGATGGATATGACCGCATACCACATAGTCAAAGTCATTGTCAATGGCCAAGTCTGTTGCCGTTGTTTCAAAGTCGTCTATAAATTTGATTGCACTTTTTACGCTATTCTTTATTTTTTTTGACAATGAATATTTTTCACGACCAAATTTTTCCAAAAAATAGTTTATAAATCTATTTATAAGAATTAAAAAATCATAACCCCAACCTCCAAGTTTTGCAATCCATTTGGCATGCTGTATGGAAGCGTCAAAAACATCCCCGTGAAAAAACCAAGCTTTTTTTCCGTCTAAATTGAGCAACAATTTATCTATTATTTGGATATTACCCATTTTGGTATTACTGAACCTGCGGAGTTTTTCGTCATGATTTCCTGTTATGTAATAAACCTTGGCTCCCTTTGTGGCAAATGATAATAGTTTTTTTATGATTAAGAGATGCGCCTTTGGGAAATATCGCTTTCTGAATTGCCAAATATCAATAATATCACCATTTAGAATTATTTTTTTGGGCTTTATAGAGTTTAAATAGTTTAGAAGTTCTTTGGCGTGACAGCCGTAAGTTCCTAAATGGACGTCAGATATTACAACAAGTTCAACTTTTCTTTTCAAGTAGAAATATTTATGAAACAAATTTCCAAAAATCAGTTGGCAAACATTTTATGTGAATGTTACGCTTGGTGTGCTTTAGCGTTATTTGGAATGCAGAATGTTTCCAAAAGATTAAGAATACCGTTTATTTTCATTATTCGTTACTATCGTTTACATTTGTTGAAAACACATCTATGGCGGGCAATTCCTTCGGAAAAATTTTTAAACTCACCACTTTTGGAGAATCGCACGGTTCCGCTATTGGCGGAATCATAGAGGGTTGTCCCGCAGGACTTTCCCTCGATTTTGAAGCAATCAATTTTGAAATGCAACGCCGAAAACCTGGCCAATCTGCTATAGTTACCCAAAGGAAAGAGGAAGATGAAGTAAAATTTCTCTCAGGGATTTTTGATGGAAAAACCACGGGAACGCCCATTGGATTCATTATTGAAAATACCGATCAGAAAAGTAAGGATTACAGCCATATAAAAGACATTTACCGTCCATCACACGCTGATTATACCTATGATAAAAAATACGGAATTCGCGACTATCGCGGCGGTGGCCGTTCTTCTGCACGTGAAACCGCTTGTAGGGTTGTTGCCGGAGCAATAGCGAAACAATTATTGGCAGGAGTTAAAATTACAGCTTATGTTTCTTCAGTTGGGGAAATGGAGCTTAAACAGCATTATTCAGAACTTGACTTTTCAGAAATAGAAAAAAATCCCGTCCGTTGCCCAAATGCTGAAATGGCTTCAAAAATGGAAGATTATATAAAATCTATCAGAAAAGAAGGGAATACCATTGGCGGAATTGTGAGTTGTGTGATCCAAAATGTACCCATAGGTTTGGGCGAACCGGTTTTCGACAAACTGCATGCCGAATTGGGCAAAGCAATGCTTTCCATAAACGCCGTAAAAGGCTTTGAATACGGAAGCGGTTTTGCAGGAACGAGAATGAAAGGCAGTGAACACAATGATGCTTTTAATGAAGATGGAAGTACGAAAAGCAATTACAGTGGTGGAATACAGGGCGGAATAAGCAACGGGGAAGATATTTATTTTAATGTTGCTTTTAAACCTGTTGCAACCATTATGCAAAAACAAGAAACCATAGATAACAAAGGAAACAAAGCCGAAGCCGAAGGAAAAGGCAGGCACGACCCTTGTGTCGTTCCGCGAGCAGTACCTATTGTGGAAGCAATGGCAGCATTGGTTTTGGCAGATTTCTATTTATTGAACAAAATTTCAAGATTTTAAAAAACGTAAAATTTATATGAAAAAATTAGCGCTACACTGGAAAATAATCATCGGATTGGTTTTAGGAATAATCTGGGCATTGCTTTCCAGCCAATTGGGATGGAGTGAATTCACCATTGATTGGATAGCGCCTTTTGGTAAAATCTTTATCAATCTTTTAAAATTGATTGCCGTTCCGTTGGTACTAGTTTCAATTATCAGTGGCGTTGCAAACATTGGCGACGCTTCCAGTTTGGGAAGAATGGGAGGGAAGACCTTACTTGCATATTTGTTGACTACCCTTTTTGCCGTGGGAATGGGGTTGGCGCTCGTAAATATTATCCAACCGGGAAAATTGATTGATGAGCAAAGCAGAATTGATAACAGAATAAGTTATGAAATTTGGGCAGCATCGGAAGGTCATCAAATAAAAGACGGAATAAATTATTTGCAGGATCCAGCTTTCTTTGAACGTGCACAAAAAATCACAGATCTTTCAAAAGGTGAGCTTCGGGATGCCTCCGTAACCGAAAAAATGCAAACTGCTGAACAAACAAAGGAAACAACTCCTTTACAACCTTTGGTAGATTTGGTTCCCGAAAACTTTTTCTTTTCACTGACAAACAATGGGTTGATGCTTCAGATTATTTTCTTCGGAATTTTCTTTGGGGTCTGTTTGCTTCTTATACCAAACGAAAAATCGCAGCCTGTAACGGCATTTATGGACAGCGCGATGGAGGTGTTTTTAAAAATGGTAGATTTAGTGATGCAGGCAGCACCTTTTTTCGTATTTGCACTTTTGGCGGGTGTTGTGAGCAAAATGGCGGGAGACGATATTGGTAAGGTTTATGAGATATTTAAAGGTTTAAGTTGGTATTCGCTTACTGTGTTTATAGGGTTGATGTTGATGATTTTCATAGTTTATCCAATTTTGATGAAACTTTTTGTAAAGAAAATTCCTTATAAAGGATTTTTTAAAGCAATGGCTCCTGCGCAAACATTGGCATTTTCAACATCAAGCAGTGCCGCCACCTTGCCTGTAACGATGGAATGTGTTGAAGAAAATTTAGGTGTCGATAAAAAGATTACCAGTTTTGTTTTGCCAATTGGCGCTACAGTAAATATGGACGGAACCTGTTTATATCAAGCGGTAGCGGTTGTTTTTCTTGCACAGTTGCATATGATTGATTTAACGTTAGGGCAACAACTAACCATTGTACTTACGGCAACTTTGGCATCAATTGGTTCAGCCGCCGTGCCAAGTGCAGGTTTGGTGATGTTAATAATAGTTTTGGAATCGGTTGGGCTAAATCCGGCTTGGATTGCTATTATTTTTCCAGTTGATAGAATTTTGGATATGTTCCGCACTATAGTAAACGTTACGGGTGATGCAACGGTATGCACCATAATTGCGGATGGTGAAGGGATGCTTAATTATGATCCACAGGAAAACCCTTCTGAAACCTTCGATTTAGATTCATAATTTTTTAAAAGAATTAATTTTAACACATTCGTGTTTTAATAAAACACAAGAATTCATTAAATTAGATAATTACTTCTCCCCGGCAATAAGTGCCCGATCTAATCTTTATTTTGAATTTACCTTCTTAGCTATGACTAAATATCATAGTTATGAAAACAATTGTCTTAGTTTTTTGTGCTGGCTTTACAATCTGGAATGTATTTGGCCAGGTGGGGATTGGAACAGTAAACCCCAGTAGTTCTTCAATGCTTGAAGTTAGTAGTACCTCTGATGGCGGTGTTACTTATAAAGGTATAATGCCGCCGCGGGTGGAAGTTGCTGCAGAACGTGATTTAATAAATCCTTCCACTAACGATGTTGGTTTAATGATTTTTGTAGAGTCTATTGGATGTCTGCAAATTTGGAACGGCACAAATTGGGAAAATATTTATTGCTTAGATAGAATAGCCGTTGAACCTTGGATCAATGAATTTCATTATGACAATGTTGGTGGAGACGTTGGCGAGTTTGTTGAGATTGCAGGACCAACAGGTTTAGATTTGAGCAATTATCGATTATTATTTTATAATGGAGCAAATGGAACTGTTTATTACGGGCTCACTTTATCAGGAATAATTGACAATGAATCTAATAACTTTGGCGCAGTGAGCTTTCCATATAACAATATCCAAAATGGCCCTGATGGTATTGCTTTGATTAAAATTTCCAACAGTGAAGTTCTTCAATTTATAAGTTATGAAGGTTCTTTTCTTGCCACTGCAAATGTTGCAGATGGTTTAATGTCAATAGATATTGGCGTTCAAGAATCTGATGCCACAACACCAATTGGTTATTCATTGCAACTCACGGGAACGGGCAATACATATGGTGATTTTAACTGGAATGCCCCAGCAGATGACTCACCGGGAGACTTGAATGTTGGACAAAATATTAATTAAAAGAAGCGGCGATGCATTGATGCATCGCCGCTTTTAAATTTACAAATAAACCTTTTTAAATTTTGGATATTTCACAGTATAGGTAAACTCCTTTTTATCTGAAGCATTCGCTTGAAGGTCAATTTTCCAACGCATAATCCCTGTTTTATCATTGTATTCGGAAGAACCAGTTTCAATATCTTCTACTTTAATTTCCTTGTTTTCAGAAATTGGAATTCTATCTTCTACAACCAAGGTTATCGGCGTGTTTTTATTGTTTTTCACTTCTAGTTTATATCCTTTATCAACGATTCTCGTTGCACCCAAAAAGGACTTGCTCTTAAAATTTTCCAGTTTTTCACGTTTCACTATTATATTTGGATCAATTCCCAAGGAAAGGTTCAAACTATCTGCTGTAGCTTGTGGATTGATAATTGACTTTCCTGCATAACTTCCTTCAAAATAGATATTTGCTTCGCCGGTTAAAAGGTCAAATTTTTCCCAGTTTTTTATGGTTGCCGTAAGAAAAACATTTTCGTTCAACTCTGGCGCTGCATAATATTGATAATTGGCTGAAAGTTCAAAATTGTCAACCTCTATCACGGTAATTTCTGCGTTGGATTTGATAGTGTATTTTTCCTTTATTTCGAAACGTGTATTGGTTATTCCAGTTTCTTTAATTGAAGTAGAAATTTCCTCAGGTTTCTTTGTGGTAATTAAAACAACCCCATTTGCTCCACGAGAACCGTATATTGCAGTTGCTGAAGCGTCTTTTAAAACTCTTATATCTGCAATTGAATTATCGTCTAAATACTGGACATCGCTTTCTGAAACTGGTTGTCCATCCAAAACATAGAGCGGAGAAGAACCAGCATTAAGTGAACTCATTCCTCTTATACGCACAAAAGTTCCTTGCCCAGGTCTTCCATTAGCGCCTGTTACTTGAACGCCCGCAGCTTTTCCAGAAAGGGCTTTATCAAGCGAATTATTTGTTTTTCCATAACCAGTAACAACAACTTCCTCTAAAACAGCTCCGGGTTTTAAATTAACATTCATTGCGCTTGCATAGATAGGAAGCGTTTCAGTTTCAAAACCTACATAACTATAAGCAAGTTCACGGGAACCTTGAATATCCAAAGTATAATGTCCATCAAAATCTGTTTGCGTGCCGTTTGATGTTCCAACCTCTATCACATTTACTCCCGGCAACGGCAAACCAGTATCGTCGATAACAGTTCCGGTAACACGGCGGATCGTGGGGTTGTATTTGTATTTGCTATTGCGAACGGGAGTTGTGCTTGCATAGCTTTTATTGTTGAAATTTAAATACTTCGGAAAAATTGAGGGCTTAATATTATTGGTATTTGGATCGCCCGTTGACAATACCACATTTACGTTTTCCCAATCCGTCCCGCTTTGTTGATATACATTGGCTTTATATGAAAATTCAATAGGTGAGGAGGTATTTATCGCGCGAATATCATACAAGGGAAACCAGCCCGCATTTTTAATGTTGTACTTAATGTTCAAAACAAGGTTTGTGGGTTTTGGGGAATTAAGCTTCAAGGTTATTTCGCCACGCTGTTCTTTTTTGGAATCGTCCAACTTCAGTAGTTCGTTTTGATGGTCGGTGATTTTATTTTTTAAATCGGTTATTAATTGATACTGTTTGTAAATAGCGTTTTTAATTTCTGTTGTACGGTTTCTGTAATAAACTGACATTTCCTTAACTTTTTCAAGAGAAAGGTCCGTTGCATCGCTATTAATTTTTTGGTTTTGCTGCAATAATTGCAATTCTTGCTTAAAACCGTCAATAACATTTTCAACCTCGTTTTTTTGTGTTTCCAGATTTTCCAAAGCATTTTTTAAAGTTTTGTATTCTTCAGAAACCTCTTTCTTTTCGAGATAATCTATATTGAATACTATTGAAAGAATGGAAGTATTTCCAAGACCCGAAATCTGAATACTATTCTCATCAATATCTGGAGAAAGGTTATTGAAAACAAAAATGTTTTCGCCTGAAATAAGGTTTACGGAAGAATTCCGCTCTATGGAAGCACCTTCCAAATAAACGGTAACTTTTTCAATTTTTGAAGTTGTAGGTTTTTCCGAATTCGCAAACAAAACGAAAGGAAATAGAACGAAGAACAATGTAAGATTTTTCATGGTGATGGTTTTTATTTGTTATGGAACCAAAACTATCACCACACTTTTAAAATAAATAATCCCATTGAGCAAAATAGACTTTTGAAGTAGGGAACTGGTATTACTGGTTATTTGGGGCATTAATATTATAAAAAGAAAGCAGGCCCCAAAACAAAAGGCCTGCTCTACTAACTAAATCTAATTATGAAAAATTAGTTCTTAATAACTTTATAGGTTCCAATTTCTCCGCCAATGGAAACCTTCATAATGTAGGTTCCTGTAGCAAGGTTTGAAACATTTAATTCCATTCTATTGGCAGCATTATTCATTTCAATAACTCTTTGTCCCAAAAGATTGTAAATAGCTACATTATCTATTGTTGAAGTGGCTTTTAAGTTAACCACATCGCTAGTTGGGTTTGGATAAAAACTAAAACCATCAAGCGTGTTGTCTTCCACACCAAGCACGGTAGCATTGATAAGAATATCGGTTATTCCGCCTGTATTCATTACAAAAACATAATAGGTCTGGTCGGCCAAAGTGAATATTGAGGATGAAGTGCCCGGCGCACATTGATTTGTATTTTGGTCAACCAAAGTCAAATCTGCTTCTGTAGCGTTTTCATCAGCAGCCGTGTAAAAAGTTACTGAACTTGCACCCGCTGGAGTAACGATTGTAGCATCTGCATTTCCATCAACGTTTGTTGTGAATTTATACCAAACGCCATTAGCTCCCGTAAGATCACAATTGTTAGGGTTTCCGTTTTCAGTAGTCGCTGCAGGCATTGCAACGGCAGGGTCTGTGTAAGGGAATCCTATTTGGTCAACATCAATTGCATTGGTAATCATATCGTTCGGTGGCGGTACTGGAGTACAGTCAACATTCAAAGTAAAGTTTCCGGTAGCATTCAAGAAACCGTGTACCAAAATGTAATAAGTTGTATTTCCATCACTTTGGAAAGAAACTTCAGATTGAAGTCCGCAAGCATCATCATTGGCAGTTTCGCAAACCAACGCTCCGCAAGTACCTGAATAAACAGTTAATTTACTGTCGTAATCCGTTCCATTACAAAGTGAAATGGTGTAATCTGTAACCAAACCACTGTTATCCGTGAATTCATACCAAACGCCAGGGCCGGTAATGTCAACGCCGCCACAGGCTGGGGCAGAAGCGTCAAAAGTTGCATTGGCAGTAGTTCCGGTAACTGTTTCGCCACAAGCTATTGGTAAGGCATTTTCACATTCATCGTTCACTGCCGTATCTACGCAAGATATTTCCATTGTAAAGTTTCCAGCACTTGTCCCGAAACCTTCTATCATAATAAAATAGGTTGTGGTTCCGTCTGAGTAGAACGTAGCTTCAGACTGCAAGCCACAATTATCATCATTATAACCTACTTGGTTAGCAAGGTCACAGTTATCATAAATTCTAATTGCAGAATCGTAATCAGTTCCGTTACAAAGTGAAACAGTTATTATTTGTGGAGTACCGTTTCCTGTATAGCTGTAAAATTCATCGTTAGCCTCATTTCCTCCAGAATCTGTGTCATTAATAGTTTCACCAGTAACAATGTCTCCACAGGCAACTGCAATGGCGCCACCACAATTGTCGTTTCCGTTATTGTAAAGGTTGTAGTGTGAAAAATAGCCATCATAAAAACCTACAACATTAATAATGTCTTCACCCGCAAAAGGATCAAAATCTACGGAAGTACTTCTGAACGAGCCCATTGTTAAAATGTGGTTGTCGTCATTAAAATACACTTGTGGAAAATCTTCAGAATTGTTGCCACCTGTAGTCCAATGGTTAACATATTCACCCGAAGTTGTCATTTCCATAAGGAAGTTATCCGTTTTTCCATTTGAAGTTGTAAGTGCTTCCGCAGCGCTATTGTCAAAATCGGTTGTGCCATTAAAGGCTCCGGTTACAAAAAGGTTTCCGTTGAAGCCTTCGGTTATATCGTAAAAATGCTCAAGATCTGTAGTTTCGCCACCAAGAACGTAACTGAAGTCATAATTTCCATTGGTATCAAATTTGCTTAAAAAAGCATCGTAAGGGCCGTTGGAAACTTGGGTATTCGTGCCAGCCGTTGGGTCTAAATCAACGGTGCCGGAGAACATTCCTTCCACATAAACGCCAGAAGGTAGGTTATTAATCGATTTAAAAACATCCAACCCAGTACCACCAAACGCCTGACCCCAAATATAATCACCATCGGAAGAAAGTTTCGCCATAAAAAGATCATCGCCTCCGTTTGAGGTAAAGGTTGAAGTTCCTGCATTTGGATCAAGATCTACCGTATTTCTGAATCTTCCTCCAATCAAAATGTCTTCATTCGCATCAAACTCCATATCCACTATTTCAACAATACCCGTTGATCCCAAAGTTTTTACCCAAATAAAATTCCCATCGGTATCTAATTTCAAAAGAAATCCATCAGGCGAAGAGCCACCATTGGTTGAAAATAATTCAAAAGAAGTGTTCGGGTCTGGATCAAAATCAGCATACACAAAGCTTCCGCCAATATATACGTTTCCAGCACTGTCAACTTCGATAGATTTGGAATCTTCGTTAACATTTGCACCCGCTGGGTTACTTACTTGCTTTGCCCAAACAAAATCGCCGTTGCTATCCAATTTTATGATAAAACAATCACGGCTCAAAAAAGGTGAAGGCTGGCTCAATTGGTACACGCCCGGACCCGGATCTGCATCGAAAGATTGAGAACCGGCGCCTTGAAAGTAACCTGTTATATAAAGATTGTCATTAGCGTCCACAGCAACATCAGTTGCCACATCGTCAAATCCGCCACCAAAACCTTTCACCCAAACTGGGTTTCCATCATTATCATATTTCGCCAAAAAACCATCGGCATTTCCTCCTGCCCAGGTTATAGAGTTGCCAATGGTAATGGTTCCTGAATAAATACCTGCTGCATAAACATTGCCTTGGCTGTCCATAGCCGAACGATATGCAAAGTCAATGGAGCCATCGCCAAAAGTGGTAGTTCCATAATACTCTTGGGCCGAGGCAATAGCTCCCAACAGGAAGATCGCAGCCACGAGTACTGTTTTTGTAATTGTTTTCATTTTCACTTTGTTTTAATTAATAATTGGATTTAATTTTTAATATTGAATTCCAGACCTATTCCGCGAACACTGTCAATACTAATGTTGGGATCGTCTTGAAGCCTTTTGCGAACACGTGTAATGAATACGTCCATACTTCTTCCGGAGAAAAAATCTGTTTTGTTCCACACGTGCAGAAGAATATCGTCACGTTTTATCAATTGGTTTCTGTTTGAATAGAGATAAAAAAGCAATCGAGCTTCTTTTTCAGTGATTTTTTGGGTTTTGTCGTTGATTTTCAATTCCAGATTGGTAGCGTCGAACGCGTATTTTCCAATGGAAATGATTTCATTTTGGGGAAGTTCGGCGCGAACGGTTCGCTGTTGTTCCGCACGGTTCATAATATTTTTTATGCGAAGGATCAATTCCTCCGCCTCAAAAGGTTTTACCACATAATCATCCGCGCCAAGTTTTAAACCTTTTATTCTGTCTTCCTTTGTTTTACGGGCTGTAAGGAATAGAAAAGGAATTTCCGGATTCACTTCAATTATTTTTTCCGCAAGTGAAAAACCGTCCATAATAGGCATCATAACATCGAGAATACAAATGTCAAAATCGCCATTCTTAAAAATTTCAAAACCTTCATTGCCATCCTTTGCCCAAGAAACAGAGAATTTATTAAGCTCCAAATATTGTTTCAGCATGGTTCCGAAATCCAAATCATCTTCTGCTAAGAGTATGTTTTTCATATTATTGGAATTTTAATGGTGAATATTGAACCTTTGTTGGCTTCGCTTTCCACAGAAATGCTTCCGCCGTGAGCTTTTATTATTTGCTTTGTGTAATAAAGTCCCAGCCCCAAACCTTTGTAATTATGGGTGTCTTTTTCGCTCACGCGATAAAATTTCTCAAAAATGAAGCGTTGGTATTTTGGAGAAATCCCGATGCCGTTATCCTTTATGCTGATGTAATGTGTGGAATCAGTTTTGTCAATTCCGTAGCTTACCGTCAATTCAGTACCGCCGTATTTTATGGCGTTGTTCAACAGATTTATTATTGCCGTACTCAAATAGAATTTATCGGCTTCAAGCGCAATTCCAGTACTGTCAATGTTTCTGTGAAGTTTTATTTCTGAAGAATTTACGGAGAGCAAATAATCGTCCAGCAATTCATTCATAAAAATGCTGCCATTAAAAGTTTCCTTTGAAAGCTGGATTTCCTGATAACCCAAACTGCTTTGCAGTACTTGGTCTATCAGCTTTTGGAGTCTGGTATTCTGTCTGTCAATTATTTGTACTGCGCCATCGGCAATTTCCTTATTTCCATTGGCGTGTTCGCTAGTCAAGGTTTTGGTTGCAAGTGAAAGCGTGGAAAGCGGAGTTTTAAGTTCGTGGGTAATGTTATTGATGAAATCTGTCTTTATTTCAGCCACACGTTTCTGTTTCATCAAATTTTGAATGGAATAATAGAGTAGCCCAACTACAAATAAAAACAGCAAGCAGGAAGCAACAAATAAAACTGAAAGTTCCTTTGTTAAAACGGAATTCCAGTTTAAAACATTCATAAAAATGCTGGTCTTAAAATTAAGTTTAAAAAAATCTGGATTGCCGTTATTTACGAAATCATGATCCTCTTGCCAGTTACTATAAGTAATTAGTGCGGCATTCTGTGAGTCAAAATTTTCGCCGAGCAACATGATTTTATCCGGATCATCTTCTTTGTATAACGTATCTGTATTTCCCAAACTGTCACTAACTGAGATTGAGCTTACAGACTTTTTAAATTGAATATCAACTCCGGGCATTTCAGCCTCCATTCCTTTTTTATAAACCGCCAAAAAGCCAGGATTTATTTCCTCGGTTTTTTGTTTTAAACGTTGAAGAGCATCCTTTTTAGAAATTTCTCCTTTTTTTAATGCCTCCAATTGTGTAAAGAAATCATTGCGGTATAACCACATTATGGAATCTACTTCTTTTGTATAATATACTTTTGAAATAGCCATCCTAGCATCAATGCTGAACGTTTTTTTCTTTAGTTCGTAGGTATTGTAAATAAGATATCCCTGAATGCCGATAAGCGCGATCAGGGTAAAAATTGAAATGGCGACTAAGCCTTTAAACTTCAGTTGCATGACGTAAATGTATTGTTTAGGTGAAAAGTTAAGGAAATAACGCGAGTCGTTAACTTATCGTTAACCGAAGTGCAAAATTTTGAAAGGAAGTATTTTACAGAAATTTAGATTTCAATTCCACAGTAGGAATCATACAGCTTTCCTTTTTCCCGAACCATTTATAGCGGTTTTTGGCAATGTAATCATAGACTGAATTTCTGATGAATTTTGGCACGATCATAAAGCCAAAAAGTAGGGGATAAGCGCCCGACAGCTGTTTGGCAATATGAAGTGCCGCTGAGGATTTAGTGTAATGTTTTTCGCCATCTATAAGAATGATGGAATCTACTTTTGAAGTGTCTATGTTGAATTTTGAAATCAGTTGTTGACCAATTTCACTTTGAAGCGCCGCAAATTTGAAAACGTTCTTTTTATCGCGTTTAATGATATAAGTAACCGCGCCGTTGCAGAGATTGCAAACGCCGTCGAATAAGATGATTTTATAATTATTAGACATAATTGCTTTTAAGAAATCCCAAAGAAAACAAATCCCAAATTCCAAATAAATCTCAATTTCCAAAAATCAATTAGTTGAAACATTTTTAAAGCTTTTGAAATTTGGAATTTATTATTTGATTTTTTTTGTGATTTGGGATTTGTCATTTGGGATTTTCAATTCAGACTTTTTCAAGTTCCTCCAAACTTACATTGGTTGTAAACATTCCATAATTAACGATTGCCTTGTTTTTTTCAATTGTATCAATTGTTCCAATGGCGCGGCCGTCAATCATTCGCACTCGGTCTCCAATTTTTAGGGCAACTTTCGGTTTTGGTGGTGGTAATTTTTTTGCTTTTTCCTTTTCCTCTTTTTTGCGCTCGCGAATAACTTCAACTTTCTTTTCAACTTCTTTAATAACCTCCCGTTCTTTGGCTTTTACAACCTTTTTCACTTTTGGCGCAAGCTTTTTTCGCTTGCTGTTTTCAATCATTACCAACTTCATCAACTCGTCTATCAACTGTTTTTTCTGTTTGTTGTTGAAATATTTTTCAGAAAGTACATCAACCTTTTTACCCAAGCTAATTAGTTTTTGATTGGCATCAAACAATTCCTGATAGCTTTCCAGTTTTTCCTGCACACGGGCATTCACTTCTTCCAATTGTTTGCCTTCAATCCTAGCTTTTAGTTCCTCATTTTTCAAGGATTCAGAAGTTTTCCGAAGATTTGAACGCTCCTTTTGAAGATTGGCAATGGTTTTATCAAAACGCACTTTGCCGCGCTCAATCTTTTTTTTCGCCTTGTTTATCAAACTGTACGGAATACCGTTTTTCTGCGCAACCTCAAATGTATAGCTGCTTCCCGCTTCACCCAAATGCAAATGGTACAAAGGTTCCAAAGATTTGTTATCGAACTGCATATTTGCATTGATGGCGTGGGGCAATTCATTCGCCAACAATTTTAAATTGGTGTAATGAGTGGTGATTATCCCGAAAGCTTCGCGTTCGTAAAAAACCTCCAAAAATGTTTCTGCCAAAGCGCCACCGAGTTCGGGGTCGCTTCCGGTTCCAAATTCATCAATCAGAAAAAGTGTTTTGTTATTGCACTTTTTTAGGAATTGATTCATTTTTTTTAGACGATAACTATAAGTGCTTAAATGATTTTCAATGGATTGATTATCGCCAATATCAGTTAATATCCTTTTGAAAAAGCAGATTTCACTTTGCGGTTCGGCAGAAATTAGCAGCCCACTTTGAAGCATAACCTGCAAAAGCCCAACGGTTTTTAGCGTGATACTTTTCCCGCCTGCGTTTGGTCCAGAGATTACAATAATTCGTTTATCGGGAACCAATTCAATGCTTTGCGGAAATGTTTTTTCTTTCCTTTTATTGTTTGAAACCAACAACAGTGGATGAAATGCTTTTTGAAGCGAAATCTTTTTTTCCGAAACGATAATGGGCAACACGCCGTTTATTTTTAAAGCATATTTTGCTTTCGCGTAAAGCACGTCCATCGTTATCAAATATTCCTGATAGCTTGCCAAAAGTTCGGCGTGCGGACGTACAAATTCCGTCATCGCCTTTAAAATGCGCTTTATTTCCTCGTCTTCCTCGTATAAAAGATTACTGAGCTCGTTGGCGTATTCCAGCGTTTCCTGCGGTTCAATATAAACGATGCTTCCCGTTTTTGAACTACCCAAAACGGCGCCTTTCACTTTTTTGCGATGCATCGCTTTTACGGCAAGCACGCGGCGGTTTTCAACCACTGACTCGCGGATTTCGTCCAAATAATCACTCTGTGCGTACTGTGAAAGTGCTTTTGTGAAAGAGGAATTAATCTTTCCTTTTACAATATTCAATCTCCTGCGAATGATACCAAGTTCTGTAGAAGCTTCGTCCTTTATTTCGCCGTATTTGTCAACGCGTTTGTTGATTTCTTCGGAAATGATTGAGGTGTAACTGACATCTTCCGAAAAGGAATTCAAGTGAATATAAAATTCTTCAAATTTCTTAAAGAATTTCAAAAGAATCCGTGTAGTTTCAGAAATGGAAAGAATCTTTCGAAAACCGGAAATTTCAAGACTACTGTTTTCAATTTCAAGCAAACGAAGCTCCCTAAAAATAGGATCAAAACCGTGATTTGGGATTCTGTTGTCACCATCAAACGAAGCTGTAAATTCCTTAACACGCTGCAATTCTGGCTCAATTTCAGAAAATTCCTCAAAAGGTATTATAGCCAAAATGGCTTCGCGACCAGGTTCGGTTACACAAAATTCTGCAACTTGCCGAAGCACGGCAGGAAATTCTAAATCCTCTAAAGTTTTACTGTCAATACGGGCTTTCCGTTTTATTTCCATTAATTTTACTTTTTCAGCAATCATACAAAAGTAACAATAATGGAGGTAACAATTGAGCCCGGATGGAAGGCGATTTTAAAGGAAGAATTTGAAAAGCCTTATTTCAAAAATTTAGTGGAATTTGTAAAAAATGAATATTCTTCCACAAAATGTTTTCCGCCGGGAAAGCAGATTTTTTCGGCTTTTAACCATACTCCTTTTAATGATGTGAAAGTTGTGATTATTGGGCAGGACCCTTATCACGGCGACGGACAGGCGCATGGTTTGTGTTTTTCTGTGGGTGAAAATGTAGCGACTCCGCCTTCGTTAAAAAATATTTTTGAAGAAATAAGGACTGATATTGGAACGCCTATTCCGAGCAATGGAAATTTGGAACGCTGGGCAGATCAAGGGGTTTTGCTTTTAAATGCAACTTTGACCGTTCGGGCACACCAAGCTGGAAGCCATCAAAATAGGGGATGGGAAAAATTTACGGATGCCATTATTGAAAAACTTTCACAGGAAAGGGAAGGCTTGGTTTTTATGCTTTGGGGAGGACCTGCAAAAAAGAAAGGAGCAAAGGTGGATAATTCAAAACATTTGGTTTTAACTAGTGGTCATCCTTCGCCATTGGCCGCAAATAGGGGCTATTGGTTTGGCAATAAGCACTTCAGCAAAACAAATGATTATTTAGAGGAAAAAGGGAAAAAACCAATTGCGTGGTAATTTTCAAATACAAAACAATAGAATAGAAACGGGGAGAGATTTTCTATTCTTCTTCGGGTACTTCAGATTCGGTAGCGTCGTTGCAGCTAAATTGCAATAGCAAGAAGTTTGTGACTAACAACGCCCCCAAAACGATTAAAAAAGTAGTCATAATACTTGGTTTTATACAAATAAGATGCAGGTTCTACTTTCGGGTTGCGTAAATATTAAGATTTTTTTTAGATATTTTCTAAGATATTGTTTTTCTGAATTTTAGCTTCAATTAAATCCAGTTCCAATAGTTTTTGCTGAATATTTTCCAGCTCTTTTGAAGTCAATTGACGATCGCTCCATTCGGTCAAGGAAAGCCATTCTCTAACATCCTCAATTTTTTGGCCATAGCGTTTTGCAATCATTTCATCAATATTTGGAAGGGTTTTAAAATCTGAAGTTACCAAATTAATTACTTCAAGGATTGCTTTTACGCTTTCAGCCTCATTTTCCAAAACATCGTTACGAACGGCAATCACAAAACTTGGCCACGGAGTAGGGGATTCGCCAACCAAACGGAAAATGCCCTTGTCCACGTGGGGTTTTGTCATAAACTTTTCCCACATAAAATAATCGCCGTCTCCTTTTGGAAGCCCTTCCAATGCACCATCCAAATCTTTTATCACCTTAAAATTCAAATCCTTTTTTAAATCCCAAGCAAGATTTTCAGCGTTTACAAACGCCATTAAATGCGAACCTGAGCCATAACGACTAATTGCAGCTTCGGTTCCTTTTAAATCTGAAACGGTCTCATAATCTGAATTTGCGGCAACGTGAATTCCCCAAAGCAAAGGCGATTTCACAAAAACCTGTACAATTTTTGTTTCGCTACCGTTGATAATATCGCGAACCATTCCTTCGGTAAGGATTACGGCCATATCAATTTCCTTTTCTCGTAGTGCGCGGCACATTTGGCCAGTTCCACCGGCAAAATCCTTCCAACGAAGATTGATTCCCTTTTCATTGAATTTTTTGTCGCGAAGCGCGATGTACCAAGGCAAATTAAAATGTTCAGGCACACCGCCGATGATGAAATTTTTCATTTAGCAATTATTTCCAAAGTGGATTTTATTAAAGATTCTATAGTTTTTTCAGGATTTTTACTGAAAGTTCCGTTTGCTCTGTTAGCCAAAATGGCATTTAGTGATATTGCGCGATGACCCAATAATCTTGCCATTCCATAAATTCCGGAAGTTTCCATTTCAAGATTTGTAATTTTTTTTCCTTTAAAATTGAAGTTTTGGATTTTATTATTCATTTTTCCATCTTCAAGCTTAAGTCGAAGAACGCGTCCTTGAGGGCCATAAAAACCTACATTGGTTGCTGTGATTCCTTGTCTGAATTTTTCAGAAAAGAATTTTTTCAGCAGCTTTTCATCAGCGGAAACAACGTAAGGTTTGGACTTTTTAGAATTCAAATTTGTTTGTGAAACAAATGCTTCGGAAAAATCTTCCTCTAAAAAAGAAGTATCGCCGTAAAAGTGAAGTAAATTATCAAAACCAATTGCTTTTTCAGAAACCAAAAAACTGTCAATCTCAATTTCAGGTTGAATGGCACCCGAAGTGCCAATACGAATGATTTCAAGGGAAGTCAATTCTTTTTTAACGGTTCGGGTTTCAAAATCTATGTTTTTTAAGGCATCCAACTCATTGAAAACAATGTCTATATTGTCCGTTCCAATTCCAGTAGAAATTACGCTGATTCGTTTTCCGTTCAAACTTCCTGTGTGTGTTTTAAACTCACGTTTGTGGACTTTAAACTCAATTTCGTCAAAATATTTTGAAACCGCATCAACCCGATCGGGATCACCAACTGTAATTATTGTATCTGCAAGCTGATGTGGCAGTAAATTAAGGTGATAAATACTGCCGTCTGGGTTGAGAATAAGTTCCGAATCTTTAATTTCCATAGTAATATATCAACCCCCAACTCGCTTCACCTTAAAACCCTTATCCTTCAAAAAACTCATAATCTTATCGCGATAATCGCCCTGAATGATAATTTGTTCATTCTTAAAACTTCCGCCGACGCTCAATAATTGCTTTATTTCCTTTGCCAAAATTTTAAAATCTGAATCTGCGCCAGTATATCCTTCAATAATAGTTATTGGCTTGCCTTTTCGCTTTTCATATTTGCAAATTAAAGGATCATCCTGCATCCAAATAGTAGTTTCTTCCTCAGTTTCGGGAATATCATTTGTTTCGTGGTCTGGGAAAAGATTTTTTAATTGATCTTTTAAATCCATTACTTTTTAATTAAGCCAATTTCTACCAAACGCTGGTGCAAAAATTCACCAGCCGTAATGTCATCATACGCTTTTTCATGTTCGGCATCAATACATTCCGGCAAACAATTCAATTTCATATCGCTGCGAGGATGCATAAAGAAAGGGATAGAATAGCGTGGACTTCCCCATTCCTCTCGCGGTGGATTTATAACACGATGAATAGTGGAACGCAATTTATTATTTGTATGTCTTTCAAGCATATCACCAACGTTTATAACCAATTCATCCTCGTTTGGTATTGCATCAATCCATTCGCCATCTTTTCTTAAAACTTGAAGTCCACCAGCCGATGCCCCCATTAATAATGTGATTAAGTTTATATCTCCATGGGCTCCAGCACGCACAGCACCTTTGGGTTCTTCCGTGATAGGAGGGTAGTGTATTGGGCGTAAAATGCTATTTCCGTTTGTTGCCCAATGGTCAAAATAAAATTCATCCAAACCAATATAAAGTGCCAATGCCCGAAGTACATAAATTCCTGTTTTTTCAAGCATTCGGTATGCTTCCATCCCTGTGTGATTGAAATCCGGCAATTCTTTTACCTGCACATTTTTTGGATATTCCTCAATCAGTTTTGCATCTGCAGCGGGTTCTTGACCAAAGTGCCAAAACTCCTTTAAATCGCCTTCCTTCTTTCCTTTAGCGTGTTCTTTTCCGAAGGAAATATAACCGCGCTGTCCTCCAAGGCCTTCAATTTCATATTTTTCCTTTACTTCAAGCGGAAGGGCAAAAAAACTTTTCACTTCTTTATAAAGTTCTTCAACCAAATCGTCGCTGAGAAAGTGGTTTTTAAGCGAAACAAAGCCTATGTCTTCATATGCAGAACCAATTTCGTTTACAAATTTTTGTTTTCTTTTTGGATCTTCAGATAGAAAATCGGCCAAATCTACACTGGGTATATTATTCATAGCAATTGAAATTAGCTTACAAAGATACCAAATTGTAAAAGTTTTTCCACAGCTAAATTTTGCTTTAATAATCCTTGTGGCAAAGGGTTTTTTTCTACTTTTGGTACTGCAAAATTATTATGATGAAACCAGAAACCACGCCACATATTTTCTTCGATTATAACCGAAAAGACCTTGATAATGAAATTTTGTTGAAACTTTACCGAGGTATGCTCAAACCGAGAATGATAGAAGAGAAAATGCTCATTCTTCTTCGCCAAGGAAAAGTTTCAAAATGGTTCAGTGGAATTGGGCAGGAAGCAATTTCAGTAGGAATTACGGCGGTTTTGGACAAAGACGAATACATATTACCGATGCACCGGAATTTAGCTGTTTTCACGATGCGCGATATTCCGTTGCACAGGTTGTTTTCGCAGTGGCAGGGAAAGGCGAACGGTTTTACAAAAGGTCGCGACAGAAGTTTTCACTTTGGAACACAGGAATTTCACATTGTTGGGATGATTTCGCATTTAGGGCCACAATTTGGCGTTGCCGATGGAATTGCGTTGGCAAACAAATTAAAGGGAAACAATAAAGTGTGTGCTGTTTTCACAGGCGAAGGCGGAACGAGCGAAGGCGACATTCACGAAGCGCTGAACGTTGCTTCTGTTTGGCAACTTCCGGTTTTGTTTTGTGTAGAAAACAATGGTTACGGCCTTTCAACTCCAACCAACGAACAATATAATTGTGAAAATATTGCAGACCGTGGCAAAGGTTACGGAATGGAAGCTCATATTATTGAGGGCAATGATATTTTGGAAGTTTATACAAAATTGAAAAATTTGGTGGAAAGTATGCGGATAAATCCACGTCCAGTTTTGTTAGAGTTTAAAACCTTCAGAATGCGCGGCCACGAAGAGGCGAGTGGTACAAAATATGTTCCGACAGACTTAATAGACGAATGGGGCTTGCGCGATCCACTTCTGAATTATGAAAGTTATTTGTTGAACGAAGGAGTTCTTTCCGAAGAAAAAATTCAGGAATTTAAAGATGAGTTTAAGCACGAAATAGATGAAAATTTAGACATCGCCTTTGCTGAACCAAAAATTGAATCTACTGAAGCTAATGAATTAAATGATGTTTATAAAGAATTTAAATATCAGGAAGTTAAAGAAAACTCAAAAAAAGAAAACATACGTTTAATCGATGCTATTTCGCAAGGTTTAAAACAATCTATGGAACGTCACGACAATCTTGTGATAATGGGCCAGGATGTTGCTGAATACGGAGGAGTTTTCAAAATAACGGAAGGATTTGTGGAGCAATTCGGGAAAGACCGTGTGCGCAATACACCTATATGTGAATCGGCGATTGTTTCTGCGGCAATGGGGCTTTCCATTAATGGATACAAAGCGATTGTAGAGATGCAATTTGCTGATTTTGTCACTTCGGGCTTTAACCCAATAATCAATTATCTAGCGAAAAGTCACTATAGATGGAGCGAAAAAGCAGATGTGGTTGTAAGGATGCCCTGTGGCGCAGGAGTGGGAGCGGGACCGTTTCACAGCCAAACCAATGAAGCATGGTTTACGCATACTCCTGGCTTAAAGGTTGTTTACCCAGCTTTTCCGTATGATGCAAAAGGGTTATTGGCAACAAGTATTGAGGATCCAAATCCAGTGATGTTTTTTGAACATAAAGCATTATACAGAAGTATTAGACAAGATGTGCCAACAGATTATTACACACTGCCATTGGGAAAAGCTTCTCTTTTAAAAGAAGGAAAGGACGTTACAATAATAACTTACGGTGCCGGGGTACATTGGGCCTTGGACACTTTAGATCAAAATCAAGAAATAAGTGCAGACTTAATTGACTTACGGACATTAGTTCCTTTAGATACTGAAGCAATATACAATTCAGTGAAGAAGACCGGGAAGGTAATTATACTTCAAGAAGATTCTATGTTTGGGGGGATTGCCTCAGATATTTCTGCACTAATAATGGAAAACTGTTTTGAATATTTGGATGCTCCAGTAAAACGTGTGGCCAGTTTGGAAACACCGATTCCTTTTGCCGCAAATTTAGAATCTGCCTATCTTCCTAAGCAAAAATTCAAAGAAATCCTATTGGATTTACTGTCTTACTAATAATTTAACATTCCTTGTTAAACTTTAGATAAAGGAAATCCAAATGTTAAAATTGTTGTTTACTTTAGTGAAATACTAATCATTAAAACTCAACATTATGGTACGCTGGATTGTTATTTTCTTAGTAATTGCATTGATTGCAGCAGTTTTTGGTTTTGGTGGCATCGCAGAAGGTGCGGCTGATATAGCAAAAATTATTTTTTACATTTTTATAGTACTTTTAGTACTATCCTTACTTTCAAGATTATTCAGAAGGTAAAAATTTCACACAACCTATTTTTTAAACACAAACTATCATTTTATGAAAAAAATCCTCATTTTGGCCCTCATTGCGGCCACCGCATTTTCCTGTGGTACACCCAAAACCGTTCAGGAATCTAAAAAAGTAATTAAAGGGTATTGGACCTTAGACAATGTAAGTTATGGTTCATCAGGTAAATTCAATGTTACACTTTTTAACGATACCTCTGCAGAGTGTTTTGAAGGAAGTTCATGGCGTTTTATACCTAATAATAATACCGCAACTTATAATATCGAAAATCCCAACTGTCCAACAGGGGAGAGAAATTTTATTTTCACAATTGTGGAAATAGATCCCGCATCTGGATTGTATGACTTTATTATCAAGCCCACGAACGCTAAAGGTAAATCTGAAGATAATTCAGGTTTCAGGGTCCATTTGGCCCAGCTAAGTGAATCTTCCATGCGCTGGGAGCAAACAGTAAGTTTGGAGGGTAAACCCTTTAAAATAAATATGAATTTTTCTAAAATAAACGAACAATAATTATGAAAACATTTTTTAAACAAATAACATTTGTTGCTTTAGCTTTTACGATAATTGTAAGCTTAGGAAGCTGTGAAGCCACAAGAAATGCTAACAACAAGCAAAAGGGTGCCGTGATTGGTGCTACTGGCGGTGCCATTTTGGGAGCTATAATCGGTAACAATGTAGGTAAAGGCGGAAATGGAGAACTTGGTGCTGTAATTGGCGGTGTTGTTGGTGGTGGTGCTGGTGTTCTTATTGGAAGCAAAATGGACAAACAGGCTCAAAAGATTGAACAAGAAATTCCTGGAGCCCAAGTAGAAAGAGTTGACGATGGTATTGTAGTTACTTTCGATGAAAATAGTGGTGTTTATTTCGACACTGCTAAATATAATATCAACTCAGCCTCTCAAGCTACTTTAGATAAACTGGCTAATGTTTTAAAAGAATATCCAGATACGGATGTACTTGTGGTAGGTCATACAGATAGTGTGGGTGCAGATGAAATGAACATGACATTATCTAAAAACAGAGCGCAATCCGTAACAAATTATTTTGTTCAGAATAAAGGTTTAAGCTCAGGTCGTTTTACTACTAATTGGTACGGAGAAACTGCTCCTGTAGCTGATAATTCCACAGCGGAAGGACGCGCAAAAAATAGACGTGTTAACCTTGCAATCGTTCCAAATGAAAAAATGAAGAACGAGGCTAAACAACAAGCCGGCGAGTAATTTTTAAATTAAAAATTTAATTAAATCCCGTACCAGTTTTGGACGGGATTTTTTTAGCTTTAAAGCGAATAATGACAAACAAAAAAAAATTTGATATTATTATTGTTGGAGGCGGACTTGCTGGCCTAACAACTGCTTTACATCTTGCAAATAATAATTGCAAAGTTTGTTTGATTGAAAAAAATGAATATCCCCACCATAAAGTTTGTGGGGAATATGTGAGTAATGAAGTTTTGCCCTATTTAGAAATCTTGGGAATTGATCCATTTTTGGAAGGAGCAAAAAAAATAACAAAATTTGAAATTACCGATTCAAATGGATTACCAATTAAAGCCAAACTTCCATTGGGTGGATTTGGATTGAGCAGGTATGCATTTGATAATTTACTCTACCAAGCCCTTAAAAATAAGGCTAAAATTGTTTTTGATACAGTGGAAAAAATTGATTTTGATATAAATCAATTTACAGTTTCCACACAACAAAAAGATATTTACAAAGCAGATTTTGTTATTGGTGCGTTCGGAAAACGTTCAAATATAGATTCGTTTTTGAAACGTGATTTTATGAAGCAAAACTCCACTTGGCTTGCTGTGAAAAATCATTTTGAATATGAATTTCCGGAAGATACCGTGGCCCTTCACAATTTCAACGGCGGATATTGCGGCTTAAGCAAAACTGAAACAAATGCTGTGAATGCTTGCTATTTGACTACTTTTAAATCTTTTAAAAGATATAACGATATTGAAAAATTTCAAAATCAAGAGCTTTCAAAAAATCCTTTTTTGGAGAAATTTTTCAGCCAAGCAATCCCAATATTTAAAAAACCATTGACCATTAGCCAAATCTCATTTCATAAAAAGAAACCTGTGGAAAACCATATTTTTATGGTAGGGGACAGTGCAGGCTTAATTCACCCCTTGTGCGGTAATGGAATGGCAATGGCAATTAAAAGCGCACAGATTTTCTCGGAATTATTTTTAAATAATTTTAAAAAAAACAATTTTGAAAGATCAAGATTGGAAGAGGAATATTCTAGAATGTGGGAAAATGAATTTGGCGAGCGATTGAGAACGGGAAGATTCGTGCAAAAAGTTTTATTGAATCCTTTTGCTTCAAAAGTAGGGTTTTCAATGGCCCGGATTGTTCCTTCAATAGTGCCGAAAATTATTGAAAAAACGCACGGAACCAAAGCTGTATGATTACTTTCAGCAATAAATACAGATCTCAGCAAGTGGAAATCATGGACGATTTGGATTTCAAAGGGGAAGAAATGAAAAATCTTTTGGGCGATTTGAAGTATGTAAACAAATGGCTGGGCGGCAACAAGGTTACGTTTGATGGAATTGAAAAACTTTTGCGCGGCAATTCAAAAAAGGAACCAATCACAATTTTGGATATTGGTTGTGGCGACGGCGAATTGCTTCGAAATTGTGCAAAATATGCAGAAAATAATAATATAAAATTGAAATGCATCGGGGTGGATTTCAATAAAAATATTTTGGAATATGCTGAAAAACAAAGTATAGGGTGTTCAAATATAAAATATTTAAAAGTTGATGTTTTTTTGGAGGAAGAATTAATTCCGAATTGCGATATTGCAGTATGTACGCTGTTTTTGCATCATTTCAGCAATGAAAAAATAGAAAAATTATTAAATATTCTTTTAAAAAAATCAAATAACGGATTGGTAATTAACGATTTGCAAAGAAGCAGAATAGCCTTCAATTTATTTAAAATAGTGAGTAAATTATTTTTAAAAACCAAAACTGCAAAATATGACGGTTTGGTGTCCATAGCGAGAGGTTTTAAAAAAGATGAACTTGAATATATTTCAAAAAAAATCCCAAATCAAAAAAGTGAAATCCATTGGCGGTGGGCCTTCCGCTATCAATGGGTACTCAAAAAAACGATATGAGCGTAAAAATAACCACAGTAGCAAAACAGTTGCCGGCCCACAGTAGAAACACTGCGGAAGTAATTCCGTTTGTAAAACAATGGATGAGTGGGCAGGACAGCCGTTTTCAGCGAAAAGTGATAAAAATATTTGAAGGAGCGGGCGTGGATAAACGCTATTCCATTATGGATCCTATAGAAGTCTTTACAAACACGAGTTTTGAGGAACGCAACGATATTTATGTTCGCGAAATAACAAAACTAGGGAAGCAATGTCTTGAAAAAGCGTTGAAAAAAGCTCATTGGAAACCTACGGATGTAGATTTTATTATTACCGTTAGCTGCACAGGAATTATGATTCCGTCGGTTGATGCCTATTTGATTAATGAACTGAAAATGAAGCAGGACATTGTCCGCCTTCCCGTTACCGAAATGGGCTGTGCGGCCGGGGTTTCGGGGATTATTTATGCCAATAATTTTTTAAAGGCAAATCCCGGAAAACGTGCCGCCGTAATTGCCTTGGAAGCGCCCACCGCTACTTTTCAATTGGAAGATTTTTCGATGGTAAATATTGTTAGTGCGGCAATTTTTGGGGATGGTGCAGCTTGCGTTTTGCTTTCATCCAATGAAAGTGATACTGGCCCAGAAATACTTGCAGAAGAAATGTACCATTTTTATGACGCCACAGATATGATGGGTTTTAAGCTTGTAAATACAGGGCTTCAAATGATTCTTGACAAAGGCGTTCCAGAAAAAATTGCTGAACATTTTCCCGCCATCGTACATCCTTTTCTTGAAAAAAACAATTTGAAAATAAAGGATATTGATCACCTCATATTTCATCCTGGAGGCCGGAAGATTGTTGAAACTGTTGAGGATTTATTCGGGAGTTTGGGCAAAAACATTGAAGATACCAAAGAAGTACTTAAATTGTACGGAAATATGAGCAGCGCAACCGTACTTTATGTATTGGAAAGATTTATGGACCAAAACCCGACAAGTGGCGATTTAGGCCTGATGCTCAGTTTTGGGCCCGGATTTTCAGCACAACGGGTTTTATTGAAATTCTAAGGTTTCTTTATTCAGATTGAAAATTATTTATGAAAGAATTTGAAAATCAATGGGCAATAATTATGGGAGGAAGTAGCGGACTCGGCTTTGCTAGCGCTAAAAAACTTGCTTCCCAAGGAATGAATGTTTGTATTGTCCATCGGGATCGAAAAAGCAATTTGGCAGCATTTGAGAAAGAAGTAAAGGCAATGGAATCGTTAGGAGTTTCAGTTAAAACCTTTAATCAGGATGCTTTAAATAAAGATATTCGAGAAACAATTGCTCAAGAATTTCCGAAGAATAGCGTTAAATTATTATTGCACAGCATCGCAAAGGGCAGTTTAAAAACAATGCGAGGCTCTGAAAATAAAACCCTTTCAAAACAAGATTTTGATATTACCATGCACGCAATGGCAATAAGCTGGTATGAGTGGAGCCAAACATTGATCCAGCACGAAATTTTTACCAAAAAAGCAAGAAATATAGCTTTTACCAGTGAAGGCAATAGCAGGGTTTGGCCCGGTTATGGTGCGGTTTCGGCAGCAAAATCAGTGCTTGAAGCATTGATGCGAAATATGGCTGTGGAATTTGCCCCACTTGATATAACAACCAACTGCATTCAGGCTGGAACTACCGAAACTCCTTCGTTTTTGGTAATTCCGGGGAGCGAGGAACTTGCAAAAATGGCGAAAAAGAGAAATCCATTTGGACGTTTGACACAACCTGAAGATGTTGCAAACGTTGTGTTTTTGCTTTGTAAAAAAGAAGCTGATTGGATAAACGGAACCATTCTTAAAGTAGATGGCGGGGAAAGCCTCAGATAATAAACAATTTTAGATTTTGACATATAAAGATATTCTTGATTCACTACCGTATTCCGAGCCTTTTCTGTTTGTGGACGAAATACTTTCTGTTTCGGAAGAAGCAATAAAGGGCACCTATACATTTCAACCGGACGCTTTCTTTTACAGAGGACATTTCAAAGGCAATCCAGTAACACCGGGCGTTATTTTAACGGAATGTATGGCACAGATTGGGTTGGTTTGTTTCGGAATCTATCTTTTAAGAGAAGAAACCATTTCAAAAAAAACCACATTTGCGCTCAGCAGCAACGAAATGGAATTTTATATTCCTGTCTATCCAGGTGAAAAAATTACCGTTGTTTCTGAAAAAATATATTTTAGGTTTCAAAAATTAAAGTGCAAAGTGAGATTGATGAATGAAAAAAAAGAACTGATAGCCTTAGGAACTTTAAGTGGAATGATTTTAAATGCTAATAATTTGAAATGAAGAAACGTGTAGTTATTACTGGTCTTGGAGTTGTTTCACCCAATGGGGTAGGAGTTTCAGAATTCACGGAGGCTATAAAAAGTGGAAAGTCAGGAATACGATTTTTTCCAGAATTGCGCGATCTTAACTTTAGTTGTCAGTTAGGCGGAATGCCATTTGTTTCCGAAGAAAAAAAAAGGGAGTATCTGTCAGAGCTTCAACTTCGAAATTTTAATAGCAGCGGTATATTATACGGTATTATTGCCGGAATGGATGCCTTAAAAGACGCGCAATTGCAACCAGCAAAGAATGATGAAGAACCGCTATGGGATTTAGGGATTATCTTCGGAAGCGGTACAAGCGGGGTCGAAAAATTTCGCGAAGCCATATATAAAATAGATGATAAAAATGTGCGGCGTTTGGGTAGTAATTCTGTAGCACAAACAATGACCAGCGGAGTGAGCGCATATCTCGGTGGTTTAATTGGTGCCGGAAATATGGTAACCGCAAACTCATCTGCCTGTGCTACGGGTACAGAAGCACTTTTAATGGGCTATGATCAAATTGCAAACGGGAAGGCCACTTATATGCTTTGCGGTAGCACTAGTGACAGCGGTCCCTATATTTGGGGCGGTTTTGATGCAATGAAGGTTAGCACGTATAAATACAACGATTCACCAAAGGAGGTAGCAGGCCCAATGAGCGCAGAAGCCAATGGGTTTGTTCCGGGGAGTGGGGCGGGAGCCTATCTTTTGGAATCTTTGGAAAGTGCACAAAAAAGGAATGCAACTATTTATGCCGAAATTTTAGGCGGCGCCGTAAACAATGGCGGACAAAGAGGAGGTGGCAGTATGACCGCACCAAATGGAGTGGCAATACAGAAATGTATTAAAAATGCATTGCAGAACGCAAATATTTCCGCCTCAGAAATTGATTATATCAACGGACATTTAACGGCAACGCTGAAAGATCCGGATGAAATTGAGAATTGGAGTCTGGCCCTTGACAGAAAAGGAGCTGATTTTCCGTATATAAATTCATTGAAAGGAATGGTGGGCCACTGCTTAGCCGCAAGCGGAAGTATTGAAATTGTTTCAGCCATTCTTCAATTGCACCAAGGGTTCATTTTTCCAAATGTATATTGCGAGCCTGTGCACCCAAAAATAGCTTCAACCATTTCTTTGGAAAAAATTTCGATGAAACTACTTAAAACACCGTTACAAACCATAGCCAAGGCCAGTTTTGGTTTTGGCGATGTAAACGCTTGTGTTATCTTTAAGAAAATTTAATTTAGTATGACTTCAGAAGAAATATATTCGCAACTTCAACCCATAATAACTACATATTTACCCGAAGATGTTTCTATAAATGAAATAAATATTGAAAGCGATTTAACTCGTGAACTAAACATAAATTCTGCACATTTGGTAGATATTATTTTAGACATTGAAGATGCCTTCAATATAGAATTTAAAAATGACGACATCGAAAAACTTCGGACCGTGAACGATGCCGTTTCCCTTATCAAACAGAAAACCCTTTAGAATTTTAGGTTTTCTAAATTCGTTAATTCCTCAAAATTAATCCGTTAAAGTGAGTTAAAACCATTGGTTTCGCGTGTTTTATTGATTATTTTTAAAAGTAAAATTTAATCAAAAACGCCATGAAAAAAATAATTTTTATCTTAATACTTTCTATTAGTTTTTCCGCATTTTCGCAGGATCCATTTTTGCAAAAATCTAATCCGGAAGCAAAAGCGGAAGCTGTTAGAATAACTAATCTTTATATTCCTGAACTTTCATTAACTGGAGAGCAGCAGTTGCTTTTTCAGCAAAAGGTGGAAGAATTTTTAATCAGAAGACAAAAAATTGAAGCGGAATTTAAAGGAAAAGAAAAACTGGACTTGCTGTACCAACTTCAACAGGAGGAAACAGATGAAATGAACGATATTATAACACGTCCACAAATACAGGTTTACAAGAAAATCAAGCCAAGAATTCAACCTTTGGAAACAATAGAAAAGGAAAAATAATTATTTTTCCTTTTCTATAAAATTTTCATTCTCAGTTGTTCTCTCAATGTCTGGATCAGTTCCGTTTGATGGACTTTGTTCCAAGCCTGCAGAATCTACTTCAAAAAACTCCATAATTTCCGGAGGATTGTCTATTTGTTTGGTGCGCTTGCCTTTAATGGCAATGGGTCTTGAAATTACAGAATCATTTTTCTGAATAATTTTAAGCCAATCATTAGAGCCAAATTCAGCAGTACTTTCGGTGCTGAGATCAAGTTCCCTTTTATCTACCAAATCACCAATCTTTACACCAAGGGAAGCTGCAATCTCTGCCCATTGGGTGTCCGAAACTTTTGTTTTAGCCAAATCTATGGCCAGATATTTTTCGTCCAATCCCGTTAAGTAACTTAGCGTATGTCTACCAACGCGTGTGTTGCTGCTATAAATAAGGGTTAACTGCCTTTCGTCTCTCGCTATTACTCCCATAGTTTTCATCATTAATGTGCTTTCAATTTTTCTTTTCGTTTTTGAAGTTGCCCTCGAAGTTCTGTCATAACTTTTGCAACCGAGGCTTCAAATGAGCCAGAGGAGGTTTCTGCAAAAATTGTTGGGCCGGGCAGTGCCAAACGAACACTGCATATTTTTCCAACTTCAGGATTGGAAGAATTCTCTTTTTTAAAATATACATCAGCACCTACAATAGAGTCATATTTATTTTCAAGTTTATTAAGTTTTTCAGCCACAAAAGCTTCTAATCTTGGGCTCGCAGCCACTTCGTGATACTCAAAATTTATATTCATATTAGTTGGTTTTAATTATCAATTTTAAAGATACGATAGCCAAAAAACCATTCCAAACTTTTAAGGGGATTTTGTGAAATTAATCTTCTTCTGTCTGCTGTGGGTTAGGGTCGGGGATAAGTAGGGAGGCAATAATTCCACCAGAAAGCGAAACACCAATAACGGTTAGCGATAGCCATTCGGGAATTTCAACATTGTGTGAGAGTATCATCTTCACGCCAACAAAGGCAAGGATAACCACAAGACTGTAATTGATAAAACGAAATTTGGTCAGCATTCTGGAAATCAAAAAATACATAGACCGAAGCCCCAAAATAGCAAGTATGTTAGAGCTAAAAACAATAAATGGATCCGCGGTAATGGCGAGGATGGCAGGAATACTATCCAAAGCAAAAAGAATATCCGTCAATTCAATAATTATGAGCGCTACAAAAAGAGGAGTAGCTGCGCGGACTCCCATCCTTTTGATAAAAAACTTATCACCTTCCATTTTGTAACTTATTGGAAAAAGCTTCTTTAGAAAACGAAACATTTTGGATTTTTTTGGATCGAATTCGGATTCTTTATGAAGCAACATTCTAAAAGCAGTAATCAAAAGAAAAGCTCCAAAAACATAAATAATCCAATCAAATTTATTGATAAGCGCAACGCCGAAAAAAATCATCAGCGCCCTAAAAACAATGGCGCCCAAAATTCCCCAAAACAAAACCTCGTGCTGGTATTTCTTCGGAATGGCAAAGGAGGAAAAGATTACCGCTATAACAAAAACATTATCAATACTTAAGGAAAGTTCTATTAAATAACCTGTAATGTACTTTAAAACAGCAGTGTTTGGGGAAAGGCCTGTAGGATTCTCTATAAGCCCATCACTAAAAAGCCAATAGATAATTCCTGAAAAACTAAGGGCAACGGTGACCCATATTGCGGTCCAAATTGCTGCTTCCTTTGTTTTGATGACATGCGGATTTCGGTTAAAAACACCCAAGTCCAATGCCAGAAATAAAATGATAAATGCTATAAATATTCCCCAGACAATCATTTTTTAAAATTTTAAACAAAAATAAGTGCAAATACTGTCTAAATAATACAGGAAAATGTTAATAGTGATAAAGAGCGGTAAATCTTTTTTTAAACTTTTATAACAAAATCAAAGGCTTAATTTTAAAATAAAAATAAAAGGATTATAAATAAATAATTTAAAGGCTTTATTGCTGATTAAATAATTAGATTATCTTCGGAAATAACCTTTTTTACCAATCATAAAATGGAAAATGCCAAACAAAGTAAATCTGAAGAACAACAAAATATTGACAATGAGCTTCAGAATTCCAAAAACTCGGAAGCCGATATCGCTAAATCACACGGCGAAATCCTGAAACAGCAAATTGTGGAAGGGCAGGAGACTTATGACAAAAACCCGATAAGTATTCTTTTAAGTTCGTTGACTGCAGGCTTGGAAATAGGTTTCAGTTATTTATTGATCTGTTCACTATATTTTTTTCTAAATGGAAAATTTGCCGAAGACACTATTTTTAGTGCAATGGCCTTTGTTTATCCCGTTGGATTTATAATGGTAATTCTTGGCCAATCCATACTTTTTACGGAACAGACTTCCCTTTTAACGTTGCCTGTTCTTAATAAAAAAAGAAGTATTTCGAGTCTTTTAAAACTCTGGGGGTTGGTTATTTTAGGGAATTTGATTGGCGGTTATCTTATAGCTTTTCTTTTGGTGTGGTTTGGTCCACAGTTAAATATATTCGATTTGCAGACAATTGAAAAAATTGCGCTGCACGTAACCCAATATAACAATATTGTAATACTGGTAAGTAGTATATTGGCTGGATGGCTGATGGGATTGCTATCTTGGTTGGTGGCCGCTTCAAAAGATACGCTGAGCAGAATTGTAATAATTTTTATGATCACGGCCGTTTTGGGCTTTACTGGTCTTCACCACAGTATTGTTGGTAATGTGGAAGTATTTGCCGGATTGATCAGTTCGCCTGCAATTTCCATTTTGGACTATATATATTTTATAGCCCTGTCGCTTTTCGGAAATGCGCTGGGCGGATTTGTTTTTGTGGCGCTGCTTAAATATCGTGCTTTCGTATATGAAGCTAAGGGGTAATTGGCTAGACAAAACAAAAGATAAATAGAAAAATCCCTTAAAAGAAGGGATTTTAAATGTGTTTATTTAGCGAGTGAAAACCAATTATCCGGGATTAATTCCTCCGGCTGGCTTTTTTTTAATTTTTGGCGCTGGCGTTTCTCTACCTTCCGTTTTTTTTGGTTTCGCAGGAGTTGCGGGCTTTTTTTTTGGTGCTGTTGGCATAATTGACAAATTTTGGTTAAACAATACTTAAAGATACGCAATTAGTAATTATCGTTTCCATTTTATTTGGAATAAATATTCGAAGACTATCTGAATTTAAGTATTTTAGCAGTACTAACCGAATATTATGAAGCTTAGCTCCTTTTTTAAGCAGTGCCACGAAAAGGAAGTTTTTAAAATGTTGTCTATATATGTAGTATCTGCTTGGGTAATTTTGCAGGTGCTATCAATAACGTGGCAGCCTTTGGGACTTCCGCAAAAATCTGTTACGTTTTTAATAGTAGTCTTGCTTATATGTTTTCCGTTCTACATTTTTCTTCTTTGGAAATTTAAAGTTGCTCCCTTACATAAAACGGAAACAGAACCCGATGAAAAAGAAATAAAGAAAAAAGCCAATTTTCAGAAAATGTACTTTTCTGCTTTGGGTATTATCGCTTCTATCTGCGTAATCGCCGTTTTTTTTATTGTGAATAAAAATTTCTTCCAACGGAATGAAGCGCTTCTTCCTAAAATAATACAAAGCGATAAAATTGCTGTTTTAAAATTTGGCAACAATACGGGCGACCCGCAATATGATATTGTGAGCAAAATGGCTTCTGATTGGATTATCCATGGCATTACCGAAAACAACGTAGCACAAGTAATAACACAGGATTTGGTAGATGAATATAAAGCAATATTAAAGGGAAAAAATGTTGAAGAAGATGAAACCGCCATTGTCAAAGAATATCTGAAACCCAGTAAAATTATTTCGGGAAATTTTTACCTTAAAAAGGGCCAGCTAATTTTTCAGGGAATGTTGATAGATGGGAAAACAAACAAAACCATAATTTCATTTAAACCCACAGAATGCGCTGCTGAAAATCCATTGAAATGTATTGAAGACTTAAATGAATCTATTACAGGCTATTTTATTACTGCAGATAAAAAAAATCTAACGATTCAAGAAAACGCACCTAAATTCGAGGCATACAAATATTTGATAGAAGCAAAAAACAGTAATGACGACCAAGAGTACATTGCGCTATTAAATAAAGCTATTGAAGCTGATTCTACGTATTTTGAGCCAAAGGTAATGCGGGTTCAACATTATTTTAATCAAAAAGAATTCAAAAAATCAGATTCGTTACTTAAACTTATAAAACCCGAGTCCTATACCAATAAACGCCAATTGAATCTACTAAATATGCACGAGGCCTTATTAAAGGGAAACAACCGCACGGTTTATAATACCTATTTAAAAGAATATGAAATAGCTCCTTCCGATTTAGGTAGCAATAAAACCATTATGATTTTTGCGCTTCAGTTTGTAAACAGACCCGAAGATGTTGATGCGATCTACAAAACAATTCCAATGGATAGCTTGAATCTACAGAACTGCCGAGATTGTATTTTTCGAGTTTACGTAAAAGCGTATGCAGATATTGAATTGAAAAATTATAGTTCAGCTATTAAAATAATTGAAACAGCCCAAAAAGAAAATGAAATAAAATATCTAAATAGACCTTTATTAATTGCGTACATAAGGGCTGGAAAAGAAGAGGTTTTGGAACAATTTCTGCGAAAAATAGATATAACTGCAACCCCCGCAGAGGCGCAGGAATTATATTTGCAAGCAGGAAAAGAATATTTATTGAAAGGCAACAAGCCAAAAGCAGATAAATATTTCAACAAAATAATAAACTCCGAGCCCGACACGGTAGCCCCAGAAATGTTAGCTGACGCATTGTTTTATAAAGAGAATTATGCAAAAGCTGAAAAAGTTTTAAGTAAAATTCATGCCATTGAGCCAAAGAATAGCAGTGTCCTCTCAAAATTGGCAATTAGCAATTTTAAACTCGGCAATAATTCAGAAGCCGAAAAAAATATCCAAAGTTTGGAAAATTTACGAGCTAATTTCCAATTTGGCGAAATAGATTATGCCCTTGCACAGTATTACGCAGCAACAAACAATAAAACTGAGCTGTATAAAGACTTGCTGAAATCTGTCGCGAGCGGGCATATGTTCCATTGGAAATACTATAAGAACGATCCCCAGTTTATAGATTACATAAATTCAAAAGAGTTTGAAGAAGTAATGAATTTTTGGAAATAAGATATTTTTAAATTTTCAGCTCCCCACTACTTTTTCTATTCGTTTAAAACTAACTAAAATGGCAAAACTTAAAAATGCCCACGCATTAATTATTGGGGTTGGTAGTAAAGACTTACCAGAAACTGTTAACGACGCTAAGGCATTGTACAAACTCTTGGGCGATAAAGAAATAGGCGGTTATTATAAAAAAAACCTTAAAATCCTTACCAAAAAGAAAGCAACGCGAATTGGAATTCTAAAAGCGTTTGATGAATTGCTTGAAAGAACAGATGCAAATTCATCCGTGTTTCTCTACTATTCCGGTCACGGCGGGATGTATAGCGACAATACATTTATAAAAGATGAAGCAAAAAAGAAGCCCGAAGCAGAAAACCAAAAGTATTTTCATCTCTGCCCAATTGATTATGATCCCAATAACTACAAAACCACGTGGATAAAAGCGGAAGAGGTAAAATATAAACTCTCACAACTGCAATGCCGAAGATTGATTTTCTTTTTAGATTGTTGCCACGCCGCAGGAATGACGGCAGGTGTTTCAAGGCAACCCTTGCAACCAAAACACACAAACGCAGACGGCTTGGCGCAAAACTTAGACGATGGCCGTGGAATGATGATTGTTTCTGCCTGCCGTGCCGATCAGGAAAGTGGAATTGTAGAAGGGGAGGAGAACAGCATTTTTACAAAATGTATGCTTGAAGTTTTAAGGGGAGATCACAAACGTGAAGACGAGGACCCATTCGTAAAGATTATTGAGGTTGTTGAATATTTATTCGATAGGGTTCCTAAAATAAATCCTGATCAAAAACCATATGCCAATCTTCAGATGTATGAAAATTTTGTGGTTAGTATCTCTTCAAAATTTGAAAAAGATAACCTTGAAGAGACTGAAGCTGAAACTTTAGAAAACAAACCTAAATCAACTGAAAAAGAATTGGTTACAAAATTTAGGGAAAGTGAAAATGCCAATAGCGTAATTCTTTTTGTACACGGTTTTTCCGGCGATGCTGAAAATACTTTTTCGCAAGCGCCAAAGTTGCTCATTAACAATAAAGGCGGCTTGGACGGTTGGGATATGTTTCCGTTGGGATACAGCAGTAATGTAGTGCCAGAAATGGGCAAGAGTGTTTGGGCCTGCTCAAAAGATATTGAAAGAAATTCAGATTTTTTGCTTACTTCAATAAAAAATAAATTTTCAAAATATAAGCGTATCGCCATCGTAGCGCACGATTTGGGCGGAATTGTAGTGCAACAAGCTATGCTACAATTGGATAAATATGATTTGGGCAGAGTAAGCCACGTAATGTTCTATGCTACCCCAAGCTATGGCCTTCCTGAAATAAAATTGGAAAACTTTTTCACTTATGACAATGATGAAAAAGAATTGAAAGAGGGAAGCCAATATATTCGAAACCTTCGGAATCGTTGGGATGAAGCTTTTCCGGATGAATATCCTTTCACCTTTAAAACCATTGCAGCCACTAAAGATGAGTATGTGCCCATTAGTTCAAGTTTGGAACCTTTCCCGAAAAAATATCACGAAATTATAGAGGGCGACCATTTTTCAATAGTACAGATTACGAATGAAAATGACGATAGCTACCGACTAATTTTAAATACGTTAACCAACAAAAGTTTTTTGAACAAATCTTCAAATACAGAAGAAATAAATATTGCAATAGGCGAGTATAGTGAGGTTATAAACAAGCTCCTTCCAACGCTGAAAACCCTTGACGGTAAAGGCGTGGAGCAATTGGTTTATGCACTGGAAGGAGCCGGTAGGGAAGAGGAGGCAATGAAAATTTTAAATGAGCACCCAGAGGCAAAGGACAATTCAAACTTATTGGGAATAATGGGAGGAAGGTATAAGCGCCAATATTTGAAAACTCATACAGCTGAAGATTTGCGAATGGCCTTCAAACATTACAGCGATGCCCTAAAAATTTCAGAAGCGAAAAATGATTATTCCCAAATATATTATCACGCTATCAATCTGGCTTTTCTCAGTTTGATGAAAGGAGAAAAAGGAGATATGAATACGTTTGCAGACCAAGCAGAACAAGCCACGAAGAGAGATCCATTTCCGAGTTTATGGAAACTTGCAACTATGGGAGAAGCTTTTCTTTATAAAGGAGATTTTGAAAATTCAAAGGACAATTACGGGAAAGCTGCAAAGATGGCTGATTTACGCCAAAAGATTTCGATCCATGCCAATGCCTATAATGCGTACGTTAGTTTAATGCAAACAGATAATCCGGAAGACACATTTATAAAATTCCTAAAAAAGAACTTTTTAACTTAGTATAAACCAAATTATGTTTACTGAAAATTCAATTGATAATTTCATTAAATACCTAATAACCAATTTTTTATTGTAATTTAATTTCAAAATAATGCGTAATGAAAAGATTTCTTCAAGACGAAATTCCTAAACTGAATTTTAAAAAGGCCTTAAAAAAACCAATTCCTATAAAGTGTATTCAAATAGACGAGCCGTTTGAGGTGGAAAGTATGGAAGGGCTAGTAAAAGGAAAGAAGGGGGATTGGTTGATGGTGGGTATAAATGGCGAAAAATATGTGTGTGACGCAGCTATTTTTCAAAAGACTTATGATATTATAGATGAAAATTAAACAAAATTAAATTTTAAATCGCTACAAGATGAGTGCAAAAAAGATTTTCATCAGTTATTCAAGACGTGATACAGAATATGTAAAATCCCTTGTGGACGCGTTGCGAAAACAAGGGTTTGAAGTGTGGTTTGATAAAAACATACGTACAGGAACAGACTGGGATGACACCATAGAGGAAGAGTTAAAGAAAGCTGATGCAATAGTGCTGATACTTTCAAAAACCTCAGTGGCTTCAGAGAATGTGAAGGATGAAATTTCATACGCTATAGGGCTGGATAAGCCAGTAAATCCTATAAAGATAGAGGAATGTGATGTGCCGATGCGCTTGGCGCGCAAGCAGTTTGTAGATTTTACGGTAATGGGCCACGAGGCTGGTTTTGAACGCTTGGTGAATGATTTGAAACAGACCTTAAAATTGGCAGAAGAGAACAAATCCGTTCCCAAGGGAAGTTTTAAGCCACCGGTATCAACTATAAATACAAATCCTCAAAAAAAATCAAAAAAAATAATCCCTTATTTAATTGGCGGATTGGTAACACTTGTTCTTTTTATTGCTGTGATATGGAATTGTACAGAAGATGTAAATACTGAGGAAATAAACGATTCTACAGATACCATTGTTGAACAAGAGCAAGTGCAAACAGAAGATAGCAGTGCCCAAGCTGAAATAAACGGGTTGAATTTAACAAAAGTTGTCTATTCAGCGGATGGCGATAAACCTACTGGTTATTTTGAAAATGTAGGTGACAATGTGTGGATGGAACGATCTGTTGAAAATGATGCAAAATATAGATTCACGGAAACCAAACGCGATGAATGGTTTGTGTACTTATCTGATGAAAGCCGTGATATAAATTTATATATAGATCTATACCGCAACGGTATTTATATGTCCACAACAGAAGAAGAAGAGCCAACATTGTGGTACACAATAATTGCTACTGAATAAATTACATTTATAAAATCTCGATACTAAATCAAACGGATAGTGGTATTTGATATATTCTATTTTACATAATATAAATTATAGAACAAATCTTATCATGAGAAAAATAGCGAATAGAACTTTTTCTGTTCTATTTTACATAGTTGCAGTTATGATGCCTTTAGGCTCATATCGATAGCAATTATGTAACAGCTATTTTACAAAAAACTGTTCGTTAAACATTCCTAAGCTATAATTTTATAGTATGAATATATCCAAGAGAGTTATGCCATTTATAAGCGATTGGATTTTATAGTTATATAGAACTTTTTCTGTTCTATTTTACATAGTTGCAGATATGATGCCTTTAGGCTCATATCGATAGCAATTATGTAACAGCTATTTTACAAACAACTGGTCGTTAAACATTCCTAAGCTATAATTCTATACTTGGTAAAATATCCCAGAAGCATTTGTTTTCATAAGTATAATTGGAACTTGGGTCATTAAATAATTAAGTGGTTTGCTTCTCAGCGTTTATTTAAAACATTAGTATCTATATTTAGCCGTTATGTAGTATAGCCGCTACCAAGCGCTCGATTGTTTTATAAAGTCAAATTGCACTGGCAATTTATTTTAAACACAATTGCGAAGCATTCATGAGCTCCTTATTTAAACAATAAAAATAAGCGAATAATTATCCAACGCTTGCCAACGCCAAAATAAAAGCTAACCTTTTTGCTCTTATTAAAAATCGCGTATTCGATAATTCGCTATTACACAGTTAGTCCTTTACGAGACTTTTTTCTTATTCTTCTTCTTTTTATAATTGCGTCCATACCACAATAAAACTCCCGTAACCGGAAGACTTGCAATAAGCAGGCTTGAAAAAAAAGCTATTATTTTACCCGCAATTCCACCAATAGCGCCAATGTGAATATCATAGTTCATTCGCAATATTTTATCTGCTAGTTTGGCGTCTTTGTATTTCCCATATATACCTGGGGTTTCTATTTCATCCAAGGTGTTTTGGTCAAAAAAACGATAATCCGCATTATAGTACAATCCTTCGCTATTGGAAACTTCAACGTAAATGCTTTCCTCTGGAGTTTTGGGGTAATGCAATTCATAAGCAGATGCGTTTGGCGATTCCTTTTGTAGTTTTACAATCAAATAATCCATAGGCGCAATACTATCATTATTGTTGGCAATACTTTGGTTTTCGGGAATGATAAAACGCGCTTCCTTTTCACCACCCACCGATTTATACACTACATACTTCAACCAGTTATAGGACATCACCGAGCCTGTGAATGCCAGGATCAGGGCGAGTGCACACACGTAAAATCCAATTATGGAATGCAAATCAAAATTCTTACGTTTCCATTTGGTGGTTTTTTTCCAATCGAATTTCACACGTTGCTTTAAATTTTTGCGCTTTTTAGGCAGCCATAAAATAAAGCCCGAAATAATGATCACAATAAAAATCAATATCGAAACCCCCACTACCTGTTCTCCTATTTTTTTTGGAAGCCAGAGCCGCATATGTCCTTTTAGCATAAAGGGAAAGAATCCGGAGAGGTGGTCGTCAACCTGGACCACCTTCCCCGAATACGGGTTTAGAAATACACTTTGATAAAATTCGGGTTCCGCGTCATAAAAAATAACCTCTATGGCATCATCAGCTTTTTTAAAAAGGGTGCCGTGAATGGTTTGCTGGGGAAAGACGGCGGTTGCAATATCTTTTGCTTCCGTTGGCGTTAAGATGGCTGTTTCTTGAGGTTCTACTTTTTTATAATCATCGTACAGGCTTTCAATTTCTTCACGAAACGCCCAACAGCAACCCGTAATGGCTACCACAAAAACCACTAGGCCCGTAGTTAGGCCTAATATTTTATGTAGTTGGAATATAAATTTTTTAAAGGTCATGGAAGTCTTTTTAAAAAGGACAGCCCCATACTATAGCGGGCTGCCCTTTTAGGTGCTAATTAAAACGTATAGGAAATATTAGCCAACAATGCTCTTGGCATCTGTGGATTGATTGTTGACCAGCCCTTATAATATTTCTCATTTAGGGCATTGTTTAATTTTAAACCTATTCTATATTTATTTGCTTGGTAAAAAACGGAAGCGTTTACTACGGTATAGCTTGGCAATATAAATTCACCTGTAGATTCATAGTTTATGGCGAAACTTTCACTGGCGCCATTAAAGCCAGCCCCTATTCCAAATCCATCGAGCTTTCCTGTTTGGAATTCATAGCTTGCCCAAAAATTGTAAAGCGTTTCCGGGCCAGCCTCCAGCGGACGCCTGTTTAGGATTTCGTTATTGTCAGATTTTGTGGTTTCGCTATCGTTATTGCTATAGCCTGCACGAATGTTTAAGCCAGGAATGGGGTTGGCGTTGATTTCAATTTCAAAACCTTTGCTAACCACTTCCCCACCCTGTATTTTATTGAAAGGCGATGCTGGATCTGTAATTACGCGGTCCTTCACTTTTATATCGTAATAACTTGCAGTAACGTTCAATCTATTGTTGAAAAGGTTGGTTTTTACCCCAAATTCCAATTGATTGGCCTGCTCAGGATCAAAAGTCTTTAGGGTTTGTGGGCCTTCGTCCGGGTTTCCAACCAATTGGGGCGCTACGTTGGTAAAGCCGTTTTGATAGTTTGCAAAAACCGAAAGCTTATCGGCTATTGGCTGGTATAAAAGTCCGAATTTTGGAGATAAGGTTGTTTGGTCGTAATCGTCTTCGGTAGTGGTCAAATCACCTTCGTTGTCAAATCGATCCAAACGCAACCCTACCATAGCGGAAAGTTGATCAGTAATGTTTAAAACATCTGAAGCATATACACTGTAAATATGGTATTTGGATTTGTTGTTGCCCACAGGTTGTGATGCCAAGACCGCATCAACACCTGCTGTAGAGAGTGGGTATGAATCGGTTTCAACCTCAGGTGTAAATGGATTGTCCCCGTTGGCCCCTCCCTCTGGTGTAATATTTCCGTAAAAGGCATAGCCCGTACCATTATCGGTTTGGGTGGCATTAAAATAATCCAGGCCGATCACTACTCTATTTCGAAGCGAGGCAATTTTAAAATCGCCTATAAAGTTCTGCTGGATGTCTGTGGTTTGCGTATTTGCATTTTGTTTGTTGATAAAGCGGGAAAATGTATCATTCCCAAGAATGCCATAGTCAAACAAATAGGAATAATATCCGGTTGTGGAAGTCGTACTTTTTGAAAGCAAGGTTTGCGATTCCCAAGTATCGGAAAGCTTATAATCCATTTCTATACGGTAATTCTGGTTTGGGTTTTTAAGGGTTAAGTCGTTGCTGGTGAAGGACAGTTTATTGTTATAGCCCAACTCCTCCAGATTGCTTGCTTCTGTTGGTGCGCTTCTGTTCAGGAACAAAAACATCGGATTGGTTTGTTCGGCCTGGGTAATTTCAGCATAAAGCGAAAAGGAAAGCCTGTTGTTCACTTTATAGGAAAGAGAGGGCGCAACAAAAAAGGATTTTCTAAAGCCCGCATCCTGAAAGCTTTGCTCGGTGGTATAGGCAGTATTAATTCTGAAATACAGATTGTCTTCCTTGCTTAGGGCGGTATTGAAATCGCCTATAATTTGGTTTAAGCCATAAGTTCCAGAGGTAAACGAAAGCTCCCCTCCTGTTCCCACATAGGGTTTTTTGGTCACTACATTTATAAGTCCGCCATAGGAGCTTACCGCATTGCCGAATAAAGTTGCAGAAGGACCTTTTAAAACCTCGATGCGCTCCACGTTTGCAGGATTAATAGTTCCGTTGGTTAGGCCGGGCAGCCCATTTACCAATTGCGGTTGTACTGAAAACCCCCGAAGCGAATAATATCCTGCCCCATCTCCCCCACGGCCTGTGGAAGCCCAGAGCTGTTCCACGCCCGTTGCATTTTTTAGGGCATCGTCAAAATTTGTAATCACTTGCGATTCCAAAAGTTCGGTGGTTATGGTACTGTAAACTTGGGTGTTTTCAATGTCCTTTAAAGGAAGTTTGGCAACGTATGCCGTTTGTTTTCTTGAGAATTTATTGGTGCGCTCCCCTTCTATAACTACTTCATTTAGAATTTCATTACCCTCATAAAGGGTTATTGTTTCTAGTTCCAGATTTTGATTCTTGGCTAGTGAGAAATTTATTTCCTTTGTTTTAAAGCCTAAATAGGAAACTGAAAGGATGTAATTTCCATTCGTTAAGTTTCCAATTTCAAAACTTCCGTTGCTATTTGATTGGGTTCCTTTTGTAGAATTTTTAATAAAAACATTTACTCCAGCAATTGGGTTTTGGTTATTATCTTTTATAGTGCCGGAAATGGATGCATTTTGTGCGAAGGCATAAGTTGTGATGAGAAATGTAAAGAGGGTGATTAGTTGGCTTTTCATTGTTCTTTATTTAGACTATATATAAATAATAATTTTCGGCAAATATATTTGTCAGCTTTGGGATATCCAAATTATTTATAATAAATCTAAATAAGAATTTATAAGCCTTTGATTTGGTGATCAATTTAGTTTATAGAAAATTCGTGGTTGTTGGCAATATAATATACCTAATTCTTGCAATCCATTAAAATAGCTCTACATTTTTCTCTCCAGACAGCTGTTTAGTCCAGGCTGCGAGCATTTCTTCAAACTTGGGCAACTGGGCATTTTTTTCAATTAAATCATTGTGGAGCTATGTCGTATTCTAAAAAACTTCCCGGAGCTTATCAAAGTTTTGAATATTTACATGCTTGAAACAATAAATAACCTACCTTAAAATGTATGTATTAATTCCTTCAAAACCGAATCAATTCCCATAAAGAAATCATGCTGTTGTTGATTTATAATTATATCAGGCTGTAGTGCAGTATTTTCTTGAGGTGATAAACGAAACAACCGCTTGGAATATGTAATAACTAATTTTGAATTAGGTAGCGTAAAACTATCCATATCTTGATATCCATTTGGGTTGGAACCCGTGGGCTGCCCAACAATTTTTGCATTTAACAATTGCTTAAATAGCGCTGCATTACTTGTTGCTGCAGAAAAGGTTTTGTTACTCGTTAATACGAACACGCCTTTTTTCCAATCTATACAATCAGCCAGATTTAGCGCATACGCCAGAACGGTACCCACATATAAATCTCCGCCTCCATTATCACGCATATCAATAATTACCTGTTTAATCTGTTTTTCTTGAATCTCAGATACTAATTGCGCACCAAAAACTTGCATCTCTTCAAAGGAAGGATAACCGGCAAAATTTATATATATCGCTTTTGTGCCTGAAATTGAGGTATACCACAAATTAGCATTATCAATAGTAGGTTTTTTTATTTCAGGTATCGTTAAATCTATTTTGGAAACCTCACTTCCCTCCCACTGTTCATTAGTAATCGCTTCCAAATCCGCAGTCAGTAACTTTCTATTATTATCTCGAAAGCTAAATTTAGCGTTACCCCTAGAATCAATCAAATTGAGATGGAAGAGTAATTCTGCAGTGGTCAAATAACTACTGGTTCTTTCCTTTAAGGAATATTCATTTTCCACAAATTGGGCTACGCCTGAAATTTTTTTCGCCACGGTATCAATAGGAATACCATTAATTGATTCCAAAGCTGTTTTGAGAATCTGTTCATTTTCCTTCAAGGTTTTTGTTACGTACCATTGTCCTTCTATAAATTCAATTTCGAATGGAAATCGATGTGTAGGGATATTTCTTAGTGATATAGCTGTATGGCCATCATTTATTCGTCTTGTTAAGCGCATTAATTTTAAAATAATGTCAAAATCGTTTAACGAGTCAACATTGTCATAAATCTTGCTCCATTCACTTAAAAACGCATCTTTAGATACCGAATGATACAGGTCTATGTGTTTTTGCTCCAAAGATTCCTTATAGATTTTTAAATCTTCTTTCCAGTCAATTTTGTTAGCCGTCTGTGCAAGTAAGACTTGAAACGCCGAAACGATAAAAATTGATACAGGAATAATTATTTTTTGAAATGAATTCATAGTACTATTTATTTTCTATTATATTTTATATATCGTAAGCCGTAAAACCATATGGTTAACACTGATGAAATAAACATATATCTTATTTTTCTATATTTTAGAATGAGTAGCCTATGGAGAACTCTCCATAAAATGGATCTATAAAGTCATAATCACTCCTAAAATCCCTAATCATTTCATTGACATCATGGGTGTTTGGCTTGCTATTCCAATCTTCATTTGAAAAACCATATCCAAGTGCAAAGGTCAAGGTAAAACCACTTTTCCATACCCATTTTTTTCCTGCATTTATACCAAAGCTCACATCGGGCATAGTAAAGTCAAAATTCGTTTCATTGATTTTACCTTCCCCGTTAAATTGTCTGTATCTGCCATACGCTCCAGCAAAATACGAATTCATTTGCTTATTGAAATGGTAACGATAGTTCAGTATAAAAGAATACCCACTGGATTCTATTCGTGCCTCGGTGTAGGTTTTGGGAATTGCTTCATAATCAAATCGCGCTACAAAACCGTGCTTTTTTTGATACAGGAATTCATAATTCACAGAATAAATACCAAATGCCACTGCTACAGGACAAGCACTTATGGAGTGTTTAAATTCAGAAGGTGACTTTAGCTTTAAGTCTTCTTTCTCTTGTGCATACGTAAATGTTGAAAATACTATTACAAATACATAAAGAATAACATTAGGTGTTGTTTTCATTATTGGTGTTTAATAATTGATGTTAGATAATTTTATGGTACAAAGATGTAATTCATAATAAGGTCAATCGTCCTGAATTATGATTTCAAACCTTTTAATTTAGAAGTGATTTAAGGGAATTATAAAGTGTAATGCGTAAGTTAGAATGAACAAAAAAGGCTTAACATTTTAATGTTAAGCCTAGGTGAGCGTTTGCTTTTTTTGCATTAGCGTAACGCTTCTGGATGTGCGATTGATTGATCTGGGTGTTGAGTTATCTTTCCAATGCTGGCTTCCAAAAACATTTTTTTTAGATTTTACAAGATACAAGGTTGCTGAAGTTATTTTTCAACTATCAAGTTTTCCAAATACCTTAGTGCAGAGGCAATTAAGTTATTCCTTTTTTTTGCCTTCTCTTGGAAAGTATTCAAAGTTTGTCTATCTAATTTTCGCCCTTCTACAAAAACATAGAATGGTTTTTGCAGGGTTGATAACGTAATTAACGGATTTTCATCAACTAACAACAAATTTGCCATTTTACCAACTTCAATAGTCCCAAGCGAATTCATAATGGCGTGTGTTTTGGAAGCATTTACGGTAGCGGTCTTTAAAACTTCATAATTGGAAAGGCCAGCTTCTTTGTAAAAATTCAATTCGGTATGTAATGAAAATCCAGGTAGGGTAACACCTATTCCAGCATCTGTTCCGCAAATTATATTTACTCCTGATTCGTTCAGTTTTTTCACTATGGTAAGATGAAAATCATGTTGTTTTTTAATTCTGCTGACTGTTGTTGAATCATTTTGCTTGGCAGTTAACCAACGGTTGAATTGATTTTTACTATCTACTCTTTTAATGAGAGGATTTATATAATCCAGCTGTTCTGAGTCTAACATAGAATCATTGTTCATCATTTGAAAGATATTATTGAATACTGTTAAAGTTGGACAATAGCTTGTGTGTTTTGATTGGGAAATTAAACCGATGATTTTTTGCAGTTTCAGCGTATCCAAATCATATTGTAAGGGTTGCTGTACAATTTCTTCGGCATGTTCAATAGACTTGATTTGAGGATTCAAATGGTCTGAAAACTGCACTTTTTTAGAAGGATGGGCAACAATATCCATTTCAGAAATTTTAGCCTGTTCAATAACAGCATCAAAGATTGGTTTATCCAATCCATCATAAATTTTGATAAAGTCATAACCTCTCTCTTTATATGAAACCACCTTTTCCTTCGCTTCTTCAGGGCTAAATAAATTCAAATTATCGTCACCAATAAATTCCGGTCCGGTTAGTTTTGGCCCTGTAGTAAATAAGGTGGGTGAAATTATCTTATCATTCTTTATATCTTCCTTAATTCTTAAATGCATTGGCATACCCCATACATTTCTTATAGCGGTAACACCGTTTGCAAGGTATAGGCCCAGTTCATATCTATCCCACAGATGCATGTGCATATCGATTAAACCCGGGGTTAAATACTTCTTTTTGGCATCTATAATTTCGATGCCGTTAACATTAATGGTATCTGCAATCCGCTGTATAATTCCTTCCTTTATGAATACCATTTTATTGACCAAAACGGTGTCTTGATTCATTGGAATGATATTGACATTGGTAATTAGGTAAGATTGATTGGATAGTGAGTCCTTTTTATTAATCTTTAAATAATTAGTCTCCAACGAATCAATCCAGAGGATAATGATTCCCGTTAGAATAATGATTCCAAAGAGGAGAAATCCAATTTTTAAAAGTCGTTTTAGAATTTTCATTTGTTTATTTTTTTATTTTATGCTAACCTATTACTGCTATCCAAAGCCTATAGTTTTATTGCTATTTTATTTGACTTTAATTAGCATTTACTAGCAATTTGTTATTTGCTGGGATTTTATAATAAATCTATTTTAAATTTTTAGCTTCTTCAATATAAAAATCTTCCAAATGATGCTTACCATAAGTGGGCGCAATAGTATCCTCTGCCATTAAGGTTAGAAAGAATTCAAGCGGGCCATAGGTTTTTACACTTGTGAAGGTTCTTAAGCTCCAAAGGGTTAGTGTTCTTAAACAATCTGGCAAATGAACAATTTTTACGGGTTTTTCTAAAGCTTGTAGCGCAAGTCCGCTAATCTCGTTAAGACTTAAAACATCGGGGCCTCCAATGGTTAATTCTTTGTTGTACTCATCAAGTGTATCCACAATGGCTTTAGCTAAATCCTCACCGTGAATAGGGTTGAATTTTTGATTGCCAGCGCCAAACAAGTAGACCCGACCCGATTTTGCCATTTGTAAAAAATCTTTCATATCTGAAAAAAAACCATTCGGTCTTACTATAGTATAGATTAAACCAGAAGCTTTTAAAGCATCGACAAATTTTTCCTTGGCTTCAAAAATTTTTAGCTTTCTATGTTTGTCACCGTTTATGGCAGACACATAAACAAAATGCTTTACACCCGCCTTTTTAGCTTCATCAAGCAAATTCATATTGGCCCGATAATCCACATCCATATAGGTTAATCCATCTTTTTGTCTTGTGATGCCAATGGTAGAAATTACCGTGTCAATACCCTTACAGATATCCCTTAGGGTCTCCGGATTGGTTACCTCGGCTGTTTTTATTTCCAAATAGTTTTCACAATCATTCTCTATCCTATTGGGATTGCGCACAATAGCAACCACATGGTTTTTCCTCTCGATGAGCACTTTCAATATAAAACTACCCAAGTAACCTGTAGCACCTGCTAATAAAACATTGGTGTCTTTCATTTTCAATAGCGTTTAAGGTTTGTTAGTTTAATGTTCTTTTAAAAATATATCGTGTAATAAAAATACCATTATCATCATTATCTCCTGCATCACTTTCTACTGCACTTGTTATGAAAATCAAATCCCAACCTTCTGAAAGCATGGCTGTAAGTTTGGATGAGATCACTGCGTCATTTGCTACTATATTTTGAAAGCGTATGCCGCCTAAATTATAAAAGTTCAACAGTTTAGTCTCTTCAAAGTTTCTAACCCTGATATCTTTTCTCTTGGTCTTATTCCTGCCACTGTTGTCATCGGTTTGTTCAGAAGAGAATTGTTTGTAATCTCTTTCATCATTTGAAGAAATAATGCGTGATCTACCCAATCCACTTGGAACAATGGATTCTACACTTGTAATCACCTTAATTTCAAACGCTTGCTTTGTGGTTTCCTGACTAAAAACAGGGGATATAAATAATACGTAAAATGCAAATATTGTTGCTAACTTTTTCATGTGTAAATAGTTAAATAATTGTATAATTTTAATTAAACTCGTTGCGTAATAATTGCTCAATAATCGTGTTTCGCTGTGATCCCCTATCGTCTTGTCGATTGCTTAACAGTACGATCGTTGCATTGTATGCTGGTATAAAACCAATCATGCTCCAATAGCCATTAATATCGCCAGCGTGCCAATACATGGTGGTATTACTTTCTTGGGTCGTAAACCAACCCAATCCAAAATCAGTAAAACCACTGTAAACATTTTGGGCAAACACCTCCCCTTTTTCCGCTTCTGTGAACCAATTCGACTTAACTGCATTGGCCCAGATTTCCATATCTCTTGGGGTACTACTGAAATCGCCCGCCCCAAATGGAATGGCCATAGGGTACGTACTATTTGGATTTCCGTTAAAATACCCTTGTGCGTGTGTGTTAACCTCTATTTCATCCGTACCTTTAAATGAGCTTAGCATTCCCAAGGGATTAAAAATTTTCTGTTGAATATACTCATGGTAAGGTATTCCGGATATTTGCTGTACTAACAGGGCTGCAATAAGATAATTTGAATTACAATATTGTTTCTTTGACCCTGGTGTAAAACTGAGACCCTCTTCTAATATTAAATCCGTTATAACATTATAAATGTCTATTTCATCCAGTATTTGTCCACCCTCAAAAGCTTGTTCAACTACCAGTTGATACTCTGGAATACCCGATTGATGCGAAAGTAAATGCGCAATAGTTATCTGATCGCCATTCGGAAACGCTTCATCAAATTCATTTAAGGTCTGATTAAAACTGCTTATTAAGCCCTCGCGTTTCAATTGCACTAGGGCTGCGGCAGTTAAGGTTTTGGAAACGGAGCCTATGCGATAAGCGAGGGTGTAGTCTTGCGGCATGGAAGTACCAATATTTGCCAGCCCAAAACCCTGACGGAGTAAATCATTTCCATTTTTAGTAACAATGGCATAGCCTTGAAAATCAATCTCCCTCAATAGATTCTCTACCGTTGTGTAGTTAGTTGTTGGCGAGTTTGTATCATCCTCCTTAGAGCAAGACGTAAAGAGCCCCAAAATGGATATAATACATACCAATATGAATTTTTGCAATGCTTTCATAACTGTTCGTTTTTTGATTACTAATTATGGTGCAAAGATTTATAGGATAGACAAGCCAATCGTCCTGAATTATAATTTGAAACGAATTGATGGAAATTTGCTACGAATTGGCTTTTAACCAAGCCCTAGGAGTAAGACCTTCCGCTTTTTTAAAATAGGTGTTAAATACACTCTTTGAGTTGAACCCGCTATCATAGGCTAACCCAAGAATTGTTAGGTGCGAATTTTTAGGGTCTAAGGCTATCGTTTTAAAATGCTTTAGACGGTATGAATTAACATACTGATTAAAATTCATGCCAATTACTTCATTTATTAAAAAGGAAACTTTATTGGTTGAAATTGTTAGTATTTCTGAAATTGTATTTAATGATAAAGAAGCATCAAGATAAGGTTTCTCTTCATTAAAATAAACAGTTAATTTGGTTTGTAATTCCTTTCGTTCTTCCTCTAATAAAAGCGGTTTGGTGATTTCTACAGTTTTTTTATTATCAACAATTTCATCAATTGAAAAATTACTTGTATGTAACTTGTAAAAATCATTGAACGCTCTCAAAGGCTTCAACAAGGGTTCTTGTTTATAATTGAGAATTTGTCCGCGCTTTTGTGCTACAAATTGTTTCAATAATTCATACGCTTCCTCTGTGTAATTTGTATTGGCAAGAATGAAGAGTTCAAACAAGGTCAGTTGGTCCCGTTTTAAATGATTGGAAAGAAAGCTGGATAAAACTTCTTTCGGCAAGGACTTTCTATTTTCATTTACAGCTTCATGTAACAATTGTATCTTTTCCCACAAAGGGTTGGATTGAAATTCATTTTCCAATTGTTCCCTTTTATTAAGTGCAATTAAACAAACCGCTTTTTTATGATAGGCCAAATCAAAATCAGGACGCAACTGAATAGCCTTGGTGATATGGGTTAAGGCAATATCAAAATCACCTTTATAGTAATAAATATTTGCGAAAATGTATTGGTTGTTTGCTGAAAGCGGATCTATCTCCAACAATTTTTTTCCATAAAATATAGCTTCATTAAAATGGCCATGCGCCATAAATAACTTCACCATAACATCCAACGCATCGGTATGATTAGGATTTATGGCAAGAACATCATTGAGGTAATGATATGTAGATTTAAAGTCCCATTCTCTCCAAAAACATTTATTTACATAACACATAGGGTGTTCGGGTAAATGGGTATCAATTTCTTTGGCTTTCATTAAGTTGAGAAAAGCTTTTTCAGTTCCTTCCTCTTTATCCATATACCCCCAAGTGGTTAACAACTCATAGCATTGCACATTGCCATAATATGCCTTTGCATAATTAACATCTAATGAAATTGCTTCATTATAAAATTGGATGGCTTTTTTTAATGCATCTGGTGTCCATTGTAATTGATTGAAGCGTCCTTTTAAAAATAATTGATAGGCATCAATACTCTTAGTGGGTTGCTCAATTAAATGGTCTTTTACTTCAAAATGCCCAAAATTATTTCTGATTTCATCCGCTATGGCAAGACTGATCTCATCCTCTAAATCGAATATATCAATTAGTTCCCTGTCAAACCTTTTGGACCAATAATGGGTTCCATCCGTAACATCTATTAATTGTGCTGTTATTCTAACCCGCTCTTGTGATTTTTTTATGCTGCCTTCAAGAATTGTATTTACGTTTAATTGTTTACCAATTTCCCTAATATCAATATCTCTTCCTTTAAAGGCGAAAGATGAGGTTCTTGCAATAACCTTAATTTGGCTGACTGCCGTTAGTGCATTTATAATTTCCTCGGTAATTCCATCGCAAAAGTAGTCGTTGTCAATATCATTGCTCATATTGACGAATGGTAGTACTGCAATAGACTTTTGGTTGATAAATCTTAATTTTTATTGAACAAACCTAGAAAAAAATAAAAATATAAAAAAGTAAAGGAAATCAGCTTATATGCTTTTCTAAAACTAGAATTGTGCGGTTAGGGGTATTTTGCGATTTCCATAATAAAAGATTTCCCTCTGCCGCGCTGACAAAGACAGGTTTTTAAATTTAATTTATTCGGTCTGGCCAGATATTGGGTAATTCTCATCTAAAACCAATAGTCTTTAGGCCATTACAATAGCTGCCCCTCTATCCCAATTCAAATTTAGGCCACTTGTCCTTAAAACCACTTGGTGCATAAAAAAACTCCTGAGAATTTTTCTTCAGGAGTTTTTTTATAAAGTTTAAAACTTTTTATCAATCTGCCTTTACCAATTCAATATTTAAGTAGGTGCCATCAGCAATTGTCCTCACGTTACTGTCTTGGGGGGTATCCGTAAAAATATAAACCACCTCATTGGCGTTAAAATGAACCATTTTGGTTAGGGTAGCCGAAACCTTATCCCCATTCCCCATAAAAACGTAAGTCGCAGAGCCTGGAATAAAGTTAGAATTCCACCCCTTGGCAAGGCTGTTGGTTTCTAGATAAATATAGAGCCTTTTCGCAAAAAACACAAGTAGTACATGCCGACTATAAGCCGACTCCATGCCAATCATAAGCCGACCCAATGCCGACTCCATGCCGACCACACTCCATAGATACTCCACATATACTCCATAGATACTTCATAGAGGCTTTATGAATACTACCTATATACTACAACAGCGCATCGGTCTTACGTCTTATGTCGTTTGGCGGTTGGCTATATGGTGAATATGTGAGTAAGGGGAACTTGGAATTTGGAATTTGGAATTTGAGTAAAGGTTTTTAAGCTGTAGGCTTAAGGTTTTAGATTAGTCCCAAATCGCTGGGGGCTTCATTTTCATGGCTCTCAAATAGGAAAGGAATTGTCCGGCGTGAACAGCTTCATGATATCCAATTCGCAATAAATATTTTCCAAGGTTTTTCTTGGCTCCATTTCCAGGGTGAATGATTTCCGTTTCGTTTAATTCCCTATCCGAAAATTGGCGAATGCTTTCCAAAAAGGCATTTCTATATGGTTCAGCAAATTCAATTTCGTCTGCAACACTGATGTATGGACGATTTTGCCAAGGGGTTTGATACTTTGCCATACTCCCATTATTGATTATGATATTCCATCCATAGTCGGCTTCCAGGACGTGTCTAACCATTGCTATGGCAGTCATTGCTTTGGCGTCGGGTTTCCAAAGGTAGTAGCTTTCAGGAAGCCCTTTCCAAAGTATTACGCTTCTTCTCCTTATCTCCGTAAGGTTTAAAATGATAAGTTCAGATTGTGTCATATTCTTAGTTTTCGGGAAAATAGGTTTACGTTCTTAGAATTATTATTTTTTTTGGGCTGAAAGCTTTATAATTGAACATTGAGAATTAAACCTTGGGCATTAAACCTGCAACCTTCTCACAACCCACAACCCACAACTCCCAACCCACAATTCACTACTAACTACTCACCACAATCACCACATTCCCTCTTTTCCGCCCTTTGTCAACATATTTATGGGCTTTAATGATATCAGAAAAGGGAAAGGTTTTGTCGATAAATGGTTTGAGGGCTGCCTGCTCAGCTAGTTGGCATAATTTCTCGAGATGCTCCTGACCCGGACTCGTCAGTGCCTTTACAGTTACAAAACGGCCTTCCTTTTTTAGAACTTTTGCTGCTTTTGATTTTGAGGTTTTTCCAACAGCATCAAAAACAATATCAAATTTTTGTTCCAGTTCTGCATAGTCTTGACGCTTATAGTCAATGGTAACATCAGCTCCCAGTTGTTTTGCCATATCAAAATTTGAACTGCTGCATACTGCTGTTACGGTGGCTCCACTTGCTTTCGCAATTTGGATGGCATAGCTCCCCACACTTCCTGAGGCACCATACACCAGTATGTTCTGTCCTATTCCCATTTTGGCTTTTTGAAGAAGGTATAAAGCAGTCATTCCGCCAACAGGCAAGGCGGCAGCTTCATTGAAACTAAGCGTCTTGGGTTTTAATGCCAATACACCCTTCTTCCGGTGTTCTGGAATACTTAGATATTCGGTATAGGAGCCCGAGGGGAGCATGGTTGGGGTGCCTAAAACCTCATCCCCCACTTTATATTTGCTAACACCCGCACCAATGGCTTCAACAATACCTGAAAATTCGTGGCCCAATATTTCCTTTTTCGGTTTGAATAGACCGTAGATAAGTCTAACAAAAAGCCAGGCTATTCCGGGGAAATCCGAGCTGCGCAACCGGACATCACCGGATGTTACGGAAGTTGCATAAATTTTGACCAATACTTCGTTGCGCTTTGGAGTTGGCTTCTCAATATCCACCATATTCAAAACACTTGGTGGGCCATATTTTTGGTAGGTAACTGCTTTCATTATTTCATTGTTATTCTCAGCATTCAAACAGTAGAGTGCTGAAGTTATAGTTAAGTTTTATGATTTTCTATTTCAAATTAAAATTGTGGATTATACTTGCCAGAGCATTCTTGTTTATTTGTTTTCTTCCTGCATAAATATACGAATTGCTCGAATAGCCTCCTCTTTCGATTCCTCCTGAACAAAATGACCGCTTTCTATTTCCTCCGTTTTAGCATTTGGAAGTTTCTCTTGCCAACGTTTTAAAGAGTCCATGGTAATAAAGGTGTCTTTGGTTCCCCAAAGAATCAACCATTCTTTAGTTGCCAATAGATCCAGTTGTTCCCATTGTTTTTGATACCAATCAGAAGAACCCACCAATGCTTTTGCAAGCTTTAGCAACGAAATGCGTGAAACTTTATCGGGAAATGGTTTGATATAGTGCTGATGCACTTTTTTTGATAAGTTCTTTTTGTTTGAAAAACCTTGTCTCAAAAGTACCTTGGGAGAGAAATTCATGGTTAAGTACATAAACTTTCCCACTCGGCTATTTATAACCCTATCAATTTTTTGAGCTTCTTTGTTTTCTTCAGTAGCCCAAAGCCAAGAGTTGAATAATACAACCTTATTGATTCGTGCGTTATTTTCAATACCGGCTGCCAACCCTATGGGTCCCCCAAAGTCGTGCACGACCAAAGTGATGTTGTTAAGGTCTAATTTTTTAATAAATTCGTTAAGATTCCGGGCGTGCCATTCCGGCGTTCCGGGGACTGAGTCCGGTTTATCAGACAGGCCAAACCCTAAATGGTCTATGGCAATGCAGCGATATTCTTTTGATAGTTCTTTTATGAAATCCCTGTATAAGAATGACCATGTGGGAGTGCCGTGAACGAAAAGAATGGTTTCCCCCTTCCCTTCATCCACATAGTGCATATTTCCTGCTTCCAATCGCAGAAATTTGTTTTCAAAGGGATAAAGCGTGGAGTTTACCCATGATTGGGAAAATGTCGTTGTGTTCATAATGCATAAAATTAAAATGTTAAGTGATCGATTAATTGTTCTTTAATTTTGATGCAAAGATCTGGCGCTTAAACCAGTTTGTTTTTGGTATATACCAAGATTTTAAATTTTAATCGTGTTGAACAACTTGCTGAAGTTGGTTGAATCAATCCGTAAATAGGAAGCCAAGTCTTTGTGGGAGACTAAATTGAAGAGGTGTGGACTTCTTTGGGCGAAAGATGTAAAACGTTGATGTATATCAAATGCCATCAATTCATAGTGCCGTTGCACCATTCCAATTAATATGCCTTCGGTCGCTTTTCTGAACAGCGTTTCTATATCCCGATGTTCTTGCATAAGTTGCTGGTGCTTTTCAAAGGGGATCCGAAGAAATGAACTTTCAGTTATGGTCTCCAAGTAATATTTTGAAGGTGTTTGGGTAAGAAAGGATTCCGGAATTCCGCTAAACGAGGGAGTATAGGTAAAGGCAATGACGTGTTGTTTATCCTCGTTTAGGTAATAGGATTTTTGAATTCCGTCTATTACAAAATACATATAACGCTCCGTTTCTCCCGGAGCTGTCATGATGGTTTTTTTAGGTGCAGTGTATTTGGTCCAATTCGCAATGTAGTCTTCAAGAATTTCTTGGTCTATAGAATATATTTTATTGAAAAATTCTTTCATTGTTCAGGATTGCATCTAACCGGCGGGAATTCTTTTCAAATATAGCAATAATTCAAATGTTGTAATTTTTTGGAGGTTGGCTATAGGGTGAATCTGTGAATCTGTGAGTAAGGGGAGCTTGGAATTTGGAATTGGGATTTGGAATTTGGAATTTGGAATTTTGGATTTGAAATTTGAATACAGGTCTTTAAGCTGTTGGCTGTTAGCTGAAGGCTTTAGAATTGAGAACTGGGAGTTGAGAATTGAGAATTGAATATTGAGCATTAAACCTGCACCGTCTCACAACCCACAACATCCCTATGTCATCTATAGGCCGTATCTTTGCCAATACGTCTACATCCATAAAAAAACCTATGCCCTTTAAAAAATTACATCCCGATATACTAGAGAAGCTAGCGCAACTTGAAATAACCACCCCTACTCCTTTTCAGAGCGAGTGTATTCCTATTGTAAAAAGTGGCGCCAATGTATATTGCGTGGCTCCAAAGAATAGCGGTAAAACAACCACGCTTATCATTACCACTTTGCAAAAATTGAAATGCAGGGCCATAGGCAATGCCCCACGGGCGTTGGTTCTTGTGGAAAACAAGGAAATTGCCACCCAATTGTATGATGCTTTTTTATTTTATACCAAAGAGACTTCGTTAAGGGTATATGTTGGCTATGAAGAGCTGCATAACGATGTGCAAAAATCAGAAATCGCTATGGGGGTTGATATTCTTATTTCTACTCCCAAGAGTATGAACAAGTTGTTTTTAACCAATGGCGTGAGTATTGCCGATTTAAAGCTGTTTAGTATTGACGATGCTACATTTTTAACCCAAAAATCGGCTTATGCGGCTATTATGTCAATTACCCAAAGTATTCAAAAATGCCAATATGTGCTGTATTCAGAAAAAATGCACCCGATGTTGAAACGGTTTGAGGGGTATTTTATGGAGTTTAGTAAAGTAGTGAGTAATTAGGTATTTACTTCGACTATCTCAGTACAGACTTCTTCAATTTAAACCATAAAAAAATCACCTGTCTTAAAACAGATGATTTTTTATTTTTAATAATTGATTCTACTTAGTTTTTAAGAGATTTCATATCAATTACGAAGCGGTATTTCACATCACTTTTCAGCATACGCTCGTAGGCTTTGTTTATATCTTGGATTTTTATGACTTCGATATCTGAAGTGATGTTGTGTTTTCCACAGAAATCCAATAACTCCTGTGTTTCCGCAATGCCTCCAATCAATGATCCTGCCACGGACTTTCGGCCCATAATCATTGGTACGGTAACCAACATTGGGTCCAAGGGACCTAAATAGCCAACCACCACCAAGGTGCCGCTGGTTGTTAATGTACCTAAATATGGATTTAAATCGTGGGCATAAGGTACTGTATCAATAATGAGATCAAAACGCCCCATGGCCTTTTCCATCTGGGCTTCGTCCGTGGAAATAATAACCTCATCTGCTCCTAATGCTTTTGCATCTTCAATTTTATTGGTGGAGCGTGAAAATAAGGATACGTGCGCGCCCAATGCATGTGCTAGTTTTATTGCCATATGGCCCAATCCGCCAAGACCTACTACCGCTACCCTACTATTTTTACCAACCTTCCAGTGCCGCAATGGCGACCAAGTTGTAATACCTGCACATAATAAAGGGGCTATTCCTGCATGATCTAGGTTTTCAGGAACCCGCAGTACAAAATCTTCATCCACAACAATGGTTTCTGAATAGCCACCATGGGTGGTGGTGTCTAAATGTTTGTCATACCCACCATAAGTTCCAACCCAACTTCCACAATATTGTTCTAGGTCGTCATTACAGTTGTCACAGTTTCTACAGGAATCCACCAAACAGCCCACGGCCACTAAGTCGCCCACTTTATACTTTGAAACTCCAGAACCCACTTGGGTTACCCTGCCCACAATTTCATGTCCCGGCACCACTGGATATTGCGTCATCCCCCAATCGTTGCGTGCAAAATGCAAATCGGAATGGCAGACACCACAAAATAGAATATCTATTTCAACATCTTTTGGGGTGACCTCCCTCCTATTGATGTTCATTTGTTTTAAATCGGCAACGGTAGATTCGGTGCCGAATGCTTTAACGCTTTTTGTTTTCATGGCATTTTGATTTTATTATTATTATATGATTAAGAACACTTTTTAAAAATTTAGCGTTAAGGTAACAAAAGCATTGTGAATTAAAGGATTAGACTTGTGTGAAAGACGGCAAATATTGTCCGAAGATGCTATTTTTATTATCAGATGATTCTATAATGGGTCACTCTTCAACTGCGCTCAGTGTGAAAGTTTTAGATTTTGGTTAATTATTCGAAAGGTTAAACTAAATAATGTAGTTTAGTAAAAATAAATTAAATTATGGTGCTAGCGATTATTGGCCCTTGGCAAATTATCCTGATTTTAATAATTCTTATGGTAACTTTTGTTTTACCAATAACACTCATCTTATATTTTAGGAGAAAGAATAAAAGAAAATAATTATTTTCAATACTATCTCAATTATAGGTTTAATGATGAGATTGCTCTATTAAACACTACTATTCTATTCATGGTGGCATTGTTTTTAAGCTGAAATATTCTTAAGCTTATCAGCATGCATCTTACGAAGCTTGGCCAATTTCGGAGTTATCACCGCACTACAGTATCCCGCTGATTGATTGTTTTTGTAATAGTCTTGATGATACTCTTCGGCTTCATGAAAAGTTTGCAAAGCACTAATTTCAGTAACTATCGGCTTTTCAAAATAAGGCGCCATTTCTTTTGCAACCAATTCTGCAATTTCCTTCTGGATTTCGTTGTGATAATAAATAACCGAGCGATACTGCGTTCCCGCATCACCACCTTGACGGTTTAGGGATGTTGGGTCGTGGCTGGTCATGAAAATTATCAATAAATCTTCGTATGAAATCACAGAAGGATCAAAGGTTACTTGTACTACTTCGGCGTGGCCCGTGAGGCCAGAACAAACTTCCCGATATGTTGGTTTACCTGGAACGGTTCCTCCCGTATATCCAGAAACAACTTTTTCTACGCCCTTAACTTCATTCAATACGGCTTCAATACACCAAAAACATCCGCCACCCACTGTTGCTAATTCCATTTTAGTATTTGTCATTTTTAAATTTTCTTTTCTGTTTTTTGTAATTTCATTGATTCTGAATTGATGCAATAGCGCAAACCGCTTGGCGCGGGACCATCTGGAAATACGTGGCCTAAATGCGCATCACAAGTATTGCACATCACCTCCACCCTAACCATTCCGTAGGCTGTATCTTTTTCATATTTAATCGCGTTTACTGTAATTGGCTGTGTAAAACTAGGCCAGCCGGAGCTGGATGAAAATTTAATTGTAGAGTCGAATAAAGGCGTGCCACAGCAAATACAATTGTATTTTCCTTCGTCGTAAATACTGCACAACGCGCCGCTATTGGGAGCTTCCGTTCCTTTAAGACGTGTTATTCGGTATTGTTCGGGAGTTAATAGTTCCTTCCATTCGCTATCCGTTTTTTCAACGCGTTTATCGGGAATGGGATTGCCATTTACTGTAAAATTCATTACTTCTTTCCAAGTTAACATGCTTTTTTCTTTCTTGAATTAATTTATATTCTATTGCTCGGTGACTTCTGTCGTTAAAGGTACTTACAAATTACAATTTCAGAAATAAAAGCCCTTCCATTTAAAGCATCCCAAAAACCTGAAAAACCAAAAACAGAAAGCTCATTAAAAAGGTTGCAAGTTCCATAAATCCAAAAGGTGGTTTAAGGAGTAGAAATATTCTTAAGGGAAGATAAAACAGGCAAAGACAAAGGATTGACCAAAATTGGATGCCACCATTTTCGGGATGCCAATTTTGCACCGTGAGCGTTAGAAAGGCAATACTGAAAAAAATAAATACACTTATAAATAAATTACTTCCAATTTTCACAAAAGGATTGCCTGCTATTTTGTGGGACTCTTTGTGTTTTAAACTGTTGATTAGAACAATTAAATAACTAAAAATATAGATTACAACTCCTAAAGCGAAAAGTGTTGCCCTCCCTCCCATTTCGGTCATTGCTTCAAATGGCACGAACCACCACACAAATCCCCAAGCGGTTATGAATGCTGCCGTACCTACAGTTTTCTTTTCGAAATCACTGGTAACCAAACTTTGGTTTTCTGGTATTTCTTTGTTGTTCCAAGCTGCATAATAGCTGAAACAACCTAAACAAACCGCAATAATATTTAGTAACATCAGCAGATTTACTGAAAGTTGAAGATTTTCTGATTGCCATTGTTTCATTGCATCCAACCCGAAGTAGCATAAAAAAACCACCACGGCATCCGTCAACAAGTTTATTTTATCAAAAGCGCGATTGGCGAATACGGTTGTGGTTGCTTTCATAAACAGTCTTAAATGGTTCTCGTAAAAGTATATTTCGCTATCAACTTATAAATCACTCCATTGGGTGAAAAATGAACTTATATGTATTCCTAATTTTGACATAATAAATTTCAGCACACTAACTTTTTAAAGTATCAATTATGAAAAACCGAATTATTATTGCATCGCTATGTTTGGCTTCTTTAAGCATTATTTCCTGTAAAAATGAAGAAAGCAAACCCACTGAAAATGTGAATGAACAATCTGTTCCAGAAAACACAGATGCCACCAGAAACGACAAACTAAGAACTCTAAAAACGGGCGAGCACACTGTGACTTTAAATTCCATTCAAGATTGGGTTATAGACCAACGAAGTTCAGAGATTCCTGCAGCGGAAAAATCTGTCATTTTGGAACAGATAGGTTATAAACCAATTTATAGTGCAAATACCAGTATGGCTACAATGGTTTACCGTAAAGGAACTGTGTCCATGAATGCAGATAATGCAATAAGCGGAATGATTGGTACGGTATTGACGAATCCAAATATTTCTGTGAAAGACCAAAAGTTCGAAGATGTAAGCGCTATTTATGGATTTCCCGCAAAATTAAGCAGTGGGCGTTTTGTGGAGGGCGGAGCCAATCCTTACCAATATGAATATAAAATATTAGCAATCGCAGATGGGAAAGAGCTTTATATGTTTTTAGGGATGTTTGAGACTATAAATGGTTTCGACTCAAGATTCTTTGATGATGTTTTGAAGAGCGTTAAAATCAATAAAGTATAATTAACTAACTATAAATTATTCAATTATGAAAAAAATAGCAGCAATTATCGCGGCCTTAGCCATCATTTCAGCAATCGTTATGTATATGGTAGGTTCCAATTCGGGCCATCTTTCTGAACTGAAAGACTTCTTTTGGGTTCCACTTCCTTTGGCGCTTATATGTTTATTTATTGCCTTTGGAAAGAAAAAAGAAAACGTTTAACCATTCTAAAATAAAACAGATGAAAACACTAAAACTAATTTTCGCAAGTACATTATTTCTAATTTTAGGAAGCACAGCAATAGCGCAACCTTCAGCAGCACAAGTAAAAAAAGACGTTACTAAAACATTTCCCGGTGCAATTTCCATAGAAGTAATTGGCAATGGTGAAACTACTGAGGAATGGGAAGGTAGTACCAAAATGTATTATCACCGTAGGAGAGTAAAAGTTGTTTCAAAAACTTCCTTTGACAAACAATTGCCAGAGTCCAGAGCTATTGTGGAGGGTTTAGCTGTTTATACAAAGCAAGGCGGGAATTTTGTCTATAAAAAATACAATCCAGGCTATGAAGAACTTACCGGGATGCCACCTGTTGATATTGATGCAATCAACGAAATGATTAAAAATAATATCTGCAAATTGGTAATCAATTGTAATAGTGTAGTTGCGCAACCTATTTCAAATTGGTATATGACCAAAGACTCCAAAATCACTTGGTACTCTCCTACTTCTTTCTCATTTAAAATTGATACCCTAACCATCAAAAGATGGCGTAATCCTACTACACTTGATGTGGTTGAAGGAAAAGCGGATATCCGTTTTTATCGTGACGATATGCAAAGTGACTGGACAAGGGTGCTTGACGCTTCAGGGTTTACACGAGTGAGGGATTTGAAAGAGGAAAAATATACCGAGGAAGAATTGAACAGTATGTCCTATTTAAATCAAGTAACAGAATGAAAAGTGCAATTTTAATCCTACCACTTTTAATTTCCAATATGGCTATTTCACAAAAATATTCATCTTTTAAAAATGTTCAGTTTAAAAATATTTATGAAGTTTTTGATTACGCACACAAAACGCTCTACAATGATGATGCTAAAACCTGTGAGATGAAAATCAAAAATGCATTGAGCAATGAATATTACATAGGCGAAGACAGAAAAAACCTAAACCAAAAAGGTGAAAATCTCTTAGCATACCTAAAGGCAATTAAAACATCGGATCAAGGGTACGATTTTCAATACTGCGGCCATCCCATTGAAAGATTGCAAACAGACCACACTTACTCTTGGTATAATAAAAACAATTCCAGGACCAGCACCTTAAACGCACAATGGGAAAATGGTTTCTTACGCATCGCTTCGTTAGATATTGTGATTGAGGGAAACCCTGAAGCCAGAAAAAAGTTAGCTCGTTTTTCTTGTACGCAAACCACAATTGGTGCGATAGTCCGTGGAAAACGCATAGGACTTTCAGAACAGAAATACGACCAGCCAGTGCTTGCGTATAACAGTGAAACAGATTATTGGCAGGAAGCAATTTATTTGGAAAAAAGTGAAGATGGTTTTTACAATGTGGAATATCCGAACAAAACCAAAACAACAGTTACACAGATTGTTCCTATAGATATTCGGCCCGGAGATTTAGCCTATTTTCTTCAAGATAATGAATTGAAAAGAGTTGGAATCGCTGAGGTTAATAACACACTTATTAGCCTTGCAGCAAGTAAGCTTAATATGGTTGTTGAGCGTGATAAGCTGTATTTCAAAATCAACACTTATGAAGCTATTGATACTGAATCGCTGCTATTTATTGGAAAATAAACATTTTAATTAAATACAATAACATGAAACTATTATTACAATTTTCTTTATTTATCATTTTCGGATTAAATTCAATTTCCTCTTTACAAGCACAAAATGTAACCATTCCAGATGTAAACTTTAAAGCCTATTTGTTAGGAAACACAGCCATAAATACTAATGGAGATAATGAAATTCAAGTGAGTGAAGCAACAGATTTTCAGGGAAGCATTTCTTGCAACGACTTAAATATTGCAGACACGACAGGGCTTGAAGCTTTCGTAAACATTCAATACCTCTACTGTGATCACAACCAACTAACCACTTTAAATTTAAGTAGCAATTTAGGGTTGAAGACGGTTTATTGCAACGACAATCCACTGACCTTTGTTGATGCAAGTAACAACACAAATTTAGAGGAATTGAATGCCTATCAATGTCAGTTAACCAGCATAAATATTACAAATTGCACTTCACTTGACGCCCTGTATCTTTATGACAATCAATTAAGTATAATTGATTTAAGTACAAATTTAGCGCTAACCGCCATTAGTCTTGAAATGAATCAATTTGAAACCTTAGATTTAAGTATAAATCCAGCTATAACCGCTGTTGGAGTTACTGATAACCAATTAACAAGCTTAAACCTTGCCAACGGAAATAACATGAATTTTGTAAATATACAGGCCACAAACAATCCAGATTTACGTTGTGTTCAAGTGGATGATGAAATGTATAGTAACGACAATTGGAATGATGGCCAATTTTTCAATTTTGATCCTCAAACTTCCTTTAGTGAAGACTGTAGTTTAGGAAATTCTGAATTCAACACTACCAATTCATCACCAATTGCAGTTTATCCAAACCCTACAAAAGACCAGATAAATTTTTCTGAAGTTGTAACTATTGAATTAGCTTCCGTAACAGGACAAATTCTTAATAGCCAAAAAAGCGTTTCGTTTTTAGACCTTTCAAAACAAACCACTGGAATTTATTTTATTACAATTACAGATTCAAACGGACAAGTATTGCAAAGAAGTAAAATAATTAAGGAATAGCTTAAAGTTCATAAATCAGGAAGTTGCACTAGTTTTTTATTAAAATAAAATTTGTACTTTTTCCATAAAATAAGCTGATGCGCAAACAATTACTCGATTCGATTTTTTTTTCAAAAACTTTTAGCATAAAGTGTTCTTTCCTGGTTTTATTTTTTTTTATTCTTTCTTCTTCCGTCATTTCCCAGAATAAAGAAAAGATTGATAGTCTGTTGCATATTATTGAAACCCCAAAGCTAGACACTATTACCGTCAATGCTTATTGTGGCTTGTCTTCAGAATTGGTTGGTGTTGATAATGAGCAAGCAAAATCATTTGCCTTAAAAGGTTTAGCTATTTCGAATGAAATTAAAAACACAAAAATGCAAGGCTATGCTAATCATGTAACCGGTATTGTTTACGATTATATGGGCGTTGCGGATAGCGCGCTAATTCATTATGAAAAGTCCATCGAAATTAAAAGAACGCTAAATGATTTGGACGGGGAAGCGTCAACACTCTTGAATATTGGCGTTCTTTATTTTTATCAAAAGGATTATGAGAAGTCTCTTTTTTATGCGAAACAATCGCTGGAAATGTATAAAAAATTGAACAATGAGAAAAGAACTTCTGCAGCGCTCAATAATATTGGCGCTACTTACCGGCTTCTAAAAAAGTATGACGAAGCCATTGAAACCTATAATGAAGCCTTAGCATTAAAGGAAAAGGTAAATGACAGCTTAGGCATGACAAGCGTTTTCCTTAACCTAGGAATTGCCTACCAAAACAAAGAAATGTATGCTGAAGCGGAAGCATATTTATTAAAATCACTTGCTATACAGAAAAAACTCGATGATGAAAGTAGGCTTATAAACACTTACATCACTTTAGCAAACTTAAACATTGAGCAAGAAAAGTTTACTGCCGGTAAGGAGTATATAGAAAAATCCATAGAAGTTGGGAAACGTAAGGATCTTCCCCACGAAATGTCTTCGGTTTATAAACTCTATGCTTATTTGGATAATCTAACAGGAGATTATGAATCTGCCTATACGCACCTAAATGAATATATAAAACTAAAAGACCAGTTTGAAAAAGCCGACCGAAAAAAGGAAATGGACAAATTGGAAACAGTTTATCAAACGAAGGAAAAGGAAAAGGAAATAGAAGTTAGTAACACTATTATTAAAAACCGAAACAAAGCGCTATGGGTGATAAGTATTATCGTTGCAGTGCTTCTGATTTTGGCTTTTTGGCTTTTTTGGTTACGCTATAAATTGCACAAAAGCAACAAGCAACTCAATGTTTTAGTGAAGCAGAAAGAAGATTTGGTAAAGGAAATCCATCATCGGGTGAAGAACAATTTACAGGTAATTAGCAGTTTGCTAAATATGCACGTTCGGAAAGTTGAAGATCCACAGTCCAAAAAGATTTTTGATGACGGCATTTCACGTATTCAGGCTATGTCGCTCATTCACCAAAACATTTATAGCCACTCCAGTCTTCAGCAATTAAAGCCGAAGGATTATATTGAAAAATTGGTACAGCAACTTTTCATTACTTACCAAATCCCAGATAAATCCATCAAAATAACTACAGATATTGAAGATATGGATTTGGATATAGAAAAACTTATGAGCCTTGGTTTGATTCTTAATGAAATTCTTTCCAATGCTTTTAAATATGCCTTTAACGGAAGCCAGCAAGGTGAAATTGATATTTCAATGAAGACCATTTCGCAAAATAAAGTGGAACTAAAAGTAAAGGACAGCGGAAAGGGTATAACTATTGAAATGATGGACGCCTCCGCAAATTCTTTGGGAATGAGACTAATAAACGCTTTCAGCGAAAAGTTGGATGCCGAAATGAATATTACAAATACTAATGGAACGAAATACAAATTAGTTTTCAATCCCAATTAATGAAACAAGCTCTCAAAATATTGATTCTTGAAGATGAGCCAATAATTGCTATGGATCTGAAAGAAAATTGTATTGATCTAGGTCACGAGGTTGTTAGTGTTTGTTACACGTATACGCAGGCAATGGAGCAGATTGAAATTAAAAATCCAAACTTTGCCTTGGTTGATATCCGTTTGGGAAAGGATGAAGACGGAATCATCTTCGGAAAAAAGCTTACTGAGGAATTTGGAATTCCTTTCATCTTTATAACATCTTTCTTTGATGAAAAAACCCTCTCGCAAGCGAAGACCACCTACCCTTCCGGATATTTGGTAAAACCCATTAGCAAAGGTGGATTGGTTGCTGCCATTGAAGTTGGGGCCTCCAATTTTCAGAAATGGAACAACGGCAATGAAAGTTTGGAAGAAAAGATTGAAAAACTTTCCCATTCCCCGCTCACCAAAAAGGAACTTGAGATTGTGAAGGAATTAATGCAGGGCAAAACCAATTTTGAAATCGGTGAATCGCAGTTTGTGAGTTTAAACACGGTGAAAACGCATCTTAAAAACATCTTCCTAAAAATGGAGGTTGAAAATCGAGGGCAGTTGATTGTGCAGCTTAATAAATAATTATGGCTATAAAACCGATCAAATTTCCACCAATTAGATACCAATTAAAAGATTCCGGAGCGAATCCTTTTGATATGGAAGCTAAGGAAAATATCTTTTTTTTCGATGATGAGTATTCTTGTTTAAGTAAAAATATACAAGACTTACGTCCTTTTTGTGAAATCTCTAATATGTATGTCGTTTTTGAAATGGAGCGGATGAACTTGGTTGAAAACGGTAAAGTTTTGAAACGTTTTCCAAAAGGGGAAAATCAGCGTTATGTAATAAGAGATAACAACCCCGTTTATGCTATAGTTGCTAATCAATTAATAGATTATTCGTTTCATTCCCAAGATCGAAAAATCGAAAGAATGTCATATTGGGTTATTCACGAAAACGATTCATTCGGCGGACTTTATTCATTTATTTGGAATAATCATGGAGAAGCATTAAATCGTGCGATACATTTTTCAGCTGAAACTAAATGTGCTGTTTTGGTAGTTCAATGTATATCAATTGAAGATAGGCACTAATGCTGAATAATTCATTCTTTCAAACTACATTAAAATGATTGAATTTCCGACAATTAAATACCAATTAAAAGATTCCGACGCGAATCCGTTTGATATAGACGCGAAGGAAAACATCTTTTTTTTCGATGGCAATTATTCTAGTTTATCCAACAACACGGAAGAGTTGGATTCGTGTTACGAACAGTCAACAGCAAATTCTGTGTTAGTTATGCACCGCCTGGATTTTATAAGCAAAGGCGTAATTTTAAAACATTTTCAGAAAGATGAAACCCTTTATCAGCGAACTACGAGCGACGGAAAACTGTTTTATTCTATTTTGTCTAGCCAATTGATAGATCTTCTTTTTGAAATGAAATCTGAAAGTATTATTATAAAAACGTATAATGTTAGTAATCCAAACAACCCACTTGCTAGATTTATATGGCATGATTATGAAGAATGTTTAGCATTTGCAAAGCAATACTCAAGCAAATCTGCAGATGCTTTTTTGGTAGTTCAGTGTTTGTGGATTGCGGATACGCATTAATGGTATAAATTATCAAAAATCGTGTTCAGCATTGATTGTGAAAGATAATAACCGCCACCAATAACAAGCATTGGCAGGGCAATGCAGGCCAAAGCAACAGACCAACCAAAAACGCCAAAAAAAGTAACAACTTTTCCTTTTGACGGATTTTCAATTTTATAAGCATAAACTGCCTTCTCGCCCACTTTCCAACTTGGTGGATTGCTTGAAGAAATGGACGTGTGTTCAATCACTTTGCCATCTTTTGTAACGAATTTAAAAACAGGTTTGAACGTTGGTTTGCTCGTACTTCGGTGTATTTTTTTCAACTCGACTACTTCGCCCTTTGCCCGTTCGCTGTTTTTCAGAAATACTACGTTTTTATAGACTAAAAATAACGAAAGAGCCAACAAAATTATTCCGACGGTAAAAGCAATTTGATACTCCATTTTATTTTTCTTTAATTCCAAAATAGGTTTCGTTTTTAAGATTTTCTGTCAATAAATTCAATTCAAAATTTAAATCAAATGCACAAGTTGTTGCGGCTTCGTTGTTCCAAGTAACTTGAATTGATTTACCCTTTTCTGCAAATTGATACAATAGAAAATCCATCCAATCTTCTTCAAAAGAGCAATTTTTAGGTATTTTCGGAAAGATGAATTCCTTCATTTTCTGCAACGGGAAAACATTCTTCAAATTCAATTCTTCAAATCCGGTGTTTGGGGAATATCTATAAAATACCAATTGTTCCGCAACGCACACAGGACCGCAGCTTTCCTTGTAAACACCTACTAAAACATAAGGTTTTGGAAGTTTCCAAAGCTTCATTTGAAATTGCCCTTCAAGAGAGCCAATGAGTTTCAGATATGTTTTGTTTACAGATTCAAACGCATATTTATCTTGGGTGGAATTCATCACTTTATAAGCTTCTTCAAATGATTTGTTATTTTTTGAATGCGCTACAATCTGACTTCTTTCTGAAGGGCCCAAATTGAGTACAATTGAATCCGGCAGCATTTGAAAAAATTCAATGCTATTTTGCGAAAACCCAATTTGTCCAAAAAAAAGCAAAGCGAAAACTGAAAAGGCTTTCACTTAAAGGTTTGTTGAATTTGATGAAATCCGCTTGTTCAATTCTTGTTCAAATTCAAAATATTCCTTTTCTGAACGGAATCCTTTTGCCTGAATATAAAGTGGTTTAGTGGCGCTTTTCTTCATTTTAACTTGAAGTATGCTTCCGTTAAATTTGTTTCCAATTTGAATGGCTGAATCGATTATTTCTAAAGGAATTTTTACAACATCCGCTTTTCCGTTTGGCACTTGAAGTGTTGAATCTGAGATTTCAAGCTTGTACGGATTCTGTTTTGAATTCTTTGATTTCGTCTTTAAAATTAGGGCAATGAGCAGAAATAATCCAGTAAATAACAAACCTCCAAAAAACAAGGTATGGTTGGTAAGATGTATCCTGCGAGTGTGGATTTCAAAAGGAACAACCGCTCCAATTATTGCGCATATAATAAAAATTCCAATTGCTTTCCAAATGGTATTGTTAAATGGAATTTCATAAGTGTACTGTTTGTTCATAATCTTTAGTTTTTGCTAAAGTATATGGGTACAGCCAAAAAAAAATCACTCATAAGAGTGATTTTGAATGATTTAATTTGAATATTTCATAGCCACTTCTTCCGTTTAAAATACCAAAGCATCCCGAAGAAAACCAAGATCATCGCGCCCCACAGATAGTAATAACCATACTTGAAATGCAGTTCAGGGATGTGGTCAAAATTCATCCCATAAATTCCTGCCATAAAAGTTAAGGGAATAAATATGGATGCCATAATGGTTAGCACTTTCATCACTTCGTTCATTTTGTTGCTAATGGTGGTCATATACATATCCATCAAACCCCAGATCATATCGCGATAAATTTCAACGCTTTCATTCACTTGAATAATGTGGTCGTACAAATCGCGGATGTATTTGTTGGTACGTTCCTCAATGAGCGGGGTTTCTATTTTTTCAAGTCTATTAACCACTTCCCGCAAGGGTACGACTGCTTTTCGGATTTTTAGAATTTCCTTTTTAAGGTCTTGTATTTCCTCTGTGATATTTGGGTCCTCTTTGTCGTCAAAAAGCTTGTCTTCCAGCAATTCCACTTTATTGCTCAAGAATTCAATTACTGTAAAGTAGTTATCTACAATGGCATCCAAAATGGCGAACATTAAATAATCTGCTCCAGCTGTGCGAATTCTTCCACGTCCATGTGCCAAACGTTCCCGCAGATCTCCAAAAACATCTCCTTCGGCCTCTTGAAAAGTTAGCACGTAATCCTTTCCCATTACTAAACTTACGTGTTCATTTGTCAACTGTTCCGCGTCATCATAATGCAACATTTTGAAAACGATAAACAAATACTCTTCATATTCATCAATCTTTGGGCGTTGGTTGGTTGTAACTATATCTTCCTGAATTAGCGGATGTAAATCGAAATGATTCCCGAGAGTAACAATATCATCCGTATTGCTTAATCCATTTACATTTATCCACGTAATATGTGTGGAATCTTCATATTTGAAAGCATCTTCAATATTGTGTGTTTCAAAGCGATCGTAATGCTCTTTGGAATAATCAATTATATCAAGCTGTGTAACCGTCGTGGTCTTTTTTCCTGTATAGGCTACCGTTCCGGGGGAAAGATTTCTTGCTCTTTTTGGTTGTATTTTGGTGGTTTCCTGTTTTTTTCTTCTTCTAGCAGCCATAAAAGTGATTTATGTTTTTAAAGGTAGGAAAAATGAACAAATGATTTAAATTCCACAAATACAATTAAATGTTAATCTACTTTATGTCTTTTTAGAAGCGTTTTTTCTATATCGTTTAATTTAAAACCTTTTGCTTGAAGTAAAATCATATAGTGAAACAATAAATCCGCACTTTCATTTAAGAAAAGTTCATCGTTGTTTTCTTTCGCCTCAATAACCACTTCCACAGCCTCCTCACCTACTTTTTGGGCTATTTTATTGATACCTTTTTGGAAAAGTGAAGAAATATAAGACTCCGTATTTTCAAAGTCTTCCTTTCTGTTTTCAATGATTTTTTCCAATTCTGAAAGAAATCCGAAATTTGAATTATTTTCTTCCATCCAACAAGTATCGGTTCCTTTGTGGCAAACGGGTCCTGTGGGATTTACCTTTATCAATAATGCATCGTTATCACAATCTACGGCAATGGAAACCAGTTCCAAAAAGTTGCCACTTTCCTCGCCTTTAGTCCAAAGCCTGTGTTTGCTTCTGCTGAAGAACGTAACTTTTTTAGATTCATTTGTTTTAAGAAATGCCTCTTCGTTCATATAGCCGAGCATCAAAACTTTTTGTGTCCCGTTATCCTGAATTATAGCAGGAACCAATCTGTTTGTATATTTTTCAAAATCTATTTTCATCTTTTCTTATTTTTTCTAATAATTCATTTTTCGTCATTCGCCCTTCGTCCCTCGTCGTTCTTCCCTCGGAACTCGTATAGGTATTCCCTGTATTTGTAATTCATTTTTTAAATCGGTTATCGTAATTTCCTTAAAGTGAAAAACGCTGGCGGCCAAAGCGGCATCGGCTTTTCCATTTTTAAAAGTATCTGTAAAATGCTGCATAGTTCCCGCGCCGCCCGAAGCTATTATCGGAATATTCAAAGTTGTGGAAAGCTTTGCCAAAGCCTCATTCGCAAAACCATTTTTTGTACCGTCATGATCCATGGAGGTAAAAAGAATTTCTCCTGCGCCACGCTGCTCCACTTCTTTTGCCCATTCAAAAAGATCTAAATCTGTAAGCACCTTCCCTCCCATCAAATGTACTTTCCAGCAGCCATCAATTTGTTTTGCGTCAATGGCAACCACGATACATTGTGAACCAAATCTTGAAGCCAGTTCATTGATTAACTGCGGATTTTTTACTGCGGAAGAATTTATTGAAACTTTATCTGCTCCGTTATTTAATAGGATTTCAACGTCTTCAATCGAAGAAATTCCGCCACCAACGGTAAACGGAATATTGATGGTTTCTGCGACTTTTAAAACTAAATCTGCCAAAGTTTTTCTACGCTCTTCTGTTGCTGAAATGTCTAGAAAAACAAGTCCGTCTGCCCCGTTTTCTGAATAGAATTTTGCCAATTCCACAGGATCTCCGGCATCACGTAAATCGAGGAAATTGATTCCTTTTACGGTTCTTCCGTTTTTAATATCGAGACAGGGAATGATTCTTTTAGTTAACATAATTTGAGGTGTGAATTACGAACGACGAGCGACGAAACCGGATTACGAAATACGGACGACGAATGCCGAGATTTGAAAATGTTTCTCATAATCTTTTTCTTGCTGTTTTTATTGATGCAACGGTAATGGCGACCAATTCATCACTTTCATCGATTAATTTTTGGATGGTTTCGGTGTTGTTCGAATTGATTTCTAACAATATTTCCAACCAAAACATACTTTCGTCTGCTTCTTCTTCTACGATCTTTAATTTATTTATAAAATCTCGATCAGATTTTGCACGGTTGGCAGCACGATAATTTGCGCCAACAGAGCTTGATGACCGAATAAGTTGGCGTACAATGGAGTCGAATTCTCTTGACTTTGGAATTTTAGTACACAAGGCCAAACAATCCAAAGTAAACTTTTTGGTTCTAGCTTTTAAATCCTGCATATCCTTTTATTTTTTAATGTTAGACAAATTCAATTTAATGATTATCTCAATTATTTAATTATTAGTAACCTTTCATTTTTCACATAACTCAAAACTCGTTCGTAGCTCGTCGCTCGTCTCTCAAACCTCGTCGCTCAAAATATAGTTTTCGAGTTGTTTTAGATTAATGCGATTTTCATAAATGGCTTTGCCAATGATGGTTCCTTCACAGCCTATTTCAGCAAGTTTTGGAAGTTCTTCAAAAGTTGAAATTCCTCCCGAGGCAATCAATTTCAATTCTTTTCCATTCGGTCTTCGACTGTACTCAGACTGAAATTCGGATATTATTTTTTTGTATAAATCAAACGAAGGCCCCTTTAACATTCCATCTTTGCTGATATCTGTGCAGATTACGTATTTAATTCCTTCTTCAATATATTTCTGAATAAAGGGAATCAATTTTAAATTTGAATCTTCAGTCCAACCGCTTATCGCCACTTTTTCATCTTTCGCATCCGCTCCTAAAATTATTTTTTCACTTCCGAATTTTTGCAACCAATTTTTAAAAATCTCAGGGTTTTTCACAGCTATACTTCCTCCGGTGATTTGTTTTGCACCGCATTCAAAGGCAATACGCAAATCTTCATCGGTTTTTAAACCGCCGCCGAAATCTATTTTCAATGAGGTTTGTGAAGCAATTCCCTCTAAAATTTTATGATTTACAATGTGTTTGTTTTTTGCGCCATCCAAATCCACCAAGTGTAAATACTGAATTCCGTGGGCTTCAAATTGCTTCGCTACTTCAAGCGGATTTTCATTATAAATCTTTTTGGTGCTGTAATCGCCTTTGGAAAGACGTACGCACTTACCATCAATGAGGTCTATTGCAGGTATTATTCGCATATTATAGTTCTAAGAAGTTTTTTAAAATTTGTTCGCCAGCAGTACTGCTTTTTTCCGGGTGAAATTGCACGCCGTAAAAATTATCTTTTTTTAATGCCGAAGTGTACTGGATTCCGTATTCAGAAGTTGCAATGGCTTCTTCACATAAAGGTGCGTAATAACTATGCACTAAATACATAAACTCGTTTTCTGTAACATTTTTAAACAGACTGGATTTCAAATTTGATATTTGGTTCCAACCAATTTGCGGCACTTTTAAATCATTTGAAAATTTTATCACATTCACATCAAAAACACCTAAACCATTCGTATTTCCTTCTTCGGAAGAATTGCATAGCAATTGCATTCCCAAACAGATTCCCAAAACGGGCTGTTTTAATGAAGGAATGACTTTGTCCAAGCCGGAAGCTTTCAACTTTGCCATCGCGCTACTCGCCTCGCCAACTCCCGGAAAAATTACTGTATCAGCAATACGAATTTCAGTTTCACTATCCGTCAAGATGGCATTATATCCAAGCCTTTTCAAAGCAAATTTGATACTCTGAATATTCCCAGCGCCGTAATCAATAATTACAATTTTCATATTTCCCATTTCGTATTTTAATATTTCGTCGCTCGTCGCTCGAACCTATAATCTCCCTTTAGTTGATGGTAAAATCATTTTTTCGGCATCGCGCTTTACTGCCATCTTTATCGCTTTTGCGAAAGCTTTAAAGATTGCCTCAATCTTGTGGTGCTCGTTGGTTCCTTCCGCTTTAATATTGAGATTTGCCTTTGCGCCATCGGTAAAGCTTTTGAAGAAATGGTAGAACATTTCCGTGGGCATTTGGCCAATCATTTCACGTTTGAAATCTGCGCCCCAAACCAACCAATTACGGCCACCAAAGTCGATTGCAACCTGCGCCAAACAGTCGTCCATCGGCAAACAGAAGCCGTAGCGCTCCATCCCTAATTTATCGCCGAGGGCTTGGTTGAAAACTTCGCCTAAGGCAATGGCGGTGTCCTCAATAGTGTGATGCTCGTCCACTTCCAAATCGCCTTTTACTGTGATTTCTAAGTCCATTTGACCATGTCTTGCCAATTGGTCCAGCATATGATCAAAAAAGGAAATGCCTGTGTTTATATCGCTTTTGCCGGTACCGTCTAAATTTAATTTTATTGAAATATCGGTTTCATTTGTTTTTCTTTGGATTTCAGAAACGCGTTGCTTTAATTTTAAAAACTCATAAATCTGCTGCCAATCGTTTGTTTCCAAAGCGATATATTTTTGTAATTCTTCAGATTTCAACGAAACTTCAGAAGTGCCCAAGTTGGTTTTGTCATCGATAAATATTCCTTTGGCGCCAAGGTTTTTGGCTAGTTCAATATCTGTCAACCTATCTCCTATTACGAACGAATTTTCAAGATCGTAATCTTCTGAAAAATATTCCTGCAACAAACCAATGCCCGGTTTTCGAGTATTTGCTTTTTCGTGTGGAAAAGTTTTATCAATCAAAACATTTTCAAAAACAACACCTTCATTTTCAAAAGATTTCATAATAAAATTATGCACGGGCCAAAAGGTTTCCTCGGGAAAAGAATCTGTTCCCAATCCATCTTGGTTAGTAATCATTACCAATTCAAAATCCAATTCCTTTGCAATTTTTCCCAAATAGGTAAAAACTTTCGGGTAAAAAATCATTTTTTCAAAAGCATCAATCTGTTCGTCCACGGTTTCCTTTATAATCGTGCCGTCGCGGTCTATAAACAATACTCGTTTTTTCATTTGAATTCTTTTAAAATAGTGATTAATTTTTCGTTTTCTGATGGTGTTCCAATAGTTATTCGAAGAGTATTTTCGCAAAGAGGCTGTGAGCTTCTATTTCGTACTACAATTCCATTTTCCAGTAATTGGCTGTAGCGTTTTTCAGCATCGTCCACTTTTATGAGAATAAAATTCGCATCCGTTGGATATATTTTTTTAATGAATTTTTTCTCATTTAAAGCTTTAAGCAATTGATTTTTTTCTTCTATTAATGAAGTAATTTCCATTTGAACTTTTTCAACATTCTGAAGTTGCTCAATTGCTTTTTGTTGGGTCAATTCATTAATGTTATATGGAGGTTTAATTTTGTTTAAAACTGAAATTATTTCCGAGGAAGCGTAACAAATCCCCAATCGGATTCCCGCCAAACCGTAGGCTTTTGAAAGTGTTTGGGTAATAATCAAATTTGAAAATTCGTTCAATTTTGTAATCCAACTTTCTTCTTCTGAAAAATCGATATATGCTTCGTCAATAACCACCAAACCATTAAAATTTTTCAACAGATTCAAAATTGCTTCGGAAGAAATTAAATTACCCGTTGGATTGTTGGGAGAGCAGAAAAATAAAAGCTTTGTACGCGTATCCGCAATTCTCGAAATTTCATCCAAATCTGGTTGAAAATCTGAATCGAGCAATACTTCCCTATTTTCAATATTATTTAAACTTGCCAAAACATTGTACATTCCGTAGGTTGGTGGCAACGTAATTATGTTGTCTTTGGATGGTTCGCAAAAAGCCCTGAAAATTAGGTCCAAAACTTCATCACTTCCATTTCCCAATAGAATTTGATCAACTGGAATGTTTTTTTGTTTTGAAAGAATACTTTTAAGTTTTCGCTGTTGTGGATCGGGATAGCGATTTACGTTAGTTTCAAAAGGATTTTCGTTTGCATCGAGGAAAATCATTTCCTTATCAAAATCCTTGAACTCATCGCGGGCGGAGCTGTATGGCTTCATTTTGGCCACGTTTGGGCGAATAAATTGTTTTATATCAAATTTCATATTCGTACTAATTAAGGTTTCGACTGCGCTCAACCTGACATTGTTTTAAACTTTCCAATCTTAAAGTAACGGCATTTTTGTGCGCTTGCAATCCTTCGTTTTCTGCCATTATTTCTATTGCTTTTCCAATATTTTGGATTCCTTTTTCTGAAATTTTCTGAAACGTCATGCTTTTCATAAAACTGTCCAAATTCACACCACTGTATTGCTTCGCATACCCATTGGTAGGTAAAGTATGATTGGTACCCGAAGCATAATCGCCAGCACTTTCGGGCGTGAAATTTCCAATAAAAACCGAGCCTGCATTTTGAATGTTTTTAAGGAAGAAATCTTCATCCTTTGAAACCATAATAAGGTGTTCCGGCGCGTATTCATTGATTAAATTGATTGCTTCGGAATTAGTTTTAACCAAAATAAGTTTTGAATTTTCAATAGCTTTCTCGGCAATCGTTTTGCGCGGTAATACTCCAAGTTGTTTTTGAATCTCCTTTTCAACGGAATTCAAAAGCTTTTCTAAAGTTGTAACCAAAATCACTTGGCTGTCTGCCCCGTGCTCAGCTTGTGACAATAAATCTGAAGCTACAAAAGAAGCGTTCGCAGTTTCATCTGCAAAAACCAACAATTCAGAAGGTCCTGCGGGCATATCTATTGCAACGCCATACTTTGTCGCTATTTGTTTAGCAACGGTTACAAATTGGTTTCCGGGGCCAAAAATTTTATATACCGAAGGAATTGTTTCAGTGCCAAAAGTCATAGCACCAATGGCTTGTATTCCACCGATTTTAAAAATCTTTGTAACTCCACAAAGGTTTGCGGTATATAGAATTGCAGGATTAATTTTTCCTTCTTTATCGGGCGGCGTGCAAAGAATAATTTCGTTACAATCCGCAATATTGGCAGGAACAGCCAACATTAAAACCGTTGAAAAAAGAGGTGCAGAACCTCCTGGAATATAAAGACCCACTTTTTGAATAGGTCGTTTTTCTTGCCAGCAAACCACCCCTTCGGTGGTTTCAATAGTAATTCTTTCTGTTTTTTGTGCACTGTGGAATTTTTCGATATTTGTCTTTGCAAGATTGATTGCATCCTTCAATTCTGTTGAAACTTGTTTTTCCGCAATATCTATTTCCTCTTTCGAAACTAACAGATTTTCGATTGAAATTCCATCAAAAAGTTGAGTATATTTTTTTACGGCCAAATCCCCTTTTGATTTTATTTCAGAAAAAATTTCATTTACAGTTGCCTCAATATCCGCAACGGTTTGCGTGGGACGTTTTAATATTTCCGCCCAATTTTCAGGTTTTGGGTTGTATATTTTTTTCATTTATGGTATTTTAAAGTTTAACCCCTCGACTGCGCTCAGGGGGGTGACAGATTCAAAATTCAAATTTTTCAATTTGTCATTCGTCGCTCGTATTTCGTATTTCAAAGAATCATTTTCTCAATTGGGCAAACCAATATTCCTTCGGCACCCGCTTCTTTCAACTCTTCGATTACTTCCCAAAAAGTATCACGATTTACTACAGAATGTACACTACTCCAACCCTCTTCTGCCAATGGAAGCAGCGTGGGGCTTTTCATTCCGGGTAAAATTTTAATGATCTGCTCAATTTTTTCATTTGGTGCATTCAGCAATACATAACGCGAATCACGACCCAACAGCACCGATTCAATTCTAAATTTCAGCTTATTTAAAAGTGCATTCTGTTTTTCAGAAATATTTGGGGAAACAGCGAGTACCGCTTCACTTTTCAAAATAACTTCAACTTCTTTTAAATTGTTCTTAAAAAGTGTACTTCCGCTGCTCACAATATCGCAGATAGCGTCCGCTAAGCCTATGTTTGGAGCTATTTCCACACTGCCATTAATTATGTGCAACTCTGCTTCTACTCCATTTTGAGATAAAAAATTTCGAGTTGTTTCCGGGTAACTAGTTGCGATTCGCTTTCCATTGAAATCTTTGATGGAATTGTATTTGAAAGTCTTCGGAACTGCGAGGGAAACCCTGCATTTTGAAAAACCCAATCGCCCAGCAATAGAAATTTCTTCTCCTTTTTCTATCAAAATATTTTCACCAATAATGGCGCAATCCACTACTCCATCCTTTAAATACTGTGGAATATCACCGTTGCGGAGGTAATAAATTTCCAAAGGAAAATTAGTAGCGGATGCTTTCAACTGATCACGGCCATTGTCAATATAAATTCCGCAATCTTTTAAAAGCGCTAGTGATTCATCGTGCAAACGTCCCGATTTTTGTACTGCAATTTTTAATTTTTTCATTTTTTGAAATACTATTTAGTTGAGTTAAGGGCATAAAAAAACCCGCTTGATTGCTCAAACGGGTTTTGAATATTGTTGGATTTTACACAATAACCATATCACCTCGCGTGAGCGTGGAAAATAATATGATGTAGATGTAAAATTGTTCTGTTCATAATTGTGTGGGCAAATCTAAACAAAAATATGTTCAAAACACTGTGAATATAAAAATTAACGATTTATTAATTTTCGGTTCTATTTATTTACTTTAACCGAACATAAAAAAACCTGAACCAAAACTCATTATTATGCAGTTAAGCACCATCGATTGGGTAATTATCATTTCCTTTTTTATTGTTTTTATCATCATTGGATTAGTAGTAGCAAAAAAGTCTGGGAAAGATTCAAAATCATTCTTTCTTTCCGATAGAAATATGCCGTGGTGGCTGTTAGGCGTTAGTATGGTTGCAACAACCTTTGCGGCTGATACGCCCAATTTTGTTGCGGGAGTAATTCGTGAAGATGGTGTTTTTGGAAACTGGATTTGGTGGAGTTTTCTATTAACAGGAATGCTGACCGTATTTTTCTACGCCAAACTATGGCGAAGAAGCGGAATAACAACAGATTTGGAGTTTTATGAATTGCGCTACAGCGGAAAAAGCGCCGCTTTTTTAAGAGGTTTTCGAGCTATTTATCTTGGCGTGTTCTTCAATATCGTGATTATGGCTAATGTTTGCTTGGCCGCAATTAAAATTGGTCATGTAATGTTTGGACTATCTTCTATTGAAGTATTATTGATTGCTTCTCCGGTAGTCGTTATTTATTCAGCTTTTGGTGGTTTAAAGGGTGTTTTGCTGACGGATTTTGTTCAATTTATAATTGCGATGGTCGGAAGCATTTGGGCAACAATTTATATTGTAAATATGCCAGAAATTGGTGGAATTGAAAACCTCCTCTCCACCCCTGCCGTTGCTGCAAAAACTGCGATGCTGCCAGATTTTTCAGATCCAAAATTGTTAATCCCATTGCTTATCGTTCCACTTGCGGTACAGTGGTGGAGTGTTTGGTATCCAGGCGCAGAACCAGGTGGCGGTGGTTATATTGCGCAACGTATGCTTGCCGCAAAAGATGAAAAACATGCAACTTGGGCTACTTTATTTTTCAACTTTGCACATTATGCGCTTCGTCCTTGGCCTTGGATTATTATTGGGTTGGCCTCTATTATTATTTATCCAAATATTGAAAGTTTGCAAGCTGCCTTTCCAAATTTGAATCCTGCCTTTGTTAAAAACGATTTATCGTATCCCGCGATGCTCACATTTTTACCAGCTGGATTGTTGGGAATTGTTATCACATCGCTAATCGCAGCTTTTATGAGTACTATTTCAACACATTTAAATTGGGGAAGTTCTTATGTGGTAAACGATTTTTATGTGCGTTTTCTTCGGAAAGAAGCAACTGGGAAGGAACAAGTTGCTGTTGGTAGAATTTCAACAGTTGTAATGATGCTTTTTGCTGGCTTATTGGCGTTTTTTTTAGAAGAAGCGCGTGATGGTTTTAATTTGTTGCTTTCAATTGGAGCGGGAACAGGTTTGCTTTTTATTCTACGTTGGTTTTGGAGCCGAATAAACCCCTATAGTGAAATTGCAGCAATGCTAATTTCATTTATAATCGCTGCGTTTTTCTTTGTAAACGGGAAAATGGAAACCCCAATGATTGAAATGGCTGGCCACTGGCAATTGGTCTTAAGTGTTGCAATAACTACAATTGGATGGGTGCTTGTAACTTTAATGACACAACCTTCAAATACCGAAACATTAAATAGTTTCAACAGTTTAATTTTTGGAAATGAATCCAAGTTTAAAGGTTTTGGAATGAAAATCCTCGGGTTCTTTGCTGGCGTTGTAGGTGTTTATTGCTCTTTGTTTGCCATTGGAAACTTTATCTATAGCAACACTATTTTAGCGTTTAGTTTAACGGCTGTAGCTGTTGTTTGTGGATTGGTTATTATTAGATCTTTTCGGAAGACAGATTTGTAGAAATTAAAATTAGTTTTCGGGTCTTTCAACTTTTTTTAATATTTCTATTAATTCTTCTAATTGATTTATTGGAATTTTTACGACTGATTCAATTTTTTCGTTTCCTTCTTCTAAAACCAACGCCCCTTTTTTGTCTTCAACATACCCAATTTGTTTAATCGAAAAAACAGGTTTATCTATATTAATTATCTTTTTACCATCTTTAAACCACCCATAATTTGCTTCATATTCAATTTCCGAACTATTAAATTTTATGGTTTCTTCCCCATATGTGTTCCACAATGATATTCTTAAAAGATAAAATCCTATAAGTCCGAAAAAACCAACACCAATCAAAAATCCAAAATGAAATTTATTTCCTAATGAAATTGCTATAATAATACCAACTAAAGGTAGAATAAATGATAAGAAAGCTATGAGGAACATAATCCCTCTGATAAAAATTGGAGCCTTTTTTACTTTTAATATTAAAGTATTATCATCAAAATCAAACTGTTTCATTTCAGCTTATAAATAGCTTTTTAACAAATTAATATATATTTACTGAAAATCAATTATTCCCCAAAATCAAAGGCAAACCACTATCGCCAGAACCAACTACCACTACTTTAGAGTTTGGCGATTTTGCAAGCTCCAGTGTAGCGTCAATCCCTTTATCCTGAAGGATTTTATCGGTCAATGAAGCACTTAAAATTTTATTGGCATCTGCTTTTCCTTGAGCCTCAATCCTAACTTTTTGGGCTTCTTTATCTGCGGTTACGAGTCTAAATTCATATTCCAAAGATTCTTGTTCCTGTTTTAGTTTCCTTTCAATCGCATCTTTAATTGTAGGCGGTAGGGTTACATCGCGTACCAAAATTTCATTTAATTGCACGTACTGTTTGTCAAGAATTTTTTTAGTTTCCTCAAAAATTTCTTCTTGGATTGCATCTCGCTTGGTAGAGTACAATTGTTCGGGCGTATAACGACCTACAACACTTCTGGCCGCACTTCTAATTGCCGGCTGAATAACACGTTGCAGATAATCTTCTCCTTTTTCTTGGTGTAACTTGGCAACATCACTATAAATGGGTTGATACCAAGCAGAGGCGTCCAATTTTATTTCCAGTCCGTTGCTGGAAAGTACCTGCATTTTTTCACTGAGTTCCTGTTGGCGTACTTCATAAACAAAAACCTTGTTCCAAGGCGCGATAATGTGAAAACCTTCGCCAAGCGGTGGTTGGTCTGTAACCACACCGTTTCCAAAAGTTTGATACAGCACCCCAGCGTGACCGGAGCCAATAGTTACGGAAGATTTTGAAACTAAAATTATCAGCAAAATAATTCCTACGATTACGGGTATTGTGAGTTTGGGTAATTTTTCCATTGTATATTTTTATATGGGTTAATTTTTAGATGAGTCCGTTATACTTTCTGATAAACCATTCTGCAGCAAGGGCGAGAACGATAAGTGCGAGAAGATATTTCCAATCAATCAAAGGTACCACTTTTTGCTCGCTTTTCTCGATGTTTTGGAAGTTAGTATTTTCAACCAATGATTGAATAAGAGAATCGCTCTGGGCTGCAAAATAAGCCTTTCCCTTTGTGTTTTGGGCAACGCGGCGAAGTTTGGAAACATCGGCATTTAAGAATTGTTGCTCTACGTTAAAGTCTAAAATCGTGAAATTTCCACTACTGGAAACCGCTTCGTTTGAAACCGAAACAGTATAATTATATTCCCCAGCGGGAAGACTGTTTAAATCTACTTCGTAATAATTGTTTCGCAAAAGCATGGGGAAAACGGTTTGCTTTTCGGTTTCCGTATTTTTCACGGTTATATTCAGCGATGCGCGATTATCGAAAACATAATTTTTGTCGAAATACTGGGCTGAAATTTTTATGGGACTGTTGTTGTAATAAAACGTTTCCGAAGACACTTCCAGTCTGCTTCGGCGTTTGTTTGAAGCTAAATATTGAACAAGATTTCCTATAAAATCATCAAAACTTTGGAAGCTTTCCGTTTCCAGAAAACTGCGTGCACGCCATCGCCAAAAACCTTCTCCGTCCCATATTGCGTCGCGCTTTCCGTTTATTTCCATAGTGGCGAGCAACGGATTTCCGCTGGAAATTCCGCTAACCGTTTGTTCCAGCATTACTTCGTTTGGAACAGTGATTGTCAATGCGCCAAACTCTGTGTGCAATGGTGGAAAATTATCAAAACCAATATTTTCCACCGCGAAAGTTCCGTAATTACTGTTTAGTTCAGCTTGCACGTCATCACTTTGATTGGAGGCTTCCTTATTAAAATTATCCTGCGCTCCATTCAGAAAATACCAATCCGTTTGAAGACCCGAAATAACCCAAGTATTTTTGTTCAATTTTTCAATTTCTGAAAAAACCGAAGCGAAACTTCTGTCAGGCTGATAAAGGATTACAAGTTGATAATCATTGAGTATGCTTACTGCTTCCGCTGGTTTTTTAAAAGTGATTGTGCGCCGTTCGTTGCTGGTAATCGCTTTTTTGAGTGCACCCAAATCTGGATGGGTAATTTTACTAATTACCAAAACATTTGTTGCTTGATCAATCACTTCAACGGCGAATTGCTTGCTGTTGTTGATTTTATTCTTTTCATCCACAAGTGGAAATATTTGCGCAGTATATTTTTGAAGCCCAACACTGGAAGCATTTAGTGTAAAACTGAGCGTTTTTGAAGTTTCATTCTCCGAAAAGGAAACGTTTGTTCTATAAACTGTTGCAGCGCCTTGCGTAACGATAAACTCAGAATTCACGGCATTTGTACCGCTGTAATTTAAAATAACTTCAACCGGAAATTGATTTTTCAGAAAAGCGTACCGATTGGTGTTTAATTGTTCAATTTTTAGATCGGTATATTTTATGGAATCACCCAGAATTACAGGATAAATAGGATTTTTAAAAGTTGCGGAAGAAAATTCATAATCATTCCCAAGGGTTTGGTTTCCGTCAGTAATAAGGATTGTTGGTGCCGTTTGGTTTTTGAAAAGCTCGTTTGCTGAAGCAAGCGCTTTGGAAACATTCGTATTTTTTTCATCAAATGAAAGTGAATCATTTTCATGGAAATCACTTCCGAAGGAGTAATAAGAAACATCAAATTTGTCATTTAATTTGCTGTTTTCTTTTAATTTTTGAAGCAAAGACGAAACATTTTCCTTTTGGTTCAACTCCCCTACTGAAGATGAATTGTCAATAATTACGGGAAGTTTTGGCTTTTCAATTGTATAAGTTTCACTTTTGAATTTTGGATTTATGATTAAAAGTAAAATGGAAAACAAAGTTAAAAAGCGAAGTATTCCAAAAACCCAACGAAGGGGACCCGTTTGTTTTGATTTATATCCATACATAAAAACCGCCAAAGCAATTGATATTACTCCGGCGATGATTATATAAAGTATTGTTTCTGTAGTCAATTAAAAAGTTTAAAAGTTTAGAGTCGATGAGTTTAGAAGTTTATAAATGATGAAGTCAGTATGTTTTTCTAACGGTTTGCATATGAGCTGTGGCGTGTTCCGGTACAGACCTCTTTAAATAAAGACCGACTTTGGAAAATCCACAGGATTTTCCAAGTGGCGTGGACAAACCATAGCTTATATGCGGTGTTGTAAGTAGTATTTTCCGTACAGTTGATTAATAATTCTCAATTTCGTCCATATAAAAATGGGGCAAACCTAATTCTTTAAAAGCACTAAATACTTTTGGCTTTTTCGTTTTTAAAAAAATAATTCCACAATCAGCACTTGTCCCAAATAAAACTTGTCTTTCGTCTTCAATCCAAACATCTAAATCGTAAATATCATTTGTGTTTAATAATTTCACAACCGAGTTTGTTAAACCATCATTTAAGGGATTTTCAATTCGAAAAGCAATTTGTTGAGATTCATATTTAACAATATAAAGTGGTTTACAAAATCCCTCCGTTCTAATTTTGCGAATAGAATCCAATTTAGGTATTTTTTGAACTGTAATTCCATCTGGAAATCCCCATTTGATATAAACATCTACATCCGCAATTAAACGTTTGTTTATAAGATCAATTTTTTCAGACAGTTCCTCAGTTTTAATTAGAGATTGAAACCATAAATCATTTGCTTTTTTAGTCAAAATCAATTGTTCATTTTGAGCTATACTGCAAATTGAATATAAAATTAAAAATGTGAACAGGATGTGTTTCATAATATTACTTACAACTATCAGCCAATAACTAAGTCAACATTCCTCCATCTACGTTCAGCACTTGCCCAGTAACGTAAGCAGAAAGATCACTAGCCAAGAAAACACAAGCATTTGCAATATCTTCAGGAGAGCCGCCGCGTTTTAATGGAATTGCATCGCGCCAACCTTGAACGGTGGCTTCATCAAGTTTTCCTGTCATTTCGGTTTCGATGAAACCGGGAGCAATGGCATTGCAGCGAATGTCGCGGGAACCTAATTCCAAAGCAACAGATTTTGTGAAACCTATAATCCCAGCTTTTGAAGCCGCATAGTTGGTTTGTCCAGCATTTCCTTTTACGCCAACAACGGAACTCATATTAATGATAGAGCCTTTGCGTTGTTTAAGCATTGCGCGCTGTACGGCTTTGGTCATATTGAAAACTGATTTCAGGTTTACTTCAATAACCTTATCAAAATCTTCTTCGGAAATACGCATTAAAAGGTTGTCTTTGGTAATTCCGGCATTGTTTACGAGAATATCAATACTGCCAAAATCATTCAAAACTTCTTCCGCAAGTTTTTGTGATTCTTCATACGAAGCTGCGTCGCTTTTATAAGCTTTTGCCTTTACACCAGTTTTTGAAACTTCATCTGCCAAAGCGTTTGCCGCTTCTGCTGAAGAGCTAAAGGTAAAAGCCACGTTGGCGCCATGTTGGGCAAATATTTCTACTATTCCTTTTCCTATTCCACGGCTACCGCCGGTTATGATTGCTGTTTTTCCTTCCAGTAATTTCATATAAAAAGTATTTCGATTAAAATTAAAGAGGTCTCGATTGCACTTAGACTGAGTTAAGTGTGACACGCTCGACCAGACATTTATGAATTAAAAAAACCGCAAAAGGCGGAAATTCAAATATAACAAAAGGTTACGGGTTCTCCATAAAAAAAGCCCTGCGAATTTCACAGAGCTTTTTATTAATTTTTTAGAGTATTAACCTAATACTTCCTTTACTTTCTTTCCAATTTCAGCAGGAGAATCCACAACGTGGATACCACATTCACGCATTACTTTTTTCTTTGCCTGTGCAGTGTCATCGCTTCCGCCAACAATTGCACCGGCGTGACCCATCGTGCGCCCTGCAGGAGCAGTTTCGCCAGCTATAAAACCAATTACAGGTTTTTTGATGCCACTATTTTTATACCAGTTTGCCGCGTCTATTTCAAGTTGGCCACCAATTTCACCAATCATAACAACAGCCTCACTGTCTTTATCATTGATAAGCATTTCCAAAGCTTCTTTTGTTGTAGTTCCGATGATTGGATCGCCTCCAATTCCGATTGCAGTTGTAATTCCGAGCCCTTGTTTCACTACTTGATCTGCAGCTTCATAGGTAAGCGTTCCAGATTTTGAAACAATGCCTACAGTTCCTTTTTTGAAAACGAAACCAGGCATGATACCAACTTTCGCTTCGCCCGGAGTTATAACGCCCGGACAGTTTGGCCCAATTAAGCGACAATCTCTATCTTTTATATAATCTGAAGCGGTAATCATATCTTTTACCGGAATTCCTTCAGTAATAGTTATAATAACTTTAATACCCGCATCTGCGGCTTCCATAATGGCGTCTGCAGCAAATGCTGGTGGAACGAAAATAATAGTTGTATCTGCGCCTGTTTTTTCAACTGCTTCAGAAACTGTATTGAAAACCGGCTTGTCAAGATGTTTTTGACCACCTTTTCCTGGGGTTACCCCTCCTACTACATTGGTTCCGTATTCAATCATTTGTTCGGCGTGAAAAGTACCTTCACTTCCTGTAAAACCTTGAACTATTATTTTTGAATTTTTATTTACTAAAACGCTCATTTTTAATTATTTTCTATTGTTTATTTTTATTTATTATTGAAGTAACATCTATGATTGATTTTTTCAGAATCGCCGCAAAGATACAGCTTTTGCATGTGGATTTAAAGGATATTAAACCTTAACTCGGTGGTAGCTCTCGTTAGTATCGTCTTTATCGGTAACGGGCTGGCTTACTTGATATCCTCTATAAATTTTATCATCCTTCACTTCCCAAATGGCAATGAAATGGGCAATTCCTAACTCTTCGTCTGGATTCTCCATTGTGCGGATGTAATATTTATAACGAATGGTTACATGTGGACCATCAGCCAACAAATGGCTCACTTCCACTCTCAAATCATTGTAAGACCTTCTTATTTCGCCAAAAAAGTTTACAATATCTTCATAATGCATAATAGAAAGACCGTTAGCACTGTTCCAAATAAGAACCAAATCTGGATGGAAAAAGCGTTTCATTACTGTTTCATCCCTTAAAATATCAGACCTATAAAAATCCCTAATTATTTCTTTTGCTTTATTGCTCATGACAGTTCATCCAATTTTTTTATTATATCTGGAATAAGCTTTATGGAAGCCAATTCTTTGTATTTTGTTCTAAAATCATCTGCAGGAGTTCCGAAATAAGCTTTATTTCCCGGTAAGGATTTGCTCACACCACTCTGTGCTGAAATTACCGCTTTTTCACCAATCGTAATTCCGCTGGTAATACCTACTTGCCCCCAAATAGTAACAAAATCCTCAATCAAAACACAGCCTGCAATACCAACTTGTGAAGCTATCAAGCAGCGTTTCCCAATAACGGTATCGTGGCCAACCTGAACTTGATTATCCAACTTTGAACCTTCGCCAATGGTTGTGGAAGCTGTAACACCTTTATCTATAGTACAAAGCGCGCCAAGGTCAACATTATCTTCAATTACCACATTTCCGCCGCTTAAAAGTTTATCGAATTTCTCTGGACGATTTTTATAATAAAATGCATCGCCGCCCAAAACCGTTCCAGCGTGTATCGTTACATTGTTGCCAATAACCGTATTGTCATAAATACAAACGTTGGAATGTATTACACAATCATGACCAATTTTCACATTATTTCCAACAAAAACATTGGGTTGAATTATAGTCCCTTCCCCTATTTCCGCAGAAACGGATATAGCAGAATTGGAACCTTGGAATGGTTTAAAATGATGCGTAAGTTTATTAAAATCGCGAAAAGGATCTTCAGAAATTAACAATGCTTTTCCCACCGGACATTCAACTTCTTTATTGATAAGAATTACGGTTGCTTGAGATTGTAAAGCTTTGTCATAATACTTTGGATGGTCAACAAAAACAATATCTCCTGGCTGAACTACGTGAATCTCATTCATTCCAAAAACTGGAAAATTGGCTTCGCCCACATAATCTGAACCGATTATGACAGCTATATTTTCTAGAGTTTGGGGAATTGGAAATTTCAAATTATAGGTTATTAGATTACTGGATTGTTATACTAATAGAATATTTTTCTAATTATTCCTTCATTCTTTCCTGATACTGACCTTTTTCAGTATCAATCCTGATTTTATCACCTTCATTAATAAAAAGGGGAACGTTAATTTCTGCTCCTGTTTCAACAATTGCAGGCTTTGTTGCATTTGTAGCTGTATTTCCTTTTACGCCCGGTTCTGTGGAGGTTACCTGTAAAACAACGTGTGCGGGCATTTCAACAGAAAGCGGGGCGCTGTCTTCTGTATTGATTAAAACTGTAACAATTTCACCTTCCTTCATCAATTCTGGCGTATCAAGAATATCTTTCATTAATCTAATTTGCGAATAATCGTCAGTATTCATAAAATGGTACGTTTCTCCTTCATTGTAGAGGTATTGAAATTTATGGGTTTCAACGCGTACATCGTCAATTTTATGACCTGCGGAAAAAGTATTATCAATTACTTTTCCAGTGGTAACGCTTCTCAATTTGGTTCGTACGAAAGCTGGACCCTTTCCTGGTTTTACGTGAAGGAATTCAATAATTTTATAAATGTCATTGTTATAGCGGATGCAAAGCCCTTTTCTTATGTCTGATGATGTTGCCATTAGATTTATTTGTAGTTAATAGTTTTTTTTTTATAGTTTAATTTGAATTGAAATACCCTTTCATAATTCCGCGTTTGGAATTTTTGATGAATTGAAGAATCTCATCGCGTTCAGGGGTGGCTTCCATTTCTGCTTCAATAATTTCGGTAGCCTGGGTAGTATTGTAATTCTTTTGATAGAGAAGCCTGTAAATATTTTGTATCTCAGTAATTTTTTGTGAACTGAAACCTCTTCTGCGTAGTCCTATACTATTTATACCCACATAACTAAGAGGTTCGCGTGCTGCTTTTACGAAAGGCGGAACGTCTTTTCTCACCAAAGAACCGCCGGTTACAAAAGCGTGGTTTCCAATCATACAGAATTGATGCACAGCGGTCATTCCCGCCAAAACAACGTGGTCACCAACAGTAATGTGGCCCGCAAGTGTACTGTTGTTTGAAAAAATGCAATTGTCCCCCACGATACAGTCATGCGCAATGTGGCAGTAAGCCATTATCCAGCAGTTTTTTCCAACTACGGTTTTTCCACGATCTATGGTTCCCCGATTAATGGTTACATATTCTCTAATTGTTGTTCCATCCCCAATTTCAACTGTGGTATCTTCATCCTTAAATTTCAAATCCTGAGGAATTGCTGAAATAACAGCGCCAGGAAAAATATTACAATTTTTACCGATTCGTGCGCCTTCCATAATAGTTACATTGCTACCAATCCAAGTTCCCTCACCAATCACAACATTATTGTGAATGGTTGTAAATGGCTCAATTACAACATTTTTGGCAATTTTCGCGCCCGGATGGACGTATGCAAGTGGTTGGTTCATTTCTCTTTTTTATTATTTCTTATCGGTGAAATGTGTTCGCGCAATACCATATTCCTTTCAAAACAGATTTTCACAAACGCTCGGTTCATTTATAAGTTTTTTGTTTTTACCATTTGGGCCATTAGCTCAGCTTCGGTTACCAATTTATCATTTGCGTATGCATTTCCTTGCATATGCACAATTCCACGGCGGATTGGGGATATTAATTCCAATACAAAAATTAAGGTATCACCTGGATTTACTTGTTGTTTAAACTTCACATTATTTATTTTCATAAAAAATGTGAGATAATTTTCAGGGTCTGGAACAGTGCTCAATGCTAAAATCCCTCCTGTCTGGGCCATCGCCTCAACTATCAAAACTCCTGGCATTACTGGTGCTCCCGGAAAATGACCAACGAAGAAAGGTTCATTCATAGTTACGTTTTTCAGCCCAACTACGCCCGTATCCGTCATTTCCATGATTTTATCAACCAATAAAAAAGGCGGTCTATGCGGAAGCATCGCCATTATTTGATTAACATCTTTTACAGGTGGTTTATTGATGTCGAATTTTGGAATGTTATTTCTACTTTCAAGTTTTATAATTTTTGAAAGTTTTTTTGCAAACTGCGTGTTTACGAAATGTCCCGGCTTATTAGCAATCACTTTTCCGCGGATGCGAGTACCGACAAGAGCCAAATCACCTACAACGTCCAAAAGTTTGTGGCGCGCAGCCTCATTGGGATAATGAAGCGTGAGGTTGTCCAAAATTCCATTTGGTTTCACAGAGATGGTGTCTTTTCCGAAAGCAGTGCGAAGCTTATCCATCGTGCTTGGGGAAAGTTCCTTATCTACGTAAACTATTGCATTGTTAAGATCTCCACCTTTTATTAAACCGTGTTCAAGCAACATTTCTATTTCGTGAAGAAAGCTGAAAGTTCTAGCGTTTGCAATTTCATCCTTGAATTCTGAAATATGTTTTAGGGAAGCATTTTGTGTACCCAAAACCTTTGTGCCAAAATCTACCATAGTGGTGACTTGATATTCATCGGCCGGCATTACAATTATTTCGCTTCCGGTTTCTTCATCTAAATAGGAAATAACCTCCTTCACCACATATTCTGATCTTGGCGCGGTTTGCTCCACAACTCCAGCTTTTTCAATAGCTTCCACAAAAAATTTGGAAGATCCATCCATAATAGGCGGTTCGGAAGCATTCAATTCCATAATACAGTTGTCAACTTCAAGACCAACCAATGCCGCAAGCACGTGTTCAGATGTTTGGATCTTTACGCCGCGTTTTTCCAAATTGGTGCCACGCTGGGTATTAACCACATAATTTGCATCTGCTTCAATTACAGGGTGACCTTCCAAATCAATTCTCACAAAAGTATATCCGTGATTTTCGGGGGCAGGTTTAAAGGTAATCGTTACCTCTTTGCCTGTATGCAGACCGACTCCAGTAAGAGAAATTTCCTTACCAATGGTGCGCTGTTTTACAACACTTTCATTCATTATCGAGCTTTTTTTCAACTATATTAAACCTGTCCATTATTTTGGGAAGGTTTTTAAAATATACATAACTTTTATTAAAATCACCATAATTTAGCGCTGGAGAACCTTGAAGCGTTTCATCATCTTTAACATTTCTTCCGATTCCGCTTTGGGCTTGGATTTTTACATTGTTTCCAATAGTGATATGTCCAGCAATTCCTACTTGCCCGCCAATGATGCAATTTTTACCTATTTTGGTAGAACCTGCAATACCGGTTTGGGCCGCGATCACTGTATTTTCGCCAATGGTAACATTATGGGCTATCTGAATTTGATTGTCCAATTTTACGCCTTTCTTAATAAGGGTGGAACCTAAGGTTGCCCTATCTATGGTAGTTCCTGGACCAACATCCACATTATCTTCCAAGATTACATTGCCCGTTTGTGGAACTTTGTGGTATTCACCTTTTTCATTTGGCGTGAAGCCAAAACCATCTGCGCCAATAACAACGCCACTATTTATTACACAAGATTCACCAATTATGGTTTCAGAATAGATTTTGGCTCCAGTAAACAATGTAGTATTGCTTCCAACGGTGACATTATCTCCAATATATACATTGGGATAAATTTTCACGTTATCGCCAATTTTTACATTTTCACCTATATATGAAAAAGCGCCTAAATACAGATTTTCGCCATACTTTGCACTTTCTGAAATAAAAACAGGATTTTCAATTCCCATCTTGTTCATCTTTACTTGATTATAATATTCCAATAACTGTGAAAAAGCCTTATAGGCATTTTCTACCCTTATAAGCGTGGTGGATAAATCGTTTGAAGCAACAAAATCGTTATTAACTATAGTTATTGAAGCTTGGGTGGAATATATATAATGAGTGTATTTTGGATTGGCAAGAAAGGTTAAGCTGCCTTTGCTGCCCTCTTCAATTTTTGCGAGTTTGGAAACTGCTATATTTTCATCACCATCTACGGTACCGTTCAGAATTCCTGCTATTTGAGCTGCTGTAAATTTCATTTGGTGCGTAGATTTTTTTTAACCGAACTACAGATTATGGACGACCATAAAAGAGTGTTTTTTAAAAGAAGTAGATTTCGGTCGTAAGTTTTCATTCTTGCAAAAATAGAAAAAAAGGATTTAGCCTCGATAGCTATCCTTATTGTTTTTTGGATAGCACAGGTAGTATTTCACAACAGATTTTGAAAGTGCCTCTAAATTCAGTTGGTCGCTCGCCTTTGCCACATCTATTATATTTCCGTTTTTCTTCAGCAAGTTTATAGTATCCTTTTCCATACTATAGGCTTGGTTTTCAAGCTTTCCCGTGAAAACAAAATAGGAAGCTTCTTCTTCAGAAATGTTGAACTTTTCAACCAATTTAGCCCTTTCTTCTTTTATTTTTTGAATTGGAAAAGGCTTTGTTTTAACTTTTACTTTCAATAAATCTCTATTTAGTAGCATTTTGGAAAGATTTTTCAATACAAAATCTTTATTGCCAACCCACATTTTCATTGCTGAAATAATATCATAATCATCCAATTTTGAAAAGGTGTCAAGCACTTCTTCTGAAAAATTTTCAATATTAATATTATGATTAAGAAAAAAACGCAGGCCATCACTGGCGGGAAGCTCAATGCCTTTTTCGGAAAGTTGTTTTGCGCGTTTCAGCACACGCACCAAAAGCTGTTCCGCTACAATTCCTGTTTTGTGAAGATATACTTGCCAGTACATCAACCGTCGTGCAACAAGAAAATTTTCAACCGAATAGATTCCTTTTTCCTCTACAACCAATCCGTCATTTTTCACATTAAGCATTGCGATCAAACGTTGCGCGTTTACAGTGCCTTCGGGAACGCCTGTATAAAAACTGTCACGTTTTAAATAATCCAAACGATCCATATCCAATTGGCCTGAAACCAATTGATGTAAAAATTTTCGGGGGTGTTCGTCCCTAAAAATCTTTATGGCAAGCGTTAATTGCTTGTTAAACTTTTCGTTTAGAGCCTCCATAAAAAGCAGGGAAATCTGCTCATGGCTTACGTTTTGAACTATGCTATTTTCCATGGCATGTGAAAAGGGACCGTGCCCAATATCATGCAAAAGAATGGCAATATAAAGCGCTTCTTCTTCCTTTTCAGAAATCACCACCCCTTTTGAATGAAGCGCTTGCACGGCTTTTTGCATTAAAAACATCGCGCCAAGTGCATGATGAAAACGTGTGTGGTGCGCCCCTGGATAAACAATATATGAAAAGCCCATCTGCGAAATGCGGCGGAGTCTTTGAAAATATTTATGCTCCATCAAATCAAAAACCAGCTTGCTGGGTATGGTAATAAAACCATAGATGGGATCGTTAATGATCTTGAGCTTGGAAAGGGTTTTCAAACTTTAACTTTAAATTAATAGCTTCAAAAATTTTTTGAAATAATTCAAGCCTATTTTTGAAGAAAATTCTTCGGAACAACGTAGAATTATTTACAAATTGAATTTAACGATACTCCTTTGCCGAGGCTTCGGAGTATAACAACAAATATACATATATGAGCGACATAAAAGTACTATGGGTAGATGATGAGATAGATTTGCTTAAACCACACATTCTTTTCCTTGAAAATAAAAACTACAAAGTAACTACGGCACAGAGCGGTACAGAGGCATTGGAAGAAATAAAAAAAGAAACTTTTGATATCGTTTTTTTAGACGAAAATATGCCAGGTCTTACCGGACTTGAAACCCTTGCGGAAATAAAGGAGCAACAAGCTTCCATTCCCGTAGTGATGATAACTAAAAGTGAAGAGGAATATATAATGGAGGAAGCCATTGGTTCTAAAATAGCCGATTACCTTATAAAGCCTGTAAACCCAAACCAAATTCTACTTAGTCTAAAGAAAAATCTGGACCATAGCAGGTTGGTTTCAGAAAAAACCACTTCAAACTATCAGCAGGAATTTAGAAAGATAGCGATGGATCTTTCTATGGTGAACAGTTTTGAGGAATGGAAAGACCTTTATCAGAAACTGATTTATTGGGAATTGGAGCTTGAAAACATTGAAGATTCCGGAATGTTTGAGATATTGGAGTCACAGAAAACAGAAGCCAACAGCCAGTTTTGTAAGTTTATTGATAAAAATTATCCAAAATGGTTCAGTGACCCAAGTGACGCGCCTACCATGTCCCATACGCTTTTTCGCGAAAAAATACAGCCCCAATTACAGCAGGGTGTGCCAACATTATTGGTAGTTGTTGATAATTTGAGGTTTGACCAATGGAAAGCCTTTGAGCCAACGGTTGCAAATATTTATAAAAAGACTTCGGAAGAACTTTTCTGCAGCATTCTGCCCACGGCCACACAGTATGCGCGAAATGCCATTTTTTCAGGATTGATGCCCAGCGAGATGGAAAAACTGCATCCAGATTTATGGCTGAACGATACTGAGGATGGCGGGAAAAATATGAAAGAGGAAGAGTTTCTTGCCGCACAGCTGAAACGTTTAGGTTTAAATTTGAATTGGAGTTATCATAAAATTTCAAGTTTGAAACAAGGAAAAAAACTTGTAGAAAACTTTAGAAGCCATAAAGATGAAGACTTAACGGTGGTGGTTTATAATTTCGTGGATATGCTTTCCCACTCTAAAACAGAGATGGAGGTGATTAAAGAACTCGCTTCAAACGACAAATCATATAGATCATTAACACAGAGTTGGTTCAAAAATTCACCATTGCTTGAAATTATTCAACAAGCAGCACGATTGGGTTTCAAATTGATAATAACAACAGACCATGGAACCATTAATGTGAAAAATCCTTCAAAAGTGATAGGCGATAAAAACACCAGTCTTAATTTAAGATACAAGACTGGAAAAAGTTTGACCTATGAAGATAAAGAAGTGCTTGCCGCCAAGGACCCAAAAGCTATCAATTTACCTACAATAAACATGAGCAGCTCCTTTATTTTTGCCAAAGGCGATTACTTTTTTGCCTATCCAAATAATTACAACCATTATGTAAGTTATTATAGAAATACATATCAGCATGGAGGAGTTTCTTTGGAAGAAATGATTATTCCATTTTCAGTATTAGTGCCGAGATAATTCATTTAAAAACTCTGAATATTAGAGATTTGATAGATAATTTCGGTTTTGAATGATAAATTTTCTATATTCGTTCCGTTTTTACAATGGAACTTACATATACCCAAATCGAAATTTCCAAAGTTGCTGAACAAATCTTAGCCTCAACAGCCTCAAAAATATTGCTTTTCTATGGCGATATGGGGGTTGGAAAAACTACGTTGATTAAGGAGATTGTCAAACAACTAGGCGTTGATGAAATATCAAGCAGCCCTTCATTTTCAATTGTGAATGAATATCATACCCCACAAAACGTAATATACCACTTTGACTTTTATAGAATCGAAGGCATTTCAGAGGCTTATGACATTGGGGTTGAAGATTATCTTTACAGTGGAAATTATAATCTTATAGAATGGCCAGAGAAAATTGATAAGCTTTTGCCAGACAACACAGATAATATATACATTACAAAAAATAAAAACGGAAGTAGAACCTTAAAACTAATGCCAGTGAAATAAAGTTGTAACGAAAAAATATATGCTTATTAGTACTTTTTAATCGTTTGCCCCAAATCGCAAAAATTATAGAGCAGGGAATCTATTTTCAAAAAAACTAGTAAATATATGTTAAAAATAATTAATGTGCTTTTTTATTTTCATATTAAGTTTGAACTATTAACCTCACAAAAACTTATATATTATGAAAACTGTAAAGTACTTTATTATCGTAGCAATTTTTTCACTAGGAACCTTTGCTTCTTGCACCCCAGAAAGCATCCAAGATGAGCAATCACCCCAACAAATCAAGAAAAGCGACATCATCATCCCTAGTCACGGGTAGTATTATTGCGCTAATAATAGCAGCAACACCCTATATTTTTTATTCATATGAAAGTTTTCCACAAGACAAAACGTGGGAAACTTTTTTATTTACATACGATGCTGATTGGTATCAAAAGGTACAGGTCTCCGTATGGACAATGATGGGGAAGTTTGTACCATTGCTTCTTTTAGTTATCTGGTTTATAACTTGCAAACATTGGTGGTACCACGTAATCTTGATTCCTACAGGGATGTTTGCATTTCAACTTTTTAATGTAATTAACGATGATGTACACATTACCGATGAAGTTGAAATATGGTGGCTTTTCCCAATTATGCTGGTTATTATACCGTTAGTATATCTAATAAAAGCCAAGCTTTCAAACAAGTTAATTGGCAAGGATCTTAAAAGCTTTGAAGAGGAACTGGGGACACAAAAAAACTTCTGGCAACAAATCAAAGATCTTTTCTAAATATTCCCTTCCCTATAATTTAAAATTAAATACGTACATTAGTCCGTCAAAAATTCAGAAGTATTTTTACATCTACAGTGTAAAATATAGGCTTTTGTTTTTAAAAAAATAAGTCCCCAAAACAATTAAAAAACCAAAAAAGAGGAGAAGTCTTTAACATTAATAATACTGGCTATATGAAATAAAAAATACAGGTTTTGCAGCAATGTTAAAATATTAACTTTAAAGCCACACTAAAAGAGTATTTTAAAGTATTTATTTGCATTATAACCTGTAAAGGTACAATTAACATAATTATTATACTTAAGTTTTTTGCATGTAAGTTTGACCCATATTAACCTCACAAAAACTTATTATTATGAAAAACCTAAAATTGATTATCGTAGCCGCTATTTTTGCCGTAGGACTTTTTGCTTCTTGTACCCCAGAAGGAATCCAAGATGAACAAACCCCGCAACAAATCGACGTTAGAACGGTTTCAGTTCCGCCAGCCGGATAAGAAAAGCCTTATACAGGGAGGCATCATTGTTTTTATAATGGCTTGCACCCCTTTTATATATTACGCTTATGAGAGTTTCCCAAGCAACACACAAGTTTGGGAAACTTCTTATTTTACATTTACAACCAAATATCTTTCTTTATATCAATATGCCTGGTTTTTAATGGGCAAGGTTATTCCTGTAATTCTATTGCTTATCTGGTTTTTTACCTGTAAACATTGGTGGCATTGGATAATATTAGTTCCTTTATCCATGTATGTTTTTCAGCTTTTCAACATTTTAAAACAAAACTTAAATGCTGATGAAGTTGAAATAATTTACGTAATCCCCATAATGATGGTATTGGTACCCTTCGTTTATTTAATCCGCGCCAAGATATTTAGCCAAATGAGGCAGAACGATTTAAAATCTTATGAAGAAGAACTTTTTCAAAAAAGATCGTTTTGGCAGCAATTAAAAGACCTATTTCGGTAAGATTTTCTTTATTAAAAAAGTGAAAATTATTCCGTAAATTGAAACTGCCAAGATTTAACTATGCCACAACCAAAATCACCATTTACAAGAGCGCAATTACTTCCACAGGAGGAAACTCTTGAAATAGCAAGACAAAAAGGAGAGCTTTATATAGGAATTCCCAAAGAAGCTTATTTCCAAGAAAAGAGAATTTGCCTCACACCTGATGCAGTCAATGCTATTGTTAACAACGGCCATAAAGTTTTAATAGAGAATGGCGCTGGTGATGAAGCTGGATTTTCGGATAAAGATTATTCTGAAGCTGGAGCACAATTAACCAAGGATACAAAAAAAGTTTTCGGTTGCCCGATGGTTTTAAAGGTAGAGCCCCCTACCCTTGAGGAACTGGAAATGATAAAACCAAAAACAGTCCTGATTTCAGCACTGCAATTAAAAACTCGCCAAAAATCCTATTTTGACGCTCTTGCCAAAAAGAAAATTACTGCTTTAGCTTTTGAATTTATAAAAGATGAAGACCACAGCTATCCCGCCGTGAAAGCGCTAAGCGAAATAGCCGGAACCGCATCTGTGCTTATTGCAGCCGAATTAATGGTGAATGCAAAAAAAGGAAATGGACTTCTTTTTGGAAATATCAGTGGCGTACCTCCCATTGAGGTTGTAGTGATTGGCGCAGGAACTGTTGGCGAATTTGCAGTTAGATCCGCCTTGGGCCTCGGTGCCAATGTAAAAGTTTTTGATAGTTCCATTACCAAATTAAGAACCATTCAAACAAATGTGGGGCGCATTTTATATACTTCAACCGTACAGCCAAAAAATTTGATGAAAGCACTTCTGCGCTGTGATGTTGCAATTGGGGCAGTACGCGGCCATAATAGAGCGCCAATTATTGTTACCGAGGAGATGGTGCAGAATATGAAAAAAGGTGCAGTTATAATTGATGTTTGCGTAGATATGGGTGGCTGCTTTGAAACCACGGAAATGACAAGCCACGACTGCCCAACATTTATAAAACACGAAGTGATTCATTATGGGGTGCCCAATATTCCGGCAAGATATCCTAAAACAGCTTCTATTTCCATCAGTAATATCTTCACTCCTTATATTTTGGAAATTGCGGAAAGTGGCGGACTTGAGAATGCCATTCGTTTTGACAATGGTTTAAAAAATGGTTTGTACTTTTACCGTGGAATTCTGACAAACAAAGCGGTCGCAGATTGGTTTAATATGTCATACAGCGATATCAATCTGTTGATTTTTTAAAATTTATTCCAGGAAACAAAAACTCCTAATTACAAATTAATGAAGTTAGCATACCGATTGGCCTATTTTTCAGGCGGATTTTTAATAGGAATAGCGCTTTTATTTTTTATCCTTAGCGGAAAAAAAACATCTTGCGCCTATGGCCCAGAATCCAGAACCCTCAAAAATATCAAGCTAAAGCAACGTGACTTTTCAGAACAAACATTGACTGTACTGCGCGAGAATAGATTAGATACAGCTGCCGTTTCAAAATTATTGGAAGATGGTGATGTGTTATTTTCTGAGAGCAATACCGAACTTGATTCCTGTAAAATTTACGTTATTGAAGGAGTGATTTCAGAAAAAAACCTGAAAATTACCGTTCAAAACTGTGAAGAAAAAGCAACTGTTCTCAACGCTAAAGTCAATAAAGAATAAATCGCAGTAAAAATTAAAGTTTTCTTCGCTCCTTTTCTTTTTTCAAAAGTGTAAGTTCCCGGCTTGTTTGCCCAGCAACGGATGTATTTTCCTCTGCGCGTCTAATTAAATAGGGCATCACATCCTTAACCGGACCAAAAGGAATATATTTTGCAACATTATAGCCTTCAGCGCCAAGATTGAAAGTAATGTGATCGCTCATCCCAAAAAGTTGACCAAACCAAACGCGGTCATCACTTCTGGAGATTCCTTTTTCTTTCATTAAATCCATTGCAAGATAATTGCTGGATTCGTTATGTGTGCCAATAAACAATTCAATATCATTGAGATTGTCCATTATATATTTCATTATTTCATTAAAATTATCATCTGTAGCTTTTTTGCTTTCACAGATTGGAGTTTTGTAGCCTTTTTCAGCTGCGCGTTCATTCTCTTTTTCCATATATGCGCCGCGAACTATTTTAAAACCAAGCTTGTAGCCTTTATTTTTAGCCCGTTGATGCAACTCTTTCAAATATTCCAACCGATCCCATCTGTAGCATTGTAGGGTGTTAAAAACAATTGGGCGCTCGGTATTGTATTTTTCCATCATTTTTTCGCAAAGCGAGTCTGCAGCATCCTGCATCCATGATTCTTCCCCATCAATCAACAACCTAATATTACTATCATGCGCTTCCTTTGAAACTAGATCATAACGATCTTCTATCCTTTTCCATTCAAGTTTTTCGGCATCGGTCAAGTGTTGGTTTTCAGTTATTTTCTGCCAAATTTTAAATCTTCCAAAACCTGTGGGCTTAAAAACAGAAAAAGGCATCGCCTCTTTATTCTTTGCGAATTTGGTGAGCTCAATTACCTTTTCTGCCGTAGAATCAAACTGTTCATCTTCTTCCTTTCCTTCAACTGAAAAATCCAAAACTGAAGCAACTCCCGCATCAAAAAGCTTATCGACGGTGGACATACAGTCCTTTTCGTTCACACCACCACAAAAATGGTCAAACACTGTAGAACGAATCAAGCCTTCCACTGGAAGGTTTATATTTAATGCAAATTTTGTTACGGCGGTTCCTATTTTCACCAAAGGTTCCTTTGAAATCATTTTGAAAAGAAAATAAGCTCTTTCCAGCTCAGAATCACTTTTTAGTTTAAAGGCAGTTTCGGTATTGTCGAAAAGGGAATTTGATGTCATAAAATTCAAAATAAAGTGTGCAAATATAGTTAGATTTGAACTCTGAATATATGAGAACAATCAACAAATTCATGGAAAAAGAAGGAAAAGAAAAAGGCTTGGTATATAAAAATGAAATGGCTTGGGAAATATTTTCAAAAATCATTTTGAAATCAAAGCCCTCAAAAATATTCATCCTGGTTGATGAAAACACAGAAAACCATTGTTTGCCCTATCTTTTAAAAAAAGCTGGATTTGAAACTATTCCTGAAACAATCATTATTCCCGAAGGGGAAGCGCACAAAAATATCGCTACCTGCCTGAATGTATGGGAAACACTTTCCGATAAAGGCGCTGACAGAAATAGTATGATTATCAATCTGGGCGGCGGTGTAGTTACAGATTTGGGCGGTTTTGTGGCTTCAACCTTTATGCGGGGAATTTCATTTATAAATATTCCCACTTCCCTACTCGCAATGGTTGATGCATCGGTTGGCGGTAAAAACGGCGTTGATCTGGGCCACAAAAAAAACCAGATCGGGGTTATCGCGCTTCCTGAGATGGTTATTTTGGATACTGAATTTTTAAAAACATTGCCAAAAGAACATATAGTTTCCGGTATTGCCGAAATGCTAAAACATGGATTGATACACAGTAAAGCATATTGGGAACGCATTAAAAATGTTGATGTTTCAGATAATTCAGCATTTAACAATTTGATTTGGGATTCAATTGAAATTAAAAAGGAAATTGTAACCAAAGATCCTTTGGAAAAAAATCTTCGCAAAACCTTAAATTATGGACACACATTAGGGCATGCAATTGAGTCCCATTTTCTTGAAGCATCCAATAAAAATCCTTTGCTTCATGGCGAAGCGGTTGCTGTGGGTTTAATTTTAGCAACCTATATTTCAACTGAAATTTTAAGTTTTCCGAAAGAAACTTTGGAAGAGGTGACACATAGCATTTTTAACTACTTCCCAAAGCAATCATTCACGCAAAACGATATTGCCGCGATCATAAATTTGATGGCATTCGACAAAAAAAACAGAAACGGAAAAGTGTTATTTGTGCTCTTGGAAGACATAGGTCGTCACAAATGCAATTGTGAAGTAAATAATGAGCTGATATATAAGGCTTTTGAATATTATAAAAATTTCTAAAAATTTTCCTGAAAATATTTTTATGTCTTCAATTTTTGAATAGTTTTATAACCACAAACCAAAAGATTGAATATTAAATGAAGCGAATCATTGTAGATTACCGAAAGTTGACCCCCGAAATACTTTCTTTATTAGTTGAAAAATATCCTGACGGGTATGACGATGACCATGTTATAACTTTTAAAAATGCCAAAAACGAAACCGTAGAAGCCGTTGAAGTTAGAACGGAGGACACTATTTATTTGGTTAAAGTAAGTTCCCGATTGGAAACAACCATGGCAAATTTTGATGAAGACGACTATGATGACGCAGACTTCAATGAGCCAATAAGCGAAATTCCGGATAAAAAGAAATTGGACGAAGAGGAATAATTCCGAATCCATTGCATAAAAAAAAAAGAGGCTTTTTCGGCCTCTTTTTTATTGTCTATTTATAAAAATTAAGCGTGTTGAAACTCGTGCTTACCTTCCTTAATTTCTTCAATCAATTTTGAATTGAATGCCGGCAAGTCATTTGGATTTCTGCTGGTCACAAAACCTTCATCAACAACTACTTCTTCATCCACCCAATTTGCTCCTGCATTTATCAAATCAACTTTGATAGAATTAAAAGAAGTCATTTTTCTTCCTTTAACTACTTCAGCGGATATTAAAATCTGTGGCCCATGGCAAATTGCCGCAACTGGTTTCTTTTGTTCAAAGAAATGTTTCACGAATTTTAATGCCTTTTCGTTTCTTCTCAGTTTATCTGGGTTTATCACCCCGCCAGGAAGCACTAATGCGTTATAATCAGATGCGTTGGCGTTATCTAAGGTTTTATTGACGGCGTACTCATTACTCCAGTTTCCGTCTGCCCACGCTTTAATTTTTCCTTCTTCCTCACTAATGATTTCAACATTAAAACCTTCCTTTTCCATCGCCTCTTTTGGTGATTTTAATTCAGATTCCTCAAAACCGTTTGTGGCTAAAATTGCAATTCTCTTATTCATAATCTTTCTTTTTAGTTAAACAATTAATTTTTGATGAAGATAGCAACGATAGGGCTTTCCATCAATTTTTTTATACTAATGTTTTACTAATCTTTGTTAAGAAACATTAAGAGAATCAGTTATTCTTTAATTTTTCTGCTTTTTTTTTATCTTCTTCAACTTTGCGTTTATACTCGCGAAGTTCTTGCATTTCAAGTTCGTAGGAAAGTGTGGCATTCTCTGTGGGTTCAATTTTTATATTTCTCAGCAATGCCCAATTAACTGTAAATTCTGCTCCAAAAAACAGAATAAGACAGGTATAATAAACCCACAACAAAAGCAGGACCACACTGCCGGCTGCTCCATAAACAGAAGCTGGATCTGATTTAGCAAAATAAAATCCTATTAAATATTTTCCTGCTAAAAAGAGCAAAGAAGTCATAAAAGCGCCAATGAGATTGGTTTTCCATTTAATTTTCACATCCGGTAAAATTGTAAAAATTGCCGCAAAAAGCGCGGTGACAATAATCTGTGAGAAAATGAAATTGAGTATTTGGATAAATTGCGAAGAGAATTCGGTGTAATAGCTCCCGATGAATTCACTCAACGCATTGATCGCAGTGCTTAAAACAAGCGAGATAAGCATCAGCAGACCAATAATCAAAACCATTCCGAAGGAAACTGCCCTTCGTTTTAAAGTATCTTTAATTGTATTCTTTTTTGAACGGACGCTCCATATATCATTCAATGCTTTTTGAAGCTGAAAAAAAACTCCCGTCGCACCAAAAACCAACATTCCGATACCGAAAATGATAAACAAAAGGGAACTTTCAGAAAGCGCTGAATTAATAATCATTGCTTGAATCAATTCAGCACTGCCCTGCCCTATCAAGCCACTAATTTCGCCTGTTATTCTGCCCTCTACCGCTTCCCTCCCGAAAAATACACCGGCAAAATGAACGGTTATAATAAGTAAGGAAGGCAGTGAAAACAGGGCGTAATAAGCAATTACCGCGCTTTTTGCCCACGGGTCATTTTTATCCCAGCTTAAATAGGTATCTTTTAAAAGTTTTAAGGTTTTCTTCATAAATAGCGCTCCGTAATAATATTACTGTGGTGGATTTCGTGACCACAAATTACAAAACCCAAAGCAGCCACGGACATATTACTGCCATTGGCCATCCCAATTTGTTTAAATTGATGCTGGCTAAAGTTTTTAAAAAGACAAATGGTGGACGTCCGCACTGCTAAATGCTCCTGCAAAAGATCTTCAACAGCCCTGTCATTGGCCATTGCATTTTCAGCAAAAATATTTTCATCAAATCCTTTGAGGTCGGCGTTTTTGCTTCGGGCAAAATATAAGGCTCTGTATGCAAAAACACGTTCAGTGTCCGTAATGTGCTGCAAAATATCTTTTGGGGTCCATTTTCCTTCGGCGTAGCGATAGTTCCATTTTTCCTTAGGCAAATTATCAAAAAATGATTGTGTATTCCCTAATCCTTTCGACAAGGCATCGAGTAAAGGAATATTTTCCACCAAATCTATATAGTGTTTATAATACGGGTTGTATTCAGAAGGATCAATTTCAGATACTCTCATAGTTTTCATATAAAGATAAAAAAAACCTTTGCTGAATAACAAAGGCTTCTTTTTAAATTGAAAATAAAAAAATTATATCTCGCTGAAGATGGAATGGAGCAATCGCTTTTTATCGTTGATGCTTTCTTCCATAGAAATCATAGTTTCTGTTCGGCTAACACCTTCAATATCATCTATTTGGTAAATTATATCCTTGGCATGCGAAGTATCCCTAGCCCTTATTTTACAGAAAATATTGAATTTCCCTGTAGTAACACTGGCTACCGTAACAAATGGAATTTCGCTTATTCGTTCCAAAACAAATTGTGTTTGTGATGTTTTAAAAATGAACACCCCAACATAGGCAATAAATGAATACCCTAATTTTTGATAATCAACCTGAAGCGAGGATCCTGTGATTATTCCGGCCTCTTCCATTTTTTTAACACGAACATGTATTGTTCCAGCTGAAATTTCCAACTTTTTTGCAATATCAGTAAAAGGAATTCGGGTATTATCAATCAGTAAATCAAGAATCTTGTGATCGGTATCGTCTAATTTAAACTTTGGCATAACTTTTATTTTTTTTTGCAAAACTATGAAGTTTTATGGTATAATGAAACCGAATTATTGAAAATATATTGTTGATTTATCAAATTTATCTACAATTCTTAAAATATTTTGACCTACTGTTAAATTTTCTTGCGAATCTGTTAAAATTTCCGAACCCTTCGCATCTACCTCTTTATATCCAAACTTTGTGTCCAATTTTCCAATTTCATCAATTACAGGTACAAAATCTATTTCATTATTTTTTAAAACTTCTGTGTACTGAATGGCTATAGAAACATTTCTCCTTTCATTTGGTATTTTTACATTCCTAAGGATGAAATCATTATAGTTTTTTAGATTTTCCGGAATATCAAAATAATCTTTATGATCTGAAGATTTCTTTTGCACTTCAATAATATCAAAAAGGGAAAGCAAGGAATAGAAAATATATTCCCGTGTTTTTTCCCGCTGGTAATCCTGTCCGTAATGTCCTGCCTCAAAAAGAATGGTAGGCACGCCAGCCTTTTGAAAAGTATCGCCCACACAGGCATTGTTGAAGCTATCATCATACCTTCCTATCTGTCCAGGAATGTATTTTTGAAGAAAATGACTCATTTTTGCTATTTGCGACATTGCTATTTTACGGGCCTCGGTAACTTTTCTATTTGCATCGGCTGCTGGAGATAAAAATGAAACCGCGGCTGATTTCCCATTTTTAAAACCATAAATGGAGCGTTGATCGTGTAGATTTAAGCATAGTGAAGGTTTCAGCCGCTCAAAAGTATCGCGAAGACATCTGCTTTCGCTTTGGGAAAGATTTTGTGCATCACGATTGAGGTCAATTTCATTTGCATTCTCACGTGTATAAAGCTCAGCTCCATCAGGATTAAGCATTGGAAAAATATAGAAAGTATAAGTTTCCAAAAACTGTCTGATTTCCGATTGAAAGACCTCTTTTTGGCTTATAAACTTTAAAAAATCGAAAATAGCCTTCGTGGTCGTGGATTCATTTCCATGCATTTGAGACCATCCCAAAACAATTTTAGGTCCATTTCCAATTTTGATTAAAGGAATATCTTTTCCCATTTCTGAAATTCCAGATACCGAAATTTCATAATCCAATTTATACATATCCAACAATGGGAAAATACTTTGCAATGTAATATATCTTCCTTTTAAATGGAGTTCATAATTACTACTGTACCAATTTTCTATTTTCATAATTTAATTAAAGTTTACAAAGTTAAACAATGCCTAGTTTACAATTGTAAACAAGAAACATAACTCTTAATGATTACACAAGTAAACAGAAATCTTCTTTTTGAAAAGAATCGAACAGCAAAATATTGATT